>NZ_LT629695.1:680015-1360031 GCF_900099705.1 Agrococcus jejuensis
GAAGGCGACGAAGTACAGGATGATCAGCATCGGCATGAGGTGCCGTGCTGCCTTCTTGATGGCGGACGACAGCGCCGGCGCGTCGGCCGTCGAGTCGATCGCCTTCGCGAGATCGGACATGGTGCGCTCCTTTGCGGACCGGCGGCGAGCCGCCTCGGGGTGGTGGGGGCAGGGCTAGAGGGACGTGACGAGGAAGATGCCGGCGAGCACGACGAGTGCGATGCCGAGCAGCAGGAATGCCTTGCGGGACTTCGACCAGGTGGCCATGTGCGCTCCTAGTGCATGTAGAGGCCGCCGTCGACGTTCAGGGTCTGCCCCGTCACGAATCCGGCGTCCTCGGAGATCAGGTAGTGGATGGCTGCCGCGATGTCGCGCGGCGTGCCGATGCGTGGCAGGACGCCGTCGGCCGCCATGGCCGCCTTGCGATCGTCGGTGAGCGTGCCGCCCATGATGTCGGTGTCGATGGGTCCCGGCGAGACGACGTTCACCGTCACCCCGCGCGGTCCGAGCTCGCGCGCGACCGAGCGCGAGAAGCCGATGACGCCTGCCTTCGCGGCCGAGTAGGCGGTCTTCGAGAACGTGCCCCCGCCGCGCTGCGCCGACACCGACGCGAGGCTCACGACACGGCCGACGCCATGCTCGACCATCGACTCGACCGCACGCCGCGTCGCGTGGTGCACGCCGTCGAGGTTGATCGACAGCACGCGTCGCCACTCGTCGTCGGTCACGTCGAGGTAGGGGACGGGGCTCGAGACCCCGGCGAGGTTCACGAGCGCGACGAGCTGCGGCAGCGCCGCCTCGAGCCCGTCGATCGCGGCACGCACCTGCCGAGCGTCGGCGACGTTCGCGCCCGCGCCCGCCGCCTGCACGCCGTGCTCTGCGGCGATCTCGGTCGCGACCGCCTTGGCCGCGGCGTCGTCGAGGTCGACGATGCCCACGTGCCATCCGCGCTCCGCGAGGAAGTGGGCCGTCGCGCGTCCGATGCCGCGCGGCGACGCGGCTCCCGTGAGGATGACGGTGCGGTCGGCCGGGAACGCGGTCATGCGCGGCTCCCCTCGCTCGTCGCGATCGGGGCTGGCCCGAGCTCGTCGAGCAGTCGCTGCATCGCGACGTAGGCCTTGTTGCGGTAGGCGACGAGCTCGGGCGTGCGGTCGGCCGGCACGTCGAGGTAGCCGGCACCCGTCTTCGTGCCGAAGCGTCCGGCGTCGACGTGCTCGGCCAGCGATGCCGGGGTGGCGAACCGCTCGGGCCAGCGCGTCTGCAGCGACGCGTAGCAGAACGCGTACACGTCGAGTCCCGCCATGTCGGCGATCGCGAACGGCCCGAAGAACGGCAGGCGGAACCCGAACGTCGTGCGCACGATCGTGTCGATGTCCGTCGGCGTCGCGACGCCCTCCTCGACGAGCTGCGTCGCCTCATGAAACAGGGCGTACTGCAGCCGGTTGAGCACGAAGCCCGTCGCGTCGCCGATGCGCGCCGACTGCTTGCCCGTGGAGGCGACGATCGCCTCGACGACGTCGACCGCCGCCGGGTCGGTCGCGTCGTGCGAGATGAGCTCGACGCCCGGGATGAACGGCGCCGGGTTCGAGAAGTGCACGCCGAGGAAGCGCTCGGGACGCTCGACCGCCTCGGCGAGCGACCCGATGAGGATCGTCGACGTGTTGGAGCCGATGATGGCGTCGGGGCGCGCGGCCGCCGAGATGCGGCGCAGCGTCTCGTGCTTGATCTCGATCCGCTCGGGCACCGCCTCCTCGATGAATGCCGCGCCGGCGACGGCCTCCTCGATGGAGGCTGCCGCCGTGAGGTTCCTGCGGATGCGCTCGACCGCATCGGCGGGGAAGAGCCCATCGACGACGAACTGCTCGGTCTCGCCGAGCAGGCGGGCGAGGTTCGCTTGCGCGATCTCGGCCGAGACGTCGGCGATCCGCACTCGGTGGCCGGCGAGCGCGAGCACCTGGGCGATGCCGCCGCCCATGTAGCCGGAGCCGACGACGGCGATGTCGTACGTGGTCATGCGAGTCCCTTCGGGAGGAGCGAGCGCAGGTAGCGCTGGTTCGTGGAGCAGTTGCCGAGGCTGTCGCCGCCGTAGTGCTCCATGAGGAAGATGCCGTCGAAGCCGAGCGCGAGCGCATCGCGCACGACCTCGCGGTAGTTGATGAGGCCGGCCTCCATCGAGCAGGGCACGCTCGTCGCCCACGAGCCGTCTGCGGACTCGTCGCGCGTGTAGTTCTTCACGTGCCAGTAGTTGGCGTAGGGCAGGGTCTTCGCGTGCATCTCGCGCCAGTCCTCGATGGGGCGATGGAGCCGGATGAGGTTCGCGATGTCGGGGTTGAGGCCGACGTTGTCGAGGCCGATCTCCTCGACGAGTCGCACGGCGGAGTCCGCGGTGCCGAGGTAGGTGTCCTCGTACATCTCGAGCGACATGCGCAGCCCGACGTCGGCAGCGTGCCGACCGAGCTCGCGCAGGCGCGTCACGGCCGCGTCCCAGACCTCCGGGTCGTCGGGATCCTTCGGACCCTCGGCGGTCCAGAACCAGAGCGCGCGGCGCTGCGCCTCGGAGAACGGCTGGTGCAGTCCCGTCGAGAAGACCTGCATGCCCCACTCGGCAGCGGCGTCGATCGTCCGGTGCGCGTACGCGAGGTTGCGCTCCTCGTGCCCGGGCATGATGACGCTCTGCCGCTGGAGGTGCACGCTCGGGATGCGGATGCCGCGCGCGGCGGCGATCGACAGCAGCTCGTCGCGTCGGCTCGGCTCGAGATCGGCGGGGCGGATGTGGCTGTCGGCCAGCTCGATCATCGAGAAGCCGACGTCCTGCACTTGCGCCAGCATGTCGTCCCAGGTCTCGCTGCTCGCGTCGTGGAGCGCGACGCCGTCGCGCCCGACGGTGGGGATGCCGTGCAGGCAGGTCGCGATCGGCCAGGTCTCGGCCGTGAAGGGGGACGTCGTCGTCGGCACCGGTGGGCTCCATCGCTCGGGGTCGGGCTGCAAGAATCCTATAGGATCTATGAAACGCGTCAAGCCCCGACTCGCACGCATCCCCGGCACGCACGACGAACGCCGCGAGCACGAGGCTCGCGGCGTGGGCGGGACGGGTCAGCGCCCGGAGAGCGAACGATCTCGGACGTTCGCGATGTGGTCGCGCATGCGATCGCCCGCGGCATCCGGCTGCGACGCGAAGGCGTCGAGGATCGCGCGGTGCTCGGCGATCGCCTCGATGACGTCGCTGGGTCCGCGCAGCGCGGCCTGTCGCAGCCGATGCGTCAACGCGCCGAGCGATGCGTGCATCTCGTGCACGTAGCGGTTGCCCGCGTGCTCGAGGATCACGGCGTGGAACGCGCCGTCGGCCTCGAAGTACCGCTGGGTGACCTCGAGCGGCACCTCGCCGACTGCGTGCGCGTGCACGACGTCGTGGCTCGCAGCCTCGTGGACCTCGTGCGCAGCCCTCAGCGCCGGCAGCAGCTCGCTCGCACGCGGCGCGGCGAGCGTCGCCGCCCGTTCCTCGAGCATGAGACGTGCCTCGAAGAGCTCCGCGAGCTGCTCGCGGTCGAGCGGAGGTGCGACGCGATACCCCTTGAGCGCCTCGCGCGTCACGAGGCCCGTGCGCTCGAGCTGCACGAGCGCCTCGCGCACCGGCGTCGGCGAGACGGCCAGCTCGCGGGCGAGCGTGTCGATCGAGAGCCGCTCCCCCGGCTGCACCGTGCCGTCGAGGAGGTCGGCGAGGATGCGGTCGTGCACCTGGTCGCGCAGCGCCCTGCGCTGCACGTCCAGGTGACGACCGCCCTCGCTCATGCGGCGGCCAGCGCCTCGTCGAGGATCGCGCCGAACGCGACCGGGTCGTGCGCGAAGCGGCCGAGGAACATGCCGTCGACGTCGGGCGCGATGCGCGGCAGCAGGCCGGGTCCGGCGGAGCCGCCGTAGATGACCTGCGCGCCGGGCAGCAGCGCGTCGCCGGCGAGATGGTCGCGCAGCACGCTCGTGACGCCGCGGATGTGCGACTCCCCCGCGGGCTCGGGCGCGCCGATCGCCCACACGGGCTCGTACGCCACCACGAGGCGACCGCCGACGCCGCGCTCGCGCGCGAGGCGCAGCGACGCCTCGAGCTGCTGCACGCACGCGGCGGCAGCGCTCGACGGGTCGCCGTGCACGAGCTCGCCGATGCACAGCACGGGCGCGAGGCCCGCGTCGAGCGACGCGGCGACCTTGCGGGCCACGGTCTCGTCGGTCTCGCCGAACATCGCGCGACGCTCGGCGTGGCCGATCTCGACCATCCGCACGCCGTGCTCGACGAGCTCGGGCGCGCCGACCTCGCCGGTGAAGGCGCCTGACGGCTCCCAGTGCACGTCCTGCGCGCCGACCGTCATCCCCGCGGGTGCGGCGATGTCGACGACGGCGGGGATCGACGGGAAGGTCGGGATGACGAACGGCTCGACGACGCCCGAGGCGACGGCCTCATGCACGCGGCAGATGGCGGCGACGTCGCGCGTCCAGCGCTCGGTCGCCGCCTTGCCGAAGTACATCTTGAGGCTCGAGCCGATGACGAACCTCGCCACGGTCACCTGCCTTCGTAGGCGCAGATGTCGTCGACGTTCGCCTGCGAGTGGCTCGTGGGGTCGAACGTGTACGTCAGCCACTCCTTCGCGAGGCGACGCGCGAGCTCGATGCCCACGACGCGCTGGCCCATGCACAGCACCTGCGCGTCGTTCGACAGGATCGAGCGCTCGACCGAGAACGAGTCGTGCGCGGTGACGGCGCGGATGCCCTTGACCTTGTTGGCCGAGATGGCGACGCCGAGGCCCGTGCCGCAGAACAGGATCGCGCGGTCGGCCTCGCCGCGCGCGATGCGCTCGGCGGCCTCGATCGCGACGTTCGGGTAGCTCGTGGCGTCGGCGTCCGACGAGACGCCCACGTCGACGACGCTCGCGACCAGGTCGTTGGACTCCAGGTCGACCTTGACGATCTCCTTGTAGTCGTAGCCGGCCTTGTCCGATCCGATGATGAGCCGAAGCGTCACTTGCTGTCCTCCTCGAGGTCCTGTGCGAGCACGTCCGAGACGGTCGTGCAGATGAGCGCGAACGACACGGCGCCCGGGTCGGGCGTGCCGATCGACTTGTCGCCATGCGACTTGGCGCGGCCGAGCGTCGCCTTGAGGGCAGCGGTCTCCTGCGCGGCCTCCTCGGCGACGCCGGACGCGTGCGACCAGGCCTCGACGAGCGAGTCGCCTGCGGCGATGCGCTCGCGCAGCTCGTCGGCGAACGGCACGATCGCGTCGATCATGGTCTTGTCGCCGACCTTGGCCTTGCCGAACGACGTGACGGCGTCGCGTGCCGCGTCCACGCCTGCCGAGATCTCGACGCGCGAGACGTCGGCAGCGTCGCCGAGCGCGCCCGCGAGCGAGCGCAGGATCGTCGCCCAGATGACGCCCGACGTGCCACCGGCACGGTCGCCCCACGCCTCGGCGGCGTGACGCAGCGTCGTCTCGGCACCCGCGCCGGCCTCGACGGCGGCGAGCGCCGCGTCGCGGCCTGCGTGCACGCCGCGCTGCATGCCGATGCCGTGATCGCCGTCGCCGGCGACGGCGTCGAGATGGCCGAGCTCGTCGGCAGCGCCGTCGATCGCGTTCGCGATCTCGACGAACGCCGAGCCGATGGTGGCGGCGACGGCCTTCGATGCGTCGGATGCCTCGGGGATGTCCTCGACGGCTGCACCGGCGACGACGATCTCGGCACGCTCCTGGGGAGCGACGGAGCCCTTGCGGTATGCAGGCGAGTCGGCGGGAGCAGCCCACAGCTCCTCGAGCTCGTCGTCGAGCCACAGCAGCGTCAGCGAGCAGCCCGCCATGTCGAGCGACGTGCACATCTCGCCCACGTCGGGCTCGACGACCACGAGGCCACGCGCCTCGAGCAGCCGGTGCACGGTGCGGTAGAGCACGAACAGCTCCTCGTACTTCACCGAGCCGAGGCCGTTGAGGATCGGCACGACGCGAGCACCGTCGACCGAGACGCCCTCCGGCACCTCGTCGAGCAGGCGTGACACGAAGAGCTCGGCGAGCCCGTCTGCCGTGGGCATGTCGACCTCGTCGATGCCGGGCTCGCCGTGGATGCCGAGCCCGACGGCCATGCGGCCCTCCGGCACGGTGAAGAGCGGAGCGTCGGCGCCCGGGAACGTGCAGCCGCCGAAGGCGACGCCGAACGTGCGCGTGCGAGTCATGACGTGCTTGGCGAGGCGCTCGACGTCGTCGAGCGAGTCGCCGCGCTCGGCAGCCGCGCCTGCGACCTTGAACAGCGCCAGCATGCCCGCGATGCCACGCCGGTCCTGCATCCGGTCGACCGGTGCGCTCCAGATGTCGTCGACGCCGAGCACCGTGCGGACGTCGTGGCCCTCGGCCTTCAGCCGCTCCTGCGCCTCCGTGAAGTTCAGCACGTCGCCGGCGTAGTTGCCGTAGCAGAGCAGCACGCCCTTGCCCTGGTCGGCGGTCTTGGCGATCGAGTACACCTGCTGCGTCGACGGCGACGCGAACAGGTTGCCCATCGCCGCGCCGTGCGCGATGCCGGGGCCGACGAGGCCTCCGAACGCGGGGTAGTGGCCACTGCCACCACCGATCACGAGGGCCACCGTGTCCTCCGCTGCCCGCGTGGAGCGCACGACACCACCGGGCACGGCGGTGACCCACCGTGCGGATGCGGCCGCGAAGCCCTCGATCATCTCGTCGGCGAACGCCGACGGCTCGTTGAACAGACGCGTCATCGCGTCCCCTTTCGGTTCGATGCGACGCGGCAACCCTATAGGACAAGTGCATGCAACCTGTCGCTGTCGGCAGCACGCGCACGCTCCTAGACTCGGTGGCGACGCGATCCGCTCGAAGGAGATGCCCATGCCCGTCGCAACGCCCGCCCAGTACGCCGAGATGCTCGAGAAGGCGAAGTCGAACGGCTTCGCCTACCCCGCCATCAACGTCTCGTCCTCGTCGACGATCAACGCGGTCCTGCAGGGCCTCACGGAGGCCGGCTCGGACGGCATCATCCAGGTGACGACGGGCGGCGCGGACTTCTTCGCTGGCCAGTCGGTGAAGAACCGCGCCGGTGGCGCCATCGCGTTCGCGAAGTACGTGACGGAGGTCGCGAAGGCGTACCCCATCACGGTCGCGCTGCACACCGACCACTGCCCGAAGGACGCGCTCGACTCGTTCCTGCTGCCGCTGATCGCGGCCAGCGAGGAGGAGGTCGCCGCCG
This sequence comes from Agrococcus jejuensis, assembly GCF_900099705.1. Classification (NCBI taxonomy): domain Bacteria; kingdom Bacillati; phylum Actinomycetota; class Actinomycetes; order Micrococcales; family Microbacteriaceae; genus Agrococcus; species Agrococcus jejuensis. Next base: position 687,245 of record NZ_LT629695.1, read on the forward strand.
GCCGCCCCGCGCTGTTCCAGTCGCACATGTGGGATGGCTCGGCCGTGCCGCTCGCTGAGAACCTCGAGATCGCCAAGGAGCTGCTCCCCCGGCTCAAGGCGCTCGACATCATCCTCGAGGTCGAGATCGGCGTCGTCGGCGGCGAGGAGGACGGCGTGCAGCACGAGGGCTCGAACGACGCCCTCTACACGACGCTCGGCGACGTCGAGCAGGCCGTCGACGCGCTCGGCCTCGGCGAGCAGGGCACGTACATCGCCGCGCTGACGTTCGGCAACGTGCACGGCGTCTACAAGCCGGGCAACGTGAAGCTGCGCCCCGAGCTGCTCGGCGAGATCCAGGCAGGCATCGCCGCGAAGCACGGCACGGGCGAGAAGCCGCTCGACCTCGTCTTCCACGGCGGCTCGGGCTCGACCGACGCCGAGATCGCCGAGGCGGTCGCGAACGGCGTCATCAAGATGAACATCGACACCGACACGCAGTACGCGTACTCGCGATCGGTCGCCGACTCGGTGCTCTCGAACTACTCCGGCTTCCTCAAGGTCGACGGCGAGGTCGGCAACAAGAAGGTCTACGACCCCCGCGCGTGGGGCAAGGCCGCCGAGAAGGCCATGGCGGCGCGCGTCGTCGAGGCGACGCAGCAGCTCGGCTCGGCCGGCTGGTCGGGTCGCTGACCCACGCCTGATCGAGGGGCCCGGCGCACATCGCGCCGGGCCCTTCGTCATGCTGGGGCGCTCGCCGCCCGCGCGCGTCGCTCGAGGACGAGCGCGCGCAGGCCGCCGCATCCGCGTGCTCGGCGATGCGCGCGTGCGGTTCGAGCTCGTCGCGGTCGCCGCCGCCGCGATGGTCGCCCTGCTGGCGGTGCTCACGCCGCAGGCCCTCGCCGGGCAACCCGTCGTCGCACCCGCCGGCGGATTCCTCGCGGCGGGCATCGCGCTCGTCGTCGCGACGCTCGGCGCCGTCGCGGTCGTGCTCGCGCGGGGTCGCGCGCGCACGGCTCCGGTGCCGCAGACCGTCGACGCCTGACGCGCGCACGACGACGGCCCCCGGCGGTGCGCCGGGGGCCGTCGTGTCGCGCCGGCTAGGGCTGGATGCGGTCGGCCGCGTTGGGCGGGGGCGGCTGCGTACCGCCGAGCGGCTGGATGGGGTTCGGCTGCTGCTGCGCCTGCGGCGCGGGCTGCTGCCACGCCTGCTGCTGCGGCTCGGGCTGCCAGCCCTGCTGCTGCGGGGCCGGCTGCTGCTGCTGCTGCCAACCCTGCTCGGTCTGCTGCGGCTGCCATCCGCCCTGCTGCGGCTGCTGCGGCTGCGCCCACGCCTGCGCGGTCGCGGCGGCTGCGCCGCCCACGACCGCGGCGCCCGCGGCGCGCGTCACGAAGTGCGCGACGAGCAGCGCGATGCCGAGGCCGCCGAAGACGAGCGGGCCCCACACGTAGAACACGAACATGATGTCCGTGCCGCCCGTCGCCGACTCCGTCGACAGGAACACGGGCAGGAACTGCGCGTTCGGGTAGTCCTGGATCGTCTGCCAGGTCGAGAGCAGGTTGCGCACGAGCGCGTACGCACCGACCGCGAGGCTGGCGATGGCGATGCGGAGGAGGATGGGCTGTCGGCGCATGGCGCAATCCTGCGCCTGCATACCTGGGAGCGCGCTCGGACGTGCGCCGCGGCGCTCAGCCCATGAATCCCTGCGCCGTGTTGTGCCGGTTGCGTGCCTGGATGTCGCTGCTGCCCTGCAGACCGGGATTGGTCTCGTCGGCCTGGCCAGGCAGCGGGTCGTCGCCGTAGGTCTGCACGCCCGAGCCCGTGAGGGACTGCCAGAAGCGGCGGAGTCGTTCGCGGATGGTCATGGTGGCCTCCTCGTCGAATCCGGCGGGGCGGCGCCCGCGCCGTCCCCCGACCGTAGCCGGGGGACCTGCGCGCAGCCAGGGAGTGGCGCTACTCCCAGTCGGCGTTCTCGTCGACGATCGAGTCGGTGCCCTCCGGCAGCACGGTGTCGTCGACGCCGTTGCCGTCGGTGTCGATCGCCCAGCGGTCGCCGCCGTGCTCGTCGGGCACGTCGGCGGGGTCGTCGTCGGCCTCGTCCTCGTCGCGGTCCTCGTAGCCGTCGGGCACGTCCTGCACCGTGATCGAGTCGGTGTCGTCGACGCCGACGGGGTCGGGCTCCTCGGCCGAGTCGCCGACGGTCTCGTCGTAGTCCTCGCCGGTCGCGACCTCGTCGCTCCACTCGTCGGTGCTCTCGACGCCGGCGTCCTGCACGGTCTCGTCGCTCATGGTCCCTCCAACGTGTCCGGCGCCGCCGGTCGACGGCGTCGAGACCAGGATGCTCCCGTCGCGGCGCTCGCGCAGCGCATGTCGCGCGCAGGGGTCGAGGAGGTAGGGTCCGCGGGCGTCAGCGCCGCGAGGGCCGCAGCTCCTTCGGCAGCGAGAAGACGAGGTCCTCCTCGGCCGTGCGCACCTCGTCGACCTGTCCCCAGCCGGCGTCGGCGAGCTCGGCGAGCACCTCGGCGACGAGCACCTCGGGCACGCTCGCGCCGCTCGAGACGCCGATGGTGCGCACGCCCTCGAGCCACGCCTGCTCGATCTCGCGCGACGCATCCACGCGGTACGCGGCGCGCGCGCCGGCCTCGAGCGCGACGTCGACGAGCCGCACGGTGTTCGACGAGTTCGCGCTGCCGACGACGATGACGAGGTCGCACTCGGGCGCGACCTTCTTCATCGCCACCTGTCGGTTCTGCGTGGCGTAGCAGATGTCGTCGCTCGGCGGGTCCTCGAGGTACGGGAAGCGCACGCGCAGGCGCCGCACGGTCTCCATCGTCTCGTCGACGGACAGCGTCGTCTGGCTCAGCCACACGAGCCTCGTGTGCTCCGGCACGTCGACGGCGTCGGCGTCGGCGGGCGACTGCACGAGCGTCATGCGGCCGGGCGCCTCGCCCATCGTGCCCTCGACCTCCTCGTGGCCAGCGTGGCCGACGAGCAGCATGTGCGCCTCGTCGCGCGCGAAGCGCTGCGCCTCCCGGTGCACCTTCGTGACGAGCGGGCACGTCGCGTCGATGGCCTGCAGGCCGCGGTCGGATGCCTCGGCGACGACCGCGGGGCTCACGCCGTGCGCGCTGAACACGACGAGCGCGCCCTCGGGCACCGCATCCACCTCGTCGACGAACACGGCGCCCGCGCGCTCGAGCTCGGCGACGACATGGCGGTTGTGCACGATCTGCTTGCGCACGTACACGGGCGCGCCGTGCTGCGCGAGGGCCTGCTCGACCGTGATGACCGCACGGTCGACGCCGGCGCAGTAGCCGCGGGGGCTCGCGAGCAGCACGCGGCGCGGCCCGACGTCGCCGGGGTCGACTAGCCTGTGGCGGGCGATCGGCGCGCGCGGCGGATCCAGGGGGATCCGGCCGTTCGAGATCGTCACGACTCGAATCCTACGTTCGGAGGCCGCATGGGCGACCGCGTCTCGGGCACGCCCGAGGAGCCGTGGACCGTCGCGCGCCTCGCGACCGAGCTGCAGTCGTACGTCGCCCGCCTCGGGTCGGTGTGGGTCGAGGGCGAGCTCACGCAGTGGAACGTGCGCCGCGGCATGGTGTTCGGCAAGGTCAAGGACGTCGACGGCGACTTCACGATCGACGCGAAGGCGTTCACATCGACGCTGCGCGAGCCGTTCAGCCAGGGCGATCGCGTCGTCGCGCTCGTGCAGCCGGAGTACTGGGCCAAGGGCGGCACGCTGTCGATGCAGGTGCGCGCCATGCGCCACGTGGGCCTCGGCGAGCTGCTCGCGCGCATCGAGGAGCTGCGGCAGCGCCTCGCCGCCGAGGGGCTCTTCGACCCCGCGCGCAAGCGCCCCCTGCCCTTCCTCCCCCACGGCGTCGGCCTCGTGACGGGCAAGGACTCGGATGCCGAGCAGGACGTGCTGCGCAACGCGCGCCTGCGCTGGCCCGGCGTGCGCTTCGAGGTCGCGTACGCCGCCGTGCAGGGCGACGCCGCCCCGCGCGAGGTCGTGCGCGCCATCGAGCAGCTCGACGCGAACCCCGACGTCGACGTCATCGTCGTCGCGCGCGGCGGCGGCGACTTCCAGGCGCTCCTCGCGTTCAGCGACGAGCGCGTGCTGCGCGCCGCCGCCGCCGCGACGACGCCCATCGTCTCCGCCATCGGCCACGAGGCCGACCGGCCGCTGCTCGACCTCGTCGCCGACCTGCGCGCATCCACGCCCACGGATGCGGCGAAGCGCGTCGTGCCCGACGTCGCCGAGCAGCTCGACATGGTCTCGCAGGCCCGCGCCCGCATGCGCTCGCGCGTCACGCAGCGCGTCGCGCACGAGGTCGAGCGCCTCGCGGCCATCCGCTCGCGCCCCTCGCTCGCGCGCCCCGAGTCGCTGCTCGACGCGCACCTGTCGGAGGTGCGGCAGCTCGCCGTGCGCGCCGACGACCTCGCCGGCCGCTCCGTCGAGCGCGCCGAGCACGGCATCCACCGCCTCGCCGACCGCCTGCGCGCGCTGAGCCCCCAGGCGACGCTCGACCGCGGCTACGCCGTCGTGCAGACGGCGGGCGGCGGCGTGCTGCGCGACGCCGCGGATGCGACGCCGGGCGACGCCGTGCTCGTGACGCTCGCGTCGGGCACGGTCGACGCCGAGGTCACCGAGGCCCGACCCGCGACGTAGCGGTGCGCGCCCCGGCGACGCGTCACCGCTGCTGGAAGGTCCTGCGCACGAAGAAGAGCCCCACGAGCGACAGCGCCGCGATCGCCATGTAGTAGAGGCTCGGCGCGTTGAGGTTGCCCGTGACCTGCAGCAGCCACGTGAGCACGAGCGGCGCGATGCCGCCGAGCAGCGTCACGCCCACGTTGTACGTGATCGACAGGCCCGTGCCGCGGATCTCGGCGGGGAACATCGACGACAGCAGCCCGGGCAGCGGCGCGAAGTAGAACGCCATGATGAGGCCGAGGAGCGCGATCGAGATCACGAGCGCCGGCACGCTGCGCAGCCCCACGATGACCTGGAAGATCGGCCACGCGAGCACGAGCGCCGCGATCGCCGCCCACGTCATGACGCGCGCCGGCCCCACGCGGTCGGCGAGGCGCCCCACGAGCGGCGAGCCCACGAGCGCGATCGCGCCCGCCACCACGCCGCCGAGGTACGCGGCCTCCGGAGCGATGCCGAGGTTCGAGACCGCGAACGTCGGCATGAACAGGATCATGTAGACCGAGATCGTCGCGACGCCGATGACGGCCGAGCCCGCGAGCATGCGTCCCAGGTGCTGCGTGAGGAGCGTGCCCATCGGCGACTTCGCGCGCTCGTGGTCGCCGAGCTCGTCGGGCTCCGCAAGACGCGCGCGGATGTACAGGCCGACGGGACCGATGAGCAGACCGACGAAGAACGGCACGCGCCAGCCCCACGCGTCGAGCTGCTCGGTCGTGAGCGCCGTGTTGAGGGCGAAGCCGAACGCCGAGGCCAGCAGCATCGACGCACCCTGCGCCGCGATCTGCCACGACGCGTAGAACATCTTGCGATGCGGTGCCGTCTCGATGAGGAACGTCGTCGCGGTGCCGAACTCGCCGCCTGCCGAGAAGCCCTGCAGCAGGCGCGACAGCAGGATCACGACGCCGCCCCACACGCCGACCGCCGCGTACGTCGGCGCCACGGCCATGAGCAGCGTGCCGAGCATCATGATGCCGAGCGTGATGGTGAGCGCGTTCTTGCGCCCCTTGCGATCCGCGTACGAGCCGAGGATCCATCCGCCGAGCGGACGGATGAGGTAGGTCGTCGCGAACGTCGCGAACGTGTACAGCAGGCCGTACTCGCCGGCGTCGGGGAAGAAGACGCGGGTGATGACGACGGCGAACGACGCGTAGACGATGATGTCGAACCACTCGAGGGCGGCGCCGATCGACGACGAGATGACGGCCTTGCGTGCGGCGGCGAGGCGCTCGGGCGTCGCCTCGGGTGCGGACGTGGTCGGTGTGGTGCTCATGCGGTGCTCTTCGTGCTCCAGGTGCGGATGGGTGGGGACGTCAGGCGCGCAGGTCGGCGACGAGCGCGTCGACGAAGGCCTCGCACGCGGCGATCTGCTCGAGCTCGATGAACTCGTCGGGCGCGTGCGCCTGCGCGATGTCGCCGGGACCGCACACGACCGTCGGGATGCCCGCGTTCGCGAACAGCCCGGCCTCGGTGCCGTACGTGACCTTCTCGTCGCTCGGGATCGCGCCCCACGCGTCGGCGAGCGCCACGATCTCGGCGTCGGCGGGCGTGTCGACGCCGGGCGCGGCCGCGGTGGTGGCGAGCACGACCGACGCCTCGGGGAAGCGCGAGCGCATGTCGGCCTCGACGCGGGCGCACTCGGCGCGGAACCGCTCGACGAGCAGCTCGTGGTCGACGGTCGTGAGGGCGCGGAACTCGAAGTGGATCGTGCACTCGGCCGGGATCGTGTTGATGGCGATGCCGCCGTCGATGCGGTTGACGCTCACCGACGTGTATGGCACGACGTAGCCGTCGTCGAACGGACCCTGCTCGCGCATCTCGTCGCCGACGGCCTGCACGAAGCGCACGAGCTCGGCGGCGGCCGCGACGGCGTTCTCGCCCTGCGGCGTGAGCGACGAGTGCGCGGCGACGCCGCGCACGTCGATGCGGAAGACGTTCATCGACTTGTGCCCGCGCACGACGCGCATGCTCGTCGGCTCCCCGACGACGCAGCCGCGCGGCAGCTCGCCGCCGCGCGCGAGCTCGTCGACGAGGTCGATGGCACCCACGCATCCGATCTCCTCGTCGTACGACAGCGCGAGGTGGATCGGCTCGGCGAGCGGCTGCGCGACCATGTCCGCTGCCTTCACGAGCACGACGCCGAGGAACGACTTCATGTCCGCGCTCCCCGCGCGTACAGGCGCCCGTCGCGCACCTCGGGCGCGAAGGGCTCGCTCGACCACTCCTGCCCGTCGACCGGCACGACGTCGGTGTGCGCCGACAGCACGATGCCGCCGCCCGTCGAGCCATCGCCCGCCGGGATGGTCGCGAGCAGGTTGGCCTTGGTGCCCTCGGGGTTCGGGATGCGGCGCGAGGCGATGCCGAGGGCGTCGAGCCGCCGCTCCACGTGCGCGACGAGCTCGAGGTTCGAGCCGCGGCTCGTCGTGTCGAAGGCGACGAGGGTGCGGATCTCCTCCATGGTGACGTCGGCGGGTGCAGGCACGGCTCTTCCTCTCGATCACGGGGTGGGGATCCTTCGATCCTTCCACCGTCGATGGCTCGCCCCGTCGTCGGTGGCGCGACGGTAGGATCGTCACCCGTGAGCGAGACCGCTGCGCCCATCGGGCAGACGCCCGCCGACGAGCTCGGCTACGAGGCCGCGCGCGACGAGCTCGTGCGCGTCGTGCAGGCCCTCGAGTCGGGCGACACGACCCTCGAGCAGTCGCTCGCCCTGTGGGAGCGCGGCAACGCCCTCGCCGAGCGCTGCGAGCAGTGGCTGCAGGGCGCGCGCGCCCGCCTCGACGCCGCCCGCGGCACGGAGGCCGACGCATCGTGAGCCGCAAGCCGCCCGCGATCGTCGCCGAGCTCGGCCGCCCCGAGACGGCGCAGGAGACCGCCGACCGCAAGGCCGCCTCGAGCGCGCGGTACCGCGGCTCGAAGACGCTCGTGAACCTCGTCGCCGCGATGCTCGCGTGCGCCGGCATCGTCATCGTCATGGTGCTCGTCGTCATGCGCCCCGGCCCCGCCGCGCCCGAGCCGATCGACGTGAGCGCCGCCGCATCCGACGCCTCCGCCTCGCTCGACGTGCCCGTGGCCGACCCCGACGTGCCCGAGACGTGGGCCGCCAACGCGGCCGAGCTGCGCAGCGGCGCCGCCGGCATCGAGCAGTGGTACGTCGGCTGGATCACCGGCGACGAGGCGTTCGCGTCGCTGACGCAGGGCATCGACGCCGACGGCACCTGGCTCGCCGCCACGACGCGCGAGGCCATCCCCACCGGCAGCCTCGACGTCGACGGCGTCGAGTGGACCGTCGCCGACCAGCGCGACATGGACGACCCCGGCAACCTCGCCTGGGTCGCGTGGACGCAGGCGGGCGGCTCGACGTACGTCGTCGCCGGCACGGCTGCCGACGACGAGCTGCAGACGCTCGTCGAGGCCGTCACCGCCGAGCTGCCCGCATCCTGACGCACCCGAATCCACCGCGCTGCGGCGCGGCACCCACGACCACCGAGCAGAGAGGCCGATGAGCATGACCGAGTACCGGATCGAGCACGACACGATGGGCGAGGTGCGCGTGCCCGTCGACGCGCTGTACGCAGCGCAGACGCAGCGCGCCGTCGAGAACTTCCCCATCTCGGGCTCCGGCCTCGAGCCCGCGCAGATCGTCGCGCTCGCGCGCATCAAGCGCGCCGCCGCCATCGCCAACAAGAGCCTGGGCATCCTCGACGCCGACGTCGCCGACGCCATCGTGGCCGCCGCCGACGAGATCGTGGGCGGTGCGCACCACGACCAGTTCCCCGTCGACACGTACCAGACCGGCTCGGGCACCTCGTCGAACATGAACATGAACGAGGTGCTCGCGACGCTCGCGTCGACGCACCGCGGCTCGGCCGTGCATCCCAACGACCACGTCAACGCGTCGCAGTCGTCGAACGACGTCTTCCCCACGTCGGTGCACGTCGCCGTCACCGGCGCGCTCATCGAGCAGGCCATCCCCGCGCTCGAGCACCTCGCCGCGTCGCTGCAGGCGAAGGCGGAGCTGTGGCAGGACGCCGTCAAGCCCGGCCGCACTCACCTCATGGACGCGACGCCCGTCACGCTCGGCCAGGAGTTCGGCGGCTACGCCGCGCAGGTGCGCTACGGCATCGAGCGCATCCAGGCAGCGCTCCCCCGCGTCGCCGAGGTGCCGCAGGGCGGCACGGCCGTCGGCACCGGCATCAACACGCCGCTCGGCTTCCCCGAGCAGGTCATCGCCGAGCTCGCCGCATCGTCGGGCCTGCCCATCACCGAGGCGCGCGACCACTTCGAGGCGCAGGCGAACCGCGACGGCCTCGTCGAGGCGTCGGGCGCGCTGCGCACGATCGCGGTGTCGCTCACGAAGATCTGCAACGACCTGCGTTGGATGGGCTCGGGCCCGAACACGGGGCTCGGCGAGCTCGCGATCCCCGACCTGCAGCCCGGCTCGTCGATCATGCCCGGCAAGGTCAACCCCGTCGTGCCCGAGGCCGTGCTCATGGTGTGCTCGCGCGTCATCGGCAACGACGCGACCGTCGCGTGGTCGGGCGCGTCGGGCTCGTTCGAGCTCAACGTGCAGATCCCCGTCATGGGCACGGCGCTGCTCGAGTCGATCCGCCTGCTGTCGAACGCGTCGCGCGTGCTCGCCGACAAGACGATCGACGGCCTCGAGGCCAACGTCGAGCGCGCCGCGGCGCTCGCGGGCATGAGCCCGTCGATCGTGACGCCGCTCAACCGCCTCATCGGCTACGAGGCCGCCGCGAAGATCGCGAAGCACTCCGTGAAGGCCGGCATCACGGTGCGCGAGGCCGTCGTCGACCTCGGCTACGTCGAGCGCGGCGAGCTCACCGAGGCCGACCTCGACAAGGCGCTCGACCTGCTGTCGATGACGCACCCGGGCGTCGCGAAGTAGCACCCCTCCACACATTTGAGGTTTTCGGCCGCTTTTGACATCAAGAGCGGCCGAAAACCTCATTTCTGTTTCTGGCAGGGTGGGGTACATGCGTGCGTACCCTGCCGTGAGGCGTTCCGAGACGGTCGACGAGCTGCACGGGGTGCGCATCGCCGACCCGTACCGGTGGCTCGAGGATGCGGACTCCGACGAGACCGCCGCGTTCGTCGCCGCGCAGAACGCGTTCGCCGAGCCCGTGCTCGCTGCGCTCCCCGCTCGCGACGCGTTCCGCGAGCGCGTGACGGCGCTGCTCGGCGCGCCGACGCGCGGCTGCCCGTTCGAGCGCGGCGGCCGCATCTTCGCGTGGCGCAACGACGGCCAGAACCAGGACGTGCTGGTGGTCGCCGATGCGGTCGACGACCTCGAGGACGGCCGCGTGCTGCTCGACGCCAACGCACTCTCCGCCGACGGCACCGTGTCGGTCACAGCCGCATCCGTGAGCCCCGACGGCCAGCTGCTCGCGTACGGAACCGCCGACGGCGGCTCGGACTGGCGCACGCTCAAGGTGCGCGACGTCGTCACCGGCATCGACCTCGCGGATGAGATCCCCTGGACGAAGTGGAACTCGCCGGTGTGGATGCCTGATGGCCGCTCGTTCACGTACTGGCGCTACGACGCCCCCGGCGGCAACGGCCTCACCGACGAGATGGGCCCCGGCCGGCTGATGGTGCACGTCGTCGGCCAGGCGGCCGAGGCCGACGAGACGATCTGGGAGCGTCCGGAGGAGCCGCGGATGTTCGCACGCCACTGGCCACGCGACGACCGCTGGTTCGTGCTCTCCACCGACACGGGCTCGTCGAGCGGCAACGACCTCGCCGTCGCCGCGCACGGCGCGTACGACCTGCGCCAGCTCGTCGAGGGCCACGAGCACGAGTGGAATGCCATCGGCATCCGTGGGAACACGCTCTTCGTCGTGACCGACGCGGACGCGGCGCGGTATCGCCTCGTCGCCTTCGACCTCGACCCCGGCATGCACGGCAGCCATCGGATGCGCGAGGTCGTCCCCGAGCACGAGACCGACGTGCTGCTCGGCGCCTCCCTCACCGAGGGCGGCCTCGTGCTCGAGTACTCGCACGACGCGTCGCACCGCCTGCAGCTGGCCGCGACCGACGGCACGCTCGGCGACGCCGTGCCGATCGGCGACGGCGTGAGCCTCACCGGCCTCAGCGCTCGCGCGACGTCGGCGACGGTCTTCGTCACGACGTCGTCGTTCGTCGACCGCGGCACGCGCCACGTCGTCGAGACCGACGGCCCGAGGCTCGTCTCGCACCGCACCCTGCCGACCCCGGGTCCCGCGGCTCCCGCGGCCACGACGTCGCGCATCCGGGCCACGAGCACCGACGGCGCCGAGGTGCCCGCGTTCGTCGTGCGCCCGGCGGGCGACGACGGCTCGGCCCCGCGCCCGACGCTCATCTGGGCGTACGGCGGCTTCAACATCCCCATGAACCCCGGCTTCCGCGCCGTGCTCGCCGCCTGGGTGGATGCGGGCGGCGTGCTCGTGGTGCCGAACCTGCGCGGCGGTGGCGAGTTCGGCTCCGACTGGCACAAGCAGGGCACGAAGGCCCGCAAGCAGCAGGTGTTCGACGACCTCTACGCCATCGCCGAGCAGCTCATCGCGACGGGCGTGACGACGCCGGCGCAGCTCGCGCTGCACGGCCGCTCGAACGGCGGCCTGCTCGCGGGCGCCGCGCTCACGCAGCGGCCCGAGCTGTGGGCAGCGGTGCTGCCGGGCGTCGGCGTGCTCGACATGCTGCGCTTCCACCGCTTCACGATCGGCTGGGCGTGGACGAGCGACTACGGCGACCCCGACGACGCCGCCGAGTTCCCGGCGCTCGCGGCGTACTCGCCACTGCACGCCATCCGCGACGGCGTCGCCTACCCGCCGACGCTCGTCACGACGGGCGACCACGACGACCGCGTCGTGCCCGCGCACTCGTTCAAGTTCGCCGCCGAGCTGCAGCGCGCGCAGGCGACGAGCGGCTCCGAGGCGCCGATCCTGCTGTCGATCGACACGCGCGCCGGCCACGGCATGGGCAAGCCCAAGGATGCGGCGGCGCTCGAGTTCGCCGACCAGCTCGCGTTCGCCGCGCACCACGCGGGGCTCGCGGTCGACGCGGTCGCGTGACGCCATGACCGACTGGCAGGAGCGCATCGACGCGTTCTGGGCTGCGCTCGACGACGGACGCCCGCAGGAGATGATCCGGCAGATGCGCGTGCTCATCGCCGAGCTCGGACCCGAGGATGCGCGCGGCCCGTTCGAGCTCGGCGGCGTGTTCGACGCGCTCGGCATGGAGGAGGTCGCCGCCGCCCACTACCGGCGCGCCCTCGAGCTGGGGCTCGACGACGAGCGCGCCGCGCGCCTCGCCATCCAGCACGGGTCGACGCTGCGCAACCTGGGCCGCATCGACGAGGCGATCGAGGTGCTCGCGCACGCGCCCGACCACGACGCCGTCGGCGACGCCCGCGCGATCTTCCTCGCGCTCGCCCTGCACGACGCGGGTCGCAGCGGCGAGGCCGTGCGCCTGCTGGTCGAGGCGCTCGAGCCCGAGCTGCCCTCGTACCGGCGCTCGGTGCGCGCCTACGCCGAGGACCTGCCCGAGCCGCCGCGTCACGGGGCGTAGCACGGCGCCGCGCGGAGGCTCGCGCGTGTCAGCATGACGCATGCTCCGCCGCACGACCGCCGCCACCGACCTCGGCTTCGCGACCCGTCAGCTGCAGCCGATCGAGGTCGAGGAGCCCGTGCGCAGCCGCACGACGCCCCTCTACCTGACGGCCGGCTTCCCGTTCGACGCGTTCGACGAGTCCGCCGAGCATTTCCGCACGGGCGACGGCTACTCGTACACGCGCGTCGCGAATCCCACGATCACCGCCGTCGAGCGCCGCATCGCCGACCTCGAGGGCGGCGCGGATGCCGTGCTCGTGGGCAGCGGGCAGGCGGCGATCGTCGTGGCGCTGCTCGGCCTCGTCGGCGCCGGCGACCACGTGCTCGCGGGCGCGAGCATGTACGAGGGCACGCGCGGCCTGCTGCTCGAGGAGCTCGCGCGCCTCGGCGTGACGACCGACTTCGTCGCCGGCAACGACCCCGACGCATGGCGCGCGGCCATCCGCCCCGAGACGCGGGCGGTGCTGCTCGAGTCGATCCCGAACCCGCGCAACGACCTGCCCGACCTGCAGGCCATCGCCGACGTCGCCCACGAGCGCGGCATCGCGCTCGTCGTCGACTCGACGCTCGCGACGCCGTACCTGCTGCGGCCCATCGAGCACGGCGCCGACCTCGTCGTGCACTCGGCGAGCAAGTTCCTCGCCGGCCAGGGCGCCGTGCTGGGTGGCGCGATCGTGGATGCCGGCACCTTCGACGCGACGCGCTCGGGCCACCTCTACCCGCACCTCACGGCGCCGAGTCGCGTCGGCGGGCCGAGCCGCGTCGACCGGCACGGGCCGCTCGCGCGCATCGCGCACATCCGCGACAGCGTCGCCGTGCGCCTCGGCCCCACGATCTCGCCCCTCAACGCGTTCCTCGTCGGCCAGGGCATCGAGACGCTCTCGCTGCGCGTCGAGCGGCAGTCGTCGAACGCGCTCGCCATCGCGACGTTCCTGCACGACCACCCGGCCGTCGCATCCGTCGACTACTCGGGGCTGCCGTCGAGCCCCTACCGTGCGCTCGCCGACCGCTACCTGCCGCGCGGGCAGGGCTCGGTGTTCGCGTTCACGGTGCACGGCGGCGAGGTGGCCGCGCGTCGAGTCGTCGACGCGCTCGCGCTCTTCACGCCCATGACGCACCTCGGCGACGTGCGCTCGCTCATCCTCCATCCGCGCACGACGAGCCACACGCAGCGCACCGAGGCCGAGCTGGGGCTCGCGGGCATCGAGGCGGGCACGCTGCGCGTGTCGATCGGCATCGAGGACGTCGCCGATCTCGTGCGCGACCTCGAGCGCGGCCTCGCGGTGGCGTCGGCATGACCCGGCAGCAGCACCTCGGCTGGTTCCTCGCCCGCGGCTTCGGGCCGCACGGCTGGGGGCATCCGTACCTCGACTGGGACTACCGGTGGACGTCGCCCGACCTGTACCGGCAGTCGGTGCGCGAGCTCGAGCAGGCGAGCGTCGAGCTGCTCGTCATCGAGGATGCGCCGTCGCTCGGCAGCCCAGAGACGCTCGACCTGCGCGTGCGCCACGCGTTCGGCGGGCCCAAGCTCGACCCGCTGCTGCTCGCGCCCTACCTCTTCGAGGCGACGCGCGCCATCGGCATCGCGCCGACGGTCAACCCGGCGGCACTCCCGCCGTACACGGCCGCGCGGCAGCTGTCGACGTTGCAGCACCTCTCCGGCCACCGCCTCGGCGTCAACGTCGTCACCGACACCGGCAGCGCTCGCCACTTCGGCGCCGCCGCTCCCCTGGGCCACGACGCCGCCTACGACCGTGCCGAGGAGTGGCTCACGGGCGTGCGCGCGCTGTGGCGCTCGTGGCCCGAGGATGCGCTCGTCGCCGACGTCGAGTCCGGCGTGTACGTCGACGGCTCGCGCCTCGAGCGCGTGCAGCATCGCGGCGAGCACTTCGCGTTCGACGGACCGCTCAACGCCGTGCCGTTCACCGACGGCGAGCCGCTCATCGTGTCGCCGGGCGGATCGGGTCGCGGGCTCGGGTTCGCGGGCGCGCACTCCGACGTGCAGCTCGCGCTCGCCCCGCTCGAGGCGACCGCGCTGCGGGCGTACCGCCAGCGCATCCACGACGCCGCCGTCGCCGCCGGGCGCACGGCCGACGACATCCGCATCCTCTTCGCGATCCAGCCGACGATCGTGGCGAGCGCCGAGGAGGCCGACCGCCTCGTGCGCGCCTCGGCGAACCCCGACGACGCGACGATCGTGCAGCTCGCGCGCAAGCAGTCGAGCGACCTCGAGACCGACCTGACGGCGCTCGACCTCGACGCGCCCATCCCGCCGGGCACGTTCGGCGACCACGTCTCGCACGGCTCCATCGCCAGGCTCGTCGGCGACCACGACGCCACCACGACGCCGCTGCGCGTGCTGCTCGCCGGCCTCGCGCGCCTGCGCCGCACGGGCGACGGCACGGGCCTCGTCGGCACCGCCGAGGAGCTCGCGGATCGCATCGAGCAGCTCGGCGAGGAGGTGGACAACGACGGATTCCTGCTGTGGGGCGACCTGCATCCCGTCACCGTGCACCGCACGCTCGACGAGCTCGTGCCCATCCTGCGGCGGCGAGGGATCCTCAGGCGTGAGCTCGACGATCGCGGCCTCCGGGCGAACCTCCTCGGCTCCTGAACGATCGTTCGGGACGTTCGCTCGCGCGACCCCCGCCCGCTCCCATCGCGCCACCGACACGACACCCGGCGTCCACCTCCTGACGGTTCCGTGATCGGGTGCGCTGGGCCGCTCGGGTCCGCTCGCGCACCGAGGAGGGGGCTCCCATGGTCGATGTCGAACGCCGTCCACTGCTGCCGATGGCCGCGCACGTGCGCGGCAAGCGCAGCGCCGTCACGTGCCAGCTGAAGTGCGCCAACGCGTGCCTCGGCGACGTGTGCAACACGTCGCGCAACGGCTACCTGCGCGACATCATCGACGCCGAGCTCTCGCGCCGCGTGCTGCTGGGCGCCGGCGTCGCCGGCACCGTCGCGCTCCTCACGACGCAGGCGATCGGCGCCGCGGCGCCCGCACAGGCAGCCGCTCCCGTGCCCGGCGCCGCGTTCGGCTTCACGCCCATCGCGCCCGTCGCCGCGACGGTCGACGAGCTCACGGTGCCCGAGGGCTTCACGTACCAGCCGATCCTGCGCTGGGGCGACCCGCTCTTCCTCGACTCCCCCGCCTTCGACGCGTTCGACCAGACCGAGGCGAAGCAGCGCCGGCAGTTCGGCTACAACTGCGACTACACCGACATCCTGCGCATCGACGCGACGACGGCGCTGCTGTTCGTGAACCACGAGTACACGAACGAGCCCATCATGTTCCCCGCGGCGCAGATCGCCTCCGACCCCGCGCGCGTGCGCGGCGTCGGTCGCGCGGCGCACGGCCTCTCGGTCGTGGAGCTCACCCGCGGCAGCGACGCCGAGGCGTGGGAGCCCGTCGTCGGCGCCGACCGCAACCGTCGCTTCCTCGACGACACCCCCTACGCCATCACGGGCCCCGCGGCCGGCTCGCCGCTGCTGCAGACCGTCGCCGACCCCACGGGCACCGTGGCGCTCGGCACGCTCGGCAACTGCGCGGGCGGCACGACGCCGTGGGGCACGATCCTCTCGGGCGAGGAGAACTTCAACGGCTACTTCGCCGCCGCCGGTGCCACTGCGGCCGACCGCCGCTACGGCCTCACGTCGCCGACCACGGCGCGCGGCTGGGAGCTCGACGACCCGCGCTTCGACATCCGCAACCCCGGCTACGAGAACGAGGCCAACCGGTTCGGCTGGATCGTCGAGATCGACCCGTTCGACCCCACCTCGACGCCGCGCAAGCACACGGCCATGGGCCGCATGAAGCACGAGGGCGCCAACGTGCACATCGCTGCCAACGGTCGCGTCGCCGCGTACATGGGCGACGACGAGCGCTTCGACTACCTCTACAAGTTCGTCTCGGCAGGCACGTACGTCGAGGGGAGCCGCGCCGCGAACATGACGCTGCTCGAGACCGGCGACCTCTACGTCGCCCAGTTCGAGGGCAACTCGACCGT
This sequence comes from Agrococcus jejuensis, assembly GCF_900099705.1. NCBI lineage: Bacteria > Bacillati > Actinomycetota > Actinomycetes > Micrococcales > Microbacteriaceae > Agrococcus > Agrococcus jejuensis. The sequence continues at coordinate 703,552 of NZ_LT629695.1, forward strand.
CGAGATCGACGGCTCGGGCACGCTGCCCTCCGACGGCGCGTTCGACGGCGTCGGCCGCTGGCTGCCGCTCGTCGTCGGCGGCGAGTCGCAGGTCGCCGGATGGGCCGTCGACGAGGTGCTCGTGAACACGCGCGGCGCCGCCGACCTCGTGGGCGCCACGAAGATGGACCGCTGCGAGGACGTGGAGCCGAACCCGACCACGGGCCTCATCTACGTCGCGTGCACGAACAACTCGAACCGCGGCGTCGGCACGAACGCCGTCGCCGACGAGGCGAACCCGCGCACCGAGAACCGCGACGGCCACGTCATCGAGATCGCCGAGGACGGCGGCGACCACACGGGCACGACGTTCCGCTGGAGCATCCTCATGCTCTGCGGCGACCCCGCGCAGGGCGACCAGACGTACTTCGCCGGCTTCCCCGTCGACCAGGTCTCGCCCATCTCGTGCCCCGACAACCTCGCGTTCGACTCCGAGGGCAACCTCTGGGTGTCGACCGACGGAGCCCCCGACGGCATCGGCTACAACGACGGCCTCTTCCGCGTGCGGCTCGAGGGCGCGCAGCGCGGCCTCGTCGAGCAGTTCCTGTCGGTGCCGGTGGAGTCCGAGACGTGCGGTCCGGTCATCCACGACGACGAGTGGCACGTCTTCGTCGCCGTGCAGCACCCGGGCGAGGACGGCCTGTTCGCGACGCCCACGTCGCTGTGGCCCGACTACGCCCCCGCCGGCGCGACGGGCGTCGACGGCACGTTCCACGGCCCGCGCCCCACGGTCGTGCAGGTGCTGCCGATCCCGGTCGAGCCGAGCCCCGAGCCCTCGGAGCCCGAGCCGTCGGTGCCGCCGACGTCGGGCCAGCCGAGCGTGCCGCCGGTCGCACCGTCGCCGACCGACGGCGTGAGCCCGACGGGCTCGACGGCTCCCACGGGTGGCGCCGGCGTCGGCGGATCGGGCGGCTCCGGCTCGCTGCCGCAGACGGGCGGACCGCTGCTCGCCCCGCTCGTCGCGGGCGCATCCGCCGCCGTCGCGATCGGCGCCGGCCTCGTCGCGCGCCTGCGTGCGAAGGGCACCGACGAGGAGGCGTAGCCCCCGTCGCGGTTCGCGTTTCGCAGGCGATCAGGGGTGGCGGAGGGAAGTTACCCCTCTGCCACCCCTGATCGCCTGCGAAACGCATCCAGCCATGTGCGTATTGCAGGCGATTCCGGGTCTCGAGGGGAATGCTCCCTTCAGAACCGGAATCGCCTGCAATACGTAGCGGTCGGGCCCGGCAGTGTGGCGGCGCGCGTCAGGCGATCGCGACGCGGACGTCAGCGACGAGCTCGCGCGTCGCCTCGACGCAGCGCTCGAGCGCCGCAGCCCCGCCGTCGACGGTCGAGAGCGCGTTGCGCACACGCCGCTCCAGCCCGTCGGGCGCGTGCGGCATCGTCTGCGCCTCGGCCACGAGCCGCTTCTCGTTGACGACCCATCGACGGTCGCGCCCGGCGAGCGCATGACAGGCGAGCAGCACCGTGCGCGACAGGCACAGCAGCACGAACGCGTCGTCGCCGCGTGCAGCGGCCTTGCCCGCCTGCGTCAGCAGCAGATCCGCCTCCCACAGCCCTGCGACGAGCGCGTCGCCGAGCGCGTCGGGCATGCGCTCCATGCGCTCGCGCAGCAGCTGCAGCGCGTCGGTCGGATCCTGCAGGATGCGCGCGTGCACGAGCTCGCCGACGTAGGCGACGTCGAGGAATCCGAGCGGATGGCCCGCCTGCGCGTGGAACGCGTGCTCGCCGCGCTGCGCGCGCGTCCACTGCTGCTCGACGCGGTCGAGGTCGCGGCGGATCCAGTCGACGGGCATGCCGTCGACCTCGAGCCACGCACCGCAGTCGACCCATGGACCCCACTCCCCGGGCCGAGCGAAGCGCGTCGACGTCGACGACCAGCGCGCAGCGAGCTCGTCGAGCGCATCGAAGTCCACGGCTCCACGGGTGTAGAGCCCGAGGTCGACGTCCGACGACGGCGCGTGCGCGTTGCGCGCCCGCGAGCCGCCCATGACGACCGCCACGACGCCGTCGACGGCGACGAGGTCGCGCGCCATGGCCTGCACGACGCGGTCCATGTGCTCGCTCAGCATGGCTCGCTCAGCAGCACCGGCCCTGCGGGTTCGCGTCCTGCCAGCGGTGGTAGTCGCGCCAGAAGGCGCGGCGGTCGAGCGGTGGACGCTCGGGATGCGCGGCACGCTCGTGCGCGAGGTACGACTCGTACCGCGACTCCCCCGTGAGGCCGCGCGCGTACCAGGCGGCCGCGCGCCACGCACGCGCGAGCGCGTGCGTGGCGGCGGGTCGACTCGGCATCAGTGGCCTCGCGACGGCTGCTGGTCCTCGGGCAATGCCGCCCACTCGCGCTCGAGCGCTTTCTCCTCCTTCGAGGCGACGAGCCCGGCGGGCGCGAAGCGCCTCGACGGCACCGGCGCGTCCTCGCGGTCGACGATCTCGCGCGTGCGCCATGCGCGCAGCACGGCCAGCACGCTCGTCGTGATGACGACGATCGCGAGCGACACGAAGATGATCGACAGCGTGCCCTGCACGGCCGTGTTGCGCACGACCGCCTCCATCGCCTCGACCGTGCCCGCGGTGCCGAACGACTCCTCGCCGGCGGCGAGCGCGTCGCGGAACGCCATGTGGTTCGCCCAGTAGCCGACGGCCGGCACGGGCGAGAAGATCTTCAGGATCGACGCCGTGATCGTGACGACCGCGACGAACGCGAGCGGCAGGCCCACGATCCACAGCCAACGCCACGTGCCGCGGCGCGCGACGATCGTGAGCACGATCGCGAGCGCGATGGCCGCGAGCAGCTGGTTGGCGATGCCGAAGAGCGGGAAGAGCGTGTTGATGCCGCCGAGCGGATCGGTCACGCCCATGAGCAGCACGGCACCCCATCCGGCGACCATCACTGCGGTGCAGATCCACGCGCCGAGCCTCCACGACGTGTCCTTGAAGCGCTTCGCGACGTTGCCGATCGAGTCCTGCAGCATGAAGCGGGCGACACGCGTGCCGGCGTCGACGGCCGTGAGGATGAAGAGCGCCTCGAACATGATCGCGAAGTGGTACCAGAACGACATCATCGATGCGCCGCCCACCCACTGCTGCAGGATGTGCGCGAGGCCGAACGCGAGCGTCGGCGCGCCACCGGTGCGCGACACGATCGTCTCCTCGCCGACGTCCTGCGCGGCCTGCGCGAGCGCCTCCGGGCTCGTCTGCACGCCCGCGAGCATGAGCCCGTTGACGAAGTCCGCAGCGCCCTCGGGCGTGCCTCCCGTCGCAGCGGCCGAGGCGTTCATGGCGTAGTAGATGCCCTGGTCGATCGACACGGCGGCGACGAGCGCCATGATCGCGACGAACGACTCCATGAGCATGCCGCCGTAGCCGATGAAGCGCGTCTGGCGCTCCTTCTCGATCATCTTCGGCGTCGTGCCCGACGAGATGAGCGCGTGGAACCCCGACAGGGCGCCGCACGCGATCGTCACGAACAGGAACGGGAAGAGGCTGCCCGACCAGACGGGGCCGGTGACGCCGCTCGCGAACGACGTGAACGCCGGCACCTCGATCTCGGGACGCACGAAGACGATCGCGACGGCGAGCATGCCGATGACGCCGATCTTCATGAACGTCGACAGGTAGTCGCGCGGCGCGAGCAGCACCCACACGGGCAGCACGGCGGCGATGAAGCCGTAGACGATGATCGCCCACGCGAGCGTCGTGCGGTCGAGCGTGAACACGTCCTGACCCCACTGCGTCTCGGCGACGGCGCCGCCGCCGACGATCGCCGCCATGAGCAGCACGAAGCCGATGATCGACACCTCGGTGATGCGGCCGGGGCGGATCCACCGCAGGTACGCGCCCATGAAGAGGGCGATCGGGATGGTCATGGCCACCGAGAAGACGCCCCACGGGCTCTCGCCGAGGGCGTTGACGACGACGAGCGCGAGGATCGCCGTGATGATGATCATGATGAGCAGCGTCGCGACGATCGCGGCGGTGCCGCCGACGCGGCCGAGCTCGTCGCGCGCCATCTGGCCGAGCGAGCGGCCGCCGCGGCGCATCGAGAAGAACATCACGAGGTAGTCCTGCACCGCGCCGGCGAGCACGACGCCGACGATGATCCAGATCGTGCCGGGCAGGTAGCCCATCTGCGCGGCGAGCACGGGGCCGACGAGCGGGCCGGCGCCGGCGATGGCCGCGAAGTGGTGGCCGAAGAGCACGCGACGGTCGGTCGCGACGTAGTCCTTGCCGTTGGCGAGGTGCTCGGCGGGCGTCGCCCGCAGGTCGTCGGGCTTGACGAGGTGGCGCTCGATGACCTTCGAGTAGAAGCGGTACGCGATGAGGTAGGTGCACACGGCGGCGAACACGAACCAGATGGCGTTGACGGTCTCGCCGCGCACGACGGCGAGCATGACCCAGGCGAGGCCGCCGAGCAGGGCGATGCCCGCCCAGAGCGCGATCTTCGCAGGGGTCCAGCGGGTGCGGGTGACGGGTGCAGCCGCCGGCGGCAGCTCGCGATCCTTCGTGGGGGTCGTCTCTGTGCTCATCGCGATGTCTCCTATGACGTCGTGGGCCGTCCCCCAGCGTAGGCGATGGGATCCCTGAGGATCCCCGATGGGAGGATGGGTCGGTGGAGAGCGCGCGCGAGCAGCAGGCCGCGCCGCAGCGTCTCCGGTACCGCGAGGTCGCCGCCGCGATCGACGTCGAGATCGCCTCGGGTGCCGTCGCCGTCGGGTCGCGCCTGCCGTCGGAGGCGACGCTCGCCGCCCGCCATGACGTGGCGCGCGGCACGGTGCGCAAGGCGCTCGCGCACCTGCAGCGACGCGGCGTCGTCGCGCCGCAGCGCGGGGCCGGATGGGTGGTGCAGTCGCCCGTGCGCGCCTACGGGCTCGCGGGGTTCCGGTCGTTCGCGCAGTGGGCGCGCAGCCGCGGGCTCGAGCCCGGCGGCCTCGTCGTCGCCTCGGCCGACGCGATCGCCGATGCCGCCCTCGCGCGCCGGATGCGCATCCCCGTCGGCGACGCCGTGCTGCACGTGACGCGCGTGCGCACGCTCGACGGGCAGCGCGTCATGGTCGAGCGGTCGACGTATCCCTCGTGGGTCGCGCCCGTCGTGCGCGACCAGCCGCGCGATGCGCCGTCGGTCGCGGAGCTGCTGGCGGATGCGGGCTTCGCCGAGGCGGAGGGGTCGCACCGGCTCGACGCCGTGGCGGCGTCGAGCGACGACGCGCGGCTGCTGGGCGTGCCGCGCTCGAGCCCGCTGCTGCTCGTCGACCGGCACGCGATCGGCGCGGATGGCCGCACGATCGACGTGAGCGACGATCGCTACCTGCCGGGCACCGTGACGTTCGAGGTGCGCTCCGACGGTCGCTGACCGCCGGCCGAGCGGGCGCGGGTGGACAGGTGCGCGCAGCCGTCCGCACCGATGCCGCACGGATGCGGGCGAGGCAGCCGGGCGGTCGCCTCCCGTTCACCTTCGCGTCGACGACCCCGGCGAGGCTCCTCGTGCGCTGCCTCCCGGCGCGCGAAGAGAGGACCTCCCATGCATCCCCGACCGCAGCGCCGCCGCACCGCGACGCGCATCGTCGCCCCCGCGGCCCTCGTCGCGGCGCTCGTCGCCTCGCCGCTCGCCGCATCCACCGCCATCGCCGCACCCGACGCGGCGCCCGACGCGGCCGTGCAGGCCGCCGCGTCGACCCTGACGCTCGACGCCGCCGCGTACGAGACCGGTCAGCCGATCACGGCGACGTACGCGACCGACGTGCCCGACGCGACGAACTGGATCGGCATCTACCCCGCCGGCGTCACGCCCGGCGACCAGCCGTCGACGCTGTGGGACTACGCACCCGACGCCTCCGGCACCCTGGCCTTCTCGGGCGACCTCGCAGCCGGCGAGTGGACGGCGTGGTTCCTCGCGCAGGACGGCTACGAGCCGCTCGCCGAGCCCGTCGCCTTCACCGTCGCCGCCGACCCGGAGGCGCCCGTGCCCGGCGACCCGTCGGCGCCCGTGAGCATCGACCCCGTCGTCACCGACGTCACGACCGACGGCGTGCTCGCCCGCGAGGGCTTCGACGCGATCGACGCGGCCGCAGCCGCATCCGGCGCCTGGACGAGCATGACGCGAGACGCGTGGACGGCCGAGATCGACGAGATGCGCGGCCGCTTCTCGCGCGCCCACGGCGCCATCGCGATCGCCGACGCGCAGCAGGCCGGCGGCGACGCGTTCTCGGCGGCGCTCGCGCTCGACCCCGTGTCGGTCGAGGGCCTCGCGGCCGTGCGCCTCACGTTCGACAGCCACTACCGCGGCGCGCCCGGCCAGTCGGGCGTCGTGCTCGCGTCGTTCGACGGCGGCGAGGCGACCGAGGTGCTGCGCCTCGACGAGTCGACCGTCGTGAGCGGCTACGACGAGACGCAGATGAACGCGATGCAGGACGTCGTGCTCGACGTGCCCGTCGGCGCATCCGACGTCACCTTCTCGTGGGTCTTCGAGGCCGGTGCCGGCGGCCGCTACTGGGCGATCGACTCCGCCACGGTGCACCAGGTGCAGGCCGACGTCGAGGGCGCGCCGACGCAGGCGTGGGTCGTCTCCGACATCCAGGGCCACCCCGGCGACTTCCAGCAGGGCATCGGCCAGATGGCGCAGCTCGCGCCCGACGCGAACGGCCTGCTCATGGTCGGCGACATCGTGAACTCGGGCACGACGGCCGAGTGGGATGAGATCTACGACGTCATGGATGCGACGGCCGGCGTGCGCCCCGAGCAGACGATCGCGGCGATCGGCAACCACGAGCGCTACGCGTCGGGCGGCTTCGAGGCCAACCGCGCCCGCTTCCTCGAGTTCGCGCAGCGCGAGGGCACCTACGACGAGTACGTGCTCGAGGGCACGGGCGGCGAGGTGCCGGTGATCGTGCTCGGCCAGGAGTTCGCGTCGCCGACCGACGTCGCGATGAGCGACGCGCAGGTCGCCTTCCTCGAGGGGCGCCTCGCGCACTGGACCGACCTCGACCGCCAGGTCGTCGTCATGACGCACTTCCCGCTCGGCGAGACGACGTCGGGCACGTGGGCGCCGAACTACTCCGAGCACCACCAGATGAACGACCGCCTCACGAGCATCCTCGGCAACTACCCCAACGCCGTCGTCTTCTCTGGCCACACGCACTACCCGGCCGAGCAGGGCGACTGGGCGATGCAGCGCCGCACCGACGACGGGCACGCCGACGGCTTCTGGTCGATCAACACCATGGCGATGCACATCGAGTGGGATGCGGTCGGCGAGGACACCGCGACGCGCAGCGAGGTGACGACGGGCGACGTGAACCGCGGCAGCGTGCTCGACGTCTACGGCGACCGCCTCGTGGTGACGGCGTACGACTTCTTCGCCGACTCGGCGCAGCTGCAGCAGGTCACGATCCCGAACCCGCTCGTCGCGTTCGACGAGCAGGCCGCGGCGCCCGTGCCGTCGCCCGAGCCGACCGACGAGCCGGAGCCCTCGGTCGAGCCCACCTCGTCGCCCAGCGACGACCCGGCCCCGTCGGCACCGACCCCGTCGACGGCTCCGGGCGCCGGTGACGACGTCGCCGGCGGCGAGGGCTCGCTGCCGCAGACGGGCGCCGACGTCGCATGGCTCGCGGCGCTCGCGGCAGCGGTCGTCGCCGCGCTCGGTGGCGGGCTGCTCGTGCGGCAGCGGATGCGTCGCCGCGCCTGACGCAGGCGGGAACGCAGGAGGCGGCCGGGCTCACGCCCGGCCGCCTCTCGCGCATCCACGGCCTGCCGCGTCAGTGGCGCAGGATGCGGCGCGCGAGCCAGTTGCCGAGGCCCTGCACCAGCTGCGTGACGACGATGATGATCGCGAGCGCCGACCACGTCACGACCGGGTCGAAGCGGCGGTAGCCGTAGTCGAGCGCGTAGGCGCCGAGGCCCTCGCCGCCGATGATGCTCGCGACCGACGACATGTCGATGAGCGCGACCGTCGCGAACGTGTAGCCGAGGATGAGCGGGCCGAACGCCTCGGGCAGGATCACGGTGCGGATGATGCGCCACGGGCTCGCCCCCGTCGCGCGCGCCGCCTCGATGACGCCGGGGTCGACCGAGATGAGGTTCTGCTCGACGATGCGCGCGATGCCGAAGGTCGCGGCGATCGAGATCGAGAAGATGATCACGTTGGTGCCGAGCCCCGTGCCGAGCACCGCGCGTGCGACGGGCTGCAGCGCGACGATGAAGATGATGAACGGGATCGGCCGGATCGTGTTCACGAGCGCGTTGAGCACCCAGAACGCCACCGGCTGAGCCAGCACGCCGCCGCGACGCGTGACGTAGAGCGCCGTGCCGACGAGCAGGCCGCCGAGACCGCCGAACAGCAGCGAGACCGCGACGAGCCACAGCGTGATGCCGGTCTGCTCGAACAGGGTGGGCAGCAGCTCCTGCAGCTGCTCGACGAGGTCGTTCATGCCGTCACCTCCGTGATGGTCACGCCGGAGCCGATGCTCGCGATGGCGTCGGCGACCGCCGCGTCATCGCCGCGCACCGCGATCGTGAGCAGGCCGTAGACGCGGCCCTGGATGTCGTCGACGCCGCCGTGCACGAGATGGAAGTCGACGCCGGCACGCGCGAGGGCGCCGAAGACGCGCGCCTCGCTCGCGCCCTCGTCGGTGAACGAGATCGTGAACAGGCGGCCGTCGTGCTGCTCGCGAAGTGCGACGAGCGCATCGCCGTCGGGCAGCGCGCGCACGACGGTGCGCACGAAGCACCTCGCTGTGTCGGTCTGCGGCCTCGTGAACACGTCGTACGTCGCACCCGACTCGACGACGCGCCCCTGCTCCATGACGGCGACCTTCGTGGCGATGCGGGCGATGACGTCCATCTCGTGCGTGATGACGACGATCGTGACGCCCAGCTCGCGGTTGACGCGCGCGAGCAGGTCGAGCACCTCGTCGGTCGTCTCGGGGTCGAGTGCGCTCGTCGCCTCGTCGGCGAGCAGGATCGCGGGCTCGGCCGCGAGCGCTCGAGCGATGCCGACGCGCTGCTGCTGGCCGCCCGAGAGCTGCTCGGGGTAGGCATCCGCCTTGTCCTCGAGGCCCACGAAGCGCAGCAGCTCGTCGACGCGGGCGCGCCGCTGGTCGCGCGGCATGCCCACGACCTCGAGCGGGTAGGCGACGTTCGCGCGGATGGTGCGCGACCGAAGCAGGTTGAAGCGCTGGAAGATCATGCCGATCCCCTGCCGCACCTCGCGCAGCCGTGCGCCCGAGAGCGACGTCACGTCGACGCCATCGATCTGGATCGACCCCTGCGTCACGGGCTCGAGGCCATTGATGAGGCGCACGAGCGTGGACTTGCCCGCGCCCGAGTAGCCGATGACGCCGAACACGTCACCGCGCTCGACCTCGAGGCTCACGCCGTCGACGGCGACGACGGTCGCGCCGCCTCTGCGACGCGGCGCGTACGCCTTCGTCACGTCGGTGATGGAGATGTGCGGCATCTGCTGGTCCTCGTGGGTGGGGGTCGGTCGGTGAACGCCGTGAACGCGGGCACCATCGCTGGTGCCCGCGCTCATCGTCGTCGGGTCCTACTGCTGCGACTCGATCTGCTCCTGCACCTCGGCGAGCGAGGCCTGCAGCTCGTCGGCGGGGATCACGGTGAACACGGCCGTGCCGCCCGCGAACTCCTGCACCTCGTCGAGCAGCTCCTGGTTGCCCTGGTAGATGTCGACGAGCTGGTTGAGCACCTCGTTGTCGACGTCGTCGGCGCGGACGACGAAGACGTTGACGTAGGGCAGCGCCGACGGGTCCGACGGGTCGTCGGCCGCGATGGCGTCCTGCGAGCTGATGCCCGCGGAGCCGAGGAAGTTGTTGTTGATGACGGCGCCCGCGACGTCGGGCAGCGAGCCGGCCGTGATCGACGCGTCGACCGCGGTGACCTCGACGCGCGACTCGTCCTCGATGATGTCCTGCACCGACGACGCGGTGCTGCCGCCGTCCTCGAGCGTCACGAGGCCGACCGACTGCAGCACGAGCAGCGCGCGAGCCTGGTTCACGACGTCGTTCGGGATGACGATCGTCTCGCCGTCGGGGATGTCCTCGACCGAGTCGTACTGCTGCGAGTACAGGCCCAGCGGGTAGATCGCCGTCGAGCCGATCGGCTGCAGGTCGTCGCCCGAGGCGACGTTGTAGTCGGCGAGGTACTGGATGTGCTGGAACTGGTTGATGTCCAGGTCGCCCTCGCTGAGCGCCGGGTTCGGCTCGGTGTACTCGGCGAGCAGCTCGATCTCGACCGAGATGCCCTCCTCGGCGGCGAGGTCGACGAACGTGTCCCAGTAGTCGGCCGGGTCGGTCGTGCCGATGCGCACCGGGTTGTCCTCGGAGCCGAGCGCGGCCTCGGAGTCGCCGCCGCCGGCTGCGCCGGCGCAGCCTGCGAGGAGGAGGGTGGATGCGGCTGCGGCCGCGGCGAGGGATCGGGCGATCTTCGACATGGTGGTGCTCCTGGGAAGGTCCTTGGGGGTGCTCCCACGGTAGGAAGCATCCGCACCGGTCGACCAATCGGGTCGTCACACGGCGACATGCACGCGTTGCGCTCTACCGTGTGCACCGTTCGAGGCTCGCTTCGCTCGCACCTCCAGGAGCGGTCCTCGCGAGCCAGCCGGGCGGTCACACCGCCGCGAGCACCACCGCGACGCCCGCGCCCGCGAGCAGCCACGGTCCGAACGGCACCGACTCCGCGCCGCGCACCTTCGCGACGACGCCCACGGCGCCGCCGAGCACGAACGCGCACGCGATGCCGCCGAGCGGCAGCCACCACTCGAGCGGCGCGGCCGCGAGCGCGAGCCCCGCGCCCAGCTTCAGATCGCCGGCACCCATCCCACCGAACCACCACATGAGCCCCAGCACGAGCACGACGCCCAGCGCCACGACGCCGCCGACCCACGCGCCGAGCACGGCGCCGACGACGGCGCACGCGAGCGCGACGCCCAGCAGCGGCACCGTGAGCGCGTTCGGCAGCCGCCGGTCCGCGAGGTCGATGCGGGCGAGCGCAGGCGCGACGAGCGCGGCGACGACGAGTGCGGTCGTCGCGGCGCCCGCCGCGCCCATCCAGCCCGCCTGCACCGACAGCAGCGCGGCTCCAGCCGCGAGCACGATGCCGAGCGCTCCGTCGATCGCGCGGAGCCGCAGGGGAACGGCTGGGGCGCGGAGGTCGGCGAGCATGCGGGCACGCTAGCCCCGCTCGCTCGATCGCGTCGGCGACCGTCCACAGGTCAGCGCGTCGACGCGCCCGCGTCGCTCGCGTCGGCCTCCGCGGCACGGTCGAGCGCATCGCGCTCCCCCACGACGTCCGTGTAGGTCAGCGCACCCGCTCGGTCGATGCGACCCTGCGCACGCACGGCGAGCGGGATGAAGATCGCCGTGATCGCAGGGCCGATCCACATCGCCGCCGTGTGGACGACGCCGACCCACGGCATGTCGAGCACGGGCGGCAGCCAGATGGCGAGCGGCAGCAGCGCCGCTGCGCCGATCCACCCCGTGACGCCCGGGGCGTGCGCGCGCTGGATGCGCCACGTCTCGCGTACGTGCACGGCACCTGGCCAGCGCCGCTCGTCGCGCTGGTGGTTGATGCAGAGGTACGCCGTCATGGCGACGACGAGCGCCATCCAGATGGCGATCGCGGCCGAGATGCCGTGCTGCACGGGGATGAGCATCGTGCGACCGCCGGTGAGCACGTCGGAGCGCACGGCGATGAGCACGAGCACGAGCAGCTGCACGAGCGCCACGGCGGCGATCGAGAGGACCAGGGACCGCTGCTCGCGACGCACGCGGCGCATCACCTCGTCGCGCGTCTCGCCGGTCGTCGACCTCGTCGTCCGCTCCATGCGTCGACGATCCTCCATCGACCTGGATGCACCGTGCACGCACGAAGGCCCGCATCCAGCGGATGCGGGCCCTTCGGCGTGAGATCGGCGGCGGCGGATGGCCGGGGTGCGCGACCTAGTGGTCGAGCAGGCTCGTGACGAGGGCGGCGATGCGGCTGCGCTCGCTGCGCTGCAGCGTGACGTGGCCGAACAGCGCGTTGCCCTTGAGGGTCTCGATGACGCTCGCGACGCCGTCGTGACGGCCGACGCGCAGGTTGTCGCGCTGCGCGACGTCGTGCGTGAGCACGACGCGCGAGTTCTGGCCGATGCGGCTCAGCACCGTCAGCAGCACGTTGCGCTCGAGCGACTGCGCCTCGTCGACGATCACGAACGCGTCGTGCAGCGAGCGGCCGCGGATGTGCGTGAGCGGCAGGATCTCGAGCAGTCCGCGGTCGGCGACCTCGTCGAGCACGTTGTCGGAGACGAGCGCGCCGAGCGTGTCGTAGATCGCCTGGCCCCAGGGGTTCATCTTCTCGTCCTTGTCGCCCGGCAGGTAGCCGAGCTCCTGGCCGCCGACGGCGTAGAGCGGCCGGAAGACGATGACCTTCTTGTGCAGGCGCCGCTCGAGCACGGCCTCGAGGCCGGCCGCGAGGGCGAGCGCCGACTTGCCGGTGCCCGCCGTGCCGCCGAGGGAGACGATGCCCACCTCGTCGTCGAGCAGCAGGTCGATCGCGAGGCGCTGCTCGGCCGAGCGGCCGTGCACGCCGAAGACGTCGCGGTCGCCGCGCACGAGGGTCATGACGCCCGGTGCCGTGACGCGGCCGAGGGCCGAGCCGCGCTCCGACGTGATGACGAGGCCCGTGTTGAGCGGCAGGCCGTCGACGAGCTGCGTCGAGAGACGCTCGGCCTCGTACAGCGTGGCCATCTCGTCGCCCGACAGCGCGACCTCGGCCGTGCCCGTCCATCCGGACTCCACGGCCTGCTCGGCGAGGTACTCCTCGGCGGCGAGGCCGATCGATGCCGCCTTGACGCGCATCGGCATGTCCTTCGAGACGACGCACACGTCGAGGCCGTCGTTCGCGAGGTTGCATGCGACGGCGAGGATGCGGGAGTCGTTGTCGCCCAGCTGCAGGCCCGAGGGCAGCACCGTCTGGTTCGAGTGGTTGAGCTCGACGCGCAGCGAGCCTCCGCCGTCGGTCGGGACCGGGAAGTCGAGCCGCTCGTGCGCGACGCGCAGGTCGTCGAGGTTGCGAAGCGCCTTGCGGGCGAGGTAGCCGATCTCGGGATCGTGACGCTTCTTCTCGAGCTCTGCGATGACGACGACCGGGATGACGACCGAATGCTCCGCGAAGCGGTGGATGGCGCCGGGATCGGACAGCAGCACGGACGTGTCGAGCACGTAGGTGCGCTGCGCGGTCTGCAGCTGGTCGTCGATCTCGGGGGCGTGGATGGCCTCGGGCACGTGGGCTCCTCACCGACTCGGTCGGGACTTCAGGCGGCCGCCTCCCTTCACGGCGTCGCGGCCGCGGTGGGTCGTCGGGCAGCTGCCCGACTGAGGCTGACGCTACGCCCGCCCTCCGACACGGCTCGCAGCGACACGCCAGACGTTCGGCGCGTTCACGGACTCGTAACACGAGGGATGGAGGGAACGAGGGATGGGGGTTCCACGAGCTGGTCGAGGAGGCCCCGAGCGCAGCGAGGAGCCGTCACGAGACCTCGTGACGTGCGCGCTCGACGCGACCACGCGCATGGCTGGGCGGGAGCGGCGCTCGCGTGGTCTCGTGACGCGTGCTCGCTGCGCTCGCGCGCTCCTCGACCAGCTGGTGGGTGGCTCCCTCCCCTTCCTCGACCGCCTCCCCAACCGCTCCTTGAGGTGCGAGCGGAGCGAGCCTCGAAAGGGGCACCGCGCCCTCCCTACCCGACCCGATCGATGTCAGTGGTTGCTGGCAGAGTCAGGACATGGCGCAGGAGATCGAGGCAACCGGGCACGGTCCCGACGCTGCCGCGCTCGACGCCATCCAAGCCAACGCGCTCTCGCAGCTCGCCGCCGTCGACGCCGGGATGCAGGCCTTCGAGGCGCACCGGTTCCGCCTGCTCGCGTCGCTCGGTCACCTCGCGATCGAGCGTTCCGGTGGCCGGTCGAGCGAGCGGATCGCGATGGAGATGCGCGCCGTCGCCGCCGAGATCGGGCTCCAGTCCCGCGTCGCCGACGTCACGGTCGAACGGCAGATCGGCGACGCCATGACCCTCGTCGAGACCTGGCCGGTCGTGCTCGACGCGTTCGCTGACGGCCGCATCGGGCGCGGTCACGTGCGGGCGATCACCGAGGCCGGCGGCGTGCTGTCGCGCACCGACGTCACGCCCGAGCAGCGCGCCGAGTTCGAGACCGCGATGGTCGCGCTCGCCGAGACCACCACGCCAGCGCGTGTGAAGAAGGTCGCCCGCCGCGAGGCCGACAAGCACCTCACCGAGCCGCTCGTCGAGCGCCACAAGGCAGCCCGCGAGGATCGGCGGGTGACGTGCGACGACCTCGACGACGGCATGTCGTGGATCGGCGCGCTCGTCCCGTCGGTGCTCGCGCACGGCATCCAGGCACGCCTCCGTGCCGGCGCGAAGGCGAAGTCGAAGGACGACCCGCGGTCGATGCAGCAGTGGCAGGCGGATGCGTTCTGCGAGCTGCTGCTGACCGGCGCCGGTCAGCCGACCATCGAGCGCACGCCGGGTGGCGCGGAGATCGAGCACGCCGGCCTGCTGTCGGGCATCACGCCGATCGTGCAGGTCACGATGCCTGTCACGACGCTCACCGGCACGAGCGCCGCACCCGGTGCCCTCGACGGCGCCCAGCCTGTCGACGCGGAGACCGCCCGCATCCTCGCCGGCGTCGCCGCCACCTGGCAGCGCCTCCTCACCGACCCGATCCGAGGCACGGTCGTCGAGGTCGACACGTACTCACCGACCGAAGCCCAGCGACGGCTGCTGCGCGCCCGAGACCAGCACTGCCGCTTCCCCGGCTGCGGCGCCAAGGCGCGCGACGACGACGCCGACCACACCATCGCGTGGGAGGACGGCGGCACCACCTCGCTGGGCAACCTCGCCCACCTCTGCCGCCGACACCACACCCTCAAGCACGCGACCGCCTGGACGGTCAGCCAACCGACACCCGGTGTCCTCCACTGGCGATCACCACTCGGCGCCGACTCCGTCGACCAACCACCACCCGTCGGACCGCGATTCGTCGAGGTGCTCGAACGGCACGAGACCGACGCCGACCCACCCGACGCTGCGCTGCCGTTCTGACGCGCCCTGGGCGTCAGCGGCCGAAGCGACGCGAGCGCTGCCCGTAGTCGCGCACGGCGCGCAGGAAGTCGACCTCGCGCATGTCGGGACCGAGCGCCTCCATGAAGTACAGCTCGCTGCGCGCCGACTGCCACAGCATGAAGTCGCTGAGGCGCTGCTCGCCCGACGTGCGGATCACGAGGTCGGGATCGGGCTGACCCGTCGTGTAGAGGTGCTCGCCGATGAGCTCGGGGCTCAGCAGCTCCGCGAGCTCGTGCGTCGTGCCATCGTGGCTCTCGAGGATGCGGCGGATGGCCTCGACGACCTCGTGCCTGCCGCCGTAGCCGACGGCGAGGTTCACCTGCATGCCCGGCGCCTCCCTCGACCGCTCGACGGCGGCGCCGACGGAGGCGGCGAGGTCGGCGGGCAGCGCCGACGCCGAGCCGACGTGGCGGATGCGCCAGCCAGTGCCGGTCGAGAGCGCGTCGGCGAGGTCGGCGATGATCGCGCACAGCTCGACGAGTTCGTCGGCGTCGCGGCTGGCGAGGTTGTCGTGCGACAGCAGGTAGAGCGTCACGACCTCGACGCCGAGCTCGTCGCACCACTCGAGGAACTCGTGCATCTTCGCGGCGCCCGCACGGTGGCCGTGGCTCACGCTGTCGAGCGCGTTGAGCCGAGCCCAGCGACGGTTGCCGTCGATGATCATCGCGATGTGCGTCGGCACGGGGGCGCCGGCGAGCTCACGACGCAGGCGACGCTCGTACGCGCGGTACAGGATGCCCGTCCCGCCTCGTCTCGTCGCCACCTCCCCAATGTATGCCCCATGGATGCCGCATCCATCATGGACGCGGCATTGCGTACGTCGTACACTGAAGGCATGCAGATCGATTCGCCCCACCGCGACCACGCGGCCCCCGCGTCCAGCGATGCCGGGGCCGAGTCGCTGCCGCACCTCCCCCTCATCGAGGCCGCAGGCGACGCCGTCGCCGCATCTGCGCGCGAGGAGAAGCCGTCGTGGCGCGGCTGGATCCACCTCGTCACCGCACCCCTGGCGCTCGCCGCCGGCATCGTGCTCATCGCGCTCGCCGACACGACGGGCGGCAAGGTCGCGTCGGCGATCTTCATGACGACGAGCCTGCTGCTCTTCGGCGTCTCCGCGACGTACCACCGCTTCCACTGGAGCGACCGGGTGCGCATGACGCTCAAGCGCCTCGACCACTCGAACATCTTCCTGCTCATCGCGGGCACGTACACGCCGCTCGCGGTGCTCACGCTCTCGACCGAGCAGGCGACGATCCTGCTCTCGATCGTCTGGGGCGGCGCCGCGCTCGGCATCGCCTTCCGGGTGCTGTGGGTCACGGCGCCGCGCTGGCTCTACGTGCCGCTGTACGTCGCGCTCGGCTGGGCCGCCGTCGCCTACCTGCCCGCCATCTACGGCGTGAGCCCCGCCACCGCGATCCTCATCGCCGTCGGCGGCCTCGCCTACACCGTCGGCGCCGTCTTCTACGGGCTCAAGCGCCCCAACCCCGTGCCCGGCCACTTCGGCTTCCACGAGCTTTTCCACGCGTGCACCGTCGTGGCCTTCCTGTGCCACTGGACGGCGATCCTGCTCGTCGCGATCTGACCCGCGAGGGGTGACGCGCAGCACGCGCGCACCCCGCATCCGGCACCCTCCCGAGCGCGCGGACGTACGATGCATCCGTCCGTCTCGGATGGGAGTCCCATGACCACGCCTCGTCGGGTGCGCGCCATCGTCGTCGCGAGCGCCGCCGTGCTCGCCCTCAGCGGCTGCATCATCCTGCCGCCGCCCATCGTGCAGCCGCAGCCGCTGCCGCAGCCGACGACGCAGCAGCCGCAGCCGCAGCCCACGCAGACGGCCGAGCCGACCGAGACCGTCGACCCCAGCCAGTTCGTGCAGCCCGACGAGCCCATCGCCGACAGCGATCCCACGCCCGAGGACGTCGGCGCCTACTACGCGGGCGAGAGCCCCATCACGAGCGCCGGCTACTCCCCCGACGCCGCGACCGACGTCATCCTGCAGCCCACGCGCGGCACGCCACTCGTGCAGTCGCAGGCGGGCCTGCCCGACACGATCGACGGCGACGAGTACCTGCCCGACGTCGCCCCTTCGCTCACGGGCGACCTCATGCAGTCGACCGTCGGCCGCCTCGACATGACCGACGACGAGGGCGGCCAGTACACGTGCTCGGGCACCGTCATCAACGGCGAGACGCAGGACATCGTCATCACGGCCGCGCACTGCGTCTTCAGCGACGACACCCGCAGCGAGATGGCCTCCATCACCTTCACGCCCGCGTACGACGACGGCGCGGCGCCCTTCGGCGTCTGGCAGGCCGAGGACTGGTGGTACCCGCAGCAGTACATCACCGCGAACGACCGGTGGCTCGACGGCCAGGACGACAACGGCTGGATGGGCTTCGACTTCGCGTTCATGCGCATGGCGCCCAACGAGCAGGGCCAGGAGATCGAGGACGTCGTCGGCGGCCAGGGCGTGAGCTTCCAGGCCGAGACGAACGGCATCGTCTTCGCCGGCTACCCCGGCGACCCCGCCCCGTTCGACGCCGAGGTGCAGCGCTACTGCTCCGACTCGACGATCACGTACGGCGTCGGCGGCGACCCGAACCTCGGCGTCGACTGCATCATGGGCTCGGGAGCGTCGGGCAGCGGATGGGTGTCGAACGTCGACCCCGCGACGGGCGCAGGCCTCATCGTCGCCGTCTACTCGAACGGGGCGGGCTCCGACGGGTACGGCCCGCCGCTCGGCGTCACGGCCTACAACGGGCTCGTGCAGCTGCAGTCGGGCGGCTGAGCCCGGCCGCACCGCGCTCGCGTCGGCGCCGTCAGGCCATGACGCGGCGCGTGAACGCGCCGAGTCGCTCGAGCATCGCCTCGCCGCGCTCCTGGATGCGCGACTGGCTCGCCATGTACGGCGGCACGATGCGGATCGAGTGCGAGCACGACAGCGACTCGCAGATGTACGTGCCGAGGGAGTCGCCCGCACGCCCCTTCTCGCCGGCGCGCGGCGCCGTGAAGAGCCGCACCTGCGTCGCGGGCTGCGTCGAGTGGCACAGCGTGCACATCGCCGCGATGCCCGGGCGCAGCGTGGCGGTCGACGAGCGCACGACGATGCCCACGGGCTCGCCGCCGAGCCACTGCACGATGTAGCCGAGGTGGGCCGAGTGCGGGCTGCGCCAGCCCAGGTACTCGCGCTCCTCCCAGATCGTCTCGTGCAGGCCCGGCATCGACAGATGCGCGAGCTGCTGCTCGGTCGCGTTCACGAACGACGACCGGATCTGCTCCTCCGTCAGAGGCCGCACGTCAGCGCTTCTTGCCCTGCGTCCGTCGCTGCTGCCGGTTGCCGCTCGGCGGCGTCGGCGTGCCACCCTCGGCAGGCTCGGACTGGCCGAACGCGCCCTTCTGCGCAGGCTGCGGACGCACGGGCTGCGCCTTCGGCGCCTGACGGCGCTGCTGTCGCGACTGGCCCTGCGCCTGCGCTGCCGCAGCGGTCGCGGGGTTGCCGGACTTCTGCTTCGCCAGGTTCGTCGCGCCCTGCAGCGTGCGGCCCTTCTGGTCGGAGACGGCGACCTCGCCGTCCTCGTCGGGTGCCGAGTACGTGAGCTTCGACTGGTCGTCCTCGGCCTCGTCGAGCCCGCCGCCCTCGACGGCCGTCGGCGTGCCGGCGTTGCCCTGCTGCACCTTGACGTCGAGGTTGAACAGGAAGCCGACCGACTCCTCGCGGATCGCCGCCATCATCTGCTGGTAGAGCGTGAAGCCCTCGTTCTGGTACTCGATGACCGGGTCGCGCTGCGCCATCGAGCGCAGGCCGATGCCCTCGCGCAGGTAGTCCATCTCGTACAGGTGGTCGCGCCACTTGCGGTCGATGACGCTCAGCACGACGCGGCGCTCGAGCATGCGCATGGCAGCCTCGGTGAGCGCATCCTCGCGGCGGCCGTAGGCCAGGCGCGCATCCGACAGCAGCTCGTCGGCGATGAACGACGACGTGAGGCGCGGGCCGGCCTCGGCCACGACCTCGTCGATCGTGATGCCCACCGGGTACATCGTGCGCACCTCGGTCCAGAGCGCCTCGAGGTCCCAGTCGTCGGCGTGGCCGGCGGCGGTGTGCTCGTCGACGAGCTCCTTGATCGCCGTCTGCAGGAAGCCCTGCACGCGGTCCTGCAGGTCGTCGCCGTCGAGGATGTGCCTGCGGTCGGCGTAGATCGACTCGCGCTGGCGGTTCATGACGTCGTCGTACTTGAGGACGTTCTTGCGCATCTCGGCGTTGCGCGCCTCGATCTGGCCCTGCGCCGAGCGGATCGCGCGCGAGAACACCTTCGACTCGAGGGGCACGTCGTCGTCCTCGTCGGCGCCGATCGACAGGAAGCGCTGCGCGACGGGCCCGCCGAACAGGCGCATGAGGTCGTCCTGCATCGACAGGTAGAAGCGGCTCTCGCCCGGGTCGCCCTGACGGCCGGAGCGGCCGCGCAGCTGGTTGTCGATGCGGCGCGACTCGTGGCGCTCGGTGCCGAGCACGTAGAGGCCACCGACCTCGAGCACCTTCTCGGCCTCGTCGGCGACCTCGGCCTTGACCTGCTCGAAGACCTCGTCCCAGACGGCCTCGTACTCGTCAGGCGTCTCGACGGGGCTCAGCCCGCGCTCCTCCATCGCCTGCACGGCGAGGTGCTCGGCGTTGCCGCCGAGCATGATGTCGGTGCCTCGACCGGCCATGTTCGTGGCGACCGTCACGGCGCCGACGCGGCCGGCCTGCGCCACGATCGCAGCCTCGCGCGCGTGGTTCTTGGCATTGAGCACCTCGTGCTTCACACCGCGCTTCTTCAGCTGCGTCGAGAGGTACTCGCTCTTCTCGACGCTCGTCGTGCCGACGAGCACCGGCTGGCCGGCCTCGTGGCGCTCGACGATGTCGTCGACGACGTGGCGGAACTTGCCCTCGACCGTCGCGTACACGAGGTCGGCGTTGTCCTTGCGCGACATCGGCTTGTTCGTCGGGATGGGCACGACGCCGAGCTTGTAGGTCGACATGAACTCGGCGGCCTCGGTCTCGGCCGTGCCGGTCATGCCCGAGAGCTTGTCGTAGAGGCGGAAGTAGTTCTGCAGGGTGACCGTCGCGACCGTCTGGTTCTCGGCCTTGATCTGCACCCCCTCCTTCGCCTCGATCGCCTGGTGGATGCCCTCGTTGAAGCGGCGGCCCTGCATGATGCGGCCCGTGTGCTCGTCGACGATGAGCACCTCGCCGTTCAGCACGACGTAGTCGGTGTCCTTCTTGAACAGCGCCTTCGCCTTGAGGGCCGTGTTGAGGAACGAGATGAGCGGCGTGTTCGCCGACTCGTAGAGGCTGTCGATGCCGAGCGTGTCCTCGACGCGCTCGATGCCGGGCTCGAGCACGCCGACGGTGCGCTTCTTCTCGTCGACCTCGTAGTCGACCTCGGGCTTGAGGCGCTTGACGATGCGGGCGAACTCGCCGAACCACTTGTTGGCCTCGCCGGCGGCGGGGCCGGAGATGATGAGCGGCGTGCGCGCCTCGTCGATGAGGATCGAGTCGACCTCGTCGACGATGACGAAGGCGTGGCCGCGCTGCACCATCGCCTCCTTCTGGTGCGCCATGTTGTCGCGCAGGTAGTCGAAGCCGAACTCGTTGTTCGTGCCGTACGTGACGTCGGCGGCGTACTGCTCGCGGCGCACGTCGGGCGTCTGGCCCGCGACGATGCAGCCGGTCGTCATGCCGAGCGCGCGCAGCACGCGGCCCATGAGCTCGGCCTGGTAGCTCGCGAGGTAGTCGTTGACCGTGACGACGTGCACGCCCGTGCCGGGAATGGCGTTGAGGTAGGCGGCGACGACGGCGACGAGGGTCTTGCCCTCACCGGTCTTCATCTCGGCGATGTTGCCGAGGTGCAGGGCTGCCGCGCCCATGATCTGTACGGGGTAGGGACGCATGCCGAGCGTGCGGCTCGCAGCCTCGCGCACGGCCGCGAAGGCCTCCGGCAGCATCGAGTCGAGGGACTCGCCGAGCGCGAAGCGCTCACGGAACTCGGTGGTCTCCTCCGCGAGCTCCTCGTCGGTGAGGTCCGCGAATCCCGACTCGAGGGCATCGACGTCCTTCGCGAGCCGCTCGAGGCGTCGCAGGATCCTTCCCTCGCCTGCGCGCAGGACTCGCTCGAAGACGTTCGCCACGGATGTCTCTCCCGTTCGGTGGATGTAACGGTTCGATAACCGAGGGTCCATGCTACCCCGCTCGGTCTGGACGCACGGGCGCCGGCGTCCGCCCTGGGCGGAACGCCGGCGCCGGTGCGCGATCGGCCTCAGTCGAGGTCGGTCGTCTCGCCCTCGAGCGTGATGACGCCGTACGACCAGCCCTTGCGGCGGTAGACCACCGCGCACTGGTCGGTCTCCGCGTCGACGAAGAGGTAGAACGGGTGGCCGACGAGCTCCATCTGGTCGACGGCCTGCCGCGTCGTCATGCGCTTCGACGGGAACTGCTTGCGGCGGATGACGACGGGCGACCACTCCTGCTCGTCGTCGACGATCGGCACCTCGCCGGTCGCGACTGCCTCGAGCACGGACACGGAGGCGGGCGTGACGTCGAGCCCTCCCGTGCCGACGGCGACGTCGCGCAGCGACGCGCGTCGCACGCTGCGGTCGGTGCGCTTGTCGTGGATGCGGCGCGCCCGCTCCATGAGCTTGTGGAACGCCGCGTCGAACGCGATGTACTTGTCGGGACCTTCGGCCTCGGAGCGGATCACGCTGCCGGGCACGAGCACGGTGATCTCGACGCGGCCACCAGCGGTGGCGTTCGGATCGGCATGCCGCGACACGCGCATCGCGATCGAGGTGGCACGGGGCAGCAGCAGACCGATCTTCTCGAGCTTCTCCTCGGCGTACGCCTCGAAGCGATCGGTGATGCGAGCCCCTCGGGCGGTGATCTCGACGTCCACGGTGACCTCCAACCTGATTGGGCGATCCGCCCCGGGTCGGTGGCGGATGCGCCTTGGGTGCCGGTCAGCCTATCTGCACGCACCCGGCTCGTGTCGAGCCGGCATCCATGCATCAGCCATGACGCGGCACGCGTGCGACGACGACGGCAGCGACGACGTGCGCCCCGGCCGCGCGGGCGCCGGCGACGGCCTCGCGCAGCGTCGCACCCGTCGTCGCGACGTCGTCGATCACCACGACGCGCGCACCGTCGATCCTCGGCGCGTCGCGCGTCCTGACGCGGAGCGCGGCCCTGTGCAGGCGCGCCTCGCGGCCCTGCCGCTTCTGCTGCCCGTCGGCGACCTGCGCGAGCTCGATCCAGCGCATCCCGGCCCGGCACGCGAGCACGCGCACGGGCACGAATCCGCGCCGCCGCGTGCCCTCGCGGCTCGCAGGCACGAGCACCGCGAGCGGCGTGTCGGGCTCGGCGGACGCGACCTCGTCGACGAGGCGGCGCAGCGTCGCCGCGAGCAGCCGCGTCGCCGAGCCCCGCCCCTCCTCCTTCGCCGCGAGCACCACGGCGCGCGCGGCGCCGTCGTACGTCGCCGCCCACGCCACCTGCACGCCGCCGCGGTGCTCGACGTGCGTCGCCCCGAACGCGGCCGCGCACGCGCCGCAGACGCCGTGGTCGGGGGCACCGCAGCCCGCGCACTCGCGCGGCCACAGCACGCCGAGGGCCTCGCGGATCGCCTGGTGCATGCCCGCCAGCGTGCCCGCATCCGTCGTCGCCGCCGCGTCGTCTGCGGATGGATGGCGTGCGCCGCGATCTGGGGAGCCCGCGCGCGCCGCGTGACGCGGGCCGCGTCAGATCTGCGTCGCCACCAGCTGCACGTCGGCGACGTCGCTCGACGCCTGCCACTGCCCCGCACGCAGCACGAGCAGCTCCCCCACCGCCGACCGCGCGCGCAGCACCGCCGAGGCGCCGATGCCGCCCGACAGCTGCGTGATCGCGTCCTGCGGCGTCGCCAGCTGCTGCGTCGCGCCGCCGACCGTGAGCAGCACGAGCTGCTGCCCGCCGTCCTGCGTCGACGTGAGCACCGCGACCGCCGTGCCCGTCGCCCACGCGACGTCGACCGCCGAGCCCGTGACCTGCGGCATGCGCTGCGGCGGCGCGACGCTCACCGGCACGCCGTCCTCGCGCACGATGCCCGCGACCCATGCGGCCGTGCCGCCCGACAGCTCGGTGACGATCGCGATGCGGGCGCCGTCGCGCGACACCTCGACGTCGCGGATCGTGCCCTGCAGGTCGGGCAGGCCCAGCACGATCTCGCGCTGGCCGTCGCTCACGACGATCGCCTGCGTGGCCGCATCCGGCACCCACCACGCCCAGCCGGCGCGGTCGAGCGATGGCGCGACCGTGACGCCCGTGTCGAGCACGACGGGGGCGGCGCCCGGCGACAGCCGCAGCACCTGCCCCGACGCGAGCGCCACCGCGAGGCCGTCGTCGTCGCGCACCGTCACCGACGTCGCCTCGGCCGCCGCGAGGTCGATGCCGAGGTCGGCGTCGAGCGCCGCGCCCTGACCCACGTACGCCAGCTCTCCGCCCGCGAGCACGATGGGTCGCGCGTCGACGGCGGGCATCGAGGCCTGCGGGGCGTCGCGCGACGTCGCCGAGTAGCCGTCGATGCCGTCGACGCCCACGATGACCTCGGTGATGCCCAGGCGCACCATCGACTGCTGCAGCTGCAGCGCGAGCATGCTCAGCTCGTCGCTCGACGACTCCTGCACCTGCTCGAACGACACCGTCACCTCGGCGACCTCGTCGTCGATCACGACGTCGCCCACGCGCACCGCGTCGGCATCCGCCGCCGTGAACACCGCGGGCGCGAGCCACGCGACAGGCCCCGCGAGCGCCGCGTCGACGATCGCCGCCGGCAGGTCGTCGCTCGAGCGCGGGAACCAGCGCACGTCGGGCACGAACGTCGCACGGTCGTCGGCGAACCACGCGAGCGACTGCGCGTCGAAGAGTCGCTCGAAGCTGTAGCGCGACAGCACGAGGCCGTCGGGCGCGTCGGCGATGCGCCACTCCCCGCGCTCCTCGATGAGCACGAACGTGCGCCGCGCGGAGTCGTCGGCGAGCGTCGTGAACGTGCCGTGCTCGTCGACCGAGCCGACGACGTCGAGCGTCGCCTCGACCGTCGCCGCGTCGGTCGACGTGAGCTCGGGCTGGCCGGAGCGCAGCGCGACGCTCGCGAGCGGATCCCAGTCCACGCCGTCGGCGAGGTAGTCGCGCGCGATCGAGAAGTCGTCGGCGGGGCTGAGCGCCGCCTGCAGGAAGCCCTGCACGATCTCCTCCTGCGACGCCCCGGGCGTCGGCCCCTCGGCGATGAACTCGACGTCGCCGAGGCCCGTGCCCTCCTGCACCTCGCCCGCCGACACGGGCCCCGAGTCGGGCAGGCCCACGCATCCGACGAGCGCGAGCGTCGCCGCGCACGCGACGAGCGCCTTCCGCATCCTCACGACCGACCCTCCACGATCTCGATGGCGCCCGTGTCCTCCGGCGGCAGCGCGATGGGCGACGCCGCGTCGAGCGCGCCGCCGCGCGGGATCGTGAGGCGGAACGCCGTGCCCTCGCCGACGCGCGACCACACGTCGAGCACGCCGCCGTGCAGCACGGCGTCCTCCTGGCTGATCGCGAGGCCGAGGCCCGTGCCGCCCGTGCGCCGCTGGCGCGACGGGTCGGCGCGCCAGAACCGGTCGAAGACGCGGCCGGCCTCCTCGGCCGTCATGCCGACGCCGTGGTCGCGCACCGCGATCGCCACGGCGTCGTGGTTCGAGTCGACCGTCACGGTGATCGGGCGCCCCTCGCCGTGGTCGATGGCGTTGCCGAGCAGGTTCTGCAGGATGCGGCGCATGCGGCGCGGGTCGACCTCTGCGTCGAAGTGGCCGCCGGGCGCGACGAGCCGCACGGCCGAGCCGCGCTCCTCGGCGAGCAGGCGCACCGACTCGATCTCCGACTCCGCGAGCCGCACGACGTTCGTCGGCTCGATCTCGAGCGTCGCGGCGCCCGCGTCGAAGCGCGACATCTCGAGCAGGTCCGAGAGCATGACCTCGAAGCGGTCGATCTGCGTGTGCAGCAGCTCGGCCGTGCGCGCCGCGACGGGGTCGAGGCTGTCGCGGCGGTCGTACAGCACGTCGCCCGCGAGGCGGATGGTCGTGAGCGGCGTGCGCAGCTCGTGGCTCACGTCGGACACGAACCGCTGCTGCAGGGTCGACAGCGCCCCGAGCCGCGTGATCTGCGACGACATCGAGTCGGCCATGTGGTTGAACGATCTGCCGAGGCGCGCGAGCACGTCGTCGCCGCGCACCGCCATGCGCTCGTCGAGCCTGCCGCTCGCGAGCTTCGCGCTCGTCGCCGCCGCCTGCTCCACCGGCGCCACGACCATGCGCACGACGACGAGCGTCACGAGCGCCACGAGCGCCAGCAGCGCGACGCCGCCGATGACCATGGTCGTCTGCATGCGCTGCAGCGTCTCCTGCGCCTCCTCGAGGCTGTGCACGATGTAGAACTCGTACTGGCCGGCGCTCGGCACCTCGAGCAGCGTGCCCACGATGAGGCCCGGCGCCGTGCCGTCGGGCGTCGTGAGCCGCACCGACTGGTAGTACGGCTCGCCGTCGGAGGCGGCGACGCGCTCCTGCAGCTCGGCCGTGAGCAGCGAGTCGTCGAAGCCGCGCACGCGCGTGTCGCCCAGGTCGACCGCCGACTGCGCCTGGTCGGTCGTGCGCAGCATGGCGTAGGCCGCGAGCGCCGGGTTCGAGATGAAGCCGGCAGCCGACTGCAGGGCGCTCTCCTGCAGCTGCGCGAGCTCGGCCGTCGTCGACGAGCCCGCCGCATCCGTGAACACCTGCTGCGCCGCCTCCGTCGCGCGCACCGACTCGAGCAGAGCCTCGTCGCGTCGCTGCTCGAAGATGCTCGCGCCGATCGAGATGGACATGTAGCCGCCGACGACCGCCATCGCGAGCAACGACAGCAGCACGCTCGTCGCGACGATGCGCAGCTGCAGCGACTGCCGCCACGAGGCGGCGATGCGCTGCGGCAGCGAGCGCCCCACCGCCTGCATGCGCGTGCCTAGGCTGCGACCGCGCCGGCGCGGTAGCCGACGCCGCGCACGGTCGTCACGACGCGCGGCTCTTCGGGGTCGAGCTCGACCTTCGAGCGCAGGCGCTGCACGTGCACGTTCACGAGGCGCGTGTCGGCCTTGTACTGGTAGCCCCACACCTGCTCGAGCAGCATCTCGCGGCTGAAGACCTGCGCGGGCTTCGACGCGAGCGTCACGAGCAGGTCGAACTCGAGCGGCGTGAGCTGGATGCGGTCGACGCCCCGGCGCACCTCGTGGCCGGGCACGTCGATCGTGAGGTCGGAGACCTGCAGCGTCGTCTGCTCGGGCTCGCGACCGGGACGCAGGCGCGTGCGGATGCGCGCGACGAGCTCCTTGGGGTTGAACGGCTTGACGATGTAGTCGTCGGCGCCGGCCTCGAGGCCGCGCACGACGTCGGTCGTCTCGCCCTTCGCGGTGAGCATGATGATGGGCGTGCCCGACTCGGCGCGGATGAGCTGGCAGATCTGGATGCCGTCGAGGCCAGGCAGCATGAGGTCGAGCAGCACGAGGTCAGGCTGCACGGTGCGGAACCGGTCGAGCGCGTCGATGCCGTCTGGGCAGAACTCGAGGTCGAAGCCCTCGGCACGCAGCACGATGCCGATCATCTCCGCCAGGGCGGTGTCGTCGTCGACGACCAGGATCGTGGGCATCGGGCTCCTCTCGCCGGGCCACGATACCCGAGCGAGCCTCAGCGTCCGCTCACCGCGCGGCGTCGTCCGATGCGACCTCGGCGGGCTGCTCCTGCGCATCCGCCAGGCGCGTCGGCAGGGCCCGCATCGTGCGGAATCGGCTGAGCAGGAACGGCGGGATCGCGAGCGCGCCCACGGCGACGCCGATCCACATGGCCTCGACGGTGCCGAGCGCCGTGCCGAGGCCGCCCGCGACGAGGGCGCCGATCGGCATGACGCCCCAGACGACGGTGCGGATGGACGCGTTCATGCGGCCGAGCAGCGGCTTGGGGCACAGCCGCTGGCGCGCGGTGACCTGCACGATGTTGAAGACGAGCACGGTGAAGCCGAAGATCGCCTCGCCCACCATGAGCAGCACGACGGCGGCGTCGGGCACGAGCACCGACAGCGGCAGCAGCGACGCCGACGCCGCGAACACGACGGTCGACCACGTGATGGCCGGGCCCTCGCCGATCGCTCGCGCGATGCGCGTCGCGAGCAGCGAGCCAGCGAGGCCGCCGATGGCGCCGACCGACATGATGACGCCGAAGAGGAAGGCGTCGATGCCGAGGATGCGCAGGATCGCGATCGGCAGCAGCGTGTAGACGATGAACGAGCCGAGGTTCGACAGCGCGACGGTCGCGACGACGCGGCGCAGCAGGTCGTTGCCTGCGACGAAGCGGATGCCCTCGCCGATCTCGACGAAGAGGTTGCGGTGCTCGTGCTTGGGGCGCACGACCTCGCCGTCGCGGATGCCCGAGAGCGCGAGGGCCGAGACGAGGAAGCCCGCGACGTTGGCGAGCAGGACGACGGGGGCGGCGAGGAGGCCGAGCAGGCCGCCGGCGACGGCCGGGCCGCCGAGGCGCATGGTCTGCGCCGTGGCCTCGAGCACGCCGTTGGCGTCGCCCACGTGGTCGTCGTCGACGAGCACGGGCACGAACGACTGGTAGCCGACGTCGAAGAACACCGTCGCGATGCCCACGATCGCGCCCACGACGACGAGGTGCCAGATCTCGAGGTGGCCGAGGATCGCCAGCAGCGGGATGACGGCGACCGCTGCGGCGCGCACGAGGTCGGCGGCGATCATGACGTGCCGCTTGCGCATGCGGTCGAGCCAGGCGCCCGCCGGGAGGCCGACGATCAGGAACGCAGCCGTCTGCGCGGCGTTGAGGTAGCCCATCTCGGCGTCGGTCGCGCGCAGCATCGTGACGGCGATGATCGGCATGGCGATGCCCGCGAGCTGCGCACCGAGCTGGCTCGTGCCCTCGCCCGCCCACAGCAGCGCGAATCCCGGCTGCCTCCACACGCTGCGTCTCATGTCGTCGATGATGACACACCGATTGGGTTTTCCCAATGACTCGCCGCGATCTGCCACGATGGGGTCGTGAGCGAGCCGAGCACGACGCCCGTCCCCGCAGCGGCGCATGCCTCGCTCGAGGCGCGCGCGAAGGCGCTCGGCTCCCCCATCCGCTGGCGCATCCTGCGCCTGTGCCTCCACGAGCCGCGCACGAACCGCGAGCTCGCCGAGCTGCTGGGCCGCAACCCCGCGACGATGCTGCACCACGTGCGCACGCTCGTCGACGCCGGCTACCTCGCACCGCAGGAGCCGCGCCGCGGCACGCGCGGCGCCCGCGAGATCCCCTACCTCGCGACGCGGCTCACGTGGACGGAGGACGAGCAGACGTCGTCATCGGACGTGCTCGTGCGCACCTTCCTCGAGGAGATCGAGGGGCTGCGCCCCGACGACGTCAGCATCATGCGCGCCGGTCTGCGCCTCTCGCAGGACGAGCTGCACGAGTACTGGCGGCGCACCGAGGAGATCGTCAAGGACCTCATGGCCCGCCGCGAGGCCGAGCCCGACGTCGAGCGCACCTCGTGGGGCGTGTTCATGGCCATCCACCCCGACCGGCAGCAGGACGGGCCGGCGCGGGAGGACTGAGCGGTCGGGGCCGGCCGAATGTGCGCCTGAGCGAGACGTCGCGGCGCTCAGCGCCGCATGACCCCATCTCCGCGCACATTCCGCCGGCCGCGATCGCGCTGGCCTACGCGGCGTCGCGCGCCTGCGTGATCGCCCAGAGGGCGTCGAAGATGCCCGCGTTCAGCTGGAAGGCGAGCCTCGCCTCCTCCACGAGGCGCGACTCCTCCTCCGCTCCCCACGGCATGCCGTCGAGCGCGGCACGGTAGGCGCGGCGGATGGGCACGGGGCCGCCCGCCGACGCGAAGTCGTAGAACGAGACGTGCTCGTCGCCCGCGCCGTAGTGGCGCTTGAGCATCGTCGCGATGACCTGGCCGCCCGAGATGTCGCCGAGGTAGCGCGTGTAGTGGTGCGCCGTGAACGCCGGGGCGTCGTCGCGCACCGCCAGCACCCGCGCGACGTACGCCTCGGTCGCGGGCAGCACCGGCACGCCCGCCGTGCCGCCGAGCGCCTCGAGGTCGGCGCGGATGGCGTCGGACCGGTCGAGGTTGCGATCCGAGAGGAAGGCGGGGTCGCCCGTCTGCGGCATGCGCGACTCCATCGCCCGGTACACGGGCTCGAGCTGCGCGAGGTAGAGGCGGTAGTCGTCGAGGCCGAGCTCGCCGCTCATGAGCGCCGTCACGAAGCCGCGGTGCTCGGCCTCCTCGTGCACGGTCGCGGTCGCGGCGCGCAGGCGCGTCGACAGGGTGGACTCGGCGTCGGTCTGGTCAGCGTGCATCGAACGCCTCCCTTCCTGCTCGGGGCGCACCTGCGCCCGTGCGGAGCGGCACGACCATGCGTCGTCCGCTGCGAGGATGCTCCACGATCTCGACGGGATGCCGATAGACCTGCGTGAGCACCTCCTCGTCGATGTCGTCGGGGGTGCCGGCGCGGCGCACGCGCCCAGCCTCGAGCAGCACGACGGCGTCGGCGACCGCGAGAGCCGCGTCGAGGTCGTGCAGCACGAGCACGACGGTGCCGCCATGGCTCGCGACGTCGCGTGCGAGGCGCAGCGCGGCGTCCTGATGGCGCAGGTCGAGCGCGGCGGTGGGCTCGTCGAGCAGCAGCACGCCCGCATCCTGCGCGAGCACGCGCGCGAGCTGCACGCGCGACCGCTCGCCGCCCGACAGCGACAGCACGCCCTGCTCGGCGTAGGCCTCCGCCTCGGTGTCGACGAGCGCGGCGTGCGCGATCGCGTCGCGCTGCGCCGCCGACTCGCCGTCGCGCCACGCGTGCCTGCCGAGCGCGACGACCTCGCGCGCCGGGTAGTCGAACGCGACGCCGTGGTGCTGCGACAGCACGGCGCGGATGCGCGCGGCGTCGCCTGGCGAGAGCGCTGCGGCATCGAGGTCGGCGATGCGGATGCTGCCGCTCGCTGCGGGCAGGTCGCCCGCGATCGCGGCGAGCAGCGTGGACTTGCCCGATCCGTTCGGCCCGACCAGCACGGTGATGGCGCCGGCCTCGGCGACCATCGACACGTCGCGCAGCACGGGGCGGCCGCCGAGCTCGACGCGCAGGCCGTCGACGACGACGGTCATGCGGGCACCGCCGTGCGGAGCCTGGCGCGCACGAGCACGAGGAACAGCGGGCCTCCGACGACGGCCGTGAGCACGCCGATCGGCAGGTCGACGAACGGCACGAGCGTGCGGGCGCCGAGGTCGGCGCCGACGAGCAGCAGCGCCCCCGCGAGGGCCGAGAGCGGCAGCACGACGCGCTGGCTCGGGCCCACGATGAGGCGCAGGACGTGCGGCACGATGAGGCCGACGAAGCCGATGATGCCGCCGGTCGCGACGGCACCGGCCGCGAGCAGCGCGGCGCACAGCACGGCGACGGCGCGGAACGCGCGCAGGTCGAGGCCCGAGCGGCGCGCATCCGTCTCGCCGAGCGCGAGCGCGTCGAGCCCGTGCGCGAGGGGCTGCGCCACGACGAGGCCGATCGCGACGACGACCGCGGCGGGCGCGAGGCCCGCCCACGTCGAGCCGTTGAGCGACCCCATCTGCCAGAACACGATCGCCTCGCGGCTCGTGGTCTCGGCGAGGAAGACCATGAGGGCCGAAGCGGCACCTGCGACGGCGTTGACGGCGATGCCGACGAGCACGAGCACGAGCGTCGCCGAGCCGCCGAGCCGCGACGAGAGCGCGAGCACGACGAGGGTCGTGAGGATGCCGGCGACGAACGCGGCGGCGGGCACGGTCCAGGTGACGACGGCGGCGCTCGACGCGATGATCGCGATCGCGGCGCCGACGGCGGCGCCCGCGGTGATGCCGATGACGCCCGGCTCGGCGAGCGGGTTGCCGAAGAGGCCCTGCGTGATGGCGCCCGCCGTCGCGAGCGCCGCGCCGACCACGAGGGCGGCGGCGATGCGCGGCAGGCGCACGTTCCACAGCGCACCGTCGGAGCGCACCGCGGTGGCGTCGGGCGCGACGCCCAGGAGCTCGCCGATGCGACGCGCGAACGACGCGCCCACCTCGGCAGGGCTCATGGAGTACTGGCCGAGCAGCATCGACGCCGCGACGGCGACGACGAGCAGCGTGACCAGCACGATCGTCGTCGTCGCGGCGCGAGAGCGGCGCACGCGCGCCGCCGGCCGCTCGGCCGCCACCGTGCGGT
This sequence comes from Agrococcus jejuensis, assembly GCF_900099705.1. Lineage (NCBI taxonomy): Bacteria > Bacillati > Actinomycetota > Actinomycetes > Micrococcales > Microbacteriaceae > Agrococcus > Agrococcus jejuensis. The sequence continues at coordinate 735,013 of NZ_LT629695.1, forward strand.
AGCGGCCGAGCGCAGCCTGGTGGGCCGTCGAGGCCGTGGTGCCGGTCGTCACGGCGCGTACACCGCCTCGGCGAGCGAGACGAGCACCTCGGGATACGACGGCCCGAACGACAGCACCTCGCCGTCGGCCATGTCGACGATGCGCTGCGTCCGACCGGCGACGGTGTCCGAGACGCCGGGGCGGCCGACGAAGCCGTCGACGCCACCGGTCGACGCGAGGCCGCCCGTCATCGTGAGGATGACCTCGGGGTCGATCGCGAGCACCGCCTCCGCCGTCGCGGGTGCGATGTCCTGCACGCCCGCCTCGGTCGGCGCATCCAGCCCGCCGATGGCGTCGATGAGGTCGTCGGCGCCCGAGCCCTCGCCCATGACGAAGAACACGGATCCCGTGCCGCGCACGTAGAGGAAGGCCATGCGCAGCGGCTCCCAGTCGCCCGCGAGCGCGCCGACGCGCAGCTCGGCGGCCGCGAGGCGCTCCTCGAAGTCGGCGACGAGCGTCTCGCCCGCATCCGACACCCCGAAGGCGTCGGCGACGACGAGGACCTGCTCGGCGATGAGGTCGACGCCGCGCTCGGAGGCGACGACGAGCACCGGCACGCCGGAGGCGCGCAGCTGCTCGGGCACCTCGGGCGGGCCCATGGTGTCGTCCATGATCACGAACGTCGGGTCGAGGTCGAGGATGGCCTCGGCCTGCAGCTCGTGGCCGTTCTGCGTCACGACGGGCAGGTCGGCGACGACCGACTCGGTCGACGTGTTGGCGCGGCCGACGAGCGTGTCGGCGAGGCCGAGCGCGATGACCGTCTCGGTGAGGGTGCCGTAGAGGTCGAGGGCGAGCACGCGCGAGACGTCGGCCACCTCGACCGTGACGCCGTCGACGCCCGTCGCGGTCACGGGCAGCTGCGGCTCGGGGTCGGCGATCGGCTCGGGCTCCGCCACGGTCGCCGCGGTCGACGGTCCCGTGATCGTGCGCGGGTCGACCGTCGACGGGGTGGGCTCGGCCGGCGCCGACGATGCCGGCGCGGCCGAGGTGGACGCGGGGGCGTCGCCCTGCTCTCCGGCTGCGCAGCCGGAGAGCAGGACGACGAGCAGGGCGACGCCTGCGGTGAGGCGCCTCATGCGCGGGCGAGCCTCCGACGCAGCACGAGGCCACCCGCCATGAGCAGGGCCGCGAGCGCGACCATCGGCAGCAGCACGTCGATGCGCTGCTCGGCACCCGTCTGCGGCAGGGTGCCCGACGCGACCGAGCACTCGACCTCGGCACCGATCGGCAGGGTGAACGACACGGGGTCGAGCGCCTCGCCTGCGCCGTAGAAGCCGGCGAAGCCCTCGGCGCCTGCGGCAGTGAGGGTCGCGGTCGCACCCGACACGGTCAGCGCGCCACCCGAGACCGTCGACGAGAACGACAGGCTCGCGAACGCGATGTCCGAGTACGTGTGCAGCTGGCCGTCCTCCATGCCCTTCGACACGACGTCGGCGACGATCGTGCCCGACGACGGCCCCGTGAGGCGGATGCGCACGTCGCTGACCGTGAGGTCGAGCGCGCCCGAGTGGCCGGCGAAGTGGATGCTGCCCGGCAGGCTCACGAGACCCGTGGTGCCGTCGAGCTGGATGGCACCCGAGCCACCCGACCACTGCCAGCCGCCGTCGACGTCGGAGACGCCACCCGTGGTGGTCCAGCCGCCGTTCGCGATGCCGCCCGAGATGTACGAGCGGAACGACGAGCGGATGCCCCACGTCATGGTCGCGCCCGAGACCGCGTTGGCGGTGCACTGCTCCTGCTGCTCGGCAGCCTGCTGCACCGGCTGCTGCTGCACGGGGTTCGTCGGCACGACGACCGGGGGCTGGATGGGCGTGGGCTGCTGCGGCTGCTCGGGCGTGCCCGGCTCCTGCGGCTGCGTCGTCGACGCGATCGGCAGGGTCGCCGACACGGGGTCGAGCTCGGAGCCGGCGGCGTAGAAGCCCGCGAAGCCGGCGGCGCCGTCCTCGGTGAGCACCGCGGGGGCGTTCGCGATCGTGAGGGTGCCCTCGGCGACCGCCGCCGTGGCGACGTCGCCGGCGGCGCGCGCCGCGGGAGCGGCGAGCGTGACGGTGGCGAAGTCGATGCCGGTCTGCGTGACGTACTCGGTCGAGCCGAGCGAGCGCGACACCGTCGAGGCGACGATCGTCGCCTGCGTGGCCGAGTCGATGCGCAGGCGCACGTCGCTGATCGTCAGGTCGAGCTGGCCGCCATGACCCGTGAAGCGGATGTGGCCGGGGTAGGCGACGAGCGCCGTGCCGGTCGCCTCGTCGGCGACGCCCGTGCCGCCCGTCCACGAGAAGCCCGACGCATCCATCGTCACGCCGCCCGACGGGGTGATCGTGCCGTTCGCGATGGGTCCGACGACGTAGCTGCGGAACGAGGAGCGGATGCCCCACTGCAGCGTGGCGTCGGCGATGCCGAGGCCCGTCTCGGGGTCGGTGGTGCCGGGATCCGTCGGGTCGGTGCCCGGGCCCGTGGGGTCGGTGCCGGGCTCGGTCGGGTCGACCGGCGCCTCGACGGCCGCGAGCGGCAGCGTGAACGTGGCCGTGCCGAACTCGTCGCCCGGCTGGTAGGTGAAGATCGGGGCGGCCTCGGCCGTGATCGCGATCGCCGCGTTCGTGACGGTGACGGACTCGTCGCCGAAGACGGCGCTCGAGAGGTCGATCGTCGCGAATCGCAGGTTCGGCTGGTCGCCGTTCGTCGACGACGTCGCGTCGAGCACGAGGTAGGCCTCGGTCGCCGAGACGAGCTCGATGCGCAGGTTCGTGAGGTCGATGTCGATCATGCCGCCGTGGGCGAAGAAGCCGAACGTGCCGGGGAAGGCGACGAGCGCGGATGCGGCGTCGGCGTCGACGACGCCGGTGCCGTTGCCGGCCCAGCGGAAGCCGTCGGTCGTGCCGCGGTACTCGACGCCGTCGGCGGCCGAGATCTGGCCGGCTGCGGCCTGGTAGCGCAGCCAGCTGGCGCGGAACGTCCAGTCGATCGTCGCGCCGGCGACGTCGTGCGTCGGCTCGGCGGGCGTCACGGGCACGACGGGGTCGGTGCCCGGATCCGTCGGGTCCGTGCCCGGATCCGTCGGGTCCGTGCCCGGGTCGGTCGGGTCCGTGCCGGGATCGGTCGGGTCCGTGCCCGGGTCCGTCGGCTCGGTGCCCGGGTCCGTCGGCTGCTCGACCGCGACGAGCGGCAGCGTGAACGTGACGGGGTCGAGGGCCGTGCCTGCGGAGTAGAAGCCCGCGAAGGCGGCTGCGCCGGCCTCGGTGAGCGTCGACGCGGCGCCGGCGATCGAGATCGACTCGGCGCTCGTGGCGAGGCCTGTGAGGTCGATCTGCGCGAAGCGCGTGTCGGGGTGCTGCTCGATGGTGCCCGACTGCAGGCCCTTCGAGGCGACGTCGAACACGAGGTAGCCCTCGGTGGCCGAGACGAGCTCGACGCGCGCGTCGGACAGCGTCAGGTCGAGCAGGCCGCCGTGCCCCTGGAACTGCACGGAGCCGGGCAACGAGACGGTGCCTGCCGAGGTCGCGGCGTCGGCCGAGCCGGCGCCCGACGCCCACGTGAAGCCGTTCGCGCCGGCGACGACGCCGCCGGAGACGATCGTGGTGCCGTTCGCGATGGGGCCCGCGATGTACGAGCGGAAGGACTGCTTGACGCCCCAGTCGAGGGTGGCGTTCGCGACGTCCTGCGTGGCTGCGCTCGCGGGCGGCGCTGCGACGACTCCGACGGCGCCCGCTGCGACGAGCAGGGCCGACAGGATCGTCGCGAGCGCACGGCGGCGCACGGGCATGGCTGAGTGCATGCGAGATCTCCGTGAGGTGAGAGGGGAAGGCGTCACGAGGAATCCTCGTGACATTAGGTGAGCCTAACCTAACCTCAAACCTCACGACGCGCCAGTCGCGCGTCCTCGCTCAGCCCTCCAGGCGGTCCGCAGCCTCCAGCCACGCCTCCTCGAGCTCGGCGAGGCGCTCCTCCACCTCGCCGAGCTCGCGCTGCATCGACAGCAGCCGGTCGTAGTCGCTCTGGTCGACGACCGCGAAGTCCGCCAGCAGCCGCTCGCGCTGCTCCGTCGCCTTCTGCACGCGGCGTTCGAGGCTGCGCACCTCGAGCTCCAGCTGGCGACGCTCGGCGCCCGAGATCCGCTCGCGCGTCGGGGCTGCGCCCTGCGCATCCATGGGCGTCGCCGCCCTCCCCCGCTGCGAGGCCGCCTCGGCCTCGATCCGCAGGTACTCGTCGACGCCGCCCGGCAGGTGCTGCAGGCGACCGTCGACGACCGCCCGCTGCTGGTCGGTGACGCGCTCGATGAGGTACCGGTCGTGGCTCACGACGATGAGGCAGCCCGCCCACGAGTCGAGCAGGTCCTCGAGCGCCGCGAGCATGTCGGTGTCGAGGTCGTTCGTCGGCTCGTCGAGGATGAGCACGTTGGGCTCGTCGAGGATGATGAGCAGCAGCTGCAGGCGCCGTCGCTGGCCGCCCGAGAGGTCGCGGATGGGCGTCGACAGCTCGTCGGACTGGAAGCCGAGACGCTCGAGCAGCTGCCCGGGCGTCATCTCCTCGCCGCCCGAGCCGTACGACGAGCGCAGGCGCCCGACGACGGTGCGCACCGGCTCGTGCTCGACGTCCTGCAGCTCGGCGAGCTCCTGGCTCAGCTGCGCGACCTTCACGGTCACGCCGCGCTTCACGCGGCCGCTCGTCGGTGCCAGCTCGCCCGAGATCAGCTGCAGCAGCGTCGACTTGCCCGCGCCGTTGCGGCCGAGGATGCCCGTGCGCTCGCCCGGCGCGATGAGCCACGTGATGTCGTCGAGCACGTCGCGGTCGCCGAACGACACCGACACGTCCTGCAGGTCGACGACGTCCTTGCCGAGGCGCGTGACGGCGAGCTGCGCGAGCGCGATGCGGTCGCGCGGCTCGGGCACGTCCTCGATGAGCTGCGTCGCCGCGTCGATGCGGAACTTCGGCTTCGCCGTGCGCGCAGGCGCACCGCGGCGCAGCCACGCGAGCTCCTTCTTCATGAGGCTCTGCCGCTTCGCCTCCGTGACGCGCGAGACGCGATCGCGCTCGACGCGCTGCAGGATGTACGCCGCGTAGCCGCCCTCGAAGGGCTCGACGATGCCGTCGTGCACCTCCCACGTGTCCGTGCACACCGCGTCGAGGAACCAGCGGTCGTGCGTCACGACCGCGAGCGCTCCCCTGCCGCTGCCGAGCCGCCGCACGAGGTGGTCGGCGAGCCAGGCGATGCCCTGCACGTCGAGGTGGTTCGTGGGCTCGTCGAGCAGCAGCACGTCCCAGTCGCCCGCGAGCAGGCGCGCGAGCGCGACGCGGCGGCGCTGGCCGCCCGACAGCGACGCGATCGTCGCATCCCACGGCACGTCGCCCGCGAGGCCCGCGACGATCTCGCGGATGCGGGCGTCGCCCGCCCACTCGTGCTCCTCGCGATCGCCGACGATCGTCGCGCCGACGGTGCCCTCGTGGTCGAGCACGTCGCGCTGGTCGAGCATGCCCACGCGCAGGCCGCCGCGATGCGTCACGCGTCCGTCGTCGGGTGCGAGCGTGCCGGCGAGCAGTCGCAGGAGCGTGGACTTGCCGTCGCCGTTGCGGCCGACGACGCCGATGCGGTCGCCGTCGTCGATGCCGAGCGAGATGCCGTCGAAGATGACGCGGTTGGGATGCGCGAGCCGGATGCGCTCGGCGCTGAGGAGGTGTGCCATGTCCTCCCCAGCGTAGGCGGGGCGCGGCGGGTCAGTCGCCTGCGTCCTTGGCGGTGCTCCCTTCGAGGCTCACTCCGTTCGCACCTCACGGAGCGGTCATCGCGAGGCGGGACGGGGCTGGTCAGTCGCCCAGCGGCTCGTCGCGCGGCGCCTTGCCCGTCGCCCGCTCGTAGTGCGCGAGCTGCTCGTTGAGCGCGCGCATGAGCTGGAAGACCTGGTCGGGCAGCACCTTGACGCGGGCCACGACCTGCGCGTCGAGCGCCTCGGGCGAGCGGCCCGTGATCGCTGCGAAGTCGAGCGTGAAGTACTGGCCGTTCTGGCCGACGGCCACGAAGTCGGCGAGCACGCCGCCGGCGACGGACTCGGGCACGTGCATGCGGATGGCGGGATCGTCGCTCATGGCTCCAGCATCCCGCAGCGGCCCATGCTCAGTCGATGAGTCGCGCGCCGGGCACGGGACCCGTGACCTTCGTCGCGGGGATGCGCGCCGCCGACAGGGCGATCTGCAGCTCGAGCGCCGAGTCGAGGTCGGCGCACAGGAAGGCGCACGTCGGGCCGGAGCCCGACACGAGCCCAGCCAGGGCGCCGTTGCGCTCCCCGAGCTCGAGCGTGCCTGCGAGTCGCGGGGCGAGGTGCAGCGCCGCGGGCTGCAGGTCGTTCGAGAGCACCTCGGCGAGCATGTGCGCGTCGCCGAGCCGTAGCGCCTGCAGCACGCGCGCGTCGACCTCGGGCCGCCGCACGGCGGGCATGATGTCGGCGCGATGGCGCATGCGGTGCTCGTCGAGCTCGGCGTAGACCTCGGGCGTCGCGAGGCCCTCGTCGCTGAACGCGAGCACCCAGTGCAGCTGCCCCTGCGCGAGCGCGGGGCTCAGCTCGTCGCCGCGACCCGTGCCCACGGCGGTGCCGCCCTGCAGCGCGAACGGCACGTCGGCGCCCAGGCGGGCCGCGAGGCGATGCAGCTCGTCGCGACCGAGCCGCAGCCCCCACAGCTCGGCGCACGCGACGAGCGTCGCGGCCGCATCCGCCGATCCGCCGCCCATGCCGCCGGCGACGGGCACGTGCTTCTCGATCGACAGCGCGACGCCGTTCGTGATCTTCGCGTGCCGCGCGAGCAGCATCGCGGCGCGCACGGCGAGGTTGTCGGCGCCGGTCGAGAGCCCCGAGGCGTCGACGGGGCCCGTGAACTCGACCGAGAAGTCGTCGGCCTCGCGGGCCTCGACGATCTCGTGGAGGCTCACCGCGTGGTACGCCGTGGCGATCTCGTGGTAGCCGTCGTCCTGCAGCGATCCGACGCCGAGGTAGACGTTGATCTTCCCGGGCGCCTTCGCTCTGACGACGCTCGGCTGCACGAGTTCGACCCTAGCCGCGCGGAGAGGGTCGATCCTGCACGTGCGCCCAGCGGGCACCCCCGCTCCCGGTGGATGCGCGGGCGTAGGGTGCCTGCCATGGCGCACCCGCCGAAGGTCGACCCGGCTGCGCCGCACGTCGAGCGCGTGCGGCGCATCGCGATGGCGCTGCCGGGTGCGCAGGAGAAGGTCTCGCACGGCGCGCCCGCCTTCTTCACGACGAAGGTCTTCGCGTACGTCACGGCGAGCGAGCGCGTCGACGGAGAGCTCGTGCGTCGCGACCGCGCGCTGTGCGTGCTGCTGGATGCCGACGAGCGGCTCGCGCTGCTGCACGAGGGCGCGTTCGCGCCCGCCTACCTCGGCCCGTCGGGCTGGGTCGCGCTCGACCTCGACGGCGTCGACGACGCGCGCCTCGCCGAGCTGCTCGACGCATCCTTCCGCGTCACGGCACCCGCGCGGCTCGTGCGCGAGCTCGACGCGCGCTGACCCTGGCTCAGACGAGCAGCGCCCCCGCACGCGTGAACGCCGCGAGGTCCAGCTGCTCGCCGCGCAGCGTGGGGTCGATGCCGACCGACTCGAGCGCCGTCGACGCCTCCGCCGACGAGCCGAAGGTGCTCGACAGCGCCTGACGCAGCATCTTGCGGCGCTGCCCGAACGCGGCGTCGATCACGCGGAACGTCGCCTTGCGCAGCGGCTCGTCGCCCGGCGTCTCGCCGCGCCGGAAGCCCACGAGCACGCTGTCGACGTTCGGCACGGGCCAGAACACCTGGCGCGACACCTCGGCCTCGAGCGCCCACGACCCCCACCATGCTGCCTTCGCGCTCGGCACGCCGTAGGTCTTCGACCCGGGAGGCGCGGCGAGGCGGTGCCCCACCTCGGCCTGCACCATCACGAGGATGCGGTCGATCGACGAGAACGTCTCGAGCAGGTGGATGAGCACGGGCACCGACACGTTGTACGGCAGGTTCGCGACGACCGCCTCGGGCGCGACGGCGACGTCGTCGGCGGTCAGCAGCAGCGCATCCTTCGCGACGACCGTGAGCGACGCCTCGGGCTGGTGCTCGGCGAGCGTGCGCGGCAGCCGCTCGGCGAGCCGCGGGTCGATCTCGACGGCCGTGACGGCGCATCCGGCCTCGGTGAGGCCGAGCGTCAGCGAGCCGAGGCCCGGGCCGACCTCCAGCACCGAGCGGCCGTCGACGTCGGCGGTGCGCACGATGCGCCGCACCGTGTTGGCGTCGTGCACGAAGTTCTGGCCCCAGCGCTTCGTGGGGGTGAGGTCGAGCTCGGCCGCGAGGCGGCGGATCTCGGTGGCGCCGAGCAGGGTCATGCCCACGTACCGTACGCGCGATGCGTGTTCTCGGTGAGCTGCGCGGCCAGCGCGTCGGCGTCGACGCCGCGGCGCTCGGCCATCGCCCGCACCGTGACGGGGATGAGGTACGGGCTGTTCGGGCGGCCGCGGTGCGGCGCGGGCGTGAGGAACGGCGCGTCGGTCTCGACGAGCAGCAGCTCGGGGTCGGCGACCGTGATCGCCCGGTGCAGGTTGTGCGCGTTGCCGAACGTGAGCGTGCCGGCGAACGACATGTACCAGCCGTGCTCGTTGGCGATGCGCGCGAGGTCCTCGTCGCCCGAGAAGCAGTGGAAGACCGTGCGCTCCGGGGCGCCGACGCGCAGCAGCGTCTCGACGACGGCGTCGTGCGCGTCGCGGTCGTGGATCTGCAGCGCGATGCCGTGGCGCTTCGCGATGTCGATGTGCGCCTCGAACGACTCGTGCTGCGCGCGCCGACCGTCCTCGCCGGTGCGGAAGAAGTCGAGGCCCGTCTCGCCGACGGCGCGCACGCGCGGCTGCGCGGCGAGCTCGTCGATGCGGCCGAGCGCGTCGAAGAGCGTGTCGGCGTCGGCGTAGCCGGGCGCCTCGTTCGGATGCAGCGCGACGGCCGCGAGCACCCGCGGGTCGAGCTCGGCGAGGGCGGCCGACCACTCCGACGACGGCACGTCGCCGCCGACCTGGATCACGCCGGCGACGCCCGAGCGCTCGGCGGCGTCGAGCGCCTCGCGGTAGCCGAACGCATCCCCGTCCTTGATCTCGAGGTGCGTGTGGTTGTCGTACACCGGCACGGCGAGCGGCGCGGGCTCGGGCGGGCGCGTGAGGTCGCGGCCCTCGCCGGATCGCTCGCGCACGTACTCGCCGCCTGGCAGCGAGTGGGGTCCTGGCTCATCGGGCAGCGGCACCCGACCAGCCTAGGCGCGCGCAGCCATGCGCTTCGTCGGTGCCGGCCAAGGTCCGCCTCAGCGCCCTGACGAACGACTCGCTCGCCCGGTTGTGTGGTGCGGCGGATGCGGGTGCGCCATGCTCGAGAGCAGTCGAAGGAGGCCGACATGACCACCATCACGCGCACGACCCGCACCGCCCTCGCGGTGCTCGCCGCGGCGGGGCTCGCGCTCACCGCCGCCTGCTCGTCGACCACGAGCCCCGGCGCATCCGGCGAGCCGAGCGACGAGCCGACGTCGTCGACGAGCCCGAGCCCGATCGACTCGGCACCGCCCGCCGCGGGCGACCCGACGGCGATCCCCGACGACGACCCGCGCCTGTCCGACGCGATGGGCGCCCCGTCGTTCCCCGTCGTCGAGTGGGCAGAGGCCGGCACGACGCTCACGGTGCTCATCGGCGGCTCGGGCTCCGCCGCCTGCGTGCCGACGCCCGTCGGCGCGACCGTCGAGGGCGACACCGCCATCACCGTCGAGTTCACGCCGCCGTCCGGCGACCTCATGTGCACGGCCGACTTCCGCGTCTACGGCTGGGAGATCCCCCTCACCGAGGGCGTCGACGCGACGCAGACCGTCGAGGTCACCGTCGAGGGCCTGCAGGAGGGCGCCGAGCCGACCGTTGTGCCGCTCGCGCCGTAGTGGTCGACGAGCGCCAGCCGCGCATCGTCGAGGGCATGCGCGTCGAGCGGGCCGCCAGGCGCGGCCCGCCCGACGGCGTGCCTGCGCGAGCGCTCGACGGCGGTCCGATCGTGCGTCGCCTCGACGCCGACCGGATCGTCGTCGCGCTGCTGGCACCTGCCGACGCCGCGCCCGTCGCCATCACGACCCGGCGCCACGGCGACGCCGTGCATGCCGTCTTCCAGCCGTCGATCGGCAAGGGCCCGCGGCGCGAGCCCGTGCCGTGGCACTACGTGCTGCGACTGCCGGATGCTACGCCGACGCATGCGCCGCTCACGGTGCGCATCGTGGGGCTGGGATTCGACCCCGACGTCGACGTCGAGGTGCCTCCGCTGCCCTAGCGCGCGTCAGGCCAGCTGCGCCAGCAGCTCGTCGATGCGCTCGAAGTCGGAGTCCATGCCGCCCTCGTCGAGGCCCGACTCGACCATCTGGTCGCACGCCTCCTTCGTCGAGTACGTCGACGTGATGACGAGGTCGGTGAGCCCGGGCGCGACCTCGACGAGGTCGAGCATCTCGAGCGTCACGCCGTGCTCGCCCTCGAACTGCCACGTGTGCACGATCCGCGTCGGCAGCACCTCGTGGTACGAGCCCCAGAAGCGATAGCGGCCCTCGCCGACCTCGACGGTGTAGTCGAACGCGCCACCCGTCGTCGGCTCGAAGCGATCGAGGCGCACGCAGCTGCCGCGCGGCCCCATCCATCGCACGAACAGGTCGGCGGTCGTGTGCACGCGGTGCACGTCCTCGACCGACGCCTGGAACGTGCGCCGATGCACGATGCTCTGGTCGCCGACGCGCTCGTGGGTCGTGGTCGTCACGGATGCCTCCCGGGTCGGGCGCGATGCGCCGACACCGACGCTAGCCCGCTCCACCGACGCCGTCGAGCGCCGTGCGTCAGACGCCGGGGCGCGGCACGTAGATCCACGCCTCGCGACCCGAGGCGAGCACGACCGACGTGCGCTCGTAGCCGACCGACTCGTACCGGTCGGTCGCGGCGAGCGCCTCGTCGTCGAGCGTCAGCACGCCGCCGTCGACGCGGTCGGCGACGTCGCCCGAGCGCTCGACGCCCGGGTGCAGGTCGCTGCCGGACGCCGCGATGACGGCGGGATCGGTGATGCGCACCGTCGTGAGACGCCAGCCGACGAGCGCGTCGGGCACCGTCGGCACGGGGCCGCCGTACAGCGCCTGCTGCACCGACTCCTGCCGCAGCGTGCCGAACGAGAAGACGGCGTGCGTGCCGGTCTCGCCCGCGTCGGTCACTGCGCCTCGACGCGCGGGAACAGCGGCGGGATCGTCTCGACCCGGCCCGTGCCGCGCCACGCGTGCGCCGAGCGGATCGCCTGGTCGCGCACCTCGCCCTCGCCGCCGACCGCCGCCCACAGCGCCTGCGTCGACCGCGTCATGACGGGCGCGAGCAGGATCGCCGCCGTGCCGATGCCCTGCACGAGCGTCGCGAGCACCGCATCCAGCTCGTCCTGGCGGGCGTCGTCCTTCGCGAGCACCCACGGCGCCTGCTCGGTGACGAAGCCGTTGAGGCGGTCGACGATGCGCATGGCCTGGTCGATGGCCTCGTGGATCTGGAAGCGGTCGATCGCCGCGTCCGCACGACCCACCGACGCCTCGAGCAGCTCGGCGACCTCGGGCACGGGCGCGACGTCGGGCACGACGCCGTCGCGGTACTTCTGCACCATCGCGATGGCGCGCGAGGCGAGGTTGCCGAGGCCGTTCGCGAGCTCGGAGTGGTAGCGCGCGTCGAGGTCCTCCCACGAGAACGACCCGTCGGAGCCGAACGCGATCGCGCGCATGAAGTAGTAGCGGAAGGCGTCGACGCCGAACACGTCGGTGATCTGCCGCGGCTCGATGCCCGTCGCCTTCGACTTCGACATCTTCTCGCCACCCACGAGCAGCCAGCCGTGGCCGAAGACGTGGTCGGAGACCGGGATGCCGGCGGCCATCTGCATCGCGGGCCAGATGACGGCGTGGAAGCGGGCGATGTCCTTGCCGACGATGTGCACGGCCGGCCAGCGACGCTCGAACGCCTCGTCGTCGACGCCGTAGCCGATGGCCGTGACGTAGTTGAGCAGCGCCTCGAACCACACGTAGACGACGTGATCCTCGTCCCACGGGATCTTGATGCCCCAGTCGAACGTCGAGCGGCTGATCGACAGGTCGGTGAGCCCCTGCGACACGAACGACCGCACCTCGTTGCGCACGTGCTCGGGCTGCACGTAGTCGGGGCGGTCGGCGTAGAGGTCGAGCAGCTGCTGCTGGAACTCCGACAGCTTGAAGAAGTAGTTCGCCTCGCGCACCGTCTCGACGGGGCGCGAGTGGATGGCGCAGACCAGCTGGCCCTCGTACTCGCCCGTGCCGGGCACGAGGTCGCTCGCCGTCTTGTACTCCTCGCAGCCGACGCAGTACTCGGCCTCGAACTCGCCGTGGTAGATCCAGCCCGCGTCGTAGAGGCGCTGCAGGAAGATCTTCACGCCGCGCTCGTGGCGCTCCTCCGTCGTGCGGATGAAGTCGTCGTTCGCGATGTCGAGCAGGTCGAGCTGCGGCTTCCACGCCGACTCGACGAGGCGGTCGGTCCACTCCTGCGGCGACGTGTCGTGCGCCGCGGCCGTGCGCATGATCTTCTGACCGTGCTCGTCGGTGCCCGTGAGCATGAACGTGTCGTCGCCGCGCATGCGGTGCCAGCGCGCGAGCACGTCGGTCGCGACCTCGTTGTATGCGTGCCCGATGTGCGGCACGTCGTTGACGTAGTAGATCGGCGTCGTGACCGTGAACCGCTCAGGCATGGTCTCCATCCTACGAAGGATGCTGGCGTCGTTACGCCGCGTGCCGCCAGCGGCCGCGCGGGTCAGCCGCGGCGGGCGGCGAGCGCGGCGTCGTACAGCTCGCGCTTGCCCCGGCCGGTCTCGTCGGCGACGGCCGCGGCGGCGTCCTTGAGCCGCTCCCCCGCTGCCACGCGGGCGAGCACGCCGGCGACGGCGTCGTCGAGGGATGCGGGCGCGGGCGTCGCGCCGCCGATCACGAGCACGATCTCGCCCTTCACGCCCTCGCGCGCCCACGGCTCGAGCTCGGCGGCGGTGCCGCGCCGCACCTCCTCGAAGCGCTTCGTGAGCTCGCGCGCGACGGCCACGGGCCGGTCGCCCAGCTCGTGCGCGACGTCGGCGAGCGCGTCGGCGAGGCGGTGCGGCGACTCGAACAGCACGACGGTGCGGCGCTCGTCGGCGAGCGCACGCAGCGCGCTGCGGCGCTCGCCCTGCTTGCGCGGCAAGAAGCCGTCGAACGCGAAGCGGTCGGTCGGCAGGCCAGACAGCGCGAGCGCCGTGAGCACCGCCGACGGTCCGGGCAGCACCGTCACGGGCACGTCGGCCGCGATCGCCGCCTGCACGAGCCGGTAGCCGGGGTCGGAGACCGTCGGCATGCCGGCATCGGTGAGCAGCAGCACGTCGGTCTCGCGCGCCTGCTCGGCGAGCTCGGGAGCCAGCGCATCCTCGGTGTGCTCGTGCACGGCCACGAGCCGTGGGCGGTCGTCGCGCTCGACGTGCAGCGCCGCGAGCAGCCGCTGCGCCGTGCGCGTGTCCTCGGCGGCGATGACGGGTGCGGAGGCGAGCGCCTCGCGCAGCCGCGTGGTCGCGTCGCCGAGGTTGCCGATCGGGGTGGCGGCGACGAGGAGCATGCATCGATCCAAGCACCCATGAGCCCATGGGAGGATCGCCGAGTGACGCTCACGGATGCCAGCCCCGAGCATCCGGACGCCCAGCCGGCCGCCCCGGAGCCCGCCGCGCCCCGCCGCGACCTGCTCGCGCCGCTGCGCACGCCGCAGGCCCGTCGCATCATCGACCTCGCCGCCCCGATCGGCGTCGTCGCGCTGGCCGCGACGCTGCGGTTCGCGAACCTCGGCAACCCGCACGAGCTCGTCTTCGACGAGACGTACTACGTCAAGGACGCGTACTCGCTGTGGCAGCTCGGCTACGAGGGGCAGTGGCCCGACGACGCGAACGACGCGTTCGTCGACGGCACCTCCACGCTGCAGTCGACGCCGTCGTTCGTCGTGCATCCGCCGCTCGGCAAGTGGATCCTCGGCATCGGCATGGGCCTCGGCGGCATCGACGACCCGTTCGCGTGGCGCTGGCCCGCGGCGCTCGTCGGCGTGCTCGTCGTCGTGCTGACGATGCTCGTCGCCCGCGCCCTCACGCGCTCGTGGACGTTCGGCGCCCTCGCGGGCCTGCTGCTCGCGATCGACGGCCAGGCGATCGTCATGAGCCGCACGGTGCTGCTCGACCAGACGCTCGCGCTCTTCGTGCTCGCCGCCGCCGCAGCGCTCCTGCTCGACCGACGCGGCGCGCCAGCGCGCATCGTGCGCTGGCGGCACGCGCATCCCGGATCCTGGCTCGGGCCCGCGCTCTGGTCGAGACCGTGGGTCGTCGCCGCCGGTGCGATGCTCGGCGCGGCGTGCGCCGTGAAGTGGTCGGGCCTCTACTTCGTCGCCGCGTTCGGCCTGTGGTCGGTCGCGCTCGACGCGCTCGACCGGCGCCGCGCGGGCATCCGCGGCTGGCACGTCGGCACCCTGCTGACGCAGGCGCCGACGAGCCTCGTGCTCGTCATGCTGCCGGCTCTCGCCGTGTACCTCGTGTCGTGGACGGGCTGGTTCGGCGGCGGCTACGGCTCGTCGTGGGCGCGCGACAACCCCGGCGAGCTGCTCACCGGCGCGTTCGCGTGGGTACCCGAGCGGCTGCAGGCGCTGTGGCACTACCACCAGCAGATGTGGACGTTCCACGTCGGCCTCACGAACGACCACCCGTTCGAGAGCCCCGCGTGGCAGTGGCTGCTGCTGCTGCGCCCCACCGCGTTCCTGCTGCACCTCGACGGCGACCAGATGACGTTCATCACGGCGCTCGCGAACCCCGTGATCTGGTTCCCGGCCGTCGCGGCCCTCGCGGTGCTGCTCTACCGCATGGGCTCGCGGCTCGACCGCACCGCCGCGTTCCTCGTCGTCGCCGTCGCGGCCGGCTACGTGCCGTGGCTCGCCTTCCCCGACCGCACGATCTTCGCCTTCTACACGATCGTGTTCGAGCCGTTCCTCGTCATCGGGCTCGCCTACCTGCTGTGGCGACTCGTGCACGGCCGCGTGCGGCCCATGACCGCGCGCGTCGGCCGCATCCTCGTCGCCGCCCTCGTCGTGCTCGCCATCGCCGCCACGATCTTCTTCGCCCCCATCTGGTACGGCGTGTGGGAGCACGAGGACCTGCTGCGCCTGCGGTACTGGCTGCCCGGCTGGCGCTGACCCCTAGTCGTCGTCGACGACGGGATCGGTCAGGACCGCCGCGAGGGCACGCGCCTGCACGTCACGCTGCGCCGATCGCGGATCCTCGAGCGTGATGAGCGCCTTCCACAGCGCCCAGCCGCGCGCCCTGCCCCAGGTGTCGTCGTCGAGCCCGACCGCGTCGCGCAGCACGCGGCGACCGGATGCGTCGAGCCCGGTCCAGGCGAGCACGAGGTCGCACGCCGGGTCGCCGACGCCGACCTGACCGAAGTCGATGACGCCCGCGAGTCGCCCGTCGACCTGCAGGAGATTCGTCGCGGCGACGTCGCCGTGCACCCACACGGGCTCGCGCTGCCACGACCACGCGAGCGCCCGCTCCCAGATCGCCTCGGCCGCATCCGCGTCGATCGTCCAACCGATCGTGCCGAGCGCGCGCCGCACGTCGCCGTCGTAGACGCCGAGGTGCCCGCCGCGATGGAAGGTGCGCTCCCCTGCCGGCGGACCGTCGGCGGCAGGGATGCGATGCAGCGCGCGCAGGAAGGCGCCTACGTCGGCGGCGAACGCGTCCGACGCGATGCCCATGGGCACGAGCGGCTCCCCAGGCACCCAACGGCGCACCGCCCAGGGGAAGGGGTAGCCCTCGCCCGGCTCGCCCACGGCGACGGGCTCGGGCACCGGCACGGGCAGGTGCGGCGCGAGCACGGGCAGCCAGCGATCCTCGACGGCGACGGCGCCGACGTAGCCCGCAGCGCTCGGCAGGCGCACGACGAGGTCGGGCCCGAGCCGGAACGTGCGGTTGTCGTTGCCCTGACGGTCGACCGGCCGCACGGGCAGATGCCCGAGGTGCGGCAGCTGCGCGGCGACGAGACGCGCGACGAGCGCCGCGTCGATGCGCGGCGGGTCGGTCATGCGCGCTCGGGAGCGGTCGTGAGCGTGGCGCCGATCGCGAGGTAGGCCTCGAACGCGGGCTGCACCGCCTCGATCGGCACGTGTCCGGCGGCGACGAGCTGCGCGAGTCCGTGCGCGGCGCCCCAGGCGCCGACGACGGCCGCCTCGACCTCCTGCGCGCCGAGGTCCGGCGCGATGCGTGCGATCGCTGCGCCGATGAGCGCCTCGTTCTCGGCGATGAGGGCCGTCATCTCCGACCCCGTCTGCCCCGGCACGCACACCTCGGGATCGAAGATCACGGCGAACCCTTGCGGGTGCTCGTGCGCGTAGCCCACGTACGCGGCGCCCATCGCGACGAACGCGGCCCGCGCGTCGGCTTCGCCGTCCCCCGCGGCGCGCTGTGCCTCGACGAGCCGGGTCATGTGGCGGATGCCGAGCCGTTGCAGCAGCGCATGGCGATCGGCGAAGTGGTGGTAGGGCGCGTTGTGGCTGACGCCCGCGCGCCTGGCGACCTCGCGGAGGCTCAGGGATGCGGCGCCACGCTCGGCGAGCAGGCTGTCGGCCGCCGCCTCGAGCGCGCTGGCGAGATCGCCGTGGTGGTAGCGCGACTCGGATCTTGACATGCGCAAGATCGTACCCGATGCTGGGCAGTGTCCAGATTGTGGACACTGTCAAGATTTGATTCGAGCAAGGAGCTCGCCATGCGCACCCTCGTCATCGACGGCCACCCGAACCCCGACTCCCTCTCGGCAGCGCTCGCCGCGCGCTACGCCGCCGAGAGCGACGACGCGCGACTGCTCGTCGTGCGCGACCTCGACTTCGATCTCGTGCTGCATCGCGGCTACCGCGGCGAGCAGCCCTTCGAGCCCGACCTCGCCGACGCGCTGCAGGCCATCCGCGACGCCGAGCACGTCGTCGTCGTGACCCCCGTGTGGTGGGGATCGGTGCCCGCGCTGCTCAAGGGCTTCCTCGACCGGGTGCTCGTGTACGGCGAGGCGTTCCGCTACACCGAGCGCGGCACGCCCGAGGGCCTCCTCGCCGGTCGCACGGGCCGCCTCGTCGTGACGAGCGACTCCCCGCGCTGGTACCTGCCGCTCGTCGGCGACACCACCGTGCGGCACCTGCGCACGACGACGCTGCGATTCTGCGGCATCCGCCCCGTGCGCCTCACGCGCGCGACGAGCGTGCGGTCGTCGACGCCCGAGCGGCGCGAGCGCTGGCTCGACCGCATGGCCTCGGACGCGCGCCGCGACGGCGCCGCGACCGACGCGGGCCGCCGCTCGGACGAGCGGTCGACGCCGGGCATGATGGTGCGGTGACCGACGCTCCCCTCGCCATCCCGCACGCCGATGCCGCCGACATCGAGGCGGTCGTCTCGGAGCCCGAGGGCACGGCGTGGGCGACCGTCGTGCTCGCGCACGGCGCGGGCGCCGGCAAGGACCACGGCTTCATGGTGGGCATGGCGCATGCGCTCGCCGACGCCGGGCTGCGGGTCGTGCGCTTCGACTTCCCCTACGTGACCGCGGGCAAGCGCTTCCCCGACCGCGCGCCCGCCGCCATCGCTGCCTGGCGCTCGGTCGCCGACGCGGCCCGCACCCTCGGTGACGTGCCGCTCGTCGCCGCCGGCAAGTCGTTCGGCGGCCGCATGGCCACGATGGCGGTCGCCGAGGGAATGCCGGCCGACGCGCTCGTGTCGCTCGGCTACCCGCTGCACGCGCCCGGCAAGCCCGAGCGGCTGCGCGACGAGCACCTCTACGGCATGACGACGCCGCATCGGATCGTGCAGGGCACGAACGACCCGTTCTCGTCGGGCGACCTGCTCGAGGGCGTCGTCGAGCGCATCGGCGGCTCGGCGACGATCGACGCCGTCGAGGGCGGAGGACACTCGTTCGAGGTGGCCGGCAACAAGAGGACGCCCGAGGTCATCGCGACCGAGCTCGCGCCCCGGGTCGTCGACTGGCTGCGCGCCACCGTCGGCTGACGCTCACCAGCCGCGCATCCCTCCCCGACGCGACCGACGGGCCGCATCCACAGGGGATGCGGCCCGCCGGCCAACGCGGATCGTGCGCGGTCAGTTGACCTCGGCGGGGTCGGCCGAGACGCGGCCGGCGACGCCCTGGTCGAGCGCGTCGATCGTCGCGATCTCGTCGGCCGAGAGCTCGAAGTCGAAGACCTCGATGTTCTCGCGCATGCGCGTCGCACGGTTCGACTTGGGGAACACGATGCGGCCCTGCTGCAGGTGCCAGCGCAGCAGCACCTGCGCCCACGACTTGTCGTGCGCGGCGGCGATCGACGCGACCTGCGACTCGTAGTCGACCTTGCCCTGGCCCAGCGGACCCCACGCCTCGAGCAGGATGTCGTGCTCGGCGGCGATCGCGGCGGTCTCGCGCTGCTGGAACTGCGGGTGCAGCTCGATCTGGTCGACGACGGGCTTGGGGCCACCCTCGGCGAGCAGCGCCGGCAGGTAGCGGTGGTCGAAGTTCGAGACGCCGATCGACGTCGTGAGGCCCTCGGTCTGCAGCTCCTGGAACGTCGTCCAGGTCTCCTGCCACAGGCCCTTCTCGGGGCACGGCCAGTGGATGAGGTACAGGTCGACCTTCTCGAGGCCGAGCTTCTCGAGGCTCGACGCCATCGCGTCGCGCGAGGCGGTGCGGCCCTGGTCGTCGTTCCAGCACTTCGTCGTGACGTAGAGCTCGTCGCGCGCGATGCCCGAGGCGGCGATGGCGCGGCCGACGCCCTCCTCGTTGCCGTAGACGGCGGCGGTGTCGATGTGGCGGTAGCCGGCCTCGAGCGCGTCGGTGACGATGCGCTCGGTCTCGGCGGGGTTGACCTTGAACACGCCGAACCCGAGCTGCGGGATGGACGTGCCGTCGTTGAGTGCGACGGTGGGGATGGACGTCATGAGGCTCCTTCTCGTCTCGCCGACGCTCGCGGCAGCCGCGCGGGGTCGCCGCGCTCGGCCGTCGATGCCGCGATGCGCTCGACCGTCCGAGCCTAGCGACGCGGGGTCAGCCGATGACGTCGATCAGCCACGCGCGAACCTGCGCCCAGCAGTCGCTGCCGGGGTCGAGGTGGGCGAAGTGGTCCTCGCCCGCGACGACCTCGAGGCGCACGTCGTCGCCGGCGGCCGTCGCGACCGGCGCATAGTCCTCCGAGAGCCACGGCGGCACGAGCACGTCGGCGTCGCCGGTCACGATCAGCTGCGGCACGCCGAGCGGCAGCATCTGCTGCGGCGACGTCGTGGCGGCGAGGTCGGCGGGCACCGGCACGTCGGGGCCGATGCCGAGGATCGACGCGACGGCGCCGCCGCCCACCGACTCCGCCTGCGCCGCGACGAGGTCGTTGACGCCGGCCTGGCTGCACGCCGCGATCGGCGACAGCGCGGGATTCGCGCCCGGCGCATCCTCGGGCAGCAGGTGCCTGCCCGCCGCCCAGAGCGCGAGGTGGCCGCCCGCCGAGTGGCCGACGATCGCGACGCGGTCGATCGCGACGCCCGCGTCTGGCCCGACCGTCGCGAGCAGGTCGACGGCCGCGGCGAGGTCGGCGAACGTCGCGGGGTAGCCGCCGCCGGCGCCGACGCCGCGGTAGTCGACGTTCCACACGGCGTAGCCGTCGGCGACGAGGTCGGCCGCGACCGCATCCTCGAGGCTGCGGTCGTACCCGGCCTGCCAGAAGCCGCCGTGCACGAGGATCACCGTGCCGCGGGCCTCGCCGGAGGGGAGGATGAGGTCGCAGACCTGCGCGGGATCGTCGCCGTACTCGTGCGTGGTCGTCACCGCTCCATCCTCGTCGACGAGCTCGCCGACGGGGTCGGGCGCGCAGCCGGCGAGCGCGGCCGCGGCAGCGATGGAGCCTGCGAGGAACGTGCGGCGCCGCAGCATGTCAGCGCCTCCTGGGGATCGAGAGCAGCAGCGCGAGCAGCGCGAGCACGAGCGCGAGCGCCTGCGGCGCGAGGATCGCGAGGCTCGAGCCCTGGAACAGCAGGGCCGACGCGACGGCGGGGATGGCGGGGGCGAGCAGCACGACGAGGAACGCCCACCACCGCGCGCCCGAGGCGAGCAGCCACCCGACGATGCCCGTGCCGACGAGCAGCGACTGCGGGCTCGCGACCCAGCGGACCTCGACCGGGATGCGCACGGGGCCGCCGAAGAGCAGGGCGACCAGGCCGACGGCGAGGCCGATGCCGACGAGCACGATCACGATGCCGAGGGCGCGCCGACCGAGGCTCCCGGGAGCGAGCGAGAAGGCGACGACGATCGCGACGAGCCCGAGGGCGGCCCCGCCCGCAGCGAGCGCCATCGACTCGATCGGCACCTGCGCACCCGAGAGCACGGGCGTGATGCTGAGCACGCCGTCGAGCAGCAGCGCGCCGCCGACGATGCCGAGCAGTCCGGCGAGCAGCCAGTGCCGCCGATCGAGACGGCGGCCGGGCCGCAGCGGCTCGAGCGGCGAGCCGGGCGTCGCCGGCATCGGCACGGTGCGCGGCACGGGCGGCGCCATCGGATCGCCCGGAGGGTGCGGCAGGCTCATGGCGTCAGCGAAGCATCGAGCGCTGGATGCGCGCTGACGCCCCGCCGCAGGAGCGACGGGACGTCAGTGGTCACGCGGGGCGCGGAGCGCCGAGGGATCAGGCGGCCTCGTAGGTCTCGCAGTGGGCGGTGCCCTGGCCGCCGGCGATGCGCACCTCGCCCGCGAGGCACAGCGCCGACTGGTTGTGCACGCACTCGGTGCGCTGGCAGGCGCCGACGTGGCTGATGACCTTGGGCAGGCCGCCGTCGATGCCGAGCGGCAGGAACGTGGCGCAGCCTGCGCCGTCGCCGCCGACGGTGATGGCGGGTGCGTGGCATCCGTCGTGGTTGTAGCCGCAGTCGGTGGCGCTGCACGACGTGACGGTGGGGAGCTGCTCGATGGTCATGACTTCCTCCTCGACTCTGAGCCAGGATGCACCCGTCGTGACGGCGTGTCCAGCAAGGTCAGGCTGCCCTGACCGGGGGTTTTCGGGTGAGGACAGCCTTACCTGGCGCGCGCTGCGACGACCCGCTCGGAGCCGTCTGCCAGGCGCGTGCCGCACCCTGGATGCGCGTTCCCTCGAGCATCGGAGCCACGCATGCGGCGCAGCCTCCTCGCCCTCTCCGCGATCCTCGCCATCGCCCTCGCGGGCTGCGCGACCGCCGAGCCCGAGGCATCCGAGGCGCCCTCGGCGTCGCCGTCCCCGACCGCGTCCGAGACTCCGTCGGCATCGCCCTCCCCGACCGAGGAGCCCGTCGCCGAGGCGCCGCAGTGCGGCGACGCGTACCTGCTCGCCACCAACGCCATGGCACCGACCGGCTTCGTCGGCACTGACGACGAGGTCCTCGCGTCCATGGCGCCCGCCGCGGGCTTCGTCGACCCCGCGGCGCTCGACGGGCTCGACGTGCGCTGCACCGTCACCTACCTCGGCATCGCCGACGGTCCCGGCGGCTCGTCGATCGTCGAGGTGTCGGTCGCGTTCGTCGGCGCCGACCCCGCGCCCGTGCCCGCGCTCGAGGCGTGGGCGACGGCCGCGGGCTACGTCGCAGACGGCGCCGGCGCGCCCGCCGAGTGGTCGCAGCCGCCCGCCGCCGACGGCACCACCACGCAGAAGGTCGTGTGGCTCACGAGCGCCGACCGCGGCCTCGACGACGCGGCGGTCGCCGACCTCGCGACGCAGACGGGCGTGCCGATGGATGCGTCGACGATGCAGGTCGTGCACTCCGACTTCACCGTCGGGGGCTGAGCCCGCGCCTCAGGCGTCGATCGCGCGCCGCAGGTACTGGATGCGGTCGCGCAGCTGCTGCATCGACGCCTTCGCGACCTCGGGGCCGCCGCACACGCGTCGCGCCTCGGCGTGCACCATGCCGTGCGTCTGCTTGCGCTTCTTCGCGACGATCGACACGAGCGCGTTGAGCAGCTGCCGATCCTCGCGCAGCGAGCGGAACAGCGCGTCCGGCTGCGGCTGCACCGGCTTCTCGGCGATGCGCGACGCCTGCCTGCGCTGGCGGCGCTGCAGCATCTCCGACACCTCCTCGGGCTCGAGGATGCCGGGGATGCCGATGAAGTCGAGCTCCTCGTCGGTGCCGGGCTCGACGAGCTGGCCGAACTCCTGGTCGCCGAACAGCACCTTGTCGAACGTGGCGGCCGACGAGAGCGGCTGCCACGTGAAGGGCGCCTCCTCGCGGTCCTCCTTGTCGGGCTTCTCGGCCGCCTCCATGAGGGAGTCGTCGAGCAGCTCGTCGTCGTCGGTCGGCTTGCCGAGGGCGTGGTCGCGCTGCCGCTCGAGCTCGGCGGCGAGCTGCAGCAGCACGGGCACCGACGGCAGGAACACCGTCGCGGTCTCGCCCCGGCGGCGCGATCGCACGAAGCGGCCGATGGCCTGCGCGAAGAACAGCGGCGTCGCCGACGACGTCGCGTACACGCCCACCGAGAGGCGCGGCACGTCGACGCCCTCCGACACCATGCGCACGGCGACCATCCACCGCGACTCGGCCGCCGAGAACTCCTCGATGCGCGCGCTCGCGCCCGCATCGTCCGACAGCACGACCGTGACCTTCTCGCGGCACAGCCCCTCGAGGATCTGCGCGTACTGGCGCGCCTGCGCCTGGTCGGTCGCGATCACGAGCCCGCCCGCGTCGGGCACGAGCTCGCGCACCTGCGTGAGGCGCGCATCCGCGCTGCGCAGCACCTGCTGGATCCACGTGCCGCCCGGGTCGAGCGCCGTGCGCCACGCGGCCGACGTGATGTCCTTCGCGTCCTCGTGGCCGAGGGTCGCGCGCATCTGCTCGCCCATCGACGTGCGCCACTCCATCGTGCCCGCGTACGCCATGAACAGCACGGGGCGCACGACGTGGTCGGCGAGCGCGCGGGCGTAGCCGTAGTCGTAGTCGGTGGCCGAGTAGCGCACGCCGTCGGCGGCGGGCGCGTACTCGACGAACGGGATGGGCGCGTCGTCGCTGCGGAACGGGGTGCCCGTGAGCGACAGACGGCGGGTGGCGGGCGCGAACGCCTCGCGCACCGCGTCGCCCCACGAGAGGGCGTCGCCCGCGTGGTGCACCTCGTCGAGGATCACGAGGGAGTCGGCCGAGCGCGTCATGCGCTCGTGCAGCGCGGGGCGGGCGGCGACCTGCGCGTACGTCACGGCGACGCCGTGGTAGTGCCTGGCGGCCTCGCCGTGGGCGTTGCGGAACTCGGGGTCGAGGCGGATGCCGGCGCGCGCGGCGGCGTCGGCCCACTGGGTCTTGAGGTGCTCGGTCGGTGCGACGACCGTGACGCGGCGCACGGCCCCGCGACGCAGCAGCTCGGAGGCGAGGCGCAGCGCGAACGTCGTCTTGCCTGCGCCGGGCGTCGCGGCGGCGAGGAAGTCGCGCGGCTCGCGCTCGAAGTACTTGGTCAGCGCCTCCTGCTGCCACGCACGCAGCGTCTGCGTCGTGCCCCACGCGGCACGCTCTGGATACGCGGGGCTCAGGTGGTCGGCGGCCCACGAACCGTAGTGCTGGGGCTCGCTCGACATGACGGTCCACGGTAGCCGCCGCATCCGACACGACACGAACGCGCGGCGCCTGCGATCCCAGCGTGCTCGCACGGGTGCGGCGTAGCATCCGCAGCATGCACTTCCCCATCGGACTGCTCGCCATCGCGGTGGCCATCTCGATCGCCGCGTGGCGCACGCGTCCGCGCTGGTGGGTCGTGACGATCGGCGCCCTGATCGTCATCGGCCTCGTGTGGAGCGTGCTCGGCATCCTGGGCATCACGGTGACGTTCGGCGGCATCGTGCTCGCGACCGTGGGGTGGATCTACCTGGGCCTCTGCATCGTGTCGATGCTCGCGGCGCTGCTCGTGCTCGAGCGACGCGGACCGAACGGCGAGGAGGCCCCGCCGCTCATCGGCGACAACCCCTTCGACGGCGACACGAACGACGCCGACGACCCGACGCCGACGCGCGACCTGCCGTAGCCACGCGCGCTCGTCGGTCGTTGCGTCTTGCAGGCGATTCCGCCTCTTGAGGGGAATGCTCCCTTGAGAGGCGGAATCGCCTGCGAAACGCAGACGGGGTGGCGTCAGGCGCCGGGCGTCGCGTCGTACGTCAGCCAGCGCGTCCTCGTCGCGACGCGGTCGTAGAGGCGCTGCGCCGTCACGTTGTCGTCGGCGGTGATCCAGCGCACGACGGATGCGCCCTCGAGCGCCGCGATGCCGCCGAGGTGCGCGATGAGCGCGTGCCCGACGCCCGTGCCGCGCACCGACTCGGCGGCGTAGAGGTCGTCGAGCCACACGCCGACCGTGCCGGTCGACGGCCGCGCGAAGCGGCGGTGGTGAGCGATGCCGACGAGCGCGCCGTCGGCCTCGGCGACGAGCCCGCGCACCTCGTGGTCGGCATCCGCGAGCCACGACCACACGCGATCGACGACCGCCTCGTCGGCCTCGAGCCGGTAGAACTCGCGGTACGCGCGGAACAGCGTCGCCCACTGCTCGCGGTCGTCGGGGCGCACGGGTCGGATCGTCACTGCCATGCCTCGATGCTGCCAGCCCACAGCCGGCGCCTGCGCGGCTTCGCTACCATCCACGCGACGGAAGGTGGCGCGATGTCCGACCCCGAGATCCCCAGCGAGATGCCCCCGGTGACGCCCGAGTTCCAGGCGGACCTCGACCAGTTCACGAAGGGCCAGCTCGACGAGGAGCAGCTCGTCGAGCGCTACATGGAGCGCCTCGGCTACGGCGACCTGTGGCGCCAGCAGCAGCGCCTCGCGCCGGGCGAGCTGCCCGAGTAGCGCGCTCCCCGTCCGCCTCCAGCGGACCCGCGCATCCGACGCGCCCGGGCTGCGAGAGGATGGGCGGGATGCACATCGCCTATCCGGCCGACCTGCCGGTCTCCGCGCGGCGCGACGAGATCGCGGCCGCCATCGAGGCGAACCAGGTCGTGATCGTCGCGGGCGAGACGGGCTCGGGCAAGTCGACGCAGCTGCCGAAGATCTGCCTCGACATCGGGCGCACGGCCATCGCGCACACGCAGCCGCGCCGCATCGCCGCTCGCACGATCGCGGAGCGCGTCGCCGAGGAGCTGCAGGTCGAGCTCGGCGCCGAGGTCGGCTACCAAGTGCGCTTCACCGACAAGGTCTCGGCCGACACGAAGGTCGCCGTCATGACCGACGGCGTGCTGCTGAACCGCATCCACCGCGATCCGGACCTCACGCAGTACGACACGATCATCATCGACGAGGCGCACGAGCGCTCGCTCACGATCGACTTCCTCGTCGGCTACCTGCAGCGCCTCCTCCCCCGCCGTCCCGACCTGCGCGTCATCGTGACGTCGGCGACGATCGACCCCGAGTCGTTCTCGCGCCACTTCGGCGGCGCGCCGATCATCGAGGTCTCGGGCCGCACCTACGGCGTCGACGTGCGCTACCGCCCGCTGACGCGCGAGGCGATGTCGGACGACGACGACGACAGCGACGACGCGCACGACGACGTCGACCCGATCGACGGCATCCACGACGCCATCCAGGAGATCTGGCGCGACGACGAGGGCGACGTGCTCGTGTTCCTCTCGGGCGAGGCCGAGATCCGGGATGCGCAGGATGCGCTCGCGGGCCGCCTCGGCGCGGGCGTCGAGATCCTCCCCCTCTACGGGCGTCTGTCGGCGGCCGAGCAGCACCGCGTCTTCGAGCGCCGCCCGGCAGGCGTGCGGCGCCGCGTCGTGCTCGCGACCAACGTCGCCGAGACGAGCCTCACGGTGCCGGGCATCCGCAACGTCGTCGACACCGGCACCGCCCGCATCTCGCGCTACTCGACGCGCGCGAAGGTGCAGCGGCTGCCGATCGAGGCCATCAGCCAGGCCTCCGCCAACCAGCGCTCGGGCCGTGCGGGCCGCGTCGCGCCCGGCATCGCCATCCGCCTCTACGCCGAGGAGGACTTCGCGAAGCGGCCGGCGTTCACCGACCCCGAGATCCTGCGCACGAACCTCGCGTCGGTCATCCTGCAGGCCGCGACGCTCGGCCTCGGCCCGCTCGAGGACTTCCCCTTCCTGCAGCCGCCCGAGCGCCGCGCGATCGCCGACGGCACCGACCTGCTGCGCGAGCTGCAGGCCATCGAGCGCTCGGGCGCCGTCACGCGCGTCGGCCGCAGCATCTCGCGCCTCCCCGTCGACCCGCGCTTCGCGCGCATGGTGCTCGCGGGCGTGGAGCACCACGTCGCCGACGCCGTCATCCCGATCGTCGCGGCGCTGTCGATCCAGGATCCGCGCGAGCGCCCGCTCGAGCATCGGGCGCGCGCCGACCAGCTGCACGCGCGCTTCGCCGACCCCACCTCCGACTTCATCTCGCTGCTCAACCTGTGGCGCTACCTGCGCGAGCAGCAGCGGCAGCGCTCGGGCAACCAGTTCCGCCGCATGTGCCGCGACGAGCACCTCAACTTCCTGCGCGTGCGCGAGTGGCAGGACGTCGTGCGGCAGCTCGAGCGGTCGCTGCCGAGGGATGCGCAGCCGTCGGGCTCGCGGGGTGGTGGAGGCCGCGGCCGCGGGTCGGAGACGAGCGCCGAGCCGTTCTCGACGAGCGCGACCGAGATCCACAAGGCGCTGCTCGCCGGACTGCTGAGCCAGATCGGCGTGCGGGATGCCGAGAAGCGCGACTTCGTCGGCGGCCGCGGCACGCGGTTCCACATCCATCCGTCGTCGACGCTGTCGAAGAAGCAGCCGCAGGCTGTCATGGCCGCGGAGCTCGTGGAGACGTCGCGGCTGTTCGCGCGCGTCGTCGCCGGCATCGACCCCGCGTGGGCCGAGCCGCTCGCCGGCGACCTCGTGAAGCGGCAGTGGTTCGAGCCGCGCTGGTCGAAGCGCGACGGCGCCGCGATCGCGACCGAGCGCGTCACGCTCTACGGCGTGCCGATCGTGCCGCAGCGGCGCATCCAGCTGTCGCGCGTCGATGCGCTGCTCGCGCGCGACCTCATGATCCGCCACGGCCTCGTCGCCGGCGAGTGGCAGGTGCGCGAGCGCTTCCTCACCGCCAATCGCGAGCTCATCGCCGAGATCGAGCGGCTCGAGGAGCGCCAGCGCCGCCGCGACCTGCTGCTCGACGACGAGCGCATCGTCGAGCTGTACGACGCGCGCATCCCCATGCACGTGACGGATGCGCGAGGCTTCCAGCGCTGGTGGCGCGAGACGCGCAGCGCGACGCCCGACCTGCTGACGTTCACGCGCGACGACCTGCTGGGGCGCGAGGAGGGGCCGGCCGAGGACCAGTACCCGACGACGTGGCGGCAGGGCGACCAGACGCTGCGCCTGTCGTACCGGTTCGAGCCGGGCGCCGACGACGACGGCCTCACGGTGCACGTGCCCATCGCGCTGCTGCCGCGCCTCACGCCCGCCGGCTTCGACTGGCTCGTGCCCGGCATGCGCGAGGAGCTGCTCACCGCCATGATCAAGGCGCTGCCGAAGCACGTGCGCCGCCACGTCGTGCCCGCGGGCGACTGGGCGCGGTCGATGCTCGTCGACCTGCCGGCCGCGCCGACCGGGGAGCCGATCGCGCAGGTGCTGGCCGACCGCATCCGCGCCACGGCGCACACGCCCGCGGATGCGTCGGACGTCGAGTGGGCGCGCGTGCCCGGCCATCTGCTGCCGCGCTTCGTCGTCGAGGGCGCGAAGGGCAAGGTGCTCGGCGCCGGGCGCGACCTACCGGCGCTGCAGGCTCGCCTCGCGCGGCAGGCGACCGTCGAGGTCGCCGCCGTCGTCACGCACGACCTCGAGCGCACCGGGGTCGATGGATTCGAGGCCGATCTGCCGCGCTTCGTCGACGTGCGCCAGGGCCAGGGCACCGTGCGCGCCTACCCCGGGCACCGGCTCGCGAAGGGCGGCCGCGTCGACGTGGCGCTGTTCTCGACCGAGGCCGAGCGCGACGCCGCCGAGCACGCCGCCGTGCGCCGCATGCTCGCCGACGCCGTGCAGTCGCCGCAGTCGTACGTGCAGGCGAACCTGTCGAACGCCGAGCGGCTCGCGCTCGGCGCCTCCCCGTACCCGTCGACGGCGCGGCTGTTCGACGACGTGCTGCTGGCGATCGTCGACGAGGAGCTCGCCCTGGGCGGGTCGGTGCGGTCGCCGCAGGACTTCGCGCGCATCCGCACGGCCGTGTCGCTGGGGCTCGTGGAGCGGATGTTCGACGTCACGGCGCGCGTCGCTGCGGTGCTGACGGCGGCGCGGGCGGCGGATGCGGCGATCCGCGACGTGTCGTCGCTCGCGTTCATGGCGCAGCTCGCCGACGCCCGGGCGACGCTCGAGGGGCTCGTGCACGACGGGTTCATCGTCGCCGCGGGCGTCTCGCGGCTGTCGCGCCTGACCGTGTACGTGAAGGCCGTCGAGCATCGCGTGCGACGCCTGCCCGAGACGGCGCACCGCGACGTGCAGTGGATGGCGGAGGTCTCCGATGCAGTTGCCGCCCTGCGCGCCGCCGGCGGCGCGATCCCCCTCCCCTCGACGGCGGCGCAGCCGCTCGTCGAGGCGCGCTGGATGATCGAGGAGCTGCGCGTGAGCCTCTTCGCCCAGACGCTCGGCGCCCGCGGCCCCGTGTCGGTGCAGCGCATCCGCCGCGCCCTGCAGAGTTGAGGGTTTCGGCCCGATGTGAGGTCGCATCGGGCCGAAACCCTCAACTCCGTGGCCCGGGGACGCGGGGGCGGCGCGGGGCGATTCCCGCTGTGATGAGCGGGGCGACGCGCGACCACCCGGCCGGGTCGACCGTGGGCGCCGGGTCTGCGACGACGTCGGAGGCTGCGCCGAGGATGCGCGTCGCGCCGGGCTCGTCGGACCAGGGCTGCCAGCCCGGGTCGCCGCCCGTGGCGAAGGCGACCATCGCGCCGTGCACCGCGTCGGCGAGCGATTGCGGGGCGTCGACGCCGACGAGGTGGTCGGCGTGCGCGTCGCCGAGCGCGTCGAACGCGAACGGCACGTCGACGCAGTGCACGGCGCCGCCACGCGTCGGCGACGCCCAGTCGAAGCGGTACGCCCACGTGTCGGCGCCCTCGGCGAGCGCAGCCGGCACGCGCTCGCCCGCCCGCACCGCCGCATCCGGATGCTCGAGCGTGCGCCGCGCGCGCACGCTCGGATCGGATGCGTGCTCGCGCGCATGCGCGGCACCCACGACGGCGCCGCCGAAGATGACGTCGGAGAGGTAGCGGCACGCGAGCGCGCCCGCGCCGGCGCGGGCGGCGTCGGGATTGGCGGCGACGTACGCGCGCCGCGTCGCGGCATCGACGTGCGCGGCGCCGAGCGTGACGCTGCTCGGGATCGCCCGCAGCGCGCCGGTCGCGCCGTGCAGCCAGCGCGGCACGAGCGCCTCGGTGAGCGCGAGCTCGTCGTGCATCGCGCCGACGACGAGCGGCACCGTCGCGCCCGCGCCGGCGGCGAGCGCCTCCATCGTCGGTCGCTCGACGAGCTCGCCGTCGACGACGGGGCCGATCGCGAGCAGCTCGTCGGCGAGGCGGTACAGGCCACGGCCAGCGCCGCGACGCGCCTTCGGCTGCGCGCGCAGCACGTCGCGCTCGGTCGTGCGCCGCATGGTCTCGAGCAGCGGCACGCCGCCGTGCGCGCCGATGCCGAGGCGGTCGCCGAGCCGTGCTGCGAGGGCGCGGGCCGTCTGCTCGGGCACGTCGGCGAGCGCCGGGGATGCTGCCCAGGCCCGCGCGAACAGGCCCTCGGCGGCGCGCATCCCGAGCAGCGTGAGCACGGCGCCGCCGCCCGCCGACTGCCCCGCCACCGTCACGCGCGACGGGTCGCCGCCGAACGCGCCGACGTGCCGTTGCACCCACTCGAGCGCGGCGAGCCAGTCGCGCACGCCGCGGTTCTGCGGCACGCCCTCGATCCAGCCGAAGCCGTCGAAGCCGAGCCGGTACGAGACGAGCACCGTGACGACGCCGTCGCGCGCGAACGTGCCGTTGCCGTACCAGGGGCTCGCGGGCGAGCCGGTCGTGTAGCCACCGCCGTGGATCCACACGAGCACCGGCAGGTTCGCGTCGGGGCTCGGGTCGGGGGTGAGCACGGTGACGTGCAGGGTGTCGTCGCCGTCGACGCTCGGCTCGGGGATGAGCGCGCGCGGGTCGCCGATGCGCTGCGGCGTCGCGCCGTTCGCGGTGGCGTCGCGGATGCCGTCCCACGGCGCCTTCGGCACCGGGGCCCGGAAGCGTCGCGCGCCCGTCGGCGCCTCGGCGTACGGGATGCCGCGGAAGGCGGCGACCTGCGCGGTCTCGCGGCCGTGGGCGCGGGAGCTCGGCGAGCCGACGGTCTCCCACCGGCCGCGCACTCGGCCCGAGGGCGTGGGGATGACGAGGTCGCGAGCGCCGCCCGCGCCCGCATCCGTCCGCTCGCTGCTCACCCGCTCGACGCTACGCATCCCTCCTCTGCCGCGCCTGTGTCGCCGGTGCCGTGAGAGGGGTCACTTCCTGCCACTTCCTGCGGCGTGTCGTGGCATCGAGTGACCCCTCTTCGCACGGAAGCGACCACTCCGCGACAAGAAGTGACCCATCACCGGCAGGAGCGCCGCCGATAGGTTGGGACCGTGAGCGCCGTCATCGTCGACGTCCTGCGCACCGCATCGGGCAGGGGCAAGCCCGGCGGTGCCCTGTCCGCCTGGCATCCCGCCGCGCTGCTCGGCACGGTGATCGCCGAGCTCGTCGATCGGGCGGGCATCGACCCGGCGCTCGTCGACGACGTGTACGCGGGATGCGTGAGCCAGGTCGGGCAGCAGACGCAGAACGTCGCCCGCACCGCCGCGCTCGCCGCCGGCCTGCCCGTGACCGTGCCCGGCACGACGATCGACCGGCAGTGCGGCTCGAGCCAGCAGGCCATCCACTTCGCGCACGCCGCCATCGCGTCGGGGCTCGCCGACTGCGTGATCGCGTGCGGCGTCGAGCTCATGTCGACGCATCCCATCGGCTCCGCCGCCATCGGGCACGACCCGATCCCCGGCCAGGTGCACGGCCGCTTCCCCGGCCTCACGCACCAGGGCGTCGCCGCCGAGCTCGTCGCCGCACGCTTCGGCATCGGGCGGGATGCGCAGGACGAGTACGCCGCCCGCAGCCACGCCCGCGCCGCCGCCGTCGACTGGGGCGACGAGATCCTCACGGTCGCGGGCATCGACGGCGTCCACGGCGTCGACGAGACCATCCGCGCCGGCACGACGGTCGAGCGCCTCGCGACGCTGCAGCCCGCGTTCCGCACCGACGCGCTCGCGGCGCAGCATCCGGGCCTCGACTGGGCCGTCACCGCCGGCAACGCCTCGCCGCTCACCGACGGCGCCTCGGCCGTGCTCGTCACGAGCGAGGCATTCGCCGCCGCCCACGGGCTCACGCCGCGCGTGCGGATCGTCGACTCCGTCGCCGTCGGCTCCGACCCCGTCGAGATGCTGTCGGGCGTCATCCCCGCGACCGAGCGCATCCTCGACCGCCAGCGCATGCGCATCGACGACGTCGACCTCGTCGAGGTCAACGAGGCGTTCGCCTCCATCCCGCTCGCGTGGCTCGCCGCGATCGGCGGCGACGGCGACCGGCTCAACGCCCGCGGCGGCGCCATCGCCCTCGGCCACGCGCTCGGCTCGAGCGGCACGCGCATCATGACGACGCTCGTGCACGGCCTCGAGCGCTCGGGCACCCGCTACGGGCTGCAGACGATGTGCGAGGGCGGCGGCATGGCCAACGCCACGCTCGTCGAGCGGCTCTGACGCTGCTCGTTCCCGAGACCCACCCACCCAGCTCACGAGGAGGCTCCATGGACATCGCAGGCTCCAGCGCGCTCGTCACCGGCGGCGCGAGCGGACTCGGCGCCGCCACCGCCGCGATGCTGCGGGATGCGGGCGCTCGCGTCGTCGTCGCCGACATGCGCGCGGGCGACGACGAGGGCATCCACTACGTCGAGACCGACGTCACCGACGCCGACCAGGTGCAGAGCGCCGTGGATGCGGCGAGCGAGGCTGCGCCCCTGCGCATCGTCGTGCAGTGCGCGGGCATCGCGACCGCCGAGCGCACCGTCGGCAAGGAGGGGCCCCTGCCGCTCGAGCGGTTCTCGCGCGTCATCGCCGTCAACCTCGTCGGCACGTTCAACGTCGCACGGCTCGCGGCGGCGCGGATGCAGGAGACCGACGCCATCGGGGAGGAGCGCGGGGTGCTCGTGCACACCGCATCCGTCGCCGCGTTCGACGGGCAGGTGGGGCAGGCGGCGTACTCGGCGTCGAAGGGCGGCGTCGCCGCGATGACGCTGCCGCTCGCCCGCGAGCTCGCGCGCAGTCGGATCCGCGTCATGACGATCGCGCCCGGCATCTTCCGCACGCCGATGATGGCGGGGCTGCCCGAGGCGGCGCAGGCGTCGCTCGCCGAGCAGATCCCGCATCCCTCGCGCCTCGGCGACCCGTCGGAGTACGCGGCGCTCGTGCGGCACGTCGTCGAGAACCCGATGCTGAACGGCGAGACGATCCGCCTCGACGGCGCGATCCGCATGGCGCCGCGCTGACCCTGCCATCTCGATGACTGGTCGCAGTTGCACCACACTGGTCGCAGCTTCGGTGCAACTGCGACCAGTCATGCGTGCATCTCTGACCAGTGACGTGCATCTGTGACCAGTCATGGGGTAGGCCTGACTGCACCCAGCAGACGGCCAGGCACGGGATAGGCTCGCGGACATGCGCGCGTACGGGGAGGTCCTGCAAGCCCCCGGCGTCGCACGCATCATGACGGCGCAGCTCGTCGCCCGATTCCCGCAGGGCATGTACTCGCTCGGGCTGCTGCTGCACGTCGAGCGCACGTTCGACTCCTACGCCGCCGCGGGCCTCGTGCTCGCCGCCCTCTCGATCGGCCAGGGCGTCGCCGGTCCGCTCACGACGCGGTGGATGAGCCGTTGGGGCACGCGCCCCGTGCTGCTGCTCACGCTCGTCGTCGCCGCCGCGAGCATCCTCACGATCGCCCTGCTGCCGCTGAGCCTCATCGCCATGACGGGCATCGGCGCCATCGCGGGCCTCGCGATGCCGCCCATCACCCCCGCGGTGCGCACGCTCTATCCGACGATGGTCACGCAGCGGCTGCTCACGCGGCTCTTCAGCCTCGACGCGACGCTGCAGGAGATCATCTGGGTCGTCGGCCCCGTCGCCATCACGTTCATCTCGACGCAGGTCGGCACCGTCGAGGGCCTCGTGACGGCCGCGGCGGTGCAGCTGCTCGGCGGGCTGTGGTTCATCCTCTCCCCCGAGGTCGGCCGCATGCGCATCCCGCCGTCGGCGAAGCGCATCGGCGGCGTGCTGAAGAAGGTGCCGGTCGTGCTCGTCGTCGTCACGGGCATGCTGCTCATCGGCGGCTTCGCGGCATCGGAGGCCGCGGTCGTGTCGGTCTTCGGCCACGACGGCTTCGAGGCCGGCATGGTCATCGCGGCGAACGCGTTCGGCTCGCTCGTCGGCGGCCTCTCGCTCGGCGGCCTCACCATCCACCGTCGCTCGCTCGCGATCCGCATCGCCGTGTGCGCCGTCGGCTTCGGCCTCGCGTGCCTGATCCTCGACTTCTGGTGGCTCGCGCTCATGTTCTTCCTCGCGGGCATCGGCATCGCGCCGGCGCTGTCGGCGATGTCGTCGATCGTCGCGGCGACCGTGAAGTTCTCGGACACCCCCGAGGCGTACGGATGGATCGGGTCGGGCCAGCTGATCGGCGCGGCCGTGGGCTCGGCGGTCGCGGGCATCCTCATCGACTGGCAGGGCCCCATCGGCGGCTTCGCCGTCGCCTTCGTGCTCGCGAGCGCCGCCGCGATCGTCGCGTGGGTGCTGCGCGCGAGGCAGCCCGACCTCACGCAGGGCATCGGCGAGCCGCCCGAGACCGCACCGGTCGAGCTGCCCCGCTGACCCCTTGCGCGTCGCCCCGCGACGCGCGCACCGTGGAGGCATGGCCTCCCTCCGCGACCGCCTGCGCGGCCTGCCCGCGTTCCCCGACGACCTGCCCGTGCTCGACCCCGATGCCGTGCCCGCCGATCCGCTCGACCTCGTGCGCGCGTGGCTCGAGGATGCGATCGTCACGGGCGAGCGGCAGCCGCACGCCGTGACGTGCACGACGATCGACGACGCCGGCCGCCCCGCGAGCCGCACCCTCGTGATCAAGGACGTCGACGAGCGCGGCGTGCTCGTGGCGTCGTCGCTGTCGTCGCGCAAGGCGCATCACCTCGCGCAGCGGCCGTACGCGACGCTGCACGCATTCTGGCGACCGCTCGGCAGGCAGCTCGAGCTCGCGGGATCCGTCGTCGAGCTCGACGAGGCCGCCTCGCTCGCCGACTGGCGCGAGCGGCCCGGCTACGACGGCGTCGACGACCCGCGGTGGCGGGTCTGGGCCGTGCAGCCCGACCGCGTCGAGGCCATGCAGGCGACGCACGACCGGCGGCACGTGCGCGTCGAGTACCAGCGGCAGCGCGACGGCTGGCACCACTGGCGGCTCGAGCAGGGCGTCGGGCGGGGCTGAGACCCGCACCGGGCGAACGGAGTCGAGGTTTTCGGCCTCTTTTGACATCAAAAGAGGCCGAAGACCTCAATTCCTTGCCGGGCAGCCGATTGGGGGCATCCGCTGCCAGGATGGGTGCATGGTCGCCCAGCTGCCCCTGCTCGACGGCTCGAGCATCCCCGCGATCGGCCTCGGCCTCTACAAGGTGCCGCCCGCCGACACGGCACGGGTCGTGGCCGACGGCCTCGCGGCCGGGTACCGACTCATCGACGGCGCGCAGATGTACGACAACGAGGCCGCCATGGGTGCCGCGGTGCGCGAGAGCGGCATGCGCGACGAGCTGCAGGTCGTCACGAAGTTCTGGGGCGACCCCGTGCAGTCGTACGACGCCGTGCTCGCCGACTTCGCCGCATCAGAGCAGCGCATCGGCCTCGACGTGATCGACGGCTACATGATCCACTGGCCGCGCGCGCCGCGCGGCACGTTCGTCGAGACGTGGCGTGCCTTCCAGACGCTGCGCGACGAGGGTCGCGTGCGGTGGATCGCCGTGGCGAACTTCGGCGAGGCCGAGCTGCAGACCCTGCTCGACGAGACGGGCGAGTGGCCCGTCGTCAACCAGGTCGAGTCGCACCCGTGGCTGCCGCAGCACGACCTGCGCGCCTTCCATGCCGCGAACGGCATCGTCACGCAGGCGTGGAGCCCGCTCGGCCGCGGCCGCCTGCTCGACGACCCGACCCTCGTCGCGATCGCCGCCGAGGTGGATGCGACGCCCGCCCAGGTCGTGCTGCGCTGGCACCTGCAGCTCGGCGGTGCCGCGGCGCCCAAGTCGATGCACGCGTCGCGCCTCGCCGAGAACATCGCCGAGATCCCCGCGCTCTCCGTCGAGCACCTGGCGCGCATCGCCGCGCTCGAGTCGGGCGTGCGCACCGGCACGGCGCCGCAGGATCGCCCGTGAGTCGGCCATCGTCGGTGCCGACGCCCGGCGCTCCCACGCTCCCCCACGCCGTCGCGATCGCGTGGGGCGTCGCCGAGCTGCCGCAGCGCGGTCCCAAGCGCGAGCTGTCGACCGAGCGCATCGTCGAGGCGGCCATCGTCATCGCCGACGCCGACGGCATCGAGGCCGTGAGCATGGGCCGCGTCGCGACGGCGCTCGGCTTCACGCCCATGTCGCTCTACCGGTACGTCACCGGCAAGGACGACCTGCTGCTGCTCATGGTCGACCGGGCATCCGAGATCCACTCGCCGCCCGCCGACGGCGGCTGGCGCACGCGCCTGCGCACGTGGGCGACGTACGTGCGCGCCGGCTATCAGGCGCATCCGTGGCTCGCGAGCATGCCGCCGTCGGCGACGCCGACGACGCCGAATCGCCTCGCGATCCTCGACGGCGCGCTCGGCGCCATGGACGAGCTGCGCCTGCCCGACGAGTCGAAGGTGTCGATCGCGCTGCTGCTCATGGGCTACATCGGCCTGTTCGGCGAGTCCGGCCACGAGACGC
The DNA here is from genome assembly GCF_900099705.1 of Agrococcus jejuensis. Taxonomy (NCBI): domain Bacteria; kingdom Bacillati; phylum Actinomycetota; class Actinomycetes; order Micrococcales; family Microbacteriaceae; genus Agrococcus; species Agrococcus jejuensis. The sequence continues at coordinate 771,119 of NZ_LT629695.1, forward strand.
GCATCGACGACGACATGCGCGGCGCGCTGCGCGAGCTCGTGACGGTCGAGCGCTTCCCGCACCTCGCGGCTGCCGTGCAGGAGGGCATCCTCGACGAGCCGCTCGCGAGCACCGACCGCGCGTTCTTCTTCGGCCTCAACCGGCTGCTCGACGGCCTGCAGGCGTGGATCGACCGCGGCGGCCACGACGACGCCGCGATCGACCGCATCCCGCCCGGCGTCGTCGCCGATCGCAAGGTGAAGGATACGATGAAGGCAGTGCGCGAGGCGGAGGCGCGGCTCGCGGAGGCACGGCGCGAGGCGCAGAAGGTCGCCGAGCGGGCGATCGAGCGCGAGGCCGCGGCCGAGGAGCGCACCCGCGAGCGCGAGGCGAAGGCGCAGGAGAAGGCCGACGCGAAGGCGCGCAAGCGGTCCTGAGCCCCTCGGCGCGACGCGTCGGACGTGCGAATGCCCGCCTCGGTTGGGCTGTGGCGAGCGGGCTCCGCGGCCTACCGTGCGAGCATGCGCACCATCGCTCCCCTCGCCGCGGCAGCCGCGGCCCTGCTGCTGGCCGGCTGCGCATCCACGCAGTCCGGCACCACGGCGGAGTCCGCTCCGCAGCCCCTGCCCGCCGTCGAGCAGGGCTCGCCCGACGTCGCGACGTCGGGCGGCGCCGACGGGTTCGACGCCTCGCAGCCCGCCGTCGACGCCGACGCGCAGTCGGTCATCGTCACCGGGTGGGTGTCGATCGTCGCCGAGGCGCCCATCGAGGCAGCCGACGCCGCCGCCGACCTCGCCACGGCTGCGGGCGGCTCGGTGTCGTCGCGATCGGAGTCGGCGGGCGCCGACGACGTGCCCGAACGCGCCGAGCTCACGCTGCGCGTGCCCGCCGACGAGGTGGATGCGCTGCTCGACGACCTGCGCGACGTCGGCGACGTCCGCGACGTCGACGTGTCGAGCGTCGACGTGTCGCAGCAGGTGCAGGACCTCGACGTACGCGTCGCGTCGGCGCGCGCGTCGGTCGATCGCCTCACGGCGCTGCTCGCGACCGCCGCCGACACCGAGACGCTGCTCGAGATCGAGGGGCAGCTGACGACGCGCACGAGCGAGCTCGAGTCGCTGCTGGCGCAGCAGTCGTCGCTCGCCGACCAGGTGGCGCTGTCGACGATCACGGTGTCGATCGCGTCGGAGGCCATCGCGCCGAGCGAGCCCTCGACGTTCCTCGACGGCCTGGCCGCCGGATGGGGTGCGCTCGTCGCGGCGGCGGGCTCGGTGGCGGTCGCGGCAGGCGCCGTGCTGCCCTGGCTCGCGGTGCTGGCCATCCCCGTGGCGGTCGTCGTGGTCGTAGCACGACGTCGCACAGCGCGTCTGTCCCCCAGCGCGCCTTCGCCGGGGGATGCCTCTTCGCCCATACCATGACGACGTGAGACGTGCGACCCCCTGGGTGACACTCGCGGCGGCCCTGCTCGTCGCTCCCCTCGTCGCGCCCGTCGCGGCGACGGCGGCTCCGGCCGCCCCCGTGACCACCGTCGCCGACCCCATGGCGACGCAGCGCGTGCAGCTCGCCGTGCTCGACGAGATCGCCAGGTGGGATGCGCTGCAACCCGTCTCGCAGCTCGGCTCGACCGCGATCGTGCCCGAGACGGGCGCGATCACGATCGGCTGGGTGGGCGACGTGCCGCAGGCAGTGCAGGCGCTCGCGAGCGCCGACGGCGTGACGGTCGACTTCGTCGAGGAGTCGCAGAGCGCCCTGGCGCTCTCGGCGGGCCTGCTCGACGCCGCGACGTCGCTGCCGAGCGATGCCCCCGTGACGTTCGAGGTCGACGGCGAGGCCGTGACGGTCGCCGTGCCGACCCCAGAGGCCGCAGCCGCCGCCGGCGTCGACGCGCTGCCGCTCGACGCGGCGGGCATCGCGGCGATCGAGGATGCCGTCGCCGACGCGACGGCGGGCGACGTCGAGGTGGCGGTCGAGGCCGTCGACGCCGTGCCCGACACGACGGCCCGCCGTGGCGACGTGCAGGACCTCCTCGGCGGCTCGACGTACGCGACGCGCCTGCCCTCGGGCGCGAACCAGTGGTGCACGAGCGGCTTCCAGGCCGTCTCGGGCCACTTCCAGCACTTCATCACGGCCGCGCACTGCAGCAACTGGGCCGACGGCCTGTCGGTGCTCGCCTCCGGCGGGCAGACGCTCGGCGTCACGACGGGTGCCGACGCGCTCGTCCGCGGCGCCGACTCGTACGACCTGCAGCTCGTGCGCCTCGGCCTCGACGTGCGCAATCGTCCCGACATCTACACGAGCGACTCGACGTCGCTGCGGGTGAGCGGCTGGCTGCGCAGCCTGCCGACGGGCACGTACCTGTGCAAGTCGGGCACGACGTCGGGCGACGCGTGCAACCTGCAGGTCACAGGCCCCGGCGTCGCCTGCTACGCCCTGTCGAGTGGCGGCGCGCAGTGCGTCGACATCGTGCGGGTGTCGTCGACGACGGGCACCGCGTTCTGCCTCGGCGACTCGGGCGGCCCCGTCTACACGTGGGGCGACTACGGCTCGGCCCTCGCCGCGGGCGTCGTGAGCGGCGTGCGCCTCGCCGCCGCCGGCGACCGGTGCTCGACGCTCGGCTACGTCGCGCCGATCGCCGACCTCATGCGCGTCATGCCCGGCGTGCAGCTGCGCGCCATCTCGTTCTGACGGCGCGCAGCCCCCTTGCGTTCGGCGCGTGCCGCTCGCAAGGGTGGATGCATGCCCCTCGACCCGGATGCCGTGCTCGCCGCGATCGCCGAGTGGGCGCCGGGCAGGCGCTGGTACCCGCTGAAGGGCGGCGACGAGACGCTGACGCTCGAGGCGCTGCTGCCCGTCGGCGACGACACGGCGGTCGCGATCGTGCGCGCGGGTGCTGCGACGCTGCAGGTGCCGGTCGCGGTGCGTGACGAGCCCGGCGACGCCCCGATCGGCGTCGTCGACGGCCGCTGGCTCGTCGATGCGACGCACGACGCCGAGGCGCTGCAGGCGATGCTGCGCCCCTCGGCATCCATCGCCGTCGACGGCAGCGTGCCGCACGCACCGACCGTGCGAGTCATCGCGGGCGAGCAGTCGAACACGTCGGCGATCGGCGCCGCCGAGCCCGCGTGGATCGCGAAGGTGTTCCGCGTGATCGACGACGGCGAGCATCCCGACGTCGTCGTGACCGGGGCGCTCACGCGGGCGCGCTGCGACCGCGTGCCGGCGCTCGTGGCTGCGTCACGGGCGACGTGGACGGCCGACGGCGTCGAGCGGTCCGCGGGCCTCGCGGCGGTGTCGGAGTTCGTCGCCGACGCCGACGACGCGTGGACGCTCGTGCGCGACGACGCCGTGCGCGCCCTGCGCGGCCAGCCGCGCGACGACCTCGCGCTCGACGACCTCGGCCGCGCCGTCGCGCAGGTGCACGTCGCGCTCGCCGAGACGCTCGGCGCCCGCGGCACCGACCAGCAGGCGTCGGATGCGTTCGTCGCGACGCTGCGCGATCGGGCGACGTGGGCGCGGGCCCAGTCGCGCGGCGCGCTCGCCCACCTCGATGCCGCGATCGACGCGCACGTGCGCACGCTCGACGCGGTGCGCGTGGGCCTCGTGCAGCGCATCCACGGCGACCTGCACCTGGGTCAGGTGCTGCGGCAGCCGGGCCGCGGCTACCTGCTGCTCGACTTCGAGGGCGAGCCGCTGCGTCCCCTCGCCGAGCGGCTGCTGCCCGAGCCGACCGAGCGCGACGTCGCGGGCATGCTGCGGTCGTTCGACTACGCGGCGGGGTCGGCGGCGCTCGAGGTCGGCGTCGACGTCGCCGAGGCGGCCGACTGGTACGCCGCGACGGAGGCGGCGTTCCTCGCGGGCTACCGCTCGGTGCGCGGCGAGGGCGACGCGGCGCTCATCCGCGCGCTGCTCGTCGACAAGGCGCTCTACGAGGTCGTCTACGAGGTGCGCAGCCGACCCGACTGGGTGCCCATCCCCCGCTCGTCGCTCGAGCGCCTGCTCGCGTGACCGCGGGCGCGACCGGCTGGGGTCAGCGCGCCTCGTAGGCCTCGAGGACGTTCGCGGGGATGCGCCCGCGCGTCGCGACCTGGTAGCCGTTCGCAGCGGCCCACTCGCGGATCGCCTGCACGTCCTTCGAGGCGCGCGACGAGCCGGAGCGACGCGGGCTCGACGCTCGCGTCGCGCCGGAGACGCGCCGCGAGGCGGAGATCCACGGCTCGAGCGCCTCGCGCAGCTCCTCGGCGTGCGCGTGCGTGAGGTCGATCTCGTACTGCGCCCCGTCGAGCGAGAACGTGACCGTGCGGCCCGCGCCGTCTGCGAGCCGCTCTCCGGAGATGTCGTCGACGATCTCGACGATGGTGGTCTTTGCCATGGGTGCATGGTATTCGCATTTTCCCGCGAAAGGGAATGCGCAATGCGCGATTCGTCGAATTCTCCTGACATTCGCATTCGCATTCGCATATGGGGGAACCCAAGGCGCCGCGCCATACGATCGTCGAATGAGCACGCACGAGCGCACGAGCGACGCCGCCACCGGTCGACGACGACGCGCGCCGTGGTCGCGCCGCCGCAAGGTCGTCGTCGGCATCGCATCGGGCCTCGTGCTGGCGCTCGTCGCCACCATCGGGGTGTTCGCCATCCGCCTGCAGACGTCGTCGGCGGGCGTCGAGCGCGTCGAGGAGGCCTTCCCCGACGAGTCGGTGCGCCCGGAGGTCGACGATGCGGGCGCGCTCAACTACCTGCTGCTCGGCAGCGACTCCCGCAGCGAGGGCGGCTCGCTGCTCGACTCGCTGGGCGATCGCGCCGACACGATCCTGCTCGTGCACGTGCCGCCGGACCGCCAGACCGTGCAGGTCATGTCGATCATGCGCGACTCGTGGGTCGACATCCCCGGCTACGGCATGTCGAAGATCAACGCCGCGCTCTCGTACGGCGGCGTGCCGCTCATGGTGCAGACCGTCGAGCAGCTCATCGATCAGCGCATCGACGACGTCGCCATCATCGACTTCGCGGGCTTCGAGGGGCTCACGGATGCGCTCGGCGGCGTGACGGTGCAGAACGAGATCGCGTTCTCGGCCGGGCATTCTGGGCCGATCCACTCCTTCGCCGCCGGCGAGATCACGCTCGACGGTGCGTCGGCGCTCGACTACGTGCGCGAGCGCTACGCGTTCTCCGACGGCGACTACCAGCGCGTGCGCAACCAGCAGGCGTACATGCGCGGCCTGCTCGCCGCGCTGCTCGAGCCCTCGGTGGTGGCGAACCCCGTCGCGATCGCCGACCTCGTCGAGGTCATGGCACCGTACATGGCGACGACCGACGGCCTCACGACGACGGGCGTGCTCGGCATCGCCACGGAGTTCGTCGGCGCGGGCGTGCCCGACGTGCGCACGTTCACGATGCCGACGACCGGCATCGGCACCGTCGGCACGCAGTCGGTCGTGCTCGTCGACGACGCCGCCCTGCAGCTCGTGCGGGAGGCCTTCGCGGCCGAGTCGATGACCGACTTCGTCGCTCCGGAACCGGTCACGCCCACGCCGTAGCGCGTGCGGCGGTGGGAGGCCGCTGCGCCGTGCTCGAGCCCTCCGTGCAGGTCGTGGGGTACGGCGTCCCCTATCAGATGCATCGTTCGCGTGCGCTTGAACCTCCGGTATCGACAGGTTTGTACCCTCGGCCCGACGAATCCAGTTCTGCCTGCCATGGTGTGCGCAGTCGTGATCGGCTGAGCATCTCTCAAGCGTCGAGATGCCGCCGTTCGCACCGGACGCGAAGGGGGCTTCGCCGTGCAGGACATGACGCATGTGCGATCTCGGGTGCTGCTCGAGAAGCAGGTGGACGCCGACGCGCGCGTCGACGCGCCGCACCTGCCGTGGCGCTCGCCCATCGCGACGACGACGGGGCTGCGCAGCCTCGACGCGGCGATGCCGAGCGATCGCGCCGTCTGGCTGCGGCGGTGGCGCGCGACGGGTCGTGAGCCGTTCGCGCACCCCGTGCTCGGCGAGCTGTTCGCCGACGAGGGCGACCGCGTCGTCGCCATCATCTCCGACGCCGGCGTGCTGCTGCCGCTGCGCCTGCGCCCCATCCCGGGCGCCCTCGGCATGCTCGACGCCACGGGCCCGTACGGCTTCGGCGGCGCCTACCGGCCGCAGGGCTCCGCCGGCAGGCAGCCCGAGTTCTGGACGGCGTTCGCCACCTGGGCGCAGCGGCACCAGGTGGTCACGGCGTTCGCGCGCATGCATCCGTTCGCCGACGACGTCGTCGCGCCCCCGACCGCGGCGCTCGTCGACCGCAGCGTCACGGTCGTGCGCTCGGTGCTCGCCGACGACGACGCCGTGCTCGCCGACGCCGATCGCAAGGTGCGCAAGAACGTACGCCGCGCCGTCGCCGACGGCGTGCAGGTGCACGTCACGACGTCGGCGGATGGCTTCGAGGACTTCGCGCGCATCTACGCGAGCACGATGGAGCGACGCGAGGCCGGCGCCGCGTACCGGTTCGACGACGCCTTCTTCGAGCGCATCCACCGCGAGCTCGACGGCAGCTTCGCCTACGCGTACGCGACCCTCGACGGCGTCGTCGTCTCGGCGGAGCTCGTGCTGCACTCCGACCGCCACGCGTACTCGTTCCTCGGCGGCACCGACGCGGCCGCCTACGCGTCGAGGCCCAACGAGCTGCTGAAGCTCGCCGTCGTGCGCTGGTGCCGCGAGCGCGGCATCGCCGACTACGTGCTGGGCGGCGGCGCGGCGCCCGGCGACGGCATCGAGCGCTACAAGCGCGCGTTCGCGCCCGCGGGCGTGCGGCCGTTCCGCACGCTCGAGCTCGTGCTCGACCCCGACGAGGAGGCGCGCCTGTCGCACGGCTGCGCGCAGGGCTCCTTCCCCGCGTACCGCGGTGCGACCGGCGCGGCCGCCGTGCTCGGAGGGCGCGCATGATGCTCCACGCGGTCGCGCGCGCCGGCCTCCGGCGCCGCCTCGTCGCCGGCCTCGCCGTGGGCCTCGTCATCGCCGGCGTCGCCGTCGTCGGCACGACCACCGTGCGCGTCGGAGCGGCGATCCAGCGCATCGAGCGCGTGCCCGACGCGTTCCCCGCGGAGTCCACGCGCCCGGCGCCGCATCCCGTCGGCACCGTCGCGCCGCGCAACTACCTGCTGCTCGGTAGCGACTCGCGCGGCACGGGAGGCTCGCTGCTCACGAGCCTCGGCGACCGCGCCGACGCCATCCTGCTCGTGCACGTGCCCGCCGACCGCCGCAGCGTGCAGATCATCTCGATCATGCGCGACTCGTGGGTCGACATCCCCGGCTACGGCATGGCGAAGATCAACGCGGCCCTGTCGTACGGCGGCGTGCCGCTCATGGTGCAGGTCGTCGAGTCGCTCATCGGCCAGCGCATCGACGACGTCGCCATCGTCGACTTCGCGGGCTTCGCCGCGCTCACGGATGCCGTCGGCGGGGTCACGGTGCAGAACGAGGTGGCGTTCTCGGTCGGCGACGTGCGCTTCGCGCAGGGACCCGTCACGCTCACGGGCGCCGACGCCCTGCCGTACGTGCGCGAGCGGTACGCGTTCGCCGACGGCGACTACCAGCGGGTGCGCAACCAGCAGGCGTACCTGCGCGGCCTGCTCGTCGCGATGCTGCAGCCGACGACGCTCGCGAACCCGTGGGCCGTCGCCGGCCTCGTCGACGCGATGTCGCCGTACCTCGCAGCGACCGACGGCCTCACGGCGCCGGCCGCCGTGCAGCTCGCCGCCGAGCTCGCGGCGGCGGGCACGCCCGAGGTGGCGACGTTCACGCTGCCGACCGCGGGCACCGCCACGATCGGCGACCAGTCCGTCGTGCTGCTCGACGCCGCCGACCTCGCGGTCGTGCAGGCGGCGCTGCAGCAGGACTCCATGACGGGCTTCGTGCCCCCGGCAGAGCGCTAGCGGAGGGATGCGGAGATGAGCGCGATGCGAACGGCCACCAGCACGGCGAGGGCGCCGCGCCGCGCGGAGCTCGCCGATGCCGCCACCCACCTGCGACGCCTCGTCGAGCGCGTGCTCATGCGCGACGGCGTCGCGAGGCCCGCGCCCTCGATCGTGGGCGACGCGCTCGCCTGGACCGTCGCGGTGCCCGTGGCGATCTGGCTGCGCGAGGACCTCGCGCTCGGCTGGCTGCGCCCGCTGAGCCTCCTCGGCCTCGTCGCCACCGTCGTGCTCGCGCAGGTGCTCATCGGGCACGCCGTCGGGCTCTACCGCGGCCGCCACGGCTACGGCAGCGCCGAGGAGGTCGTGACCCTCGTGGGCGTCGCCACCGTCGCCGCGCTGCTCGTCGGCGCCCCCATGCTCGTCGTCGCGCCGGCCCTCGGCATCCCGCGCACGGCGCTCGTGATCGCGGCGCCCATCGCGCTGCTGCTCATGGCCGGCATCCGCTACGCCCTGCGCCTCCTGCTCGAGAGCGCGCACCGGCCCACGCCCACGGCGCAGCCGGCGCTCATCCTCGGCGCCGGCTACGCCGGCACGCACCTCGCACGGCGGATGCGCACCGACGAGCACTCGCCGCTGCGCGCCGTCGGCCTCGTCGACGACGACGGCAGGCTGCGCGGCGCCATGCGCTGCGGCGTGCGCGTGCTCGGCACCCGCGCCGACCTCGCGCGCATCGTCGCCGACACCGGTGCGACGCGCCTCGTCGTCGCCATCGCCCGCGCCGACGCGACGCTGCTCGGCGAGATCGAGGCGCAGACGAGCGCGCTCGGCGTCGAGGTGCTCGTCATGCCGCCGTTCGCCGACATGATGCGCGGCACGGCGCAGGTCACCGACCTGCGGGCGCTGCGCATCGAGGACATCGTGGGTCGCCGCCCCATCGACACGGACGTCGAGCGCGTCGCCGGCTGCGTCACGGGCCGCCGCGTGCTCGTGACCGGCGCGGGCGGATCGATCGGCGCCGAGCTGTGCAGGCAGCTCGCGAAGTGGTCGCCCGCCGAGCTCATCATGCTCGACCGCGACGAGACCGCGCTGCAGGCCGTGCAGCTCGACGTGCACGGCAACGGCCTGCTGTCGACGCGCGACGTCGTGCTCGCCGACGTGCGCGACGAGCAGGCGATCGCCGAGATCTTCGCCGACCGCCGGCCCGAGGTCGTGTTCCACGCGGCGGCGCTCAAGCACCTGCCGATGCTCGAGCAGTACCCCGACGAGGGGTGGAAGACCAACGTGCTCGGCACGCGCTCGGTGCTCGCGGCCGCCGAGGCCGTCGGCGTCGAGACGTTCGTGAACATCTCGACCGACAAGGCCGCCAACCCCACGAGCGTGCTCGGCCACTCCAAGCGGCTCGCCGAGCGCCTCACGGCCGCGACGGCCGCGCGCGCGAGCGGTCGCTACCTCTCGGTGCGGTTCGGCAACGTGCTCGGCAGCCGCGGCTCGATGGTGCCGGTGTTCGCCGCGCTCATCGAGGCCGGCGGGCCGCTCACCGTCACGCATCCCGACATCACGCGCTACTTCATGTCGATCCCCGAGGCGTGCCAGCTCGTCGTGCAGGCCGCCGCGATCGGCAGGCCCGGCGAGGTGCTCATCCTCGACATGGGCGAGCCCGTGCGCATCCTCGACGTCGCGAAGCGCATGATCGCGATGTCGGGCAAGCCGATCGACATCGTCTTCACGGGCCTGCGCCCGCACGAGAAGCTGCACGAGGAGCTCATCGGCCCCGACGAGCGCGGCGAGCGCCTGCTGCACCCGCTCATCACGCAGGCGCCCGTGCCGCCGCTCGCGCACGACGACCTCGACAAGGACGCGTGGGATGCGCGCTGGCACCGTGCTCCGGCGCCGACTTCCGCGCCCGTCGCCGCCCGCACGATCGTGCCCGTCGCCACCGTGCACCGCATCCTCGACCGGACGGAGACCCTCCGATGAGCCCGCGCATCCTGCTGTCCGCTCCCGACGTCGGCGCCACCGAGGAGCGCGCGATCGTCGCGGCGCTCCGCTCGGGCTGGGTCGCCCCGCTCGGGCCCGACGTCGACGCGTTCGAGCGCGAGCTCGCCGCCCGCGTCGGCGTCGCGCACGGCGTCGCCCTCTCGTCGGGCACCGCCGCGCTGCACCTCGGCCTCCTCGCCCTGGGCGTGCGGCCCGGCGACCGCGTCGTGACGTCGTCGATGACGTTCGCCGCCACCGCCAACGCCATCGCGTACGTCGGCGCCCTCCCCGTCTTCGTCGACTCCGACCCCGCCACCGGCAACCTCGACGTCGCCCTGCTCGCCGAGGCGATGGCGACGCTCGAGCGCGAGGGCACGCCCGCACGCGCGATCGTGCCCGTCGACCTGCTGGGCCGCATCCCCGACCACGACGCGATCGAGGCCATCGCCGCCAGGCACGGCGCACGCGTGCTCGTCGACGCCGCCGAGTCGCTCGGCTCGACGCGCGACGGCAGGCCGGCGGGGTCGTGGGGCGACGCATCCATCGTGTCGTTCAACGGCAACAAGGTCATGACGACGTCGGGCGGCGGGATGCTGCTGACGGACGACCGCGCGATCGCCGACCGCGTGCGGCACCTCGCGACGCAGGCGCGCATGCCCGTCGAGCACTACGAGCACGAGGAGGTCGGCTACAACTACCGGCTGTCGAACCTGCTCGCCGCGCTCGGCCGCGCGCAGCTGCAGCGCCTCGACGCCATGATCGCCAGGCGCCGCGCCATCCGCGCCCGGTACCGCGCCGTCGTCGCAGGCATCGACGGCCTCACGCTGCTCGGCGACGACCGCGACGGCGACAACGCCTGGCTCACGGCCGTGCTCGTCGACCCCGACGCCGCCCTCGTCGACGCCGACGCCGTGCGCCGCGCGCTCGACTCGCGCGGCATCGAGACGCGGCCGCTGTGGAAGCCCATGCACCTGCAGCCCGCGTTCGCCGACGCCCGCGCGTTCACGACCGGCGCGAGCGAGACGCTCTTCCGCACGGGCATCGCCCTGCCGAGCGGCTCGGCGCTCGACGACGCGAGCATCGACCGCGTCGTCGAGGCGCTGCGCGCCGCCGTCGCGCCGCGCTCGTGCCGCCGCCCCATCGGCTCCGACTTCCCGCTCGACGTCGCCATCAGCGCCGCGCCCCCAAGGCGGCGCCCCTGGAGCACGACGACCGTCATGGTCGAGACCGGCAGGCAGGCCATCGCGGCCATCGCGATGGTGCTCGAGCGCTCGGGCGCGAACCGCATCGCGGTGCCCGCGTTCCTGTGCGACAGCATGCTCGCGCCCTTCCAGAGCCGCGGCTGGCACATCGTCGACTACCCCGTGCTCGACGACCTCTCCCCCGACCTGCCCGTCGCCAGGCGCATGGCCGAGACGGGTCGCGTCGATGCCGTGCTCGTCATGCGCTACTTCGGCGCCGCCCCGACGTTCGCCGAGCTCTCCGACGTCGCCGCCATCCGCGCCGCAGGCGTCGCGGTGCTCGCCGACGAGACCCACCTGCCGTTCTCGATGAACCAGTGGGGCGCCGACTTCGCCTACGCGAGCCTGCGCAAGGTGCTGCCGACGACCGACGGCGCCTACCTGCACATGCCCGCGGGCACGGAGGCGCCCATGCTGCGGCGCGCACGCGAGACCGGCAGGTACGCGGCCATGGCGTCGTTCGACTCGCGCCGCGGCATCACGCAGCACTCGCGCATCATGCTCGACGCGTCGATGGCGCTCATCGAGCGGGATGCTGCGCCGCGCCGCATGAGCAGGCGCGGACGCTCGCTGCTCGACACGCTCGACCTCGACGCGATCGCCGAGCGTCGCATCGCCAACGCGCGCGTGCTCGCCGACGCGCTCGACGACGTCGGCATCGCGACGGCCGTGCCGGTGGGCTCGCTCGAGGTGCCGTCGCACCTGCCCGTGCGGGTGGCGGATCCCGTCGGCGTGCAGGCGGCGCTCGCGCGAGCCGAGGTGTACTGCCCCATCCATTGGCCCAGGCCGAAGGGGTTCGCGACGCAGGAGGAGTGGCCCGACGACCTGCTGTCGCTGCCCGTCGACCATCGCTACGACCACGTCGACATGCTGCGCATCGCCGCCGAGCTGCAGCGCGTGTCGCTCGACCTCGTGGGGGTGACCCGATGAGCCGCTCGCGCTACCTCGCCGTGCGCGGCGTCACCGACCGCGTCGTCGCGGGCACGGCCCTCGTCGTGCTGTCGCCGCTCATGCTCGCGATCGCCGCGTCGATCCTCGTCGCGATGGGCAGGCCCGTGCTCTTCCGGCAGCGGCGGGTGGGCACGGGCGGCAGGGACTTCTCGATCGTGAAGTTCCGCACGCTCGTGCGCGACGCCGAGCGCCTCGGCGCCGGCTACGTGCTGCCCGGCATGGACCTCGTGCCGCCGCTCGGCCACGTGCTGCGGTCGACGAGCCTCGACGAGCTGCCGCAGCTGTGGAACATCCTCGTCGGCGAGATGGCGTTCGTCGGGCCCAGGCCCGCGCTGCGCGACCAGTACGAGCGGTACACCGACCGGCAACGCGGGCGCGTGTCGGTGCCGCAGGGCGTCACGGGGCTCGCGCAGGTGCGCTACCGCGACGCCGCCACCTTCTCGACGCGCATCGAGGCCGACCTCGAGTACGTCGCCACCGTGAGCCTGCGCACCGATGCGCGCCTGCTCCTCGCGACCATCGGCGCCGTGACCCGGCACGACGGCATCGTGCAGCACCAGACTCCCGAGGACATCGACGACCTCGGCGATCGCAGGACCAGCGTCGCACCCGACGCCACCACCGAGGAGGAGACCAGATGACCGCCACCGTGCAGCTCGCCGCCGCACCCGCCGGCCGCCGCCTGCGCGTGCTCGTCGTATCCCAGTACTACTGGCCCGAGCACGCCTCCATCCCGACGCTCCTCGCCGAGGAGCTGCAGCGCCGCGGGCACCACGTGCGGGTGCTCACGACGTTCCCCAACTACCCCACGGGCCGGCTGCCCGACGGGCAGCGGCAGAAGGCGCACGTCGTCGAGACCGTGCGCGGCGTGCGCGTGCACCGCGTGCCGATGGTGCTCGACCGCTCGGAGCGCACGCTGCACCGTGCGGCGAGCTACGCGAGCTTCGCGCTGTCGAGCGCGCTGTGGGGCAGGCTCGGGATGTCGGCGGACGTCGTGTACGTGTACGCGACGCAGATGACCCCGGCGCTCGGCCCGGCCGTGTGGCGTCGCAACGGCGGTCCGCCGTTCGTGCTGCACGTGCAGGACCTGTGGCCCGACGCCATCGTGGGCGCGTCGTTCGTGCGCTCGGGCGCCGGCAAGGCCATCGCGCGCTCGCTCGAGCCGCTGCTGCGCCGCGCGTACCGCGAGGCGTCGGCGACCATCGGCATCTCCGACGAGATGGCGGCGACGCTCGTCGAGCGCGGCGCACCCCGCTCGCGCGTGCACTCGGTGTCGAACTGGGCGTGGGAGCGCGAGGCGCCGCCGCTCGAGCGCAAGCAGAAGCGCGGCCGCCGGTCGACGTCGTTCCTCTACGCCGGCAACCTCGGCGACGCGCAGCAGCTCGACGAGGTGCTGCGCGCCGCGGCCATGGTCGACGGCGATCCGCGCTTCTCGCTCGACCTCTACGGGTCGGGCAGCGCCGAGCACCGCCTCCGCGCGCTCGCGACGCTGCTGGGGCTGCGGTCGGTGCGCTTCCGCGGCCGCGTCTCGACCGAGTCGATGTCGGAGATCTACCGAGACCACGACTTCCAGGTCGTGCCGCTCGCCGAGACGCCCGCGCTGCGCGCCGCCGTGCCGTCGAAGCTGCCCATGAGCCTGCGCCACGGCCTGCCGGTCGTGGCGTCGGCGCAGGGCGCCGCCGCCGACCTCATCGCCGAGCACGGCGCGGGGATCGTCGCGTCGAGCGCCGACGCCGAGGGCATCGCCGACGCCTTCCGCGAGGCGATGGACCTCGACGACGCCGAGCACCGCGCCATGTCGCGCCGTGCCCGCTCGGCGTACGAGCGGTCGATGTCGCTCACGGCCGGCGTCGACGCCATCGAGGCCATCCTGCGCAACGTCGTGCGCGAGGAGACCGTGCGGCCCGGCGCCGCACGCGGACGCCCGGCGCCGACCGGCACGGGCGGCCGCACCAGCACACGATCCACGGCGCGAGCGAAGGCGAGCCACCGATGACGACAGGGCACGAGGACGCGACGGTCCTCATCACGGGCGGCACGGGCTCCTTCGGGCGCACGGTCGCGGCGCGGCTGCTGCGCGACGGCGTCGGCCAGGTGCGCATCCTCAGCCGCGACGAGGCGAAGCAGGACGACATGCGCCACACGATGGGCGACGACCGGCTGCGGTTCTACCTCGGCGACGTGCGCGACGAGGGCAGCGTCGACAAGGCGATGCGCGGCGTCGACCACGTGTTCCACGCCGCCGCGCTCAAGCAGGTGCCGTCGTGCGAGTTCTTCCCCATGGAGGCGGTGCGCACGAACGTGCAGGGCAGCGAGAACGTCGTGCGCGCCGCGGACCGCGCCGGCGTGCGCTCCGCCGTGTTCCTCAGCACCGACAAGGCCGTCTACCCCGTCAACGCCATGGGCATGAGCAAGGCGCTCATGGAGAAGGTCGCGCGCTCGCACGGCCTCAACAACCCGACGACGGCGACGACGATGGCGTGCGTGCGGTACGGCAACGTCATGTACTCGCGCGGCTCCGTCATCCCGTTGTTCCTGTCGCAGATGCGCGCTGGCAAGCCCATCACGATCACGAACCCGCACATGACGCGGTTCATGATGTCGCTCGCCGACTCCGTCGACCTCGTCGAGTTCGCCTTCCACAACGCGCGGCAGGGCGACCTGTTCATCCGCAAGGCGCGGGCGTGCACCATCGCGGACCTCGCTGCGGCGATGCTGCGACTGTTCCGCTCGGACTCGCAGATCGAGATCATCGGCACGCGGCACGCCGAGAAGGTGTCGGAGGCGCTCGCGAGCCGCGAGGAGCTGTCGAAGGCCATCGACATGGGCGACTACTTCCGCATCCCCCTCGACTCGCGCGGCCTCGACTACGAGCTGTACGTCGCCGAGGGCGACGCGAGGCAGGCGGAGTTCCTCGACTACGACTCCCACACCGTGCCGCGCATGTCGGTCGAGGAGGTCGAGGAGCTGCTGCTGACGCTGCCCGAGATCCGATCGGAGCTCGCGCTCGCGGGCCTGACGAGCAGCCGGGTGTGATGCGCGTCGCGGTGACGGGTGCCGGCGGCTTCCTCGGGCTCCACGTGCGAGGGGCGCTGCTGGAGGCCGGGGTGGAGGCGGTGCCGGTCGCGCTCGGCGAGCGGTTCGACGAGCGCGCGGCATTCGCCGCCGTCGACGGCGCGGATGCCGTGCTGCACCTCGCGGGCGTGCACCGCGCGCCCGAGGACCTCGTGCGCGACGGCAACCGCATGCTCGCGACGCAGCTCGCGCGCACGCTGCTCGACGTGCCGACGCCGCCGCGCACCGTCGCGTACGCGAGCACGACGCAGGTCGGCAACGGCTCGGCGTACGGCGAGGCGAAGGAGCAGGCGGGCGACATGGTGCGCGCCGCCGCCGACGCCGTCGGCGCGCGCTTCGTCGACCACCGGCTGCCGAACCTGTTCGGCGAGCACGGGCTGCCGTTCACGAACTCCGTCACCGCCACGTTCTGCCACCTGCTCGCGTCCGGCGGGCGACCGGAGGTGCACGAGGATCGCACGCTCGACCTGCTGCACGCGCAGGACGCCGCCGACCTGCTGCTCGGCGACGTCGCCGCCGCCGACCGCGTGCACCGCGCGACCGTCACCGGGGTGCTCGCGCGCCTCGAGCGCATCGCGAGCGCCTACGAGGTCGGCGAGGTGCCCGACATCGCCGAGCGGCTCGACCGCGACCTGTTCAACACGTACCGCTCGCACCTCGTCGCCCGCCGGCCGGCGATCCGGCTCGCGAGCCGTGCCGACGAGCGCGGCGCGTTCATCGAGCTCGTGCGCGCCCGCGGCGGCAGCGGTCAGGCGTCGATCTCGACGACGGCGCCGGGCGTCACGCGCGGCGACCACTTCCACCGTCGCAAGTTCGAGCGCTTCACGGTCGTGTCGGGCCGCGCCGTCATCCGCCTGCGCCGCATCCTCACGGCCGAGGTCGTGACGATCCCCGTCGACGGCGACGAGCCCGTGGCCGTCGACATGCCCACGTTGTGGAGCCACAGCATCGAGAACGTCGGCGACGGTCCGCTGCACACGAGCTTCTGGACCGACGACCTGTTCGACGCCGCCCGGCCCGACACGATCCCGGAGCGGGTGCTGCCATGAGCGCGCGCATCAAGGTCATGACGGTCGTCGGCACGCGGCCGGAGGTCATCCGCCTCGCCGCCACGATGCGGCTGCTCGACCGCATCGCCGACCACGTCGTCGTGCACACGGGGCAGAACTACGACTACGAGCTCAACGAGCTGCTGTTCGAGGACCTCGAGCTGCGCCGCCCCGACCGCTTCCTCGACGCCGACACGTCGTCGCTCGGCGCGGCACTCGGCTCGATCCTCGCGCGCGTCGAGGTCGCGATCCGCGAGGAGCAGCCCGACGCGATGCTCGTGCTCGGCGACACGAACAGCTGCATCGCCGCCGTCATGGGCAAGCGGATGCGCGTGCCCGTCTTCCACATGGAGGCCGGCAACCGGGCGTTCGACGAGAACGTGCCGGAGGAGACGAACCGCAGGCTCGTCGACCACGTCGCCGACTACAACCTCGCCTACACCGAGCACGCGCGGCGCAACCTGCTCGCGGAGGGGCTGCATCCGTCGCGCACCCTCGTGACGGGGTCGCCGATGCGCGAGGTGCTCGACCAGAGCCGCGAGCGCATCGCGGCGAGCGACGTCGTCGCCAGGCAGGGGCTCGTGCCCGGCGGCTACCTGCTCGTGAGCCTGCACCGCGAGGAGACGGTCGACGACCCGGTGCGGCTGCGGCAGGCGCTGCAGGCGCTCGACGCCCTCGCGGTCGAGCACGACATGCCCGTGCTCGTGTCGACGCATCCGCGCACGCGCAAGCGGCTCGTCGACCAGGAGCCCGAGCTGCAGCGGCGGCTCACGCTGCACCCGCCGTTCGGGTTCCACGACTACGTGGCGCTGCAGCAGTCGGCGCTCGTCGTGCTGTCGGACAGCGGCACGATCGGCGAGGAGTCGAGCATCCTCGGCTTCCCCGCCGTCACGCTGCGCGACGCGATCGAGCGGCCCGAGGCGCTCGACGTGGGCGCGCTCGTGACGTGCGGCGTCGACCCCGAGAGCGTCGTCGAGGCGGTGCGGGCGACGCTCGCGATGCACGACGCCATGGGGCCGCCGAGCGTGCCCGCCGACTACGGTCCCGACGACGTGTCGCGGCGCGTCGTGTCGTTCATCCTCTCCAGCACGCGATCGCATCGGGCGCGCGCCGGCCTGCGGCGGTGATCGTGGCGACGCCGCCGCGAGCGCCCACCGTCGTGCGCCGCGTGAGCACGACGCTCGTCGACCAGGCGGCGTCGAGCGGTGCGAACCTGCTCATGGTCGTCGCGGTGGCGCAGCGGCTCGCGCCCGACACCTTCGGGGCGTTCGCGATCGCGTACGCGGGCCTCGTGCTCGTGCTCGCGTGCTGCCGCGCGTGGCTGGGCCTGCCGCTCGCGCTGTCGACGGCGGCGGATGCGGTCGAGCGGCGCAGGCTGCTGGGTGGCGCGTGCCTGCTGGTGCTCGCGGCGGCGCCGCTCGTCGTCGGCGGCATCGGGTTCGCGCTGCCCGGCGTGCTCGCGCTCGTCGGCACGGCGACGTCGCCGTCGACGTCGCTCGCGGTCGCCGTCGCGGCGGTGCTCGCGTGCCTGCAGGACCTCGCGCGCTACGCGGCGGTCGCCGACGACCGGCCAGGGCGCGCGCTCGCCTCCGACCTCGTGTGGCTCGGGGGCATCGCCGTGCTGCTCGTCGCGCCGATCGCGCTCGACGAGCGTGCGGTGATGCTCGCGTGGTTCGCGGTGATCGCGGCGAGCGCCGCGACGGGGCTCGTGCTGACGCGGCCGATCCTCTCGCTGCGGCACGCGAGCGCGCTCGTCGAGCGCGGCGGCGGCGCCCGCGGCGGCTCGACGGTCGTGGCGCTGCTGTCGACGGGCACGGCGCTCGCGCTGTCGACGCTCGTCGCCGCGACCTTCGGGGCGGCCGCGAGCGGCAGCCTGCTGGGCGCGGGCACGCTGCTGGGGCCGGTGAACCTGCTGCTCGCGCTGCTCGACCTCGCGGTGCTCGGACGCATCGTGGGGCTGCCGCCGCCGCATCGCCGGCACGTGCTCGTGCGCGTGCTCGCCGCGCTGTGGGTCGTGCAGCTCGCGTGGACGCTCGTGCTGCTCGCGCTGCCGACCGCCGTCGGCGAGGCGGTGCTCGGCGCGACGTGGCCCGGGGCGCACGCGCTCGTGGGGCTCGTGAGCGTCGAGTACGCCGTCGCCGCGGCCGTCGCGGTCGTGTCGCTCGATCTCAAGGTGCGCGACGTCGGAGGCGCCATGGTGCTCGCGCGCATCGCGGCAGGGGTCGTCGTGCTCGGCGGCACGGCGCTGCTCGCGGCGCTCGCCGCACCCCTCGTCGCCGTGCCGTTCGCGATGCTCGCGGGCACCGTCGCCGCCCTGGCGATCGTGCTCGCGGGCGTCGCGCGCCCGCCCGTGCGCATCCATCGGCGCACGTTCGAGGAGGTCGCGGCATGAGCGTCGACCGCAGGATCGTGGTGGAGGCGAGCGCCGTCGGCGTCGTCGGAGCCGTGCTGGCAGCCGTGGGCCTCGGCCCCATCGCGCTCGCCATCGCCGGCGCCGTCGCCGCGTGCGCGTGGCTCGCCCGGCAGGGGGTCTTCCGACTCGCGCTCGGCCTCGTCGTCGTGACGACGCTCGGCGCCGCCTCGTCGGTCGAGGTCTGGGCATCCGTCTCGACCTACGGCAGGCTCGCCGCCCTCGGCCTGCTCGCGATCGCCGTGCTGCGCGAGCCCACCGCATCCGACGCCCCCACGGCGTCGCAGCGGTCGGTGCTCGGCGCGCTCGTCGCGATCGCGGGCGTCGCGACGGCGACGACGCTGTGGACGATCGACGTGTCGACGACGCTCGAGCAGATCGTGCTGCTGTGGACGATGGTCGTCATCGCCGCCGTCGCCTCGCGCCGTCGGTGGCGCACGGTCGAGGTCGTCGTCGGCGACGTGCGCGTCATGGTCGCGGTCATCGCGATCGTGCTGGTCGCCGGCCTCGTCGGCCACTGGCTCGGCGTCGTGCCGCTGCCCTACGGCGGCCGGTTCCAAGGCCTCATGGCCAACCCGAACATGGCCGCGCAGGTGGGCACGCTCGCGATCTTCCTCGCCCTCGCCGTGCTGCGCCTGCGGCGATCGTGGATCGCGCTCGCCTGCATCGCCACCTCGGCCGCGACCATCCTGCTGTCGGAGTCGCGCACGGCCATCGTCGCCGTCGTCATCGGCGTCGTCTGGATGGCGGTGCTCGCCGGGGCGCGCGGGCTCGTCGCCGTCGTGGGCCTGGGCATCGCTGGCCTGTGCGCGGCGACGCTGCTGGGGCCGAGTCCGCTGCAGCTCGCGCTGGGACGCTTCGGCGAGGTCACGGCCGGCGACGGCCTCTCGGGCCGCAGCTTCATCTGGTCGGCAGGCCTCGACGCCGTCGCCGACCGCGCGCACGGCTGGGGCTGGGGCACGAGCGACCTCGTGCTCGCCGACGCCTACCGCGCGGGTGCCACACGCGAGCTCGCGCTCACCTTCCACAACAGCCTGCTGCAGGTCGCCGTCGAGGGCGGCGTGCTCGCCGCCGTGCTGCTGCTCGTCGCCTACGCGGGCATCGTCGTGCCGATGCTGCGCACGCGGCGCTCGAGCGTCGCCGCAGCGTTGTCGGGCCTCGCGGTCGCGGGCATCGTCGCGCAGATGTCGGAGTCGGGCGTCTTCGGCACCGGCCAGGTCTTCCCGTACCTCTTCTGGTTCGGCGTCTGCGCGC
This sequence comes from Agrococcus jejuensis, assembly GCF_900099705.1. Lineage (NCBI taxonomy): Bacteria > Bacillati > Actinomycetota > Actinomycetes > Micrococcales > Microbacteriaceae > Agrococcus > Agrococcus jejuensis. The sequence goes on from NZ_LT629695.1 coordinate 790,949, forward strand.
TGCTCGGCCTGCACGCGGCCGCGCGCAGCGAACCCGGGCTCCCCGCCGAGGCGGGCGTGCGGATGGTGAGGCGATGAGCGGGGCGGCGCACGTGCGCCTGCGCGTGCTCGTCTCCGCCCCGCTGTTCCCGCCCGCGTTCCGCGGCGGCGGACCCATCCGCACGCTCGCGGCGCTCGTCGCGACCGCGCCGCACGACGTCGCCGTCGCCGTCGTGTGCGGCGACCGCGACCTCGGCGCCCCCGAGCCGCTGCCCGTGCCGCGGCGCGACTGGCTGCCGCAGGGCCGCGCGCGCATCCGCTACGTCGACCGCCGCCGCCCCGACGCGGTGCTGCGCGCCCTCGCGAGCGCGCCGCCGCCCGACGTCGTCTACGTCAACGGGCTGTTCGATCCGATCTTCTCGATGCTCGTGCGCGCATGGGCTCGGCAGCGTCGCGTGCAGGTGCTGCTCGCGCCGCGCGGCGAGCTCGCTGCCGGTGCGCTGGCGATCCGCGGCGGCCGCAAGCGCGCGTTCCTGCGCGTCGCCGCCGCCTCCGGTCTCGACGCGGGCGTCGTGTGGCATGCGTCGTCGGATCGCGAGGCCGACGACATCCGTGCGGCGATCGGCGACGACGTCGCCGTCGTCGTGCGCGAGGACGACCACGCCCTGCCGCGGCACGCATCGCGGTCGGCGTCGCCGCCGGGCCCGCTGCGGCTCGTGTTCGTGAGCAGGCTCGTGCCCAACAAGGGCCTCGACGTGCTGCTCGAGGCGCTCGCGCTCGTCGACGAGCCCTGGACGCTCGACGTGCACGGCATCGCCGAGGACGCCGAGCATGCCGAGCGCTGCCGCGCGCTCGCCGAGGCACCGGGGATGCGCGACCGCGTCGCGTTCCACGGGCCGCTCGAGCCGCACGCCGTGCGCGACGTCTTCGCCGAGCACGACCTGTTCGCGTTCCCCACCGCCTTCGAGAACTTCGGCCACGTCATCGCCGAGGCGCTGTCGGTCGGCTGCCCCGTGCTCGCACCCGACACGACGCCGTGGACGCCGCGGCTCGCCGACGGCGCCGGCGGCGTCGTCGAGTCGCTCGAGCCCGCGGCATGGGCCGAGCGCATCCGCGAGTGGGCGCTGGCGGATGCCGACGAGCGTACCGCGCGCCGTGAGGCCGCCGCCGACGCCTACGACCGCTGGCGCGACGAGGCGGCGCCGCACGTGCTCGCGATGCTGCGCGACCGCGTCGGCGGCGGCTGACCGGGTCGGCGATCCGCCGCGACGTCGCTCAGCGGTCGCGCGCGGGACGCTCGCGCTTGGGACGGGGTGCGCGGCGCGGCCTGGCCTTCGCGGGCGCGGTCGTGCGACCCCGTGCCGGCGTGGGCTCGGGGTCCGGATCGCTGGCGGCGGACTCGGGCTCCGGCTCGGCCTCGGGCTCGGGCTCCGACTCGGCCTCGGCCTCGGACGCGACGGGCTCCGGCTCCGGCTCCGGCTCCGCCGCCTCGGGCTCGTCGATGGTGAGCTCGTCGACCTCGGTCGCAGCGGGCTCGTCGGGCTCGCCCGGATCCAGCACGTCAGCCGACGCATCCACGCCATCCCGCTCGTCAACGGCGTCGTCCGCGGCGCGCGCGACGGCGGGCGGCTCGTCGTCGGCGGGCACCCCCGGCCCATATCCGTAGCCGTAGGCGTACGCGTAGGCGTGGCTCGCCGACGTCGGCAGCATCGTGAGCAGGATGCCCGCGACGTTGACGTCGACGGTGCCGAGGCGCGCGAGCGCGCCGTCGAGCTGGCCGCGCGTCGTCTTGCCCGACGCGGCGACCACGATGGCGCCCGCCGTGCGCGTGCCGAGCACCGCGGCGTCGGTCACGGGCAGCAGCGGCGGCGCGTCGACGAGGATCCAGTCGAACTCGCCCTCGAGCCTGCGCAGCAACGACTCCATGGCGCGCGAGCCGAGCAGCTCGCTCGGGTTCGGGGGCACGCGGCCGGCGGGCAGCACGAACAGGCCCGTGCCGCCCCAGTCCTGCACGGCGTCGTCGATGTCGGCCTCGCCGATGAGCACGGTCGTGAGTCCGACGCGGCCCTCGATCGCGAGCGTCTCGGCGACCTTCGGCTTGCGCAGGTCGGCGTCGATGAGCAGCACGGTCTCGCCCGACTGCGCGAGCGCGATCGCGAGGTTCGCCGTCGCGGTGGTCTTGCCCTCCCCCGCGACCGACGACGTCACGACGAACGTGCGCTTCCCTCCCTCGACCTCGACGAACAGCAGGTTCGTGCGCAGCGAGCGGTACGCCTCCGCGCGGAAGTCGTGCGGGGCGTCGTGCACGACGAGCGGCCGGTCGCTCGCGCGCTCGTCGAACGCGATCGTGCCGATGACGGGGTGGTGCGTCGCGAGCTCGACGTCGTGCGGCGAGCGGATGCGGGTGTCGAGCAGGTCGCGCACGACCACGAAGCCCGTGGCGAGCACGAGCGCGGCGAGGCCGCCGAGCAGCATGTTGAGCGGCCAGCTGGGCGAGCTCGCCGACTCCGGCGGGCGTGCGGCCTCGACGGTCGTGAGCCGCACGGGGCTCGCCTGCGTCGCCGTACCCTCGACGTCGTCGACGACCTCGGCGAGGCTCGTCGCCGTCGCGTTGGCGATGTCGGCGGCCCGCTGGGGGTCGCGGCTCGTCGCCGTGATCTCGATGATCGTCGTCTCGGGCACGGGCGTGGCCGTGACCTGTCTCGCGAGGTCGCGCACGTCGACGTCGAGCCCGAGGTCGGCGACGACGTCGACGAGCACGCGCTCGCTGCTCGCGAGCTCGGCATACGTCAGCACGCGCGACAGCGTGTACGCGTTGCTCTGCGCGAGGTCGTTGCTCGTCTCGCCCGTCTGCGTCGACACGAACACCTGGGTCGTCGATGCGTACGACGGCGCCTGCAGCGCCGAGACCCCGGCGGCGGCGCCCACGCCGACGACGCTCGCGGCGACGATGGGGATCCATCGGCGGCGCAGGATCCTCACGAGATCGGTCAGCTCCATGCGCGTCCCCAGACGTCGTGGCGGGCGTTCGTCGCCCTCGATGGCGAGATCATGACACATCCTCGGATACGAGCGGCTGGCAGCCGCCTGCCAGTTCCAGCAGACGATCCGCCACGCGCGTCGCCGACGCGTCGACGAGATCGGCGACGCCGCGGTGCAGCGTGGGCGACCCGCGGTACGGGTCGGGCAGGTCGATCGAGAGGCCGCGCACCGCCGGGCCGCGGTCGCGGCTCGCCACCCGCACGACCTGCGCGAGGCGCTCGCCGGCGCTCGCGTCGGCATCCACGCTCGCGTCGTCGGCGTCGATGTGGGCGAGCACGGCGTCGAGCTCGAGCAACGTGAACGTGCGCCGCACGATCGATGGGGCGAGCTCGACCGCGAGCGCGCGCTGCCGCCTGGTCGCGACGATCACGAGGTCGGCGGCCGCCGCCTCGTCGGCCGCGAACGCCCGGCCGCGGTGCTCGGACACGTCGACGCCCAGCCGCGCCGCCTCGGCGGCGACGGGCGGATCGATCGGCTCGCCCTCGAGGGCCCGCAGCCCCGCGCTGGCGATCGCGAAGTCGGCGGTGCACGGCGCGAGGCGCGCGCGCAGCACGGCGGCGGTCAGCGGCGAGCGGCAGACGTTGCCCGTGCAGACGACGAGCACGCGGAAGGGTCCGTCGACGAGCCCCTCGTCGGGAGGACTGCTCGGCAGCGGCATGGCCCGATGCTAGGCGCGCGGGGCTCGCCGCTGCGTCCCCCGTCCCGTCGAGCGTTCCTCAGTCGAGGGTGGCGACGAAGTCGCGCAGCCACGTGCGGAACGCGGGGCCGATGTCGTCGCGCTCGCTCGCGAGCGTCACGGTCGCCTCGAGCATCCCCTGCCGGTCGCCCGTGTCGAACCGGCGACCCGTGAACACGACGCCCACGAGCCCGTGCGCCTCGTGCCCCGCGACGACGCGCAGCGCATCCGTCAGCTGGATCTCGCCGCCGACGCCCGGCTGCGTCTCGTCGAGCACGTCGAAGATCTCGGGGCGCAGCACGTAGCGGCCGATGACGGCGAGGTTCGACGGCGCCGTGCCCTTCGCGGGCTTCTCGACGAGGTCGCGCACGCGCACGACGTCGTCCTCGTCGGTCGCCTCGACCGTCGCGATGCCGTAGCGGTGCGCGTAGGCGGGGTCGACCTCCATGAGCGCCACGACGTGCATGCCCGTGGATGCGTGCACCTCGAGCATGCGCTGCAGCAGCGGCGTCGCCTCGTCGATGATGTCGTCGCCGAGCAGCACCGCGAACGACTGGTCGCCGACGTGCGGGCGAGCACGCAGCACGGCGTGGCCGAGGCCCAACGGGTCGCCCTGGCGCACGTAATGCATCTGCGCGAGGCCCGTCGACTGCCGCACCTGCGCGAGCTGCTCGGCATCGCCCTTCGCGATGAGCGTCGCCTCGAGCTCCGTCGCACGGTCGAAGTAGTTCTCGAGCGCGTTCTTGTTGCGGCCCGTGACCATGAGCACGTCGTGCAGCCCTGCCTCGACGGCCTCCGTGACGACGTACTGGATCGCGGGCCGGTCGACGACGGGCAGCATCTCCTTGGGCAGCGCCTTCGTGGCGGGCAGGAAGCGGGTGCCGAGGCCGGCAGCGGGCACGACGGCCTTGGTCACGCGATGCATGCGCGCATCGTATCGAGCGCAGGTGGCGCGTTCGTGCCGCGCGTCAGTCGGCTTCGACACCTTCGATCTCGTTCTGCCGCCGGGCATCGCGACGCTTCTGCAGCGATTCCAACGACTTGCCCTTCGACTTGAGCAGAGCCCGAGCCGCCCGCTCATCGCGTTCAGCGAGCTCGGTGGCTTCAGGGGCGACCTTCATCGCAGCGAACCGAGCCGCCGATTCGCGCTCGAACTCCGCCACCCGATCCTCGGCGATTGCAAGATCAACCTTCGCGTTGAGCGCACGCGCCCGTTGCTCTCGCCAACTCGCCACGATGCTCGGAAGCGCACCTCCAATCTTCTCGGCGTTCCTGACGACGTAGACGAAAAGCGATGCGGCCGCGATCCCAGCAAGCCCAAAGCCCGGAACGGGCGTGTTGGCCACGGTCACGAGCACATCGAGCGGCGAGCCAGCGCTCATGCGTCGAACTTGGAGTGCTGGTGCCGCCGAAGCTTCCAGGTTCAGGACCTCCTGGCAAAGTCCCCAGAGAGACTCGGTCGCGACGAGGGTTCTCGCGATCTCCTCGACGGTCCACGATTCGGATGGGAATCGGAGCGCAAACTGGACCGAGTCCCTCGGGACTAGTGGACTCGACAGCTGCACGAAGTGCTCGAGCCGTTCGTGCCGCTCGCGGTCCAACGCAAGCAGCAACCATTCTTGCGTGTACACGCGCTCCACTCGACGCCCCAAACTCATCCATTGAGGTTCAGGAAGAGTGCCGAGCTCGATCATGCCTCGGATGGCGTCCTGTCGGAGCCCAAGGATCGACGCGACGATACCTGTCGATAGGAGTGCTGCGTCATCGGGTTGAGGCGTCTTGGCCATGCGGCGACGGTAAGCGTCGAATCTCGGGATTCGCAGTACGGGCGCAGTCCTACGCTCACTGCAGGTGGCGCGTTCGTGCCGCGCACGGGAACGACGAAGGCCCCCGCTGCTGCGGGGGCCTTCTGGATGGTGGACCCGGGGGGAATCGAACCCCCGACCTTCTCATTGCGAACGAGACGCGCTACCAACTGCGCCACGGGCCCGGACCATGGACGAGCATAGCCCCTCCGCAGCGCGCCGACGAAATCGTGTCGCGACGTCAGCCGACGCGGCGGCGGAACGCGGCCGAGACGTCGAACGACGCATCCTCGGCCTCGACCATGCCCATGGCCGCGAAGCGCGACGGCGGCGCGGGCACCGGCACGTGCACGGGCTCCTCCACACGGGCGGCCGGCGCGGATGCGGGTGCCGCCGCGGGCGCCGCGACCGGCGTCGCCTCGGCGACGCGGCGCGGTGCGTCGTCGACCTCGACCTCGCCCGTCACGAGCTGCTCGAACGAGGCGCCGATCGGCGTGATCTCGGCGCCCTCGCCCTCGGCGACGATGCGGCGCGCGTGGTCGCGGAGCACGTCGATCGGGGCGCGCGTCGGGCGCTGCGACGGCACGGGCACGGGCGTCCACGAGCGGGACGCGAGCTCGGCGTCGAGGGCCAGCGACGGCGCGCTGCGCTCGACGACGAGGCGCTCGTGCTCCATCGTGTGGGCGACCTCGCGGATCGACGCGTTGGTGCGGTTCACGGCGACGAGGCCGATGACCGCGAGGGTCGCGACGACGCCTGCGAGCGCGAGCAGCAGGATCGCCTGCGGCAGCAGCGCCCCGGCGACGCCGACGCCGACGGAGGCGAGCAGCATGAGCGTGCAGGCGAGGCGCGTGCGACGCAGGCGCTGGTTGCGCGAGACGCTCGTCGCGACGGCGGCGCGCACCTCGCGCTCGATGCGCTTGATCTGCTCGTCGAGCTCGCGCGCCTTCGACACGGCAGCGGCGCGGGCGATGGCCTGCTGCAGACGCGCCTCCTTCGCCACGACCTTCTGCTGCCTCGCGATGTCGCGCGCGTTCGCGGCGATCGCGACCTCGGGCGGCGCCTCCGCCGTCTCGGCCATGATGCGCAGCGTCTGCTGCAGGCGCACGGCGTTGCGCTCGGTCGCGAGGTACTCGCGACGGCGCACCCACACGGGTACGAGGTAGGCGAGCCAGACGAGGGCGGCGAGCGCGAACACCACCGTGGTGCCGAGTCCCGCGAGCTGCATGCGTGCGACGCTACGGCCGCTGTCCCCCGACCGGCGTGAGCCGCGCGGCGATTCGCCGCAGAAGTCGAGCGATCGTCTCACTCGACCCGCGCATCAGGCCGTGCGCGCCTCCGGCGGACCGATGCGCACGGGATACACCGACCGGTCGAACTCGGGCACGCGGCCGTGCCGCCAGCGCGACAGCACGCCCTCGGCGAGCTCCTCGCGCACGAGCGCGAAGCACAGGTGGTCGCGCCAGTCGCCGTCGATGTGGATGTACCGCACGCGGAGCCCCTCGAAGCGGAAGCCGAGCTTCTCGACGACGCGCAGCGACGCGACGTTCTCGGGGCGGATGCAGATCTCCATGCGGTGCAGGCCGAGGCCGAAGAGGCAGTGGTCGGTCGCGAGCGCCACCGCCGCCGGCGTCACGCCGCGGCCGGCGAACCGCTCGGCCACCCAGTACCCGAGGGTCGCGCTCGACAGCGCTCCCCCGGCGATGCCCGACACGTTCAGCTGGCCGGCGAGCTCGCCGTCGACGTCGATCGCGAACGGGATGCCCGTGCCGTCGCGCTCGGAGTCGAGCAGGCTGCGGATGCTCGAGCGCGTGTCGAACCTGCCGGTCGGCGCACGGCCCGGCAGCGTGGCCTCCCACCGCTGCAGCCAGCCACGATTGTCGACGAGCTCCCGCTCGAGCGCGCGCGCATCGCGCATCCGGATGCCGCGGATGACGACGCCTGCGTCCTCGAGCCGAGGCGTGCTGCCGATCACGCGCCCGAGCCTATGCCTACGATGGGCGCATGGTGGACGCGCAGGGCGAGAAGCGGGCGATCCGCGCCCAGGTGCGCGCATCGCGCCTCGCGCGCACCGCCGACGAGCGGCGCATCGCCGACGACGCGATCGCCGCTGCGGCCATCGCGTACCTGCAGGAGATCGGCGCTCGCGAGGTCGCCGCCTACCTCGCGCTGCCCGAGGAGCCCGGCACCGACGGCATCCTCACGTGGGCGAAGGAGCACGGCGTGCGCGTGCTGCTGCCGATCGTGCGACAGGACGGCCTGCTCGACTGGGCCGAGCAGGGCGACACGATCGCCGAGGGCGCCTTCGGGCTGCCCGAGCCGACGGGCGAGGTGCTGCCGCCCACCGCGCTCTGCGACGTCGACGCCATCCTCGCGCCCGCATCCGCCGTCGACCGCCGCGGCATGCGCCTCGGCTGGGGCCGCGGCTACTTCGACAAGGCGCTCGGCGCCCTCGGGCGCCGACCCCCTGTGCACGCTCTCGTCTTCGACGATGAGATCCTGGATGCCGTGCCCGCCGAGGCGCACGACCAGCCCGTCGACGGAGCCATCGCGCCGTCCGGGCGACTGACCTTCTGAACGGAACCGAACGCATGCCCGTCTACGCCTACCAGTGCACCGCCTGCGGCACCGCCATCGAGGTGCGCCAGTCGTTCACCGACGACGCCCTCACCGTCTGCGAGGCGTGCGGCGGCCGCCTGCGCAAGCGCTTCGACACCATCGGCGTCACGTTCAAGGGCTCGGGGTTCTACCGCACCGACTCGCGCGCGGGCGCGTCGGGCGGCTCCGCATCGAAGGACTCGGGCTCGTCGTCGAGCTCGTCGTCGTCGAAGTCCTCGTCGTCGAAGTCGGAAGGATCCTCGTCGTCGTCCGGCGGATCCTCCGTATCCTCGTCGTCGAGCTGACCAGACGCGTCCGCCGGGCGCACCCCCTACGAATGGAGCAGGCCATGCAGGGATTCAAGGAGTTCATCCTCCGCGGCAACGTGATCGAGCTGGCGACGGCCGTCATCATCGGCACCGCGTTCACCGCGATCGTCAACGCGCTGGTGAACAGCATCTTCACGCCCATCATCGCGGCGCTGTTCGACACCTCCGACATCGCCGAGGCGACCTGGAACATCACCGACAACCTGCAGATCGGCACGGGCGCGGTCATCGCGGCCGTCATCAACTTCCTGCTCATCGCGGCGGTCGTGTACTTCGCGCTCATCTTCCCGATGGCCAAGTTCAAGGAGCGTCAGGCGAAGCGCCGCGGCACGACCGAGGAGGCCGCGAAGGAGACCGACGTCGACGTGCTGCAGGACATCCGCGAGCTCCTGCGCCAGCAGGCGCAGGCGACGCCCCCGGCGACGACCCAGCAGTAGTCCGCGTACGAAGGCCCGCGCACCTCGGTGCGCGGGCCTTCGCCGTGCGACCGGCAGGAAGTGACGCTGAGCGGAGCGTCGAGGGCGATCTTCCCTCGGCGTACCGCTCAGCGTCACGTCGTGCCACGACGACGGTGCCGATCGGCGCGGACGAACGCCATGAGGTCGGCTTCCACCGCCTCCCAGTCGTGCACGATCTGGCCGTAGGTGAGGCGCACCACGACGTAGCCGGCGAGCGAGAGCTCGCGATCCCGCGCACGGTCGGCGGTCTGGGCGGCCCAGCCTGCGTGATGCTCCCCGCCGTCGCACTCGACGATCAAGCGGTCGCCGACCAGCAGGTCGACGCGGTGACGGCCGATCTGCACCTGCGTGCGCACCGAGACACCCTTGGCGCGCAGCCGCACGCGCACGATCGTCTCGAGCCCCGACTCCGCGCGATCGATCCTTGCGAGCGCGCGGCGCAGCCGGCGAGGTGCCGACGTGCTCCACCCCTCCAGCTCGTGCTGCGTGGTGAGCCGCAGGTGCAGCAACGAGTCCGCGACGACGACGAGGTCCTCGTCCTCCGCGCAGCGCAGCAGGCACCGGAACGCGGTCTCGACGTCGTCGATCGCCGATCGAATGGAGGGAACGGGGCCGTAGGGGGCGCATCCGGCCGCGCGCCTGTCGGCGACACGAGTCATGCGCACGTGCACGCCCCGCAAGCGCTCCGGGATCCATGCTCCATGGCGCGCGAGGGCGCTCGCGCACGACAGACAGCCGTGGGCTCGCACGGCAGCAACGACGTCGACGTCGGCATCCTGACGTGCGTACCAGCCCGCACGCACGAGCGTGAGCTGGCCAGCTGCCAGGGCTCGTCGGCGGTCGTTGCGCCGCCACCCCTCGGCCTCGAGCTGCGCGGCCGAGACCACGCCCATCCGCTGCACCATCGGGTCGATCACGCAGGCGATGGTGGCGTGCGCGGCGGCCGGCCGAGACGAGTCGACGGGCGACCGGGGATGTCTTCGCCATCTGCCGTGCTGTGAGGGACGCGCCGTCCGCGGCACGGCGTGACGCTGAGCGGCGCCCCGAGGGCGATCTTCCCTCGGCGCGCCGCTCAGCGTCGCATCCGGACGGAGCGGCCGGCGTCAGTCCGCGTGCCACCCCAGCGCCGGCGCCACGTGGGTCGCGAACGACTCGACGATGCGCAGGTTGAGCTCGACGCCGAGCTGCGACGGGATCGTGAGCAGCAGCGTGTCCGACTCCATGACGGCGCGGTCGGCGCGCAGCTGCTCGATCAGCACGTCGGGCTCGGCCGCGTACGTGCGGCCGAACGTCGAGCGGAAGCCGTCGATGACGCCCACCTGGTCGCGCCCCGCGGCGCCGCCGAACAGCAGCGCATCCTGCTGCGACGTGATGGGGAAGACGCTGCGCGACACCGACGTCTGCGGCGTGCCCGCGTGGCCCGCAGCGGTCCACGCGGCGCGGTAGGCGGCGAGCTGCTCGGCCTGCAGGTCGCCGAACGGCATCCCGCGGTCCTCGGTGAGCAGCGTCGACGACATGAGGTGCATCCCCTGCTGTCCCGTGCGGATGGCGGTCTCGGTCGAGCCGGCACCCCACCACACGTTGCCGCGCAGCGTGGGCGAGTGCGGCTCGATGCGCTGCATGCCGCGACCGCCGCCGAACGGGCTGTTCGGGTCGCGCTCGGCGATCCCCTCCCCCTCGATCGCGCGCAGGAAGAGGTCGAGGTTGCGAGCGGCCAGGTCGGCGCCGCGCTCGTCGTCGCCGTGGTAGCCGAAGTGCTCGTAGCCGCGCACGACGGTCTCGGGGCTGCCGCGCGAGATGCCGAGCATGAGCCTGCCGTCGGCGATGAGGTCGAGCGCCGCGGCCTCCTCGGCGAGGTACAGCGGGTTCTCGTACCGCATGTCGATGACGCCGGTGCCGACGTGGATGCGCTTCGTGCGCGCCGCCATCGCCGTGAGCAGCGGCATGGGTGCCGCGTGCTGGCGGGCGAAGTGGTGCACGCGCAGCGCCGTGACGTCGACGCCGAGCTCGTCCATGCCGACGGCGAGGTCGATGGCCTGCAGCAGGTTGTCCTGCGCGGTCAGCTCGCGGCCGCCGCCGAGGGGTCCGTAGTGGCCGAAGGAGAGGGTGCCGAAGCGTCGCACGATCGCAGCCTAGACCGCATCCGTCGCGCGCCGAGCGGGCGTTCGCCGAGGGCGCTCAGCCCCAGTGCGGGGGCTTGTCGCCGCGCAGGCGGTCGTCGTTCTCGGTCGTCTGCCGCGGCTCGGGCGCGGGCTCGGCCGTCGTGCCCTCCACCGGGTCGGTCGACACGCGTCGGCCGCGCCGACGCACGACGAGCGGCTCGGAGGCCGAGCCGTCGACGAGGCCGTCGTCGCGCACGCGCGGCTCGTCGGCCGCGCCATCCTTCGGTTCGGTCACTCGTCGCCGTCGGCGCCGACGAGCGTCGCGATGCGGGTCGCGACGGCCTCGGGGTCGGTGAAGAGCTCGAACGCGTGCACGCGCATCGTGTGCCAGCCGAGGCGGCGCAGGTGCTCGGGACGCACGCGCAGGCTCTCGCGCAGCGGCCGGTCGTCGTCGTGGTCGGTCTCGATCGCCGCGCAGACGCCGCCGTTGGCGACGACGAGCGGCAGCCCGGCGTGGTCGACGGCCGTGCGCAGGCCGCGCGCCTCGAGGCGACGCGCGAGGTCGACGAGCAGCGGGTCGCCGCCGGTCGTCGAGCGCGGCCGCGCGGGGCGCTCGGCCTCGAGCAGCACGTCGCGCAGCACGGCGGCACCGTGCTCGAGCTGCTGCCCGTCGAGGTCGGATGCCTGGAAGCCCGACACGAGCGTCATGGCCTTGCGTGCACGCGTCATGGCGACGGCGAGCATGCGGTCGCCGCCCGGGTCGGCGAGGCGACCGAGGTCGAGCGCGCGCCCGTAGCGGGTGCGGGCGTAGCCGATCGAGAAGATGACGCGGTCGCGGCTCAGCGCGTTGGCGTGCGCGACGTCGGCGACGACGAACGGCTCGTCGCCCTCGGCGACGACGAAGTCGGTGAACGGCCCGGGCTGGCCCAGCGCCTGCACGACGGCCTGCTGCACGCGCACCTCGTGGCGCTCGTTGCCGGTGACGACCATGAGCGACTCGTGCGGACGCGACCGGGCGTGGTGCGTCACGAGCGCGATGACGCGCTCGACCTCGGCGTCCGGGCTCTCGACGAGCGCCGACTGCTGGTCGGGCAGGCCGAACGCATCCTGCACCGTCGACACCGTGAGGGATGCGTGGCCGAGGAACGTGCCCGCCCACGGCAGCGTCTCGATGCCGCCGTCGTAGAAGCGGCGCGAGACGGTCTCGATGAGGTCGGCGCCGCCGGTGCGGTACGTGCGGGCGAGGCGGTGCACCGGCAGCACCTCCGCGAGGCGCGCGAGCGCGGATTCGCCGTGCAGCTCGTCGGGGCTGCCGAGCTCGTACGAGGGGCGCACGCCGAGCGCCGAGATGCCGACGTCGAACGGCGACGGGATCTGCGTGGCGGGGTCGCCGATCGCGACGACCTGCGGCGCACGCGTGAGGGCGCTGACGGCCTCGGCGAGCGTCACGGCTCCCGCGTCGAGCACGATGACGACGTCGAACGGGATCGAGCGGGCGACGCGGTGCACGTCGTACGGGCTCGCGACCCACACGGGCGCGATCGCACGCGACACGTGCGGCGCGCGGCCCTGCAGCGTCGCGGGGTCGAGACCGCCGGAGCGCAGCAGCGAGCGCAGCGCCTCGGCCTCGTCGGCGTGGTCGGCGATCGCGAGGCGCCACGACTGCGCGAGCTGCCACGCGAGGCGGGCGGATGCGGCGTCGACGTGCGCCTCGTCGACGAGCGCGAAGTCGGACTCGAGGCGCTCGAGCACCGTCGTGTTGCCGCGCAGCAGCGCACGCTCGCGCTGCAGCAGCTGCTCGAGGGCCGACTGCCACCACGCGAGGTCGAGCTCGTGCGCGACCTCGTCGTGCTCCACGTGCCGCGTCGCGAGGTCGGCGACGAGCGGCTCGAGCTCGAGCTCGGCGAGCGTCGACATGAGCACCGCGCGCTCCTGGATGCTGTCGAGCGCCTCCGACGGCGCGGCGAGCTCGTCGAGGCGCTGCTGCAGCGCGTCGAGCGGCAGGTCGACGAGGCTCGGCGCGTCGGTGCCCACGAGGGCGGCGTCGATGCGCTCGAGCGCCGTCAGCGCATCCCGGTGCAGCGCCTCGAGGGCGCCGAGGCCCGTCGGCACGCTCGGCACGGCGCCGTCGGGCGCCCAGCGGGTCCACTGCTTGCGCTGCCGCTGCACGCCCTCGAGGGCAGCGTGGAGGTCGGGGATGACGGCGCCGGCGCGCACGTACTCGAGCGCGTGCTTCTTGAGGCGTCGGCGCTGCATGCCGCCGAGCGCCGCGTTCGCCTCGCGGCGCGGACCCGTGGCGGTGATGAGCTCGCCGAGCGGCCGGTCGAAGACCGACGGCACGAAGCGGTCGAGGGTGTCGCGGATGTCGGCGAGCAGGCGCAGCTGCGCGCCGAGCTCGGCGATGGAGGCGAAGGGGCGCAGCTTCGTGCCGCCCAGCACCGTGCGGCCCTCGGCGACGACGTCGTCGAGGCCACCCGACGAGAGGCGCTCGGCGTCGGCGCGCGCGGTGGCGGCGTCGCCGTCGTTCGTGAAGTTCGCGCCGTACCAGGGCGTGTCCTCGGGGCCGAAGCGGAACTGGCCGAGCGACGCGGCCTGCACCATGGTCGCAGCGGTGCGCGGACGGTCCTGCGCGAGCGCGGCGACCGTGTCGGCCGACAGGCGCGCCTGCGTCTGCGGCGGCGTCGGCAGCATTGCGAGGCGCGAGAGCTCCTTGAGGCAGTCGAGCACCGAGACGCCGAGCACGTCGTCGACGCGGCGCAGCGCGCGACGGTAGTCGAGCAGCACCTTGCGGAGGCGCTCGAGGGCGTCGTCGATCTCGCCCGTGTCGGGCTTCTGCGCCTGCTCGGAGCGCGTGATGGCCGCGATGAGGTCGCGGCGCAGCGTCTGCGGTCGCACGGCGAGGCCCGGCAGGCCCGTCGCGGCGAGGCGGTCGACGATGCCCTGCGTCGTCGCGCGGCGCGGGCTCACCACGAGCACGCGGCGGTCGTCGTCGACGAGCGCGCCGATCGCGTTCACGACGGTCTGCGTCACGCCCGTGCCGGGCAGCGCCTCGACGACGATCGAGTTGCCCGCCACGATCTCGCCGACGACGGCATCCTGCTCGGCGTCGGCGTCGAGCACGAGGCGGTCGGCCTGCGGCGAGCGCTCGTCGAGCGGCAGCTGCGACACGGCCGAGCGGCCCTCGCGCAGGCGCCAGCGGGCGGCCTCGTCGCCGGCGACGGCGTCGAGCACCGTGTGCGGCACGGGGCGCAGGTCGGCGGCCATCGCGGGTCCGACCTCCGCGAACGTCGACACGACGAGCCGCGGCAGCACCTGGAAGCCGGGCACGTGCGCGGCGGCGAGGCGGATGCGGTCGAGCACGGGGTTGGGCGTGAACGTGCCCTCGTGATCGGCGAGCGACACGAGCGCGAGCTCGTCGAGCTCGACGCCGTGCACGGTGCGCAGCACGTGCGCGAGCCGCGGGTTCAGGAAGGGGCGGCCCTGCAGCTGCAGCTCGAAGTCGCGGCCGCGGCGACGCACCACGAGGGGGCGCAGCAGCACGGGGCCGTGGATCTCGCCGTGCTCGTGCGGGAAGCGCGCGATGCCGATGCCGAGGTGCACGGCGTCGATCGAGCGCGCCGCGGCGAGGTCGATGCCCTTCGACGCGATCGCCGCGGCGGCGTTGCGCGCAGCGCGCAGCGCGAGGTCGTCGCGGATGAGGCTCGAGAGCGCCGTCGGACGTCCGGTGATGAACTGCGCGAGGCCGCCGGGATGCGTCGTCGACAGCTCGATGCGCGTCGCCGTCGTGTCGACGAACGACGCGAGCGGCGAGCGGCCGCCGATGCGCTCGACCTCGAGGCGCCACGACTGCCAGTCGCGACGACGCGTGCCCGCCTCGGTGGATGCGGCCGGCGGGGCGGGCGGCGCGACGTGCTCGGGTGCGGGCTCGGCGGATGCCTCGGCGGCGGGCGTCTCGGCGGGCTCGTCGGCATCTGCGGGCGTCTCGGGCGCAGAGGGCGCAGGCGCGGACGGTGACGGCGTCGACGGCGCGGGCGCCGACGCGCCCATGAGCTCGTGCCCGGCATGCTGCGGCGCCGCGACGGGCGCGTCGCCGTCGACCGACGGCTCGGGAGCATCGGGCGTCACGCCCTCGTGCTCCATCGTCCAGAAGGGCTGCTCGGCGTCCGCTGCGCGCGCGCCGGCGTCGTCGCCGGGTCCGCCCGCGCTGTCGTTCTCTCGCCGCACAGCCTCACGATACGAGCGGATGCGCGCCGATCCGGGGAGGCGGGCGGGGTGTTCCGGGTTTCCGTCGACGCGCGAGCGACGCGACTCAGCGCCAGGAGCGGGCTCCGCGAGCGCCCCAGTAGGCGTCCGGGGTCTGCACGAGCGCCGTCGTGCCGCGTGCGACGGCAGCGCCGTCGACGTCGACGGCGCGCAGGTTGGCCGCGAGCTGCTCGACGGTGACGGCGCCCGAGAGCACGACCGCCCGCTCGTCGACCGCGAGCGCCGCCGCGATCGCGTCGGCATCCGCGTGCGGCCCCGGCAGCGCGTCGAGCACGGCGCCGTTCGCGAGCGCCTCCTTCACGACCACGAGCCATCCGGCGTCCGCAGCCCGCACGAGCGCGTCGCCCGCCGAGCGCTCGAGCACGTTCCACGTCGCCTGCACCGCGGCGAACGGCGCGACCTCGAGCGCGTGCAGCAGCACCTCCGCCTGCCGCGGTCCCGACGTGGACAGGCCCACGCGCACGCCCGCATCCGACAGCTGTCGCAGCCTGGCGAGCACGGCGCCGTCGCCCAGCACGGGGCTGTCGGGCGTCACGGAGTGCACGAGGTACGCGTCGGGCACGGTGCCGAGCGCCTCGCACGTCTCATCCCACTGCTGCTCGAGCATCGCGAGCGAGTGGTCCTTGCGCTCGTGCTCGTCGGCGTCGATGCGCCAGCCCGCCGTGTACGCGTAGCCCCACTTCGACTCGATCGTCAGCTGCTCGCGGCGACCGGGATGCGCGGCGAGCCACTCCCCCAGGAAGCGCTCGGCGAGCCCGTAGCCGCGCGCGGCGTCGACGAACCGCACGCCCGCATCCCACGCCGCGTCGAGCATCGCGTGCGTGCGCGCCCGCATGCCATCGACCGTGCGGTCGGGCAGGTCGACGTCGTGGCCGCGCGTGATGTAGCCCGGCCGGCCGAGGGCCGCGAGGCCGAGCCCGATGCGCATCAGTACCAGGCGTCCTTCGTGCGGCGCGTGTAGAGCGCGCGCAGGTAGCGGCCGGCGCGCTGCCAGAGCGCGTAGCGGCCGTTCAGCGGCAGCTCGAACGACGGCATGTACCGCACGGGCTCGGGCGCCCACGCGGTCTTGAACACGTAGAGGCCGCGGATGTCGCTGTCCTCCCACGACGCCGGGTCGGGGATGTTCGCGAGCTCGTAGCCCGTGACGCCCTCCTCGTGCAGGCGCTGCATGATCGCCCACTGCATCGCGTAGGGCGCGAACAGCTTCGGGTTCTCGCGCTGCGAGCCCGCATCCTTGTACCAGGCGGTGTCGCCGAAGCGGATGACGAAGGCGCTCGCCACCGACTCGCCCTCGTGCATCGCATAGAAGAAGCGGCCCTGGCCCTCGGCGTCGTAGACGTCCCAGATGCGCTGGAAGTAGGAGTGCGGCCGGAAGTAGCCGCCCGTGCGCTCGCGCACCTCGTCGATGAGCACGTGCATGCGCGCGATCGACTCGGGCGTCATCGGCACCTCGTCGATCGTCACGCCCTGCTTCGCCGCCGAGCGGTACGAGTTGCGGGCGCGCTTCTTGAAGCGCGCCGACACCTCGTCGAGCGATCCCGACAGGTCGACCATGACGGCGTGCTCGTACTGGCTCGACACCGTGCGCACCCAGCCCGCCGCCTCGAACGCGTCGACGAGCGTCTGGTCGTACTCCTGGAAGACCTCGGCCTTCACGGCGAACACGCCCTTCGGGTACGAGCGGGCGCGCTCGGTGAGCGCGGCGACGTGCGCTGGCGTCACGCCGGCGATGCGCGCCGCGTGGTAGATCGTGCCGGCGAGCGGCGCCTTCCGCGCGAACAGCTGCACGGGGTAGTCGGTGCCGTCGACCGGGATCCGGTCGCGCAGCGCCGTCCACGGGGATCCGGCACGCGTGCGCGCCCACGCGGACGACTGCATGTAGTGCGCGCGGGCCTGCGCTGCGAGCACCTCGGCGTCCCACGCCTCGGCGTCGTCGGGGCGGGCCGGGGCGGGCTCGATGACGGTCATGCAGTCCTCGCGGTCGGGTGCCGGCCAGCGCGACGGCGGCCGTGGCCGCCTGGCTCGGCGACGGCATCCAGGCTACCCGGCGCGGCCCGGCGGCGACGGGTCGCTAGGCTCCACCCTCGTGAGCACCGACGAGCCAGGCGACGCCGGCACCGCACCGCGCGGCGCCGCCCGCAGCGAGCGGCTGCACCAGCTCGCCGAGGCCGTGCTCGAGGCGGGCTCGCTGCCGGTCGACGCCATCGTCGAGCGCTTCGGCGTCTCGACCATGACCGCGTACCGCGACGTCGCCGAGCTCGAGCGGCAGGGCGTCGTCGTGCGGTCGAAGGGCATCGTCGTGGCGGCGGCGTCGTCGCTCAACGAGACGACCGCGCGCTTCCGACTCACGCAGCAGGTGGAAGCGAAGGCCGCGATCGCGCAGGCGGCGCGCGAGCTCGTGCGGCCGGGCATGTCGCTGCTGCTCGACGACTCCTCCTCGGGCCTCGCGCTGCTGCGCGCCGTCGCCGACCGCGTGCCGCTCACGATCGCGACGCACTCGCAGGTGACGGCGCGCGAGGTCGAGGCGCATCCCGCGCTCGAGCTCTTCGTCGCCGGCGGCTCGTACCGGCGCGCGACGGAGTCGTTCTACGGGCCGGCGACGACCGCCGCGATCCGCGCGCTGCACGCCGACGTGTCGTTCATGTCGGTCACGGCCATCCGCGGCGACACGGCCTACCACCCGTACGAGGAGGTCGCCGAGGTGAAGCGGGCGATGCTCGCGTCGGCGCAGCTGCGCGTGCTGCTCGCCGACCACTCGAAGTTCGGCAGGCACGCCCTGCACGTCATCGGCCCGGTGTCGGGCTGGGACGTCCTGGTCACCGACGAGGCGACGCGTCCCGAGCACCTCGCGCCGTTCCGCGACGCGGGCGTGCGCGTCATCACCGCCCCGAGTTGAGGATCTCGGCCCGATGCGAGGTCACATCGGGCCGAGACCCTCGACTCAGAACTCCTCGTCGATCGACGGGTCCTTGCCGGCGCGCTCGCCCGTCGCCAGCGTCGCGATGGATGCGCGCTCGGCGGGCGTGAGCGCGAACGCGAAGACGTCGAGGTTCTGGCGTCGGCGTGCGGCGTCGCCCGACTTCGGCACGGGCGGGGCGCCGACCTCGACGAGCCAGCGCAGCGCGACCTGCGCGGGCGTCACGCCGTGCGCGCGGGCTGCGGCGACGATGGGCTCGGCGTCGAGCAGCCCCTTGCCGCGACCGAGCGGCCCCCACGCCTGCGCGACGATGCCGCGCTCGGCGAGCCCGGCGCGCAGCGCCTCCTGCGGCAGCCGCGGGTGCAGCTCGACCTGGTCGACGACGGGCGCGACGCCCGTCTCGGCGACGAGCCGATCGACCTGCTCGAGCGAGAAGTTCGAGACGCCGATCGACCGCACGACGCCGTCGGCCTGCAGCCGCACGAGCGCGCGCCACGTGTCGACGTACCGGTCGAGGCGCGGCAGCGGCCAGTGCACGAGGCACAGGTCGATGGCGTCGACCCCGAGGATGCGGCGCGACGACTCGACGGCGCGCAGCGTCTCGTCGTGGCCCTGGTCGCCGCCGCGCACCTTCGTCGTCACCTGCACCTCGCCGGGCGCGAGCCCCGCATCCCGGATGCCCTGCCCCACGCCGAGCTCGTTGTGGTACCTCGCGGCGGTGTCGATCTGCCGGTAGCCGGCGCGGATCGACTCGGCGACGGCCGCGCGGGCGGCGTCGTGGTCGAGCTTCCAGGTGCCGAGCGCGATGCCCGAGAGCCAGCCACCGTCGGCGAGCGGGATGCGCGGGGGCACGAGCGACGCATCGGGCGACGATCTCGTCGACTCGGTTGACATCGTGTGATCGGGATGGGGATGATTCACACCAAGAGTTGTTACCAGAACCACTCCCCCATGGCCACGTCGACGTGCCGAACACGCCGACGCGCGACCCGTGCGGAGTGGTCCGACGCGAGAGGACCGCCGTGCACGGCACCGACATCCGACTGGCCCGCCTGTTCGACGACGAGAGCGGCCGCTCGCTCATCACGGCGTACGACCACGGCCAGTCGTTCCCGCTCGGTGCCCGCTCCGGCTCCCCGAGGCGCACGCTCGAGCAGATCGTCGCCGGTGGCCCGGAGGGCGTGCTGCTCACGCCCGGCATGCTCGCCCAGCACGCCGACCTCTTCGCCCGCCGCGGCGCCCCGAGCGTCGTGCTGCGCGCCGACTGGACGCTGCTCGACGAGCCAGACAAGCACGAGCTCGGCGAGCGGTACCGCGTGCTCGTCGACCCCGCCGAGGCCGTCGCGCTCGGCGCCGACGCCATCGTGATGTACCTCATCGCCCGCCCGACCGACGGCGGCATGTTCGCCGACAACGTCGCCGCTGTCGCACGCGCGGCGCAGCAGGCGAGCCGCGCCGGCATCCCCCTCATCGTCGAGACGACGCTGTGGGGCCTGCGCAACGAGGACCGCAAGGATCCCGAGCGGCTCGCGACCGTGTCGCGCATCGCCGCCGAGATCGGCGCCCACGCGATCAAGACCGAGTACGTCGGCGACCCCGAGGTGCAGCGCGGCATCGTCGAGACCGTCGGCGACATCCCCGTGCTCACGCTCGGAGGCGCCCGCGGCGACGACGACGCCGTGATCACGGCCGCCCAGGGGGCGATCGACGGCGGCGCGAGCGGCCTCATCTTCGGCCGCAACATCTGGATGGCCGACGACGTCGTGGGCACGACGCAGCGCCTGTCGGCCGTGACGCACGGACGCGTGCGATGAGGGCGCTCGTCTTCGCCGGCCCCGGCGAGGTGCGCGTCGAGGAGGTGCCGACGCCGACCGCCGGCGCCGGCGAGCTGCTGCTCGACGTCGGCGCCAACACGGTGTGCGGCACCGACGTGCGCATCATCCGCGGCGAGAAGACCGCGGGCATCGATCGGGGAGTCGTGCTGGGCCACGAGGTCGCGGGGCGCATCGCCGAGGTCGGCGACGGCGTCGAGGGCTTCGCCGTCGGCGACCTCGTGGGCCTCGCCCCCGTCGTGACGTGCGGCACGTGCCACGCGTGCACGCGCGGCATGGAGCAGGTCTGCCCCAACGCCTCGATCGTGGGCTACCGCATCGACGGCGGCCTCGCCGAGCGCATGGTCGTGCCCGCCCACGCCGTCGCGCGCGGCAACGTCGTGAAGGCGCCGAGGGAGGTGCCGGTCGAGCACCTGTCGCTCGCCGAGCCGCTGTCGTGCTGCCTCTCGGCGCACCGCACGTACCGGGTCGAGCTGGGCGACACCGTCGTGATCCTCGGCGCCGGGCCCATCGGCCTCATCCACACGCAGCTCGCGCTGCGCGCCGGTGCCCGTCGGGTGATCGTCTCCGACCCCTCCGCCCCGCGCCGCGCCGTCGCCGAGTCGTTCGGCGCCACGACGGTCGACCCCACCGCGACCGACCTCGGCGAGCACGTGCGGGATGCGACGGGCGGCCTCGGCGCCGACGTCGCGGTCGTGTGCATCGGCATGCCCAGGCTGCTCGCCGACGCGCTCGGCATCGTGCGGCTCGGCGGCCGCGTCAACGCGTTCGCGGGCTTCCCGTCGGGCGCGACGGCCGAGATCGACCCGAACCTCATCCACTACCGCGAGCTCACCGTGACGGGCGCGGCGAACTCGCGCCGCAGCGACTACCGCGACGCCGTGCAGCTCATCGCCGACGGCGCGATCGACGTCGCGAGGCTCGTGACGCACCGCTTCCCCCTCGAGCAGGCGGTCGAGGCGATCGAGGCATCCGCCTCGGGGGATGGCATCAAGATCGCGGTCATGCCTACCCTCTGAATCACCCCTGGCCGGCGCAGCGGCCACCACGCAGGACTCGCAATTCGATGAAGAAGGAGCGACCAATGTCCGCAACCCGTCCACCGCAGGGGCCCTACGTCCTGGGCATCGACTTCGGCACCGAGAGCTGTCGCGTGTCGATCGTCGACGTCGCAGGCAGCGTCGTCACGTTCGCCGCGACGCCCTACGCCACCACGCATGAGCGGTCCGGCTGGGCCGAGCAGAGCCCCGAGGACTGGTGGGATGCGCTCGAGGCCTCGACCGCGCGCGTGCTGCAGCAGTCGGGCATCCCGGCCCACGCCATCGAGGGCATCTCGTACGACGCGACGTCGATGACCGTCGTCGCGCTCAAGGACGACGGCCGCCACCTCGCGCCGGCGATCATGTGGATGGACGTGCGCGCCGTCGAGCAGGCGAAGCGCGCGTCGACCTCGACCTCGGTCGCGCTGCGCTACAACGGCGACGGCGCCGCGCCCGCGAGCCCCGAGTGGTACCCGTTCAAGGCGGCGTGGCTCAAGGAGCACCAGCCCGACGTGTACCGCGACGCCGACTACCTCGTCGACGCCGCCGACTGGCTCACGAAGCGCCTCACGGGCGAGTGGACGCTCAACATCAACTCGGCCGCGCACCGCATGTACTACAACCGCGACGAGGGCGGCTGGCCGACGGACTTCTACGAGCACGTCGGCGCCGGCGACGTCTTCGACAAGATCCCCACGAACGTCGTCGACCTCGGCGTGCCCGTCGGCGGCCTCTCGCAGAAGGCGGCGCGCGCGCTGGGCCTCAAGCCGGGCACGCCCGTCGCGCAGGGCTGCGTCGACGCGTGGGCGGGGCAGATCGGCCTCGGCGTCGTCGAGCCCGGCACGTTCGCGCTCATCACGGGCTCGAGCCACGTGCTCACGGGCCAGAGCGCCGAGGCCGTGAGCGGCAAGGGCTTCTTCGGCGGCTACACCGACGGCGTCATCCCCGGCCAGTACACCGTCGAGGGCGGCCAGGTGTCGACGGGCTCGGTGCTGAAGTGGTTCAAGGACAACTTCGCCCGCGACGTCGTGCAGGCCGCCGAGCGCACGGGCCTCAACGCGTACGACGTGCTCAACCAGCAGTCGCGGCACCTGCCTCCGGGCTCCGAGGGCCTCGTCGTCAACGAGTACTTCCAGGGCAACCGCACGCCGTACACCGACGGCCAGGCCCGCGGCATCCTGTGGGGGCTCAGCCTGCGCCACGGGCCCGAGCACATCTACCACGCCATCCAGGAGTCGGTCTGCTACGGCACCGAGCACAACCTGCGGGCGATGCGGGATGCGGGCATCGACGTGCAGAAGATCGTCGCGTGCGGCGGGGCGACGAACAGTCCCGAGTGGATGCAGATGCACGCGGACGTCACGGGCGTGCCGATCACGCTCACCGAGGTGGGCGACGCCGTGGTGCTGGGCTCGGCGATCCTCGCCGCGACCGGCGCTGGCCTGTTCGACTCGGTGCCGGAGGCGGCGCGGGCGATGGTGACGGAGACCGAGACGATCGAGCCCGACGCCCAGCGGCACGAGGAGTACCGCTACTTCGTCGACGCGTACATCGACACGTATCCGCGGCTGCGCGAGCGCATCCACGACATGCAGGACCACATCGCCTGATCGGGCGGAGGAGCACACCGTGACCACCCTCATCGAGCGTGCCGTGGCGCGCGCCTCCGACACCCGGGCGATCGTCGTCGGGGCCGACGTGCTGGCGCGCGTCGGCCCCCTCGTCGCCGAGCTGCTGCCCGGCCGCACGGCCATCGTGGTCGCCGACGAGACGACGTGGGCCGTCGCCGGCGAGGCGACGACTGCGGCGCTGCGCGACGCGGGCGTGGCGCTCGCCGAGCCGTTCGTGTTCGACGGCACCCCGCCCCCGTACGCGGGCTACGAGAACGTCGAGCGGCTGCGCGATCACCTCGCGCGGCTCGACGCCATCGTGGTCGTGGTCGGCGCCGGCACGCTGAACGACGTGGCGAAGCGCGCCTCGAGCGAGCTCGACCGGCCGTACGTGTGCGTCGCGACGGCGCCGTCGATGGATGGCTACGCCGCGTTCGGCGCGTCGATCGCGAAGGACGGCTACAAGCAGACCCTCTCGTGCCCCGCGCCCATCGCGGTCGTGGCCGACCACCGCATCCTCGCTGCCGCACCGGGCCGCATGGTCGCCTCGGGCGTCGGCGACCTCGTCGAGAAGCTGCCGGGCGGCGCCGACTGGATCCTCGCCGACGCACTCGGCGTCGAGCAGCTCGACGAGGACGTGTGGACGCTCGTGCAGGAGCCGCTGCGCGACGCGCTCGCCGATCCCGAGGGCATCCGCGACGGCGTGGTCGAGGCCACGGTCGGGCTCGCCGACGGCCTCGTGCTGTCGGGCCTCGCGATGCAGGCGCACGCATCGTCGCGCCCCGCGTCGGGTGCGGGTCACCAGTGCTCGCACCTGTGGGAGATGGAGGGCCTCGGCGTGCACGACGACCCGCCGCTCAGCCACGGCCTCAAGGTGGGCCTCGGCACGATCATGCTCACGGCCCTCTACGAGGAGGCGCTGCGGCACGACCTCGGCGCGCTCGACGTGGATGCGGCGGTCGCCGCGTTCCCCGAGTGGCCCGACCTCGAGCCCCGCATCCGTGCGGAGGGCTTCTCGCCCGAGCTGCTCGCGGCGGCCCTCGCGCAGTCGAAGGCGAAGCATCCGACGCCCGGCGGCCTGCGCCGCCGGCTCGAGACGCTGCGCGACGAGTGGCCGGCGATCGCCGAGCGGCTGCGCGCGCAGCTGCTGCCCGCCGTCGAGGTCGAGCGCATCCTCGCGACGGTCGGCGCCGTGACGCATCCGTCGCAGATCGGGCTCGCGCCCGAGCGCTTCCGCGCCACGTACACGCGCGCCATGCGCATCCGCAGCCGCTACACGCTGCTCGACGTGCTGCACGAGGCGGGGCTGCTCGACCGCTGCATCGACCGCCTCTTCGCGCCTGGCGGCTTCTGGGCAGAGCGCCCCTTCCCCTCCTGACGACTCAACGCCGAGCGACGGTCGCGCGCAGCCCGCACCAGCCGATGCTCGCCACGAGCAACGTCTGCACGAGGTCGCTCGCGATCGTCGCGGCGCGCGGCAGCAGCTCGAACGGCACGGCCGCGAACACGACGAGGTACGCGAGCCCTGCGATCGCCAGCCAGCGTGGCAGTGCGCGCGTCACGAGGCTCACGACGAGCAGCACGAGCATGCCGACCGCCACGGCCGCCTGCGAGCCGACGATGCCGGGCGCGACGACGTCGAGGTGCGCGTTGAGCACGTCGAACGCCGCGCGTCCCTCGGCCTCCGACAGCACTTCCGGGTTCGCCGCGAGCGCGAACGGCAGCACCTCGGCCGTCACGACGAGGGCGAACAGGATGCCGCCGACGCCGATGACGACCGACGCCGCGATCGTCACGAGGGCGCTGCGACCGTGCGCGAGGCGTGCGGCGAGGATCGCGACCGCGACCCACGAGATGGCGAACGACGGCCCGCCCACGAGCAGGTTCATGCCCCAGTAGGCATCGCCGAGCGGCGCGACAGCGTCGTAGTGCACGGCGCCGTCGAACGGCGGCTCCCAGAGCAGGAACGCCGTGCGGGCGACGAGCGCCACGACGAGCAGGGCGAAGACGACGACCGCGGCGAGCGTCGCGGGATGCGAGCCCGACGGTCGGGCTGCGACGTCGAGGGTGGGCGAGGTGGATGCGGTCACGAGGGCCTCCGTGGGTCGGGACGTCGGGCGACGTCGACCCCACGGTCGCCCCGATGCCCTGCATCGGGCATCGGTGCTGGCACCTATCCCGGCGTCGGGCGCCCCTCGAGCCACCGCCGAGCCGCCTGCACGCGCCGGTTGACGCCCGCGTCGACCTCGAGGCCGAGCTTCGTGAAGATGGCCCGCATGTGCGCGTCGACGGTGCGCTCGCTCACGACGAGCTGCGCCGCGATGCCCGCGTTGCTCGCGCCGTCGGCGAGCAGCGCGAGCACGTCGTGCTCGCGCGGCGTGAGCTCGGGCATGCGCACGTCGGCGTCGAGCGCCGGCGCCTCGACGGGCTCCTCGACTCGACCGTCGTCGAGCAGCGCCTCCGCAGCCCTGCGAGCCCCCGTCCAGGCCGCGAGCGTCACGCCGAGCGCGAGCGCGGCGGTGACGAGCGCGGCCACGGTCGGCGGCCAGGTAGCTGCGACGGCGAGCGTGCCCACGGCGGCCACGACGAGTCCGGCGATCGCGAGGGCCACCGCGCGCACGAGCGGCAGCACCAGGCGTCGCTCGGCGTCGCGCGCCAGCACGGCGGCGCACGCAGCCGGCAGCGCGCCCGCCGCCGCGACCGCGACCTGGAACGCGACGGACCCGGCCGTCGGGTCGATCTCACCCGGATCGCGGGCGACGGCGAGCAGCAGGCAGAAGGCCACGACGATCGGCGCGGCGCTCGCGCCCGCGGCGGCGATGCCGAGCCGCACGCGTGCACGGGATCGCGACCGCGCCGCGGCGCGCACGAGCGTGACGGGCAGCGTGAGCAGCACGAGCGTCGCCGCCGAGGCGGCGACGTCGCCCACGACCGCCCACCGCTCCGGCCACGCATCCGGCGCGATGGGCGCGACGCCCGCGAACGGGTCGCTCGGCATCCACAGCACGATGCCCGCGAGCATCGCGGCGGCGCTCGTCGCGACGACCAGCACGTGCGTGCGCGCCACCCGTCCGCCGCGGCGGATCGCCGACGACGCGAGCACCTGCCCGAGCGCGAGCGGCGCGATCCACGTCACGCTCCAGAGCGAGACGGCGAGGGAGGCGAGCGGGTGGTCGACGCCGACGAGCGCGACGGCCAGCCACGCCGTGCCGAGCATCGCCAGCAGCGCGACGATCAGCGCTGCGGCGATCGCCGCCGAGCGTCGGTCGCCGATCGCTGCGAGAGAGCGCCGCGCCCCGTCGACCACGAGCGCGGCCGCGGCGATCGCCACGGTGCCGACGGGATGCGTCGGGAACCCATCCGCCCCGCCCGCGCGGGCGACGAGCAGCGCGACGACGGCGACGACGCCCACGACGGCGACGACGACCGTCGAGACGGGGAGGCGGTGCGGCACCGCGAGGGTCGACACGGCGACACCGTAGCCCTCGCGCACCCGCGGCCACCAGGCCCGAACGCCATCGGTGCCCCTGGAGGGACTCGAACCCCCAACCCTCTCCTTAGGACGGAGCTGCTCTTCCATTGAGCTACAGAGGCGGAGCCGCGCATCGCGCGCGACCCCTCCAGCCTACCGAAGGGGCACGAACGCGACGACGCCCGCGACCGGAAGGTCGCGGGCGTCGTCGAGGAGGTCTGGCGTCAGCCGACGTCGATGAACACGGGTGCCGAGGCGCCCGGGATGTTCACGCCGGAGACGACGGTCTGGTTGCCGTTCCAGCCACCGTGCACGGCCTGGCCGTTGCCGATGTAGACGGCGACGTGGGCCGAGCCGAAGCCGCCGTTCGAGTAGTAGACGATGTCGCCGGGCGTCGCCTGCGAGCCCGGGATGGTCGGGCCGAGGTTGAAGAGGTTGCCCATGCCCGTGTACTGGATGCCCACGGCTGCCAGCGCGTCGGCGACGAGCTGCGTGCAGGTCTGGATCTCGCCGATCTGCGCGAGCGCTGCGCTGGCGATCGTGCTGCCGCCCGCACCGACCGACACGGCCGTGCTCGTGGCGGCCGACGTGCCGGACTGCGACGCTGCAGCCTCCTCGGCGGCTGCCTGCTCGGCGGCCTCGGCCTCGGCGTCGGCCTGCGCCTGCAGGTCGGCCTGCAGCTGCTGGAGCTCGGCGGGCGTCGTCGCGTAGAGCTCGGCGCGCTCGGCCTCCTGCTCGGGCGAGCCTGCGGTCGACGTCGCGGTCACGGACTGCGAGTTGGCTGCGGTCGCCGCGAATCCGGGCTCCTGCGTCTCGCCCTGGTTGCCTGCGAACGCGGGCAGCGCGAGCGGCGTCACGAGGGCGACGGCGACGCCGGCGACGCCGATGCGACGGATGAGGGTGGCGCGAGAGGTGCGGGTCGCCTTGGGGGTCTCGTCGGGGTTGCCGGCGGGCTGGGCGATCTCGTTGCTTCGGGTCACGAATCAGTCTCCTGGGGTCCTACGGCATGCGCCTGTACGGCAGCATGACGGACCAATGTTACCAAATCGTTACGACGATGGCCAGCGAACGGCCACATCGGTCCAGATCGGTGGTCTTAGAAGCGGCGCACCTGCGGCGTGCCCATGGCTGCGACCATCGCCGAGAAGCTCGAGTACTTCACGGGCTTGCCGGCGGTGGCTGCGTGGATGATCGAGTCGTTGCCGACGTAGATCGCGGTGTGGCCGTTCCAGATGACGAGGTCTCCCGGCTGGATCGCCGAGACGGCGACCGGGGTGCCGTAGCCGAGCTGGCCGCGGTCCGAGTGCGGGAGGTAGACGCCGACCTGGCCGTAGACCCACTGCGTGAAGCCGGAGCAGTCGAAGCCCTCCGACGGGCTCGCGCCGCCCCAGACGTAGGGCACGCCGAGCTGCGACTGGGCGATGCCGACGATCGAGCCGGATGCCGCGGAGGGCACCGACGACGACGACGCGGCCGCAGGGGCGGCGGCCGTCGCGGTGGTAGCAGCAGCGGCTGCTGCGGCCTCCTGGCGCTCGGCCTCGGCGGCTGCGGCCTCTGCCTGGGCCTGCGCGAGCTCCTCCGGAGTCGTGGCGGCGAGGCCGTTCTCGGCGATCGCGTCGACGAGCGGGGACTGCTGCACCTCGACCTGCTGCTGCGTCTGCGCGAGCAGCTCGGCGATCGAGCCATCGAGCACCGCGGGCTGCGCCTGCGCGGTCTGCAGCGCTGCTGCCGGCAGGGCGACCGTGCCGAAGAGGGCGACGGCGACCGCCGCGACCCCGACTCGCTTGGCCATCGAACGACGGGCACCGATGGTGGTGCGCGGAGTCGGCTGCGCGACGATCTCGGTGCTGGTCGTGGAGTGCTGCATGCGGTGAGGATTCCTGCTCGTTGGGCGCGCGAGGGCGCTTCGTGCTCCGGCGAGCGTACGACACCGTTGCACGATTGTCACCTTCTCCACGCCGTCACCCTCAGGTGCGACGCGAACCCTGGACGTCCCCCGAACGCCACCTGACCGCGATCGCGGGCGAATCGGCGGGAGCGGTCGGATCAGACGGCAGCGACGTAGACGTGCTGCGCGAGCTCCGTCGGCAGCGCGACCTCGGCGCCGCCCTCGACCGTGAGCGTGCGGCCGCGATCCGCCGCGGCGATCGCGACCGTCGCGCCGGGCACGAGCCCCGCATCCCGCAGCTGCTCGAGCGTCGCGACCTCGAACTGGATGGGCTCGCCGAGGCGGCGCACGACGAACGTGCCCTCGACCTCCGTCGCGCGGCGCACGCCGTCGAGGAAGCCGTCGGCTCGGGCGAGGCCCAGCTCGTCGAGGCCCGGGATGGGCGTGCCGTACGGCGACTCCGTCGGGCGATCGAGGATGTCGAGCAGCCTGCGCTCGACCTGCTCGCTCATGACGTGCTCCCAGCGGCAGGCCTCGTCGTGCGCGAGCGTCCAGTCGAGGCCGATGACGTCGGTGAGCAGGCGCTCGGCGAGGCGGTGCTTGCGCAGCACGCGGGTCGCGAGCGCGCGTCCCTCGTCGGTGAGCTGCAGGTGGCGGTCCTCGGCCACGACGACGAGGCCGTCGCGCTCCATGCGGGCGACGGTCTGCGAGACCGTGGGGCCCGAGTGGCCGATGCGCTCGGAGATGCGGGCGCGCATGGGCACGAAGCCCTCCTCCTCGAGGTCGAGGATCGTACGCAGGTACATCTCCGTCGTGTCGACGAGATCGGTCATGCGCACACCTCCTCTCCCCGTGCGGATGGACACAACCCTAGTGAGCAAAGGTGGACGCGGGCGACGCGACAGGCGCTCGTAGACTGACGCGGTGAGCGACCTCGTCATCCCCGCCTCCCTCCTGCCCGCCGACGGCCGCTTCGGCTGCGGTCCCGCCAAGGTGCGTCCCGCCCAGGTGGAGGCGCTCGCCGCCTCGCGCCTGCTGGGCACGAGCCACCGCCAGGCGCCCGTGCGCGGCCTCGTCGGCTCGGTGCGCTCGCGCCTCGCCGACCTCTTCTCGGCACCCGACGGCTACGAGGTCATCCTCGGCAACGGCGGCTCGACGACGTTCTGGGACGCCGCGGCCTTCGGCCTCGTCGAGCGTCGCGCCCACCACCTCGCGTTCGGCGAGTTCGGCGCGAAGTTCTCGAAGGCGACCGGTGCCCCGTGGCTCGAGGCGCCGAGCGTCGCGAGCGCCCCCGCAGGCTCGCGGCCCGTGCTCGAGCCCGTCGACGGCGTCGACGTCGTCGCCTACCCGCACAACGAGACCTCGACCGGCGTCATGCACCCCGTCGTGCGTGCCGAGCACGGCCTCACGGTCGTCGACGCGACGAGCGCGGCCGGCGGCATCGACTTCGACGCGAGCGCCGCCGACGTCTACTACTTCGCGCCGCAGAAGAACCTCGGCTCCGACGGCGGACTGTGGTTCGCGCTCGTGTCGCCCGCGGCGATCGAGCGCATCGAGGCGATCGCGGCATCCGACCGCTACATCCCCGAGTCGCTGAGCCTCAAGCAGGCGCTCGACAACTCGCGCCTGCAGCAGACGCTCAACACGCCGGCGATCGCGACGCTCGTGCTGCTCGACGAGCAGCTCGGATGGATGCTCGAGCAGGGCGGGCTGCCCGCGATGGCCGCGCGCACGCGCACGTCGTCCGACACGCTCTACGCGTGGGCGGAGGCCCGCACGGATGCGCAGCCGTTCGTGGCCGACGCCGAGCACCGCTCGCAGGTCGTCGTCACGATCGACTTCGACGACGCCGTCGACGCGACGGCCATCACGAAGGCGCTGCGCGCGAACGGCATCGTCGACACCGAGCCGTACCGCAAGCTCGGCCGCAACCAGATCCGCGTCGCGACGTTCGCGGGCATCGAGCCCAGCGACGTCGAGGCGCTGGCCGCGAGCCTCGACTACGTGCTCGAGCGCCTCTAGCGGCAGCGCCGCGGGCGCGAGCCCGGCTCGGCCGAGACGGTCGGATGCGTCAGCGTCCGGCCGTCTCGTCGTCTGCGTCGTCGTGCGACGCGTCGCCGTGGTCGTCGACGTCGAGGCCGTCGTCGGCGTCGTCGTCGCTCGCCAGGTCGGCCTCGTCGAAGTCGTCGAAGCCGTGGTCGTCGTCCGACTCGTCCGAGTCGTCGTCGTCCTCGTCGTCGTCCGACGCGTCGTCGCCGTCCTCGTCCTCGTCGTCGGCGGCAGCCGACTCCTTGGCCGCGAGGTAGTCGGCGAGCCGGTCGGCCCACGGCACCCACTCGGGCGCGACGAGCGAGCCCTCGCCGGGCAGCAGCGCGACCTCGAGCACCGTCTGGGCGCCCTCGTCATCGGTGGCGAGGGTCACGGTCCACAGCCAGTCGGGGTAGCCGCCCAGCTGCGAGCGGTAGCGCAGCGCGAGCACGCCCTGCTCGTCGATGGCGTCGACGACCTCGCCGACCGCACCGGCAGGTGCGACCTCGTCGAGGGCGGACTCGGCCAGTCGCAGCGCCTCGGCGCTCGGCACGGTCGTCATCACGCCTCCAGGTCGTCGGCGACGCGACGCAGCACCGTGGCCACCTTGCGCGCCTGGTCGGGGCTCGGCTGGCGTCCGTGGCGCAGGGCCTCGCCGACGCCGTCGAGCAGCTTCACGAGGTCCTCGACGATCACGGCCATGTCCTCGCTCGAGCGGCGCGACTGGCGCACGGCCGAGACGCGGGGCGCCTCGAGCACGCGCAGCGAGAGGGCCTGCGCACCGCGCTGGCCCTCGGCGACGCCGTACTCGACGCGCGTGCCGCCCTTGAGCGTCGCGCCGTCGGGCACGGCGGAGGCGTGCACGAAGACCTCGACGCCGTCGTCTCCGGCGATGAAGCCGAAGCCCTTGTCCTCGTCGAAGAACTTGACCTTGCCAGTGGGCACGATGCTCCTTGGGGTGCGCGGGTGGTGCAGCGTCCAGGCTACCGTCCGCTGATAGTCTCGACGGATGCCCACCACGCGTGCAGGCGAGCACCACGCCGATCCGATCGGCGTGATCGAGCGCATCCTGGCCACGGCGGCGGCCGTGCTCGTGGGCGTCGCGCTGCTCGGCTTCGTGCTGACGCTCGTGCAGATCGGGCTCCGCGACACGTGGCCGTGGCTCGCCGACGGCGTGTGGCCCTACGCATTCCTCGTGCCGACGTTCGCGCTGCCGGCCGGCCTCCTGTGCGTCATCGCGCTGCTCGTGCTCTCCGCGGTGCGCAAGGGACGCGGACGGGCCTGACGTGCCGACCACGGTCGAGCTCGCGGGCGCGCTGCAGGCGCTGACCGACGACGCCCTCGACCACCTCGTGCGCGCACGCCACGTGCCGCAGCACGCGGCCACGTACTTCGACGTCGCCGAGCAGCTGCTGCGGCCCGAGTCGATCGCCGCGGCGCTCGAGACGGTCGACGCGGACGCGCTCGCCGGGCTCGCGACGGGCGCGACGACGCCGGCGCTCGACGCCCTGGGCCTCGGCGTCGCGGGCGTCGCGTTCGACGATGTGCGCAGGCACGCCGCGACGGCGCCGGTGCGCGACGCCGCTCCCGCATCGGAGCCCGACGACGCCCGGGCGGCCGAGCGCGCGTTCGCGACGACGCTGCTCGTGGGCGAGGTCGTGCGCGGCGCGGCCACGCAGCCCGTGCAGGTGCTCGCGCGCGGGGCCGTGGCGATGTCGGATGCGCGCAGGCTCGCCGAGGCGCTCGGCGCGGAGCCCGAGGCCGTGCTCGACGCCATCGCGATCGCGCGCGGCGCCCGCCTGCTCGCGACCCGCGACGCGACGCTCGTCGCCGCGACCGGCGCCGCCGCGTGGCTCGACGCTCCCCTGCCGCAGCGCTGGGCTGCCATGCGCGACGCGTGGCTCGCATCCCTCGACGTCGCCGAGCGCTCCGTCGCGATCGAGGCGGGCGACGCCGCGGCACGCTTCCCCCTCGCGGCCGCCGCGACGCTCGAGCGCCTCGGGGTCGCCGGGCGCCGCGCGACGCAGCTGGGGCTGCTCGACGGCGGCACGACGACGCTCGCGGGCGACGACGGCGCGGCGCGGCTCGCAGCCCTCGTCCCCGGCGAGGTCGACAAGGCGTACGTGCAGCCCGACCTGTCGATCGTCGTGCCGGGTCCGCTCGTGCCGGCACTCGAGACCCGACTGCGACTCGTCGCCGACCTCGAGCAGCGCGGCACGGCCTCGACGTACCGCATGTCGCTCGCATCCCTCTCGCGCGGCCTCGCCGCCGGCGAGGACGAGGCCGGCATCCTCGCGCTGCTCGGCGCGCTGTCGCTCACGGGCGTGCCGCAGCCGGTCGCGTACCTCGTGCGCGACGCCGCCGCCCGCTTCGGCTCGGTGCGCGTGCTCGCGCTCGCCGACGGCCCCGATCGCACGGCCGTGCGGGGCGAGCCCGGCGTCGTCGCCGAGCTCGCCGTCGACCACGGCCTCGCGCCGCTGCGCATGCGCGAGGAGTCGCCGCGCAGGCTCGTGACGCGCGCCGAGCCCACGACGGTGCTCGCCGCGCTTCGCGCCCGCCGCTACCCCGCCGCGATGGAGGACGTCGACGGCGTGCTGCTGGTGCCCGTGCGGCACGAGGCCGACGTGCTCGCGCCGCCGCCCACGCCGCTCGTGCAGCGCCTGCGCGGCTCGGGGTTCGACGTCGGCGGCGAGGAGCGCGCCTGGCTCGAGCGGCGGCTGCAGGTCGCGGCGCGCGACCGCGTGAGCGTGCAGGTGCGCATCGAGGTCGGCGGCGAGGAGCGCGAGCTCTCGCTGCTGCCGCTCGGCGTCGCCAACGGCAGGCTGCGCGCCCGTGACCTCGGCAGCGACGTCGAGCGCACGCTGCCCGTCACCGCCATCACCCATCTGGCGGGCGTGCCGTGACGCACAGCGAGCGGGGCTAGGCTCGAACGTCGTGAACGACGGCCCGCTGATCGTCCAGAGCGATCGAACCGTGCTGCTCGAGGTCGCGCATCCCGCTGCTGCGGATGCCCGCCACGAGCTCGCGGTCTTCGCGGAGCTCGAGCGCGCGCCCGAGCACATCCACACGTACCGCATCACGCAGCTGGGCCTGTGGAACGCCCGCGCCGCCGGCCACACGGCCGACGAGATGCTCGGCACGCTCGAGCGCCACGCCCGCTTCCCCGTGCCCTCCGCGGTCGCGCTCGACGTGCGCGAGACCGTGGGCCGCTACGGCAGGCTCACGATCGATCGCGACGACGAGGGCCTGCGCCTGCGCAGCGAGGACCGGCCCGTGCTCATGGAGGTGCGGCGCTCGAAGCGCATCGCTCCCCTGCTCGCCGAGGACGTCGAGGGCGGCATCCGCGTCGTCGACTGGGCGCGCGGGCAGCTGAAGCAGGAGCTCGTGAAGATCGGCTGGCCCGCCGAGGACCTCGCGGGCTTCACGCCGGGCACGCCGTTCGACATCGACCTCGTCGAGGACGGCTGGGTGCTGCGGCCGTACCAGCAGGATGCCGTGCGGCACTTCGCCGACGCGGGCTCTGGCGTCGTCGTGCTGCCCTGCGGCGCCGGCAAGACGCTCGTCGGCGCTGCGGCGATGGCCGCGACCGACACGACGACGCTCATCCTCGTGACGAACACGGTCTCGGCGCGGCAGTGGCGTGCCGAGCTGCTGGCGCGCACGACGCTGACCGAGGACGACATCGGCGAGTACTCGGGCCAGTCGAAGGAGATCAAGCCCGTCACGATCGCGACGTACCAGATCCTCACGGCGAAGCGCAGCGGCGAGCTCGCGCACCTGCGCGTGCTCGACGCGCTCGACTGGGGCCTCGTCGTGTACGACGAGGTGCACCTGCTGCCCGCGCCCGTCTTCAAGCTCACGGCCGACCTGCAGGCCAGGCGTCGCCTGGGTCTCACGGCGACGCTCGTGCGCGAGGACGGCCGCGAGTCCGACGTCTTCAGCCTCATCGGTCCGAAGCGCTTCGACGCGCCCTGGAAGGAGATTGAGGCCCAGGGCTTCATCTCGCCCGCCGAGTGCTTCGAGGTGCGCATCGACCTCACCGAGGGCGAGCGGCTCGAGTACGCCGCGAGCGCCGATCGCGAGCGGTACCGCATCGCGGCGTCCAGCCCTGCGAAGGTCACGGTGGCGAAGCGCATCCTGCGCCGGCACGAGGGCGAGCAGACGCTCGTGATCGGCCAGTACCTCGACCAGCTCGACGTGCTCGCCGAGGCGCTCGACGCACCGCTCATCACGGGCCAGACGCCCGTCGACGAGCGCGAGTCGCTGTTCCAGGCGTTCCGCGAGGGCACGATCGGCACGCTCGTCGTGTCGAAGGTCGCGAACTTCTCGGTCGACCTGCCGGATGCGTCGGTCGCGATCCAGGTGTCGGGCTCGTTCGGGTCGCGGCAGGAGGAGGCGCAGCGCCTCGGTCGCCTGCTGCGACCGAAGTCGGGTGGCCGCAGCGCGTCGTTCTACACGCTCGTCGCGCGCGACACGATCGACCAGGACTTCGCCCTCGGGCGCCAGCGCTTCCTGGCGGAGCAGGGCTACTCGTACGAGATCCTCGACGCCGCCGACCTGTAGGGCGAGGCGACCTCGGGCGCATCCGTACCCCGAACGCCTGGCGTCCAGGATTCGATCAGGATACGGTCAGAGACTGTGGCCATGACCGACCAGTCCCCCAAGATCCTCGTCGTCGACGACGAGCCCCACATCCGCGACCTGCTCACCACGAGCCTGCGCTTCAGCGGATTCGACGTGCGCTCCGTCGGCGCCGGCGCCGCAGCCATCTCCGCGGTGCTGGAGGAGGAGCCCGACCTCATCCTGCTCGACGTCATGCTGCCCGACATCAACGGGTTCGGGGTCACGAAGCGCCTGCGCGCCTCGGGCTTCACGTCGCCCATCCTCTTCCTCACGGCGAAGGACGACACCGACGACAAGGTCACGGGCCTCACGGTCGGCGGCGACGACTACGTCACGAAGCCGTTCTCGCTCGACGAGATCATCGCCCGCATCAAGGCCATCCTGCGCCGCACGCGCGCCGAGGACGACGACGCGACGCTGCGCATCGGCGAGGTCGTCATGAACCAGGACACGCACGAGGTCACGGTCGGCGACGAGGAGATCGAGCTCTCCCCCACCGAGTTCAAGCTGCTGCGCTACCTCATGCTCAACCCCAACCGCGTGCTGTCGAAGACCCAGATCCTCGACCACGTCTGGGAGTACGACTTCAACGGCGACGTGGGCATCGTCGAGTCGTACATCTCGTACCTGCGCCGCAAGGTCGACGGGCACACGAGCGAGCCGATGATCATCACGAAGCGCGGCTTCGGGTACATGCTCAAGGCCCCGAAGTCCGCGTAGACGCGTGCGTTCGCTGCGCGCGCGGCTGGGCAGCGTCTCGCTGGCAGCCAGGATCACCGTCCTGATCGTCGTCGTCATGACGATCGGACTGCTCATCGCCGGCGTCGGCACCATGACGGTCGTGCGGCAGTCGCTGCTCGACGGCACCGACCGCGACCTGCAGTACGCCCTCGCGACGTACGACGACCTCGAGGTCAGCGGGCTCGACCTGCGATCCGGCGAGTGCCAGCTCGACGGGATCCCCGCCACGTACTACCTCGCGGTGCTCGACGCCAACGGCGAGGTGCTGTGCCGCACGAGCCCGGGCGGCGAGCTCGCGCCCGGGCTGCCCCGGCTCGAGGGCGTGACGCTCGCCTACGTCGCGAGCACGACCGAGCCGTTCAGCGCGCCCTCGCACAACGGCGAGAGCAGCTGGCGCGTCGACGTGCTTCCCGTGCTCAGCGACGACGAGGGGCGCCTCGCGACGCTCGTCGTCGCGGTCGGCCTCGACCGCGTCGAGAACACGTGGCGCGGCTTCGTCATCGTCTTCGCGGGCTTCGCGCTGCTCGCCATCCTGCTCGGCGCCGCCTTCACGCGCGTGCTCGTCGACACCGCGCTGCGCCAGCTGCGCACGGTCGCCCAGGTCGCCGAGCGGTTCGCCGACGGCGACTACGAGACGCGCCTCGACGCCGGCGACCCCCGCACGGAGGTCGGCAGCCTGCGCCAGTCGCTCAACGGCATGCTGTCGCGCGTCGAGACGGCGCTCGAGGAGCGCGACGAGTCGGTCACGCAGATGCGCCAGTTCGTCGGCGACGCGAGCCACGAGCTGCGCACGCCGCTCGTCTCGGTGCGCGGCTATGCCGAGCTGTACCGCATGGGCGCC
The DNA here is from genome assembly GCF_900099705.1 of Agrococcus jejuensis. Lineage (NCBI taxonomy): Bacteria > Bacillati > Actinomycetota > Actinomycetes > Micrococcales > Microbacteriaceae > Agrococcus > Agrococcus jejuensis. Next base: position 827,192 of record NZ_LT629695.1, read on the forward strand.
ATCCAGCGGCCCGAGGACGTGGCGAGCGCCATGGATCGCATCGAGCGCGAGGCGAAGCGCATGGGCTCGCTCGTCGAGGACCTGCTGACGCTCGCACGCCTCGACGAGCGGCGCCCGCTGCAGCTGAAGCCGCTCGACCTCGTGCCGCTCGTCAACGACGCCGTCAACGACGCCCGCGTCTCGGCGCAGGACCGCACGTTCCAGACCCTCGCGATCGACCCCGACGCGCAGACGGCCGTCGACCCGTCCGCAGCCCCCGCGGAGCTCTTCGCCCCACCGCCCGTCGCGCCGCCCGCCGTCGTGCTCGCCGACGAGAACTCGATGCGCCAGGTCATCGCCAACATCGTCGGCAACGCGCTGCGCTACACCGACGAGGGCTCGCCCATCGAGCTCGGTGTCGGCGTCTCGTGGCGCCGCCGCGAGGCGATCGTGCACGTCATCGACCACGGCGAGGGCGTGCCGCCGTCGCTGCGCCGCAAGATCTTCCAGCGCTTCTACCGCGCCGACAAGTCTCGGGCCCGCGACACGGGCGGCTCGGGCCTCGGCCTCGCGATCGTGCAGGGCATCGTCGCGGCCCACGGCGGCCGCATCGACGTCATCGAGACGCCGGGCGGCGGCGCGACGTTCCGCATCGCCATTCCGCTCGCCGACGACCACGCGCTCCTGGAGCTGACGGAGCGCATCCGTCCCGACCAACCCGTGTCGACCACGACTCCTCCACAGCGGCAGCGTCGCGACCGCGGCGCCTCCACCCCCGACGCCTAGCCTCGCCACACCCCGGCTCGACCGGGACAGCGAGGAGGACCGATGAGCAGGTACGTCGTCGACAGCGACGCCATCGACAGCGCACGGGCGGCGGCGCACGCCACCGTCGGGCGCATCCAGACCGACGTCGCGGCGCTGCTGGGGCAGCTGCAGGCGCTCGAGGGATCGTGGACGGGCGGCGCGTCCGTCGCCTTCCAGGGCGTCGTCGTCACCTGGCGCGGCACGCAGATGAACGTCGAGGAGTCGCTGCGGCAGATCACGATCGCGCTGCAGCAGGCCGGTCGGCAGTACGCCGACGTCGAGTCGGCGAACACGAGGCTGTTCGCCGCGTGAGACCTCCGGCGCGCGCGGCGCGCACAGGAGGGAGCGGCCGCCGCAGCCGGACATGCGGGAAGGGCCCCGAGCGGATGCTCGGGGCCCTTCCTCTGTGGACGCCTGGGTCTCGTGACGCGTGCTCGCTTCGCTCGCGCGCTCCTCGACCCTGAGTCCTCCGCGCGGAGATCGCTTCGCGATCTCAGCGCTCCGGACTCAGAAGTCCATGCCACCCGTGGGGTCGCCAGCGGGCATCGGGTTCTTCTCGGGCTTGTCCGCCACGACCGCCTCGGTCGTGAGGAACAGGCCGGCGATCGACGAGGCGTTCTGCAGCGCCGAGCGCGTGACCTTCACGGGGTCGGCGATGCCGGCCGCGAGCATGTCGACGTACTCGCCGGTCGCGGCGTTGAGGCCCCAACCGGGCTCGAGCGAGCGCACCTTCTCGGCCACGACGCCCGGCTCGAGGCCGGCGTTGAGGGCGATCTGCTTCAGCGGAGCGTCGATCGCGACGCGCACGATGTTCGCACCCGTCGCCTCGTCGCCCTGCAGCTCGAGCGTCTCGAACGCGGCCTTGCCGGCCTGGATGAGCGCGACGCCACCACCGGCGACGATGCCCTCCTCGACGGCAGCCTTGGCGTTGCGCACGGCGTCCTCGATGCGGTGCTTGCGCTCCTTGAGCTCGACCTCGGTCGCGGCGCCGGCCTTGATGACGGCGACGCCACCGGCGAGCTTCGCCAGGCGCTCCTGCAGCTTCTCGCGGTCGTAGTCCGAGTCGGTCGCCTCGATCTCCGAGCGGATCTGGCGCACGCGGCCGGCGATGGCCTCGGCGTCGCCGGCACCCTCGACGATCGTGGTCTCGTCCTTCGTGATGACGACCTTGCGGGCACGGCCGAGCTGCGCGAGCTGCACGCCCTCGAGCTTGAGGCCGAGCTCCTCGGAGATGACCTCGCCGCCCGTGAGGATGGCGATGTCGGCCAGCTGCGCCTTGCGGCGGTCGCCGAAGCCGGGAGCCTTGACGGCGACCGACTTGAAGATGCCGCGGATCTTGTTCACGACGAGCGTCGCGAGCGCCTCGCCGTCGACGTCCTCGGCGATGATGACGAGCTGCTTGCCCGCCTGGATCACCTGGTCGACGATCGGGAGCAGGTCCTTGATCGCCGAGATCTTCTGGTTGGCGATGAGGACGTACGCGTCCTCGAACACCGTCTCCTGGCGGTCGGGGTCCGTCACGAAGTACTGCGACAGGAAGCCCTTGTCGAAGCGCATGCCCTCGGTGAGCTCGAGCTCGGTGCCGTAGGTGTTCGACTCCTCGACGGTGACGACGCCCTCCTTGCCGACCTTGTCGATCGCCTCGGCGATCAGACGGCCGATCTCGGGGTCCGCGGCCGAGATGGATGCCGTGGCGGCGATCTCGTCGGTCGTCTCGATCTCCTTGGCGTGGTTCACGAGCTGCTCGGAGACCGCTGCGGTTGCCTTCTCGATGCCGCGCTTGAGGCTGATGGGGTCGGCGCCTGCCGCCACGTTGCGGAGACCCTCGCGCACGAGCGCCTGGGCGAGCACCGTCGCGGTCGTCGTGCCGTCGCCGGCGACGTCGTCGGTCTTCTTCGCGACCTCCTTGACGAGCTCCGCGCCGATCTTCTCGAACGGGTCGTCGAGCTCGATCTCCTTCGCGATCGACACACCGTCGTTCGTGATGGTGGGGGCGCCCCACTTCTTCTCGAGCACGACGTTGCGGCCACGGGGACCGAGGGTGACGCGCACGGCGTCGGCGAGCGTGTTGAGACCACGCTCGAGGCCGCGTCGGGCCTCCTCGTCGAATGCGATCATCTTTGCCATTGCTGTCTCGTCCCTCCTGGAACACGTCGACACGTCTGTTGGCACTCGGCGGTCCTGAGTGCCAGGGAGAGTCTGGCACTCAGGGCACGCGAGTGCAAGCGAGCGCGACGCGCAGCGCCGGCGTTCGCCGAGGGCCTACGAGACGCTCGCGGAGCCCTCGTTCGGCACGAGCTCGACCCACGTGTTGCCCGGCGTCAGCACGACCGGCTGGCCCGCAGCATCCACGATCTGGATGGGGGTCGCGATGTCGGGCTTCGACCACGTCACGGGCACCCACGAGCAGCCGCTCGCGACGAACCCCTCGCCCGAGTAGCCCTCGAGCATGGTCTGCGGGATGTTGCCGTTGGGGATGACCTGCACGCGCAGGACGACGACGTTGGCGGCGGTGAGCTGGTTGCCGTTCGCGTCGAGGTCGGCGACGCCCTGCTGGCCGCGGGCCCAGCGGCCCGTGCCGGCGTCGCAGCCCCACTGGCGCGACTGCCCCTGCGAGAACGCGAGGGCGAGCTGCGACGCGGGGCCGCCCGTCGTCTGCGACGTCGGCGTGGTCTCGTCGTCGGAGTAGGCGAACTGCGGCTGCGGCGGGGCGAGCTGCGCGTTGTCGGCCTGCAGCTGCGCGGCCTGCAGGATCACGTTGTGCGGTGCCGCGTGGGGGCCGCCGCGCGAGTAGTACGCGTCGTAGGTGCCGCCGCCGTGGATGACGCTCGTCGACGTGCTCACCGCCTGCATCGCTGCGACGAAGTGGGGCTGGCCGCCCGAGAACGCGATCATGCCGCCGAACGGGCCGGCGATGCCCGGATCCATCGGGCGGATCGAGCGCACGGGGCCGATCTGCTGCGGCACGTTCGAGTGCCACACGGCGACGTAGCGGGTGAGGCCGCCCTCGACGAGCTCCTCGTAGACGATGTCGGTGGCCTCGAGGCCGAACTGCGCGCGCGCGTCGGGGTGGTCGTCGATCTTCGCGAGGATCGCGGGCAGCTGGATCTCGGCGGCGACCTCGACGCCCGTGAGCGGCGCCGTGATGGGCTCGGGCTCCGGCGTCGGCGTGGGGGTGGGGGTCGGCGTCTCGCTGTCGCTGGGGCTCGGCGATGCCGACGGCTCCGGATCGCCGCCGCAGGCCGTCAGGAGACCGGCAGCGACCATGAGGATCGCGACGGTGCGGGTGGCTCGAGATGCTCGCATGCGCGACAGACTAGAGGCCGCCGTGCGCGCTCAGCGGCGTGGCTCGCCGGGCACGACCTCACGCGCCTGCGGCCGCTCGCCGCCGTCGAGGTCGAAGTCGACTCGCTGGCCCTCGGCGAGCACGCGGAACCCGTCCATGCGGATGTCGCGGTAGTGCACGAAGACCTCGGCGGCGGACTCGTCGACGACGATGAACCCGAAGCCCTTCTCGCGATCGAACCACTTCACCGTGCCGCTAGGCATCCGCCGTCTCCTCCACCTCGCCGAGTCGTCCGGGGAGACTACAAGGCGCCCCTGGGGGACAGATGGGGGTGGCTGAGGACGGCTCAGCCGCGCTAGGGCGTCGAGGACGGCTCGGGCTCGACGCCCGTGCCGACGATGACCGTGATGGTCGAGCCCGACAGCGGCTGGTCGGTGACCTCGGTCGCCTCGACGCCGATCGCCTGCGCGATGCCGAGGGCGGCCGCCTCGAGGTCGGCGCCCTGGTAGTAGACGGTCGTCGCATCGCGCTGCTCGCTCGCGTCGGCGACGGCTGCGACGGGCCAGCCGCCGCCCTGCAGCGTCGCGGCGACGGCGTCGGCCGCGCCGGCGCCGGAGGCGTCGAGCACCGTGATCGTCGTGCCTTCGGGCAGCGCCGCGGGGTCGGTGATCGGCTCGGGACCCGTCGGCACGCTCGTGTCGACGCTGCCGACCTGCAGCAGCTGCAGGGCGCCGAGGCCGCCCACCACGAGCAGGACGCATGCGGCGGCCGCGACGATGGCCGTCATCCACCACCGCCACCAGCTGCGCTCGGTGGAGCGGTGCACGCCCACGCGGCCCATGCGCGGAGCGCCGTCGAAGCGGTCGGTCACGAGGCCTCCCCACGATCGCGGATGCGCTGGAGCCTGCGCACGAGCATGGCGTCGTATCGCAGGGCGGCCTCCGTGTCGATGAGCGCGTTGAGCAGCTGGTAGTAGCGGGTCGTGGACCATCCGAACCGTGCGCGGATCGCGCTCGCCTTCGCTCCCGCGTGCGTGCGTGCCGAACCCTCGAAGTCGAGGATCGACCGTTGCAGCGCCGTGAGATCGTCGGCGTCCTCCGGCTCGGACATGACCACCGATCATACCTTCGCCGACGGCGTAGGCCGTGCCGCGTCATGCGGGCTGCACGGCGCGTAGCATCGAGGCATGAGCGACTTCCAGGCCCCGTCCGACGACCAGTGGCGCGAGCGCCTCTCGCCGGAGGCGTACCAGGTGCTGCGCGAGGCAGGCACCGAGCGCCCCTGGACCGGTGCGCTGCTCGACGAGAACCGCCACGGCGTGTACTCGTGCGGCGCGTGCGGCCAGGAGCTCTTCAGCGACGAGGTGAAGTTCGACTCCGGCTGCGGCTGGCCGAGCTTCTACCAGGCCGACCCCGGCGCCGTGACGCTCATCGAGGACACGTCGCTCGGCATGACGCGCACCGAGGTGCGCTGCTCGCGCTGCGGCAGCCACCTGGGCCACGTCTTCGACGACGCCCCGCAGACGCCGACGGGCGACCGGTTCTGCATGAACTCGATCGCGCTCGACTTCACGCCGAAGGCCTGACGCCTCCGCGCCGTCAGGCCGCTGCGGGCGGCCGACGGCGCACGGTCGACACCGCGACGCCCGCGATCGCGAGGCCGGCGCCGACGTACGACAGCACCGACACGGGATGCCCCGACGTCGGAGCGACGAGGTCGAGCGCGAGCGCCATGACGACCTGGCCCGCGATCGACGCGAGCCCGAGCGCGAGCACGCCGATGCGATGCACCGCCACGGCTGCGATCGCGATGAAGACGCAGCCGAGCGGACCGCCGAGGTAGAGCCACCACTCGGCAGGCAGCGGCTGCAGCTCGACGCCGGATGCGAGCCGCACGGCCACGACGACCGCGAGGGCGAGCGTGCCGACGAGGAAGTTCGACGTCGTCTGCGTGAGCGCCGACTGCGTGTGGTGGTGCACCTGGCCCGCGAACGCCTGCTGCAGCGCGATGAGCATGCCCGCGACGAGCGGCAGCAGCACGAGCAGCATCGACGACGACTGGAAGCCGCCGGCCGCGGCGCCGACGCCGACGGCGGCGATCGTCACGAGCGCGCCGAGCACGCGCTGCGGCGTGATGCGCTTCGCCGCGAGCACGCCGATGCCCATGCGATCGACCGCGAGGCCCGAGAGCGTCTGACCGGCGACGATGCCGACCGTGAACAGCGCGACGCCGAGCGTCGGCACCGCGAGGCCCTGCGACGCGACGACGACGGCGCCGAAGAGGCCCGTGAGCGCGTACCACCAGCGCAGCCGCCCCTCGCGCAGCGCGACGACCATGCGGCGCGCGCCCGCGCGGCCGGCGGGCAGCACGAGTGACAGCAGGCCGACGAGCGTCAGACCGAGGCCGAACGAGATGAGCGCAGCGGTGGTGCCGTCGCCGATCCGCACGGCGAGCTCGCCGTTGACGCGGCTCTGCGCCGCCATGGCGAGGCCGCCCACGAAGGCGGCGAGGATCCACACGAGACGCACCGACCCAGCCTACGCGCGGCACGTGCCCGCACCGGCACCCCGCGCGCTCGGCGGGGCCGCGAGCGTGCGAGGATGCTGCGAGCGCCTCCTTAGCTCATCAGGTAGAGCACCGCACTTGTAATGCGAAGGTGGCCGGTTCGAGTCCGGCAGGAGGCTCGACATCGCTGACGCGGTCTTGGAATCACCTCGCTCCCCCACCCGCTGGTCGAGGAGGCCCCGAGCGCAGCGAGGAGCCGTCACGAGACCACGCGACGTGCCCGCTCGACGCGACCATGCGCGTGACCGAGCAGGAGCGGCGCTCACGTGGTCTCGTGACGCGTGCTCGCTGCGCTCGCGCGCTCCTCGACCAGCTGGCGGGAAGCCTCGCCGCGCCGCGCCAGCGACGGGCGCCGAGCGTCAGCCCTCGGCGACGAACGCCGCGAAGGCCGCCGCGTCGGCGACGTCGCCCGAGTACAGGCGGTCGCCCACGTAGACGCTCGGCACGCCGCCGAGGGGCTGTCCGCCGGGCAGCGCACCCTCGAGCGCGCGCTCGGTCGCCTGCCGCGTCCACCACGCGAACGTGCCCTGCGTCACGCAGTCGCCCGCGCCGTCGACCGCCTCGTCGGCGAGCTCGACGACGCCGGCCGCGTCGAGGTCGACGTTGCGCTCGAGCATCGCCTGCAGGAACGGCAGCGCCGCACCGGCATCCTCGTCGGCGACGCACGCGAGCGCGGCGACGCCGATCGACGACGCGTAGCCCGACTCGACGGTGTCGCCGATCGCCACGGGCACGTATGCGATCGTCGCGGTGCCGTCGGCCGCCCACGCGTCGAGCTGGTCGCCGTTCGCCTCGAGGAAGCGCGCGCAGTACTCGCACGTCGGGTCGACGACGACCGTCACGACCGTGCCGTCGCTCGGCAGCGCGTCGGGCTCGCCATCGGCGGGCACGGCATCCTGCGCCACGACGCCGTCGGCGTCGACGACGAGCGCGTCGGCGAGGTTCGCCGGGCCGTCGGCCGCCTCGAGGCGGGCGATCTGGCCGCCGATCGTCTCCTGCAGCGACTCGACGTCGGCGTCCTGCACCATCCACCGCCCCGACCACAGCACGGGCACGTCGTGCAGCAGGGCGCCGGTGCGCAGCCGCGACGCCTGCGCGTCGTCGGCCGCGAGGGTCAGCACCGTGTCGGTGCCGCACGTCGCGACCGCGGGGTCGTCGGCGGATGCGCGGTACTGCTCCACGAGATCGGTGCACGTGCCGCCGGCGTCGACGTACGCCGCCGACAGCTCGCCGAGCGACTCGGGCCCGATGGGCTCGACGCCCTGCGCGCAGCCGGCGACGAGCAGCAGCGCCGCGCACCCGACCAGGCCGGCGCCGGCCCGTCGGGTGCGCAGGCGCATCAGCCCTCGCTCGGAGCGGGCGTGGCCTCGCTGGGCGCCGGGGTCTCCTCGGTCGAGGAGCCGCCGCTGACCTGGCCGAGCGCCGCCTGCACGAACGCGGTGAACGAGGCGCCGTCGCCGGGCTGGCCGCGGTACTGCTCACCGTTCACGAGCACCGTCGGGGTGCCGGTGATCTGCACGCCGTCCTCACCCGACGGGCCGGGCTCGAGCTGCGCATCCTGCGTGGCCCGCTCGACCCACGACTCGAACTGCACCGACTCGACGCACTCCGTGAAGGCGGCGTTCGTGTCGACGCCCGCCTGCTCGGCGAGGCCGATGAGCTCGTCGTCGGTGAGGCCCTCGGTGTTCTCGCCCGGCTGGTTCTCGTACATGAGCGTGTTCCACGCGTAGAAGCTGTCGGGCGACGCCTCGGCGACGCACGCGGCGGCGTTCGCGGCGCGCGTCGAGTACTCCTCGCCGAGCGACAGCCGGTCGAGGAACGACACGGGGTGGTACTCGACCGTCGCGACCCCATCCGAGATCAGCTGGTCGATCGTCTCGCCGTTCGTGGTCTCGAAGAGGCCGCAGTACGGGCAGAGGTAGTCCTGGTAGATGACGATCTGCACGACGTCGTCGCGCTCGTCGGTCGCCACGGGCGCCTCGTCGGCGGCGAGCGCCGGCGTCGTCTCGGCGACGTAGCCCTGGCCGACGACGATGCCGTCGGACGCCATGTTCTCGGGGCCGGGCCCCGGCGGGCGGATGGCGTTGACGATCACGAGCGTGACGATCGCCACGATCGCGACCGCACCCACGAGGATGCCGCCGATCGTGAGCCCCCTCTTCAGGCGCTCGTCGCGCTGGCGCTTCTGCTGCTGCGCCTTGGCAGCCTCGCGTGCCTGCGTGCGTCGCTCGTTCTTCGTGAGTCGTCGATCGTTCGTCATCGGTCCTCGTCGGTGTCGTGGGGCCGCACACCAGGATACGGGCGAACGCTATGAACTTCCGCCGCGCCTGTGCCAGAGTGTCAGCACACGGGACTACGAGGTCCCGCTTCCATTCACGAAGGATCGTCCGGCACGTACCTGCCGGTGAAGGAGGATGACGATGGCGTCTGTCACGTTCGACAAGGCAACCCGTCTCTACCCGGGTGGCACCCGTCCCGCAGTCGATGCGATCGACCTGGAGGTGGCAGACGGCGAGTTCCTCGTCCTCGTCGGCCCCTCCGGCTGCGGCAAGTCCACGACCCTGCGCATGCTCGCAGGGCTCGAGGAGGTGAACGACGGTCGCATCCTCATCGGCGACCGCGACGTCACCGACATGCCTCCCAAGGACCGGGACATCGCGATGGTGTTCCAGAACTACGCCCTCTACCCCCACATGACCGTGGCGGAGAACATGGGCTTCGCGCTCAAGATCGCGGGCGTCGGCAAGGACGAGCGCGCCGAGCGCGTGCTCGAGGCTGCGAAGCTGCTCGACCTCGAGCCGTACCTGTCGCGCAAGCCGAAGGCCCTCTCGGGTGGTCAGCGTCAGCGCGTCGCCATGGGTCGCGCCATCGTGCGCCAGCCCCAGGTGTTCCTCATGGACGAGCCGCTGTCGAACCTCGACGCGAAGCTGCGCGTGCAGACGCGCACGCAGATCGCGTCGCTGCAGCGTCGCCTGGGCGTCACGACGGTCTACGTCACGCACGACCAGACCGAGGCCCTCACGATGGGCGACCGCATCGCGGTGCTCAAGGACGGCATCCTGCAGCAGGTCGGCTCGCCGCGCGACCTGTACGCGAGCCCCGCGAACGTGTTCGTGGCCGGCTTCATCGGCAGCCCGGCGATGAACCTGCTGCAGCTGCCGACGAACGACCAGGGCGTGCTGTTCGGCGACCACGTCGTGCCGATCCCCCGCGAGACGCTCGCGAAGGCGAAGCAGATCACGGTCGGCATCCGCCCCGAGGACCTCACGATCTCGACGTCGGGCCCCGGCCTGCCGCTCAAGGTCGACCTCGTCGAGGAGCTCGGCGCCGACGGCTACCTGTACGGCACGGCGCAGTCGTCGAAGATCGTCGACGTCTCCGAGGCGGTCGACACCGAGGCGGAGGCGACGGAGGGCGTGAGCCTCGTCGCCCGCGTCGACGGCCGCAACCACCCGCACATCGGCGACCAGGTGTTCGCGGTGCCCGACGCGTCGCACCTGCACCTGTTCGACGCGGAGTCGGGCGAGCGCCTCTAGCGCGCAGCATCCACGCACGAGCGGGGCGGGACCGGATGGTCCCGCCCCGCTTCGTCGTGTCGGGGCCAGTCAGTCGCGCGCGGCCTCGACGGCGGCCTCGAAGGTCGCCTCGTCGGTGGCGTCCTGCACGATCTGCCCATCGACGATGACCGTGGGCGTGCCCGTGAGCGGCACCGTCTGCCCGGGCAGCGACGTGTCGGTCGCCGCATCGGTCGACGCCTCGACGAACGGCGCGAAGGCGATGGTCGTGACGGCGACCGTCAGCGCCTCCGACTGCGCGCCGGCCTCGGCGGCGATCGCGAGCAGCTCGTCGTCGGAGTGCCCCGTCGTCTGCTCCCCCGGCTGGTCGGCGAAGAGCGCGCGGATGACGGCGGGCGTCGCCTCGGGGTGCAGGGACGCGACGGCGGCGACGAGGTTCGCGGCGCGCGTCGAGTACTGCGTGCCCTGCGACTGGCCGTCGAGGAACGACACGGGATGGATCTCGAGCGCGACGTCGCCGGCCGCGACCGCATCCTCGAGGTATCGGCCGTTCGCCGCGAAGAAGAGGCCGCAGTACGGGCACAGCAGGTCGACGTAGGCGACGACGTGCACGCGGTCGCCGACGTCGGTCGCGGCGACCGGCGTCGGCGTCGGGCCCGCCTGCGACGTCGACGCGACGCCCTCGTCGGTCTGCAGCACGCCATGGCTCGCCATGTTCGCGGGGAAGCCCGCCGCGAGCACCGGTGCGGGGTCGGAGGCCGAGGGCACGGGCGCGACGGCGGGCGGCAGCACGACGCAGCCCGCGAGCACGAGCGCGGCGAGGGATGCGGTGACGACGGCGGCGAGTCTGCGCATGCTCGGCACGATAGGCCACGCGCATCCACGCGTCCTCAGTAGGCTCGGGGGCATGAGCGGCAACCTCCGCATCACGTCCGCGCTCATGGACGCGACCCTGCTCGAGATGCCCTGGCACCTCCCCCTCGACCAATGGCCCGACGACGTCGTCGTGACGCTGCCGAAGGGCATCTCCAGGCACCTCGTGCGCTTCGCCCACCTCTCGGGGCGCGTCGTCGCGCTCAAGGAGACGAGCGACGAGATGGCGCGCGGCGAGTACGACATGCTGCGCAGGCTCGGGCGGCTGCAGGTGCCGTGCGTCGAGCCGCTCGCGGTCGTCGCCGGTCGCGTCGACGAGCACGGCGAGCCGCTCGAGACGATCCTCGCGACGCGGCACCTGAAGTTCTCGATGCCGTACCGCGCGCTGTACTCGGGCTCGCTCAAGGTCGCGACGGCGCAGCGCCTCGTCGACGCGCTGGCGCTGCTGCTCGTGCGCCTGCACCTCGTGGGCTTCTTCTGGGGCGACGTCTCGCTGTCGAACACGCTCTTCCGGCGCGACGCCGGCGCGTTCGCGGCATACCTCGTCGACGCCGAGACCGGCAAGCTCTACCCCGGCGGCCTCTCGCGCGGCCAGCGCGAGAACGACCTCGAGATCGCGCGCGTGAACATCGCGGGCGAGCTGCTCGACCTGCAGGCGGGCGGCAGGCTGGACGAGGGCCAGGACCCCGTCGACGTCGCGGGCTCGATCGTGGCGCAGTACCGCGAGCTCTGGGCGCAGCTCACCGAGGTCGAGCAGTTCGACCAGGCCGAGCGGTGGCGCATCAACGAGCGCGTCGAGCGCCTCAACGCGCTCGGCTTCGACATCGACGAGCTGCAGATCCGCACGGATGCCGACGGCACGAGCGTGCGCATCCAGCCGAAGGTCGTCGACGCCGGCCACCACCACCGGCGCCTGCTGGGGCTCACGGGCCTCGACGCCGAGGAGAACCAGGCGCGGCGCATGCTCAACGACCTCGATCAGTACGCGGCGGCGCAGCGGCGACGCGGCGACGACGCCGACGACGAGCAGCTCGCGCACGACTGGCTCGTGTCGCGCTTCGAGCCCATCGTGCAGGCGGTGCCGCGGCACCTGCGCGGACGCCTCGAGCCCGCGGAGGTGTTCCACCAGGTGCTCGAGCACCGCTGGTACATCGCCGAGCGCGAGTCGCGCGGCGTGCCGCTCGCCGAGGCCGTGCAGTCGTACATCGTCGACGTGCTCGAGCACCGGCGCGACGAGGCGGCGGTGCTCGAGGTGTCGACGCAGACCGTGCCCATCCCGATCATCGGCCCCAACGGGCAGCCGATCGGCGACGAGGACCTCGAGGTCGACTGGCGCGACCTCGTCTGAGGCTCAGCCCTTGCGGCGCTTCGCGACCTCGTAGAGCGTCACGGAGGCGGCGATGCCGGCGTTGAGCGACTCGGTCGCTGCCGAGATCGGGATCGACACGATCGCGTCGCACGTCTCGGCGACGAGGCGCGACAGGCCCTTGCCCTCGCTGCCGACGACGATCGCGAGCGGGCCGTCGGCCAGCTCGAGCTCGTGCAGGTCGACGTCGCCGCCGCCGTCGAGGCCGATGACGAAGACGCCCTCGGACTTCAGCTCCTCGAGCGTGCGCGTGAGGTTCGCGGCCATGGCGACGGGCGTGCGCGCCGCGGCACCCGCCGACGTGCGCCATGCCGACGCCGTCACGCCGACCGAGCGACGCTGCGGCACGACGACGCCGTGGGCGCCGAACGCGGCGGCCGAGCGGATGATCGCGCCCAGGTTGCGCGGGTCCGTGATGCCGTCGAGCGCGACGATGAGCGCCGGCTCCTTCGCCTTCGCGGCACGGTCGAGCAGGTCGCCGGGGTGCGCATACTCGTACGCGGGCACCTTGATCGCGATGCCCTGGTGCACGGTGTCGGGGCCCGACATGCGATCGAGCTCGGGGCGCATGACCTCGAGGATCGGGATCTGGCGCGACGTCGCGATCTTCAGGATCTCCTGCACGCGCTCGTCGACCTCGATGCGCGCGGCGACGTAGAGCGCCGTCGCGGGGATGCGGGTGCGCAGCGCCTCGAGCACGGCGTTGCGGCCCGTGACGAGCTCGGAGTCGTCCTTCGCGCTCGACGGCTTGCGGTGCCGCGGCGGCTGCGGCGAGCCGCCGCCGCGCGCCTTCGCGGCGGCGAGGCGCTCCTGCGCGATCTTGCGCTTGCCCGCCGGGTGCCAGGCGCGGTCCTCGGCCTTCGGCGTCGGGCCCTTGCCCTCGAGCGAGCGACGGCCCTTGCCGCCGGTGCCCTTCGTGGCGCCCTTCTTGCCTCGGGGCCGCTGCGGCTTGTTGTTGCTGCTGCTCATGCGATGCTCCAGATGGTGTCGTCCTTGCCGTCCGCCACGGCGATGCCCGATGCTGCGAGGGCGTCGCGGATGCGGTCGGCGGCTGCGAAGTCTCGTGCGTCGCGCGCGGCGCGACGGTCGGCGATGAGCGTCTCGACGAGGCGGCCGAGCGCGGCATCCGCCGCTCCCCCGCCCGTCGGGCCCCATGCCGGGTCTGCGGGGTCGAGGCCCAGCACGCCCAGCATGCCGCGCACCGACGACGCGGCGGCGAGCGCCGCATCCGTCTCGCCCGCGTCGATCGCGGCGTTGCCTGCGCGCACGGCGTCGTGCAGCGCGGCGACGGCCTGCGGGGTCGAGAGGTCGTCGTCCATGGCGGCGGCGAACGCATCCGGCACCGCGCCGACCGCGACGTCGCCGAGGCGCCCCGCGCGCTCGAGGAAGCCCTCGATGCGCGTGAACGCGGCCTCGGCCTCGGCGAGCGAGCCGTCGGCGAGCACGCCCTCGACGGTGCGGATGTCGATGGCCGAGCGGTAGTGCGGCGTGGCGAGGAAGTAGCGCACGACGATGGGCCTGGCGGATGCGAGCAGGTCGTGGGCGAAGATCGAGTTGCCGAGCGACTTCGACATCTTCTCGCCGTCGACGTTCACGGTGCCGTTGTGGCTCCACACGCTCGCGAAGTCGAGGCCCGCGGCGGTCGACTGGGCGAGCTCGTTCTCGTGGTGCGGGAAGCGCAGGTCGAGGCCGCCGCCGTGCACGTCGAACGCGTCGCCGAGGTAGCGGCGCGCCATCGCCGAGCACTCGATGTGCCAGCCGGGCCGGCCGTCGCCCCACGGCGAGGCCCACGAGGCCGTCGTCGGCTCGTCGGCCTTCGACGCCTTCCAGAGGGCGAAGTCGCGGGTGTCGCGCTTGCCGCGCGGGTCGGCGTCGCCCGCGGGCTCGAGGTCCTCGAGGCGCTGGCGCGTCAGGGCGCCGTACTCGGGCCACGAGCGCACGTCGAAGTAGACGTCGGCCGAGCCGTCGAGCGCCGCGTACGCGTGCCCGCGCTCGATGAGCGTCTGGATGAGCTCCTGCATCTGCGGGATCGACGCCGTCGCGCGCGGCTCGTACGTGGGCGGCAGGATGCCGATCGCCCGGTACGCAGCCGTGAACTCGAGCTCGATGCGGTACGCGAGGGCGAACCACGACTCGTCGTCGGTCGCGTTCGCGAGCACCTTGTCGTCGATGTCGGTGACGTTGCGCACCAACGTGGTGCGCAGCCCGCGGTGCTCGAGCCAGCGACGCCACACGTCGTACGCGAGCGCGCTGCGCAGGTGCCCGACGTGGGGGCTCGACTGCACCGTCGGCCCGCACACGTAGAACGACACCTCGCCCGCGCGCACGGGCGCGAGGTCGACGGTGCGCTGCGCGCGCGAGTCGTGGATGCGGATGGTCACCGTGAGAGCCTACGGTGCGCACGGCGTCGCTGCGCTCGCACGGGCGCCGCGGGACGTAGGATCGGCGCACGCCGTCTCGATGAGGGAGTCCGATGCCGTCCGCCCGCTCGCAGGAGATGCTCGTGCGAGCAGCGACCCTGTACTACGTCGACGGGCTGTCGCAGGCGGAGGTCGCCGATGCGATCGGCGTCTCGCGCTCCAACGTCTCGCGCGTGCTCGCGGAGGCGCGCAAGGCGGGCATCGTCACGATCACGATCACGGATCCCTTCGGTCGCGCCTCCGACCTCGAGACGCTGCTGCAGCAGCGCTTCGGGCTGCGCGAGGTGCGCGTGGCGCGCGGCTCCGACGACGACCTGGGCCGCGTGGGCCTGCTCGGCGCGGAGTGGCTCGAGCGCGAGCTGCCGCACGAGGGCGCGATCG
The DNA here is from genome assembly GCF_900099705.1 of Agrococcus jejuensis. Taxonomy (NCBI): domain Bacteria; kingdom Bacillati; phylum Actinomycetota; class Actinomycetes; order Micrococcales; family Microbacteriaceae; genus Agrococcus; species Agrococcus jejuensis. Next base: position 842,384 of record NZ_LT629695.1, read on the forward strand.
CGCTGTCGTGGGGTGCGAGCGTGCAGGCGGTCGTGGATGCGGTCGAGCCGGGCCGCTCGCGGCCGCGCCTCGAGGTGCTGCCGCTCGTGGGCGGCCTGTCGATCGTCGACTCCGCGCAGGACGGCAACGTGCTCGTGCGCTCGCTCGCGACGAGGCTCGGCGCGAACCACCGTCGCCTCTACGCCCCCGCCGTCGTCGAGTCGGCGACGCTGCGCGACGGCCTGCTGCGCGAGTCGACCATCGGCTCGGTGCTCGAGTCGGCGGCCGCGGCGCAGATCGCGATCGTCGGCATCGGCGTCGTCGGCTCCGGCGCCTCCGCGGCGATCGTCGAGTCGACGAACCTGTCGGCCGACGAGCAGGCGTCGTTCGAGGCGTCCGGCGCCGTCGGCGACTGCTGCACGCGCTTCTTCGACGCCGCGGGCCACCACGTCGACTCCCCCGTCGATCGCCGCGTCGTCGCGATCGAGCTCGACGCGCTGCAGGGGGTCGAGACCGTCGTCGCCGTCGCGGTCGGCGGCCGCAAGGCACCCGCGGTGCGCGCGGCCCTCGCAGGCGGTCTCGTCGACGTGCTCGTGATCGACGAGCCGCTCGCGACCGCGCTGCTCGCCGAGGCGTAGGCGCCCGGCCGACAGCGTCCGACCGTCGCCAGACGCCGCGAACCCATGCGCGAACGGCTCGGACACCGGGCAGCGCGCCTACAGCCGTCAAGGCCGCAGGTTCGCTAGTCCACCCAGTGCAGCGTTTCGTCGTCGATCCAGGCCTCGTCGCCGTCGAGTACAACCTCGGCTTCGAACTGAACTGTTGAAGTGAAGTCGACTTCGATCATCGGATCGTCAAGGTCGCCATTGACCCAATCGACCTCGCTCGCGTTGTCCAGCAAGAACTCTTCGGACCGCATGTACCCAGAAATGGAGATCTCAGCCGTGGCTTCGACCCTGGGAGAAGTCGGATCAACGACCCCCTCAATGGCGATCGAGTCGACCGCGACTACTTGCCCTTCCTCGATCCCAAACCGCATGGGAGCTTCACCCGAGATATCGACGTCGCTCCATCGCATTCCGTCGAAGGAAGAAAGGTGGTCGATCACGGCACGTCGCATCGACGCTTCCTGCCTCGTCAGCAGATCCAGGCGTTCCTCGGCCATGACGGTGGCGTGTTCAAGGCGCGTCTTCACAATCAGCTGCTCGGGATTGCCGAGGACATCATCGATCTCGCTGATCAAACTCGCCGCCAACTCCTCGCCTTCGAGGAAGGCTCCATCCGCGGTAACGAAGAGCACCTCGTCGTGCTCGCTGACGGACCGCAATAGGTCCAAGAGACCGTGCCAGATGATCGTGTCGCGCAGCCCAATCGTCTGTGTCCCCTTGAGAGCGGTGGGGCGGCGCTGTTCCAGTTCCCGGACGACGAGTTCTTGGCTAGAGGTCTTCGGCCACGCCTGCACCTTGCAAGCCGCGTGCTCCAGCAGCGGACGCAAGGCGTCGCGTGACGCCTTCTCGACGTGACCCAAGAGTGGATCAAGTAGTGACTGGACGCCGGTCGGGACTTCGTACTTTCGCCGCAAGTCGCTCAAGGCCTTCTGTACCGCGTCCAGCACCTCCTTGCCGTCTCTCTCCGCGCGTCGGCGGGCTTCAGCCACGACGACCGGCGACAGAACAACTTCGACCCGGTCCTGCAGCAGCGCTTCGAGGAACTTCTTGCTGCTGGCCTTTGACATCAAGAAATCGGAGTGCAGGGCGTTCGTGTCCGGATAGATGATCAACACGGCGCAAGTCTGCTCCGTGGGCGAGCGAAAGAGATGCCGCAACGCGCCCAGTGGCTCGTGACGAGCGGTCACCGGTAGGCGAGTCGAGGCGCGCGCAGGAGCGGGTATGGGTTGCGACTAGCGGCACGTGACGTCAGCCGGCGAGGAGCCCGTCGAACGACGCCGCGAGCTCGGCGGGCGTGCGCGCGGCGCGCAGCGACGCGTCCCAGCCGTCGCGCTGCACCATGTCGACGAGCGACGCGAGCACCTCGACCTGCGCGTGCGCCTCGGTGACGAGCAGCACGATCACGACGTCGAGGTCGACGTGGTCGTCGGCCGTGCCCATGACGCCGAACGACACGGGTCGCGCGAGCGTCGCGACCGCGAAGCCCGCCTCGAGCACGTGGCTGGGATCCGCATGCGGGATCGCGACGGGCACGAGCGTCGGCAGCCCGGTCGGATGCGCGCGCTCGCGCGTGACGAGCGCCTCGCCGAACGACGGCGCCGCATGTCCGGCGCGGATCGCGAGGTCGGCGATCTGGCGCAGCACGCCCACGGCATCCGCGGCGACGACGCCCACCATGCAGGCATCGGGCAGGGCTCGCATCGTGTCGGTCATCGCTCGCTCCTCGCAGTCGTAGCCCCATCCTGCGGCACGGATGTGCGCGCCGCACGCACATCCGCCAGATCCGGTGGGAGGATCGTGAGCACCTCGTCCGAATGCGAAGGAGCACCGCATGAGCAAGCGCATCCTCGTCGTCTGCGGCACCGGCGTCGCCACCTCGACCGTCGTCGTGCAGAAGGTCCGCGCGTTCGTCGAGGCCGAGGGCATCGACGCCACCATCTCGCAGGGCGCCGTCGCCGACCTCGTCTCAGGCGGCACGAACGCCGACGTCATCGTCGCCACCACCCAGGTGCCCGCCACGGTGCAGGTGCCCGTCGTGCAGGGTCTGCCCTTCCTCACCGGCGTCGGCACCGACGCCGCCCTCGCGCAGCTGCGCACCCACCTCGCCTAGCCGGGGCGCGCCGTCGCACCCGCGGCGGCCAGATCGGTCACCGTAGGAGCAAAGGAGCTCTCATGGACTGGTTCACCGACACGCTCGCCGCCGTGAGCGGCTACCTCTCGGCGCTCGGCGCCTCGATCACGCTGCCGTTCCTCATCGCCATCTTCGGCCTCATCCTCGGGCAGAAGGTGCCGCAGGCCATCCGCGCCGGCCTGCTCATCGGCGTCGGCTTCATCGGCATCAACCTCGTCATCGGCCTCATGGGCACGCAGGTCGGGCCCGCCGCGACCGGCATCGCGCAGGGCCTCGGCGTGAACCTCACGACGATCGACGTCGGCTGGCCGTCGTCGGCCGCCATCGCGTTCGGCTCGACCGTCGGCGCCATCATCATCCCGCTCGGGCTGCTCGTGAACATCGTGCTGCTCGCCACCGGCATGACCCGCACCTTCAACATCGACCTCTGGAACTTCTGGCACACCGCCCTCGTCGGCGCGCTCGTCGCCGCCGTCACCGAGTCGTTCTGGCTCGGCATCGCCGCCGCCGCCGTGCACATGACGGTCGTGCTCGCGCTCGCCGACCTCTCCGCGCCGTGGATCCAGAAGTACTTCGGGTTCCCCGACATCTCGTTCCCGCACGGCACCGCCGCGCCCTACATCGCCTTCGCGGTGCCGCTCAACTGGGTCTTCGACCGCATCCCCGGCTTCAACCGCCTGCACGCCGACCCCGCGACGATCCAGAAGCGCTTCGGCGTCTTCGGCGAGGCGATGATCCTCGGCTTCGTGCTCGGCCTGCTGCTGGGCATCCTCGGCTTCGGCTTCGACGACCCGCGCGCCGACTCCATCGCCATCCTCACCCTCGCGGTGTCGCTCGCCGCCGTCATGGTGCTGCTGCCGCGCATGGTGTCGCTGCTCATGGAAGGCCTCATCCCGATCTCGGAGTCGGCGAAGGCGTTCGTCGAGCGCCGCTTCCCGGGCCGCAAGTTCTACATCGGCCTCGACGCCGCCATCGCGGTCGGCCAGCCCGCCGTGCTCGCGACGTCGCTCGTGCTCGTGCCCGTCACGGTGATCGTCGCCGTCGCGCTCGCGCCGCTCGGCAACACGGTGCTGCCGCTCGTCGACCTCGCGACCATCCCGTTCATCGTGGCGATCATGGTGCCGCTGTTCCGCGGCAACATCGTGCGCTCGGTCATCGGTGGCGCGATCGTGATCGGCATCGGCCTCTTCATCGCCACGGCGACGGCCGGCTCGTTCACGCGCATCGCGCAGGATGCCGGCTTCGAGCTGCCCGACGGCGCGACGCGCATCTCGTCGCTCGTCGACGGCGCCAACCCGCTCACCGGCCTCTTCTTCGGCGCCTCGTCGCTCGGCGGCTGGACCATCGCCGTGCTCGCGGTGCTCGCGCTCGGCTTCGCGTTCTGGGTCTCGCGCGTGGAGAAGCGCCGGGATGCGGTGCGTGCGCAGGAGGCGGCGGAGGCGGAGGCTGCCGCGGCTGCTGCCGAGGCCGACCGGCAGCGGCCGGCGGAGGCGTAGCTCAGGGTCGCGCGCTCCCCCACCAGCTGGTCGAGGAGCGCGCGAGCCCGAAGGGCGAGCACGCGTCACGAGACCACGCGACCGCGGCTCCTGCCCGGCCATGCGCATGGTCGCGTCGAGCGGGCACGTCGCGTGGTCTCGTGACGCGTGCTCGCTGCGCTCGCGCGCTCCTCGATCAGCTGGAGCAGAGACGACGAAGGGCTCACCGCCGACGCGGTGAGCCCTGGTCGTGCAGGCGGCTACGCCAGCAGCGCCGGGTTCGCCGCGAGCTCGCGCATGCGCTGCAGCACGCGCGCCGCATCCGCGCCGTCGGCGACGCGGTGGTCGAGCGTGAGCCCGACCGTGCACTGCAGGCGCGGCCCGAAGGATCCGTCGGCCGCGACGAGCAGGCGCTGCGCGATCGAGCCGGTCGACAGCGCCGACGAGTGCGGCGGCGTGATGAGCGCGTTGAACCGCTCGATGCCGAAGCCGCCGAGGTTCGACAGCACGGTCGTGCCGCCCTGCAGGCGGTCGGCGGACAGCGTGCCCGCGCGCGTCTGCTCGACGGTCTCGGCGATCGACGCCTTGAGCTCGGCGAGCGGCGTGCGGTGCGCGTCGACGAACACGGGCGCGATGAGGCCCGAGGGTCCGTCGACCGCGAGCGCGATGCCCACGTGCGGGTTCGCGACGGGCCCGTCGTCGGTCCACGTCTGGTTCACGGGCGCCGACTCGGCGAGCGCCTGCGCCTGCATGCGCATGAGGATCGCCGTCCAGCTCGCGCCGCCGAGATCCGTCCTGCGCACGGCGTCGAGCCGCGTGAGGTCGAGGTCGACGTAGGCCGTGAACTGCGGCACGAGCGCCGACTGGTCCATGACCTTCGCGACCGCCATGCGCGTGCGCCGACGCCGCGTCGCGGCCGGGTCGCTGGGCGCCTTCGGCCTCGACGTCGACGGCGCGGGGGCAGGGGTCGCGGCCGGCACCGGCGCGGATCCGCCGGCAGGTGGTGCAGCCGGTGCCGGCGCGACGATGGGCTGCGGCGACGCTGTCGCGAACGCCGCCGCAGGCTGGCTCGACGACGCCTCGACGTCGCCGACGGTGATGGCGCCCCACGGGCCCGTGCCCTGCACGGCCGCGAGATCGACGCCGCGCTCGCCCGCGAGCGTGCGGGCGGCGGGCACGGCGGCGGGCCAGTCGGATGCGCCGGTCGACGGCGCAGCGCTCGTGGCGGTCGCGCCGGGCGCGGCCTCCTCGGGCACGGCATCCGCCACGGGCTCCCCGGCGCCCGGCGCAGCGGGCGCGTCGAACAGGCCGCCGAGCAGGTCGTCGGAGTCCGACGTGATGTACGCGATGGGCTCCCCGACGGGGATGACGTCGTCGGGCTCGGCGACGATGCGCGCGAGCACGCCGTCGTACGGGCTCTCGACCTCCATGTCGACCTTGTCGGTCGTCACCTCGGCGATGGGCTCGCCGTTCTTCACGGGGTCGCCCGGCTGCTTGAGCCAGGCGACCATGACGCCCTCCTCCATGGTCATGGACATCTTGGGCATCGTCAGCGCGAGCTCGGGCACGTCACCACTCCTTCACGAGCGCGGTCGCGGCGGCGACGATGTCGTCGACCTGCGGCACGACGGCCTTCTCGAGCTGCGGCGCGTACGGGATCGGCACGTCGAGGCCCGACAGGCGGCGGATGGGTGCGCGCAGGTGCACGAACGCCTCCGACTCCGCGATGATCGCCGACACCTCGCTCATGAAGCCGCCGGTCTGCACGGCCTCCTGCACGAGCAGCACGCGGCCCGTCTTCACGACCTCCGCGAGGATCGTCGCGGAGTCGAGCGGCGTGAGCGTGACGGGGTCGACGACGGTCGCCTGGATGCCCTGGGCTGCGAGCAGCTCGGCGGCCTCGAGCGAGCGCTGCACCTCGACGCCCGTCGCGACGATCGTGAGGTCGGCGCCCGTGCGACGCACGGCGGCCCTCCCGATCGGCGTGCGCACGCCGCCCGTGCGCACCTCGAACGTCTGCTTGTAGAGCAGCTTGTGCTCGAGGATCATCACGGGGTTCGGGTCGTCGAGCGCCGCGAGCAGCAGCCCCTTCGCGTCGTCGCCCGACGCGGGCATGACGACCTTGAGGCCGGGGATGTGCGCGAACCACGCCTCGAGCGACTGCGAGTGCTGCGCCGCCGCACCGGTGCCGGAGCCGCCGGGTGCGCGGATGACGAGCGGCACGTTGGCCTCGCCGCCGAGCATGAAGTGGATCTTCGCCGCCTGGTTGGCGATCTGGTCCATCGCCTGCGCCGTGAAGTCCGAGAACTGGATCTCGACGATGGGCTTCATGCCCGTCATCGCGGCGCCGACGCCGAGGCCGACGATGCCGAGCTCCGAGATCGTCGTGTCGCGGATGCGGTCGGTGCCGAGGTCGTCGACGAGCGTGCCCGTGACGCCGAACGCGCCGCCGTAGCGGCCCACGTCCTCGCCCATGAGGAACACCGACGGGTCGGCCTCGATCGCGATGCGCAGGGCGTCGCGGATGGCCTCGGCGTACGTCATCTCGACGGTCTCGGTGCCCGGGCGGGCGCCGAGGCCCGTCGGGTGCTCGAGGCCCTCGTGGATGCTCCGCTGCTCCTGCATGGTCATCGGGCTGCTCCCGTCGTCGGTGCGAACACGGCGTCGAGGAGTCCCTCGGGGGTGGCGTCGGGCGCGGCGGCGGCGCGCTGCACGGCACCGCGCAGCTCGTCGCGCACCTCGTCGCGCACGGTCTGCACGTCGGCCTCCGTGAGCGTGCCCGCCTCGAGCACGGCCTTCTCGAAGCGCGCGATCGGGTCGTTCGACTCGCGCCACGACTCGATCTCGTCGCGCGTGCGGTAGAGGTTCTTGTCGCTCTTCGAGTGGCCGCGCCAGCGGTACGTCTCGGCGACGATGAACGTGGGGCCCTCGCCGGCGCGAGCGCGTGCCACGGCGGTCTCGACGGCGTCGTGCACGGCCTGCACGTCGTTGCCGTCGACCGTGACGCCGGGGATGCCGTAGCCGTTCGCGCGGTCGGAGAGCTGCTCGAGCGGGAACGCCTTCGCCGACGACATCGACATGCCGTAGAGGTTGTTCTCGCAGAGGAACACGACCGGCAGCTTCCACATGGCCGCGAGCACGACGCCCTCGTGCCATGCGCCCTCGCCCATCGCGCCGTCGCCGTGGAAGCAGACGGCGACCTGGTCGGTGCCGCGCATCTGCGCCGAGAGGCCGGCGCCCGCCGCGATCGGCACGCCGCCCGCGACGATGCCGTTCGCGCCGAGGTTGTTCGTGGCGGCGTCGGCGATGTGCATCGAGCCGCCGCGACCGCGGCAGTAGCCCGTGTCCTTCGCGAGCAGCTCGGCCATCATGCGCTCGAGGTCGGCGCCCTTGGCGATGCAGTGGCCGTGGCCGCGGTGCGTCGACGTGATGTAGTCGTCGCGCCGCAGCGCCATGCACGCGCCCGTCGGCACGGCCTCCTGGCCGATCGACAGGTGCATGGTGCCGTGCATCATGCCGCGCCCGTAGAGGTCCTCGACGGCCTCCTCGAAGCGGCGGATGCGCCAGAGCGTGCCGAGGGCCTCGATCGCGGCGGATCGGTCGGTGACGATCTGCATCAGCGGGCACCCGCCGTCACGAGCGCGCCGAGGTCGATGGGGGCGTCGCCGCCGTCGAGCACGCCCGCGGCGAGCAGCACATCCTGCAGCTTGCGCAGCAGCACGATCGTGCGCGTCTCGTCGAGCGTGACGTCGTCGTACGTGATGGCGGTGCCCTTGGCGACGTCGCGCACGAGCGTCGCTGCGCTCGCGAGGCCGATGGGCAGCTCGCGGTTCTGGCGCGCCTCGGCGGCCGGCACGGCGTCGCCGTAGACGTGCTCGCCGCCGATGCCGTCGATGCGCTCCCCCGCGACGAGGTCGCGCTTCGCCATCGCCGACACGTCGGCCTTCCACGCGCGCGGCGCGAGCGACGGCTGGCCGTCGATCATGACCTCGCCGATCGACAGCACGGCCTCGACGGATGCGAGGTGGTACGGCCGGTAGAACGAGAAGTAGGGCCCGTCGCCCATCTTCAGGTACGAGAGCTCCTCGTGCACGACGGGGTGCGTGGCCTTGCCGATGACGAAGACGCCGGGGGCGACGTCGCCCGTGGCGTAGTCGACGACGCCGGAGGCCTCGAGGATGCCGCCGTCCTCGACGGGCTTGAACACGTCCTGCAGCGTCTTCACCGACGCCTCGGGGCCGTGCATCGAGCGGCGCGTGAGCTCGAGGCCCGTCGCGTTGGCGAGGTCGGCCATCTCGATCATGGTCTTCGTGCCATCGACGAACGAGCACAGCATGCGGGGGTTCATGCCCTTCTGCTGCGCCTCCTCGGCGAGGCTCGTCGGGGTCGCGTCCTGGCGCAGGGGGTTGTTCTTGCCCTTGCCCGCCATGACGACCTCGAGGCCGATGTCCTCGACGAACTCGACGAGCTTGAGGCACTCGACGGGCTCGTCGCCGCGGCACACGGTGTAGATCGCACCGGTCTGCTTCGCGACGGCCTGCAGCAGGAGGCCCACGGTGACGTCGGCCTCGACGGTCATGAGCGCGACGTGCTTGCCGGCGAGCAGCGAGGCGAGGGCGATCTTCGCGGCGACCTCGGGCACGCCCGAGACCTCGATGACCATGTCGACGGGCAGCTTCGTGAGGGCGAGGCCGTCGTCGAGGACGACGTGGCCGCCCGCCTCGATCGCCGTGACGAGCTCGGCGTGGCTGCCGCGGATCACGTCGTCGATGCCGGCCTTGCGCAGCGCCGACTCGGCGCGCTCGATGGCGACGTCGGCGACGGCGACGACGTCGACGCCCTGCTGGCGGGCGATCTGGGCGATGAAGCCCGTGCCCATCTGCCCTGCGCCGACGAGTCCGACGCGGACGGGGCGGCCGAGGCGCTGCTCGCGCTCGGTGAGCCGTGCGGTGTATCCCATGGTGTCGACCTTCCTCGGTCTTCGTTCCGCGTCATGCACATTCGTGCATATTGACGCGCACATTGTTGCTCTCACGATAGCAGGCTGTCGCCAGCCCGCAGGTGGATGGGTGCCGTCGCGACGGCGACGATCCCCGGAATGGCACGGCCCCGTCGCGAACGCGACGGGGCCGTGGCTCAGCGCTTCTTGCGCATCGAGCGGTACTGCGCGATGGCCGACTCCACGGCATCGCCCAGGCGCTTGTCGCCCGCACGCTCGCGCGCGTTCGACACGGATCCGAGCAGCTCGGGGCGAGGGCGGAAGCGCGCGAACACCGTCGCTCCCACCATCGCCTCAGCCGCCTCGATGCGCGACGAGGCCGAGTCGACGACGAGGTACACGACGGCGCCGCGCAGCCACCCCTTCCCGCGGCCCGAGACCAGGTACGACCCTCGCGCCCCCTGGTGCTCGGCGGTGAGGCGCCGAGCGACCCGCTGGGAGTAGACGTGCTGGTAGATGCTCAGCAGGGCGCCGAGCACGAGCGCGGCTCCCAGCACGACTGCGAAGCGGCCGTCGAGCTCCATCGTCAGCCCCGACGCTCGAGGGCGATGCGGTCGCCAGCCGCGACCGCACCGATCTGCCCGTCGACGAACACCGCGCCAGGCAGGAGCGCCTGGTCGTCGGCAGGGTCGCAGTAGAGGACGATGTGGCCGAGCTCGCGCAGGTTCGAGCCGGCGAGGTCGCCCGCCGCCCGCACCGTGAGCTCGGTGGCGCCGAGCACGACGACGTCGCCAGGCTGCGGGGCGAGGCCCTCGTCGGCGGCGCCGCCCTGGTGGACGATGCTCACCTCCGCGAGCGCATCCGGGCACGGCTCCCCGAAGAGGATGACCACCCCCGCATCGATCATGTCCTGGGCGTCCGCCCCGATCCTCGTCACCGTCGCCTCGTAGAGCGTCGTCATCGTGCTCGACATCCTTCCGTCCTTCTCTCAGTCTCGTCGTTGTTCGCGGGCGCGCGCTAGACCAGCAGGAAGCTGACGACGTACGCCAGCAGCACGGCCAATGGCGAGGTGACGAGCCTCGAGAACAGCACCGCCGGCACGCCGATCGACACCGTCTCGGGCTTCGCCTCGCCGAGCGCGAGACCCACGGGCACGAAGTCGCAGCCGACCTGGCCGTTGATCGCGAACAGCGCGGGCAGCGCGTACGCGACCGGCAGCGCGCCGACGCCGATCTGCGTGCCCATGAGCACGCCGACCACCTGCGCGATCGCGGCACCGGGGCCGAGGATGGGCGACAGGAACGGCAGACCCGTGATGACGCCGAGCAGGATGAGGCCGCCCGGGTTCGACGCGAGGGGCGTGACGCCCTGCGCGATGAGGTCCGACAGCCCCGTGTAGGTGACGAAGCCGATGAGCAGGCTCACGTACGCCATGAACGGGATGATCGTCTGCAGCACGAGCGTCAGCGCCTGACGGCCCGACGACAGCAGCGTGTTGATGATGCCGCCGATGACGCCGCCGAACGACGTCGCGATGCGCGAGAAGACGCCGATGAAGCCGCCCTGCTGGTTCGCGTTCGCCTGGGCCTTCGCCGCCGCGATGCGGTCGGCGCCGACGCGGCTCGCCTTGGGGTCGGCCGACATGTCGAGCGCGTTGGTCGCCTGCGCCGGTGCAGCCGACGCCGCGACGTCGGCGCCCTCGCCGGCGAGCACGACCTGCTCGACGCCGACCGCCGACACGAAGACGTCGGGGGTGATGAACTGCGCGAGCGGGCCCGAGGGCTCGCCGGGGTAGACGTCGACCGTCAGCAGGCGCTTCTTGGGGTAGACGCCGATGCGGGCGGTGCCGCCGCAGTTGATGACCACGGCTGCGACGCGGTCGTCGGCCACCGAGTTGGTGAAGCCGTCGACCGCCTCGGCACCCGTGAGCTCGGCGATGCGGGCTGCCACGGGGTGGATGCCGCCGCCGGTCACGGACAGGATGACGTTCTTCTCGCCCTCGGGCGACACGGTGAGGCCGGGACCCCAGCCACCGTTGCCCGCGCTGACGCGGACGCTCTGGAAGTCGCTCATGATCAGGCCGCCTTCTTGGCCAAGCGAGCCGCACGTGCCTCGGCGAACTCGCGGTCGTAGCCGTCGAACACCTCGGTGAGGCCCTGACGACGGATGAGGAAGCGGGTGATCGCCTCGGTGATGAAGCCGCGGAAGAAGATCACGACGATGCCCGTGAGGAAGTACAGGATCGCGAGGACCGGGTACTTCTCGGGCGCCGCCTGCAGCACGCCGGCCGAGACGCCGGCCCAGACGAACAGCTCGCCGCCGTTCGCGTGCGGGAAGAACGTCGTGACGGGGTGCACGAACGAGACGGCCGAGTCGTAGAAGGCGGGCTTCTGCCGCTCGGGCAGGTAGACGCCGAACGAGTAGCACATCGGGTTCGTCAGCAGGATGACCGCGAGCACGGGCATGAGCGTGTAGCGCGTGATCGCGAAGCGCGACGAGAACTGCACGGCGCGCGTCATGCGGGCCTCGCCGACCCAGGTCGTGACGGCGTAGAGCAGCGTGAGCAGCACGATGAGGGTGGGGAGGATGCCCGTGACGAGGCCGACGAAGGCCTGCCCGGACGCGTTGAACAGTCCGATGAAGTGCGTGGCGCACCACGTCAGCACCTGCATCACGGGGTTGTCGCTAGCCGGCACCGGCGGCGCATCTGCTGCCGCGAGGTGACCGAGGGACGCTGCTTGGAGCATCGGCCCGCCTTTCCGCCGACGCGTCGTCGCGTCGGAGACCAGGTCGTCGAGGGAGTCGACGACACGCCATTGTGTGGGGTGTTCATGCACATCCGTGCAGACGATGCTTCACGAACGTGCTGCGCATGTCTACCACGACCGGACGGCGACGACAACACCGGCGCGCAGGACACGCCGCGAGGCGACCCCCGTCAGGCGCCGTGCGGCCCTGCGGGCTGCGACGTCGCGGCGCGCACGAGCGCCGTGGCGATCGCCGCGACCCCCTCGCCGCGGCCCGTGAAGCCCAGCGCATCCGACGTCGTGCCCGCGACGCTCACCGACGCGCCCAGCACGGCGGAGAGGTGCGCCTCCACCTCGCGCCGCCTGCTCGAGATGCGCGGCCGCTCCCCCACGACCTGCACCGACACGTTCACGAGCTCGTAGCCGTGCTCGTGCACGAGCTGCAGCGTCTCGGCGAGGAACACGTCGCCGCGCGCGCCCTCGAGGCGCGGATCCGACGTGCCGAAGACCTCGCCGACGTCGCCGAGGCGCACGGCCGAGAGCATGGCGTCGCAGATGGCGTGCGCCACGACGTCGCCGTCGGAGTGCCCGGCGAGGCCCGCCTCGCCCGGCCACAGCAGACCGCCGAGCCACAGCTCGGCGTCGGGGTGGAAGGCGTGCACGTCGGTGCCGGTGCCGACGCGGATCGTCGAGGCGGGGTCGCGCTGCAGCATCTCCTCGGTGCGGCGCAGCTCCCACGTCGTCGTGATCTTCGAGGCGAGCTGGTCGCCGGCGATGACGCGCACGGGCATGCCGAGGTCGCTCACGAGCGCGGCGTCGTCGGTGTGGTCCTCGGTCGCGCGCGCGTGCCCCTCCTCGAGCCATGCGCGCGGGAAGCCCTGCGGCGTCTGCACGGCCGTGAGCTGCGAGCGGTCGAGCGTCTCGGCGACGCGGTCGTCGGGCCCGAGCCGCTTGATGGTGTCCGACACCGCGAGGCCCGTGATGACGCCCTCGCCCGTGCGCTCGACCTCGGCCGCGACCGAGTCGAAGATGACGGCGGGCGTGAGCGGCCGAGCGGCATCGTGCACGAGCACGGTCGCGATGCTCGGCGCCAGGTGGGCGAGCGCGATGCGCACCGACGCCTGGCGCGAGGCGCCACCGACGACGATCGTCGCGTGCTCGGCATCGAGGCCCGGCACGCCGCGCAGCAGCTCGCGCGCGATGGCCTCGTGGCTCGGCGGCACGGCCAGCACGATCTGCGGGTGCGCACGCATGCCCGCGAGCGACTCGAGCGCGTGCGCGAGGATGGGCCGCCCCGCGAGGTGCACGAACGCCTTGGGCTCGCCGCGGCCGAGGCGCAGGCCCTCGCCGGCTGCGAGCAGGATGACCGCGACGGTGGGCGCGGGCGCGGTCGAGTCGGTCACGCGCTCGACCCTACGCGTCGCGCCGCGCATGCATGCGCAAGGCATGCACGCGCGGCGCGCACGTGGTTGGATGCGGGACGCGCCCGCAGCCGCGATCAGCTCGCGAGCACCTCGTCGAGGACGTTGCTCGCAGCCTCCTCGTCGGTCTTCTCGGCGAGCGCGAGCTCGGAGACGAGGATCTGCCGCGCCTTCGCGAGCATGCGCTTCTCGCCGGCCGAGAGGCCGCGGTCCTGGTCGCGACGCCACAGGTCGCGCACGACCTCGCTCACCTTGATGACGTCGCCGGAGGCGAGCTTCTCGAGGTTCGCCTTGTAGCGGCGGCTCCAGTTCGTGGGCTCCTCGGTGAAGGGTGCCTTGAGCACCTCGAACACCTTGTCGAGGCCCTCCTTGCCGATGACGTCACGAACGCCCACCAGCCCGACGTTGTCGGCAGGGACCTCGATCGTGAGGTCACCCTGCGTCACGTTGAGCTTGAGGTAGACCTTCTCCTCACCCTTCACCTTCCGCTTCTTCACCTCGGTGATGGTGGCCGCACCGTGATGCGGATAGACGACGGTCTCGCCGACCTCGAAGTTCATAGGAATAGGCTCCTCGATTGCACAGACTCTTGATTCTACCACCGCGCGCTGGCATGATCCCCGGCCTCCTCGGCGGGGGCGGCTCGGAGGTCGTGCGAGCCCCCGCTAGACTCGGTGTCGTCCCGTGCGCGGAATCGAAGGAGCAGCACCCGTGAAGTCCCGCCTCGCCGCCGCAGCGGCTGCCGTCATCGCGACGGCGACGCTCGCAGGCTGCAACTTCATCACGCCGCAGGCCACGCAGTTCCAGTACGACGCCGCGGACGGCGTCTCCGGCACCTCGGGTGCCGTCGAGATCCGCAACGCCGTGCTCGTCGTCGACGGCGAGCTCTCGAGCCTCGCGGTCACGTTCGTCAACGACGGCCCGGCGACGACGCTGCAGGTCACGGTCGGCGACGAGACGCAGATCGTCGACCTCGACTCGGGCCTCACGCCCTACGGCTTCCCCGAGCAGCAGCTCGTGTTCACGGCGCCCGTGACGGCGGGCACGATCGAGGACGTCGTGTTCTCGGCCGACGCCGCCGAGCGCGCGTCGCTCGCCGTGCCCACGTTCTCGACCGACGTCGCGAACTGGTCGGAGTACGGCCCCGTCGCACCCGCCGAGGACGAGGCTCCCGAGGCATCGGAGCCGGCGGAGACGCCCGCGCCGTAGCGCATCCCAGACGACGACCGACACCGTCACCCACGAAGGGGCGGCATCCACGCGGATGCCGCCCCTTCGTCGTGCAGGAGGTCCGGGCCTCAGCCCTCGAAGCGGTAGCCGAGGCCGCGCACCGTGAGCAGCTGCTGCGGCTCCGACGGGTCGGTCTCGATCTTCGAGCGCAGGCGCTTCACGTGCACGTCGAGCGTCTTCGTGTCGCCGAAGTAGTCGCTGCCCCACACGCGGTCGATGAGCTGGCCGCGCGTCAGCACGCGGCCGGCGTTGCGCATGAGGTACTCGAGCAGCTCGAACTCCTTGAGCGGCATCGACACCGACTCCCCTGCGACCGACACCGTGTGACGGTCGGCGTCGAGGCGCACGCGGCCGGCCTCGACGATGGCGTCGTCGAGGTCGCCCTCGGCGTCGACGCGCCGGCGCAGCACGGCGCGGATGCGGGCGAGCAGCTCGCGCGACGAGTACGGCTTCGTGACGTAGTCGTCGGCACCGAGCTCGAGGCCCACGACGACGTCGACCTCGGAGTCCTTCGCGGTGAGCATGATGATCGGCACGGTCGAGCGCGTGCGCAGCGTGCGGCACACCTCCGTGCCGGCCATGCCGGGCAGCATGAGGTCGAGCAGCACGAGGTCGGCGCCGTCGGCGTCGAACGACTCGACGGCCTCGAGGCCGTCGGGCACGTGGTGCACGTCGTAGCCCTCGCGGCCGAGCAGGTACGCGAGGGGCTCTGCGAGGGCGATCTCGTCCTCGACGAGCAGGATGCGGGTCATGCGGCTCCCTGAGCCTCGGGCTGCGCGACGGGGAGGCGCAGCGTGAACGTGGATCCCTGGCCGAGCCTCGACCAGAGCTGCACCTCGCCGCCGTGGCTGACGGCGATGTGCTTCGTGATGGACAGGCCGAGGCCCGTGCCGCCGGTGACGCGCGACCGCGCGGGGTCGACGCGGTAGAACCGCTCGAAGACGCGCTGCGCGTCGCCGGGGGCGATGCCGACGCCCTTGTCGGTGACGCTGACCTCGACGAGGTCGTCGCTCATGCGCACGCCGACGCCGACGTGCGACCCGTCCGGCGAGTACTGCACGGCGTTCGACACGAGATTCTGCAGCGCCATGACGAGCATCGCCTCGTCGCCGAGCACCGATGGCGCGTCGGCGACGCGCGTGGAGATGCGGATGCGCTTGGCCTCGGCGGCGACGCGCACGGCGTCGACGGCGCGCTCGACGACGCGCTCGACCTCGATGCGCTCGGGGTCGTCGAGCGGGTCGTCGTCCTGCACGCGCGACAGGTCGATGAGCTCCTGCGTGAGCGCGCCGAGGCGGGCGGCCTCGACCATGAGGCGCTGCGCGAACGCGCGCACGCGCTCGGGGTCGTCGGAGGCGGCGTCGATGGCGTCGGCGAGCAGGGTGACGGCGCCGATGGGCGTCTTGAGCTCGTGGCTGACGTTGGCGACGAAGTCGCGGCGCACGCCCTCGAGGCGGATCTCCTCGGTGCGGTCCTCGGCGAGCAGCAGGATGAAGCGCGCCCCGATGGGCGCGGCGCGCGCCGAGAGGTGGCGCACCTGGCTCTCGTCGAAGCGGCTGCGGCGCAGCTCGACCATGCGCTCCTCGGCCTGGCCGGATGCGCGCGCATCCTGCACGAGCTCCATGAGCTCGGCGTTCGCGAGCGCGCGCTCGGCGACGAGGCCGAGCGTCATCGCGGAGTCGGAGGCGCGCAGCACGGTGTTGGAGGCGTCGACGACGACGCCTGCCGACTCGAGCGCGCCGACGACGTCGGCGATGCCGTCGGGGATCGACTCGTTCGCGAGCTGCAGGGCGCGGTGGCCTCGCGATGCGGCGACGCCCCCGAGGTGCACGACGAGCGCTCCGAGCCCGAACCCGAACCCGAGCGCGAGCAGCACGATCCAGGTCGCATCCACGTCGCTCACGATACCGGCGCGCGCGAGCGCGCCCCCCTCCGATTCGCGCGGTGTTCAGCAAGGGGGCATGCGGTGTTCACCTTCGTCTGGAATGCTCGACCCGTATGCCCGCACGGGGGATGAGGAGTGTCATGCGCGAGGTCTTCAAGCAGGAGATGGCCGAGGTCCAGGATCGCCTGGTCGAGATCGCGGAGGACGTCGCGACGTCGATCGCACGAGCCACCGAGGCGTTCGGAGAGTCGAACGTGCAGCTCGCAGAGCAGGTGATCGCGTCCGACGCCGACATCGACGACAAGGCGAACGCGCTCGACGAGCTCGTCATCGACATCATCGCCAGGCAGGGCCCCGTCGCCCGCGACCTGCGCATCGTGATCTCCGCGCTGCGCATCTCGGCGTCGCTCGAGCGCATGGGCGACCTCGCTCGCCACATCGCGATGCTGACGCGCTACCGCTTCCCCGCGAACGTCGTGCCCGAGTCGCTGCAGCCCACGTTCGTGCAGATGGGTGCGGCCGACGTCGAGATCGCCGGCCTCCTCGTCGAGCTGCTGCGCACGCAGGACGTGTCGATCGCCGAGCAGATCGCCGGCTCCGACGTGCGCGTCGACGCGCTGCACAAGTCCGTGTTCGAGCAGGTGCTCGGCTCCGAGTGGGAGGGCGCGGCCCACGCCACCGTCGACGCGACGCTCGCGAGCCGCTACCACGAGCGCTTCGCCGACCACGCCGTCGGCATCGGCAAGAAGATGGCCTACCTCGCCACGGGCGACTGGCAGGCCGAGCTGCACGAGGTCGTCTCCGACTGAGTCGCAGCCCCCGGCACGAACGAGGCCCCCGGCATCTGCCGGGGGCCTCGTTCGTGCGTCGTGCGCGGGCGGGCGTCAGCCCTTGCCCTGGCTCGCCACGGCGGCGGCACCTGCGGCCGCGGCCTCGGGGTCGAGGTACACGCCGGGGCCCGTCGCGTTGAGGTCGGCGTCGAGCTGGTAGACGAGCGGGATGCCCGTGGGGATGTTGAGCGCGGCGATGTCGTCGTCGGAGATGCCCTCGAGGTGCTTCACGAGCGCCCGCAGCGAGTTGCCGTGCGCGGCGATGAGCACCGTCTTGCCCGCGCGGATGTCGTCGCTGATCGCGCCCTCCCAGTAGGGCAAGAAGCGGTCGATGACGTCCTTGAGGCACTCGGTGGCGGGCACGTCGCCGTCGATGCCCGCGTAGCGCGGGTCGTCGGCCTGCGAGTAGGCGTTGTCGTCGGAGATCGCGGGCGGCGGCACGTCGAACGAGCGGCGCCACAGCATGAACTGCTCCTCGCCGTACTCCTCGAGCGTCTGCGCCTTGTCCTTGCCCTGCAGGTCGCCGTAGTGGCGCTCGTTGAGGCGCCACGAGCGGTGCACGGGGATCCACGCGCGGTCGGCGGCGTCGAGCGCGAGGTTCGCCGTCTGGATCGCGCGCGTCAGCAGCGACGTGTGCACGACGTCGGGCAGGATGCCCTGCTCCTTGAGCAGCTCGCCGCCGCGCGCCGCCTCCTGGCGTCCCTGGTCGGTGAGTCGCACGTCGACCCATCCCGTGAACAGGTTCTTCTGGTTCCAGTCCGACTGGCCGTGCCGCAGCAGGATCAGGGTGTGCTCGCTCATGCGCTCAGCCTATCGAGGCCGCATGACCGGGCGATGGCGCGCGGACGTCGGCTGCGCCGCGCTGCTGCGACGATGGACGCATGGCTCCCATCGGGCGCATCACGCGCGGCACGACCGGCGTGAACCGGCTGCGCCGCGTCGACCGGTGGATCGCCGACCTGCCCGCTGCGCGCGTGCCCGGCGCGCTCGTCGTCGACCTCGGCTACGGCGCGAGCGCCACGACGTCGCTCGAGCTGCACGAGCGACTCGCGCGCCGGTCCCCCGACGTCGAGGTCGTGGGGCTCGAGATCGATCCCGAGCGCGTCGCGATCGCGTCGCGGGAGCTCGCGGAGGCGCTCGCCGCCGGCCCCGAGCGGCACGGCCGGGCGCTCGCCGACGACGTGCGGGTGTCGTTCGCGCTCGGCGGGTTCGAGGTGCCGACGGTGCGTCCGCCGCACGTCATCCGCGCCATGAACGTGCTGCGCCAGTACGACGAGCACGAGGTCGAGGCCATCTGGGCGCGGATGCTCGCGCGGCTCGCGCCCGGCGGCGTGCTCGTGGAGGGCACGTCGAACGAGGTCGGCCGCGTCGCGACGTGGGTGACGCTCGACGCCGCGGGGCCCCGCGCCCTCACGCTCGCGCTGCGGCTCGGCTCGATCGGCACGGATGCCATGCCGGCGCCGAGCGTGCTCGCCGAGCGGCTGCCGAAGGCGCTCATCCACCGCAACGTGCCCGGCGAGCGCATCCACGACCTGCTCGTCGCGCTCGACCGCGCGTGGGATCGCGCGGCGCACGTCGGCACGTTCGGCGCCGAGCAGCGGTGGGGCGCCGTCGTGCGGTCGCTCGCCGACGACGGCTGGCCGATCGATCGCGCCGCGCTGCGCCGCGCCCGCCTGGGCGAGCTCACGCTGCCGTGGGCGGCGGTCGCGCCGCGCTGAGCGCCGAGCCACGCCGCATCCGCTGGCCTGCGCGGGCCACGCGCGCGGCCCTGGCCCGCGCATGCCGACGCCGGCGCACGCGACGCTCGACCGCATGACCTCCACCGCACCACCGACCACGGGCACGCCCGTCGCGGGCATCGCGTGGGGGCTCGTGGGCGTGCTCGCCTTCTCGTTCACCGTCATCGCGACGCGCGTCGCGGTCGTCGACCTCGATCCGTTGCTCGTCGGCACGGGCCGCGCGGTCGTCGCTGCGGCGCTCGCGGGCGTCGCGCTCGCCTGGACCCGCCAGCGGCTGCCGTCGCGCCGGCAGTGGCTGCGCCTCGGCATCGTCGCGACCGGGGTCGTCGCCGGGTTCCCGCTGCTCACGTCGTACGCCCTCACGACGACGCCGGCGAGCCACGGCGCCGTCGTCATCGCGCTGCTGCCCGCGGCGACGGCGGTCGCGGCGACGGTGCGCGCCCACGAGCGTCCGAGTGCGCGCTTCTGGGTCGCGTCGGCCGCCGGCTGCGTCGCCGCCGTGACGACGGCGCTCGTCGCGGGCGGCGGGCCGCCCGCGCTGCACGGCGCCGACCTGCTGCTGCTCCTCGCGGTCGTCGCGGCGGCGGTCGGCTACGCCGAGGGCGGCGTGCTGGCCCGCGAGCTCGGCGCGTGGCAGACCATCGCGTGGGCGCTCGTGGTCGCGAGCCCCGTCATGGCCGCGCTCGCCGGGTCGTCGCTGCTCGTCGCACCCGCGGTCGCATCGCCGCAGGCGTGGCTCGCGTTCGCGTACCTGTCGGTCGTGAGCATGCTGCTGGGCTTCGTCGCCTGGTACCGCGGCCTCGCGATCGGTCCCATGGCGCGCGTGAGCCAGCTGCAGCTCGTGCAGCCGACGCTGTCGATCGCATGGGCGGCGCTGCTGCTCGGCGAGGTCATCACGGTGCCGACGATCGTCGGTGGTGCCGTCGTCGTCGCGTGCGCGGCCGTCGCGGTGCGCTCGCGCGCGTCGCGCTGACCGTCAGGGGGCGACGCGTCAGGCGCTCGGACGCCGCACGGCACCGAGACGCGGCAGGCGCGGCGGGCGGTGCGCGTGGCCCGCGGTCGGCGGCACGAGCACCTGCTGCGCCGCGGCGACGGGCACGTCGTCGTCGCCCGCGAGCACGACGAGGGATGCCTCGACGGGCGCCGAGCGCTTGAGCACCGCGAGCGCGACGGGGCCGAGCTCGTGGTGCTGGGCGGCGGCGGTCACGCGACCGACCTCGGCGCCCTCGAACGTCACCGCATCGCCTGCGACGGGCAGCGTCGACTCGCTGCCGTCGAGGTGCAGCAGCGCGAGCCGGCGCGGCGGAGCGCCGAGGTTGTGCACCTTCGCGACGGTCTCCTGCCCGCGGTAGCAGCCCTTCGCGAGGTGCACGGCGGTCGCGAGCCAGTCGAGCTCGTGCGGGATCGTGCGGTCGTCGACATCGGCGATCGTCGGGCGTCCGGCGGCGATGCGGCGGGCGTCGAGCGCGAGCGTGCCCGCGAGCGCCGGCGGCGTGCCGAGCTCGCCCGTCACGACCGTCTCGTGCCAGTCCCACGGGCCGAGGTCCTCGCCCGAGCCGTAGCGCACGCCGCCCTCGGCGACCGTCGGCCACGGGTCGTCCCAGGTCGCGCCCTCGGGGGCGACGGTGCCAGTCCAGCCGACGACGGGTGCATCGACGCGCGCGATCTCGACCTGCGCCCAGAACCGCATGCGCGTGAGCCACGTCTCGAGCGCATCCGCCCGGCTGGCGTCGAGGATGACCCACAGGGACTCGCCGTCGTCGACGAGCCGCATGGCGTGCTCGACGCGGCCCTCTGGCGACAGCACGAGCGTCTCGGTCGAGACGCCCGGCGCGAGGCGAGCGATGGCCTGCGTCGTGATGGAGTCGAGCCACGTGAGGCGGTCGGCGCCCGTGAGGCGCAGCACGTCGCGCGGCAGCAGCACCCACGCGCCGGCGTCGAGCAGTCGACCCTCCGCGATCGGGTTGCCGAGGTGCAGCGGCACGCCGTCGTCGCCGAGCACGGCGCCCGGCACGTCGACGAACGCGCTCGTCATCACTGCCCCTCGGAGGTCTCTGGCGCCTCGAGCCTGCGCACGCGCGACAGGCGTGCGGAGGCGTGCGTCGCGAGCGGGCGACCGAGCGCCGCGAGATCCCACGCCCACAGCAGGTCGCCGTCGACGAGGCCGAGCATGCGCGTCGACGCCGAGTGCGCCTTGGCACCTGGCGAGCGCATGACGGCATCGGTCGCGAGGTCGATGCGGGGGCCGGCGATGCGGCCCATGTAGAGCTCCGAGACGCCCGTCGGATGCGCGATGAGCGCCTCGATCTCGAACGCGCCGTCCTCGCTGCGCAGCTCCTCGACGTCGTCGATCGTGCGGGGTGCGGCGGTGCGCGGCAGCATGCCGGGGCCGTGGTCGCGGTCGTCGGCGTCGCGCGCGAGCGACCAGTAGCCCGACTCCGTCGCGAGCGGCGTGAGCTCGTCGTCGAGCAGCCACGCGTACGCCGAGTACGCCAGGTACGGCAGGCCGTGGTGCGCGAACGTCACGCGCTGCCCGAACGCGTGCTCACGCACGTCGTCCTCGGCAGCCTCGAACTGCACGTGACCCGTGCCCTCCCAGTCGCCGACGAGCCACTGCAGGGGACCGAGCTCCGCCGGGAGCGTCGGGTCGATGTCGAGCACTGGCTAGCGCTGGCCGCGGAAGAGGTTGCGGATCACGACGAACGAGAGGCCCGCGATCGCGAGGGACGCGAGGCCCAGGAGGCCGAGGAAGAAGATCTCGAGCGCGACGACGGGGATGTCCATGCCCTCATCCTACGCGCGCACGAGCAGCGTTCGCTGCGGGCGCGTCACGCGGCGATGCTGAGCGCCTTGAAGACGACCGTGGCGGCCGCGAGCACGATGACGGCGCCGCCGACGGAGGCGAAGAGGCGGTCGACGAGCCCCTTCTGGTTCGGGAACCCCAGCTGCACGCCGAAGGAGGCGAGCACGCACGTGCCGAGCACGATCGGCAGCCACACGGTGCGGTCGACGGGCACGAGCACGGCGACGACGATCGAGCCGACGACGGCGAGCGCCCAGATGGGCCAGATGCTGTGCCAGCGCATCGCTGCGGCCACGACTCCCCCGTCCATCCGGCTCCCCACGCCACCCTAGACTGTCCCGCGGGAAGGAATCTCGACGTGGCACAAGTGCTGATCCTCACCCGGCGCAGCGGCGACGTGCTTCCGAGCCTCGACCTGCTCGATCACCGGGTGACGCGCCTCCCTGCCGAGACAGGCTCGCTCACGCAGGCGAGCGACGCCGAGCTCGTCGTGGTCGACGGCGTCGTCGAGCTCGCCACCGCCAAGACCCTCTGCCGCATCGTCGAGCAGACCCTCAAGACGCCCGTGCTGCTCGTGCTCGGCGAGGGCGGCCTCGCCGCCGTGCAGCTCGACTGGGGCATCGCCGACGTCGTGCTCGACGCCGCAGGCCCCGCCGAGGTGGATGCGCGCATCCGCCTCGCGCTCGCCCGCTCGGCGCCGCGCGACCAGCCCATCGTCGCCGCCGGCCTGCGCATCGACGAGGCGAACTACCAGGCGTCGATCAACGGGAAGCCCCTCGACCTCACCTACAAGGAGTTCGAGCTGCTGCGCTTCCTCGCGTCGCATCCCGTGCGCGTCTTCACGCGCGAGCAGCTGCTCAGCGAGGTGTGGGGCTACGACTACTTCGGCGGCACGCGCACGGTCGACGTGCACGTGCGTCGCCTGCGCGCGAAGCTCGGCGACCTCGAGTCGGCCATCGGCACGGTGCGCAACGTCGGCTACCGCTTCGAGCTCTCGCATGACTGACGCAGCCGCGCTCGCGTCGCTCGTCGAGCGGTGCGTCGCGGCCGACGGCGTGAGCCCCGTCAACGACCAGGCGATGCTCGAGGCGCGCCGCGGCGACCGGGCGATCGTCGACCTCGACGGCTCTGGCATCGCCATCGCCGTCGTCGCCACCGGCGAGCAGGCGGGCGATGCGCCCGCCGAGGTCGAGCTCGCCGTCGACCCCGAGCACCGCGGCGCGGGCCTCGGCACACGCCTCGCCGAGCGCGTCGCCGCCGAGCATCCCGGCTTCGAGGCGTGGGCGCACGGCGACCTGCCCGCATCGCAGGCGCTCGCGGCGCGACTCGGCATGCAGCGCATCCGCACGCTGCTGCAGCTGCGCGCGCCTGTGCCCGCCGACGCCACGATCGACGCGCGACTGCGCCCCTTCGTCGAGGCGGATGCGGAGGCGTGGGTCGCCGTGAACGCCGCGGCGTTCGCGAGCCATCCCGAGCAGGGCAGGCTCACGGCCCGCGACCTCGCCGACCGTCGCGCGGAGGCCTGGCACGACGACGCGAACCTGCTCGTCGCGCCCGGCGCCGACGGGCTCGACGGCTTCGCGTGGATCAAGCCCGACGGCGACGTCGCCGAGCTCTACGCCCTCGGCGTCGCGCCGCACGCGCAGGGCTCGGGCCTCGGCGGCGTGCTCATGCGGGCGACGTTCGCGCGCATGCACACCCTCGGCTTCGCCACGGCGCACCTCTACGTCGAGGGCGACAACGCGCCGGCGCTCGGCCTCTACCGCTCGCGCGGCTTCGTCGACCACGCACGCGACGTGCGCTGGCGCCACCTCGCCTGATCCGCTCGTCGCGACCCCATCCGTTCACCTGCCGGTGCCAGGATGAGTGCATGGAAGACCAGTCCGAGCCCACGCCCACGACGTCGATCCCGACCGTGACGATGGCGCCCGAGCTCGCGGAGGGCGCGAGCTTCGCGCAGGCCACCGAGGCAGACCTCGACGACTTCGACGACGACGACGAGTACGACCTCGAGACGCACGGCGGCGAGACCGAGGACGGCCTGCCCGCCGACCGGTTCCTCGACCGCGAGCTGTCGTGGCTCGCCTTCAACCAGCGCGTGCTCGAGCTCGCCGAGGACGAGACGGTGCCGCTGCTCGAGCGCGCCAACTTCCTCGCGATCTTCGCGTCGAACCTCGACGAGTTCTTCATGGTGCGCGTCGCGGGTCTCAAGCGCCGCATCGTCACGGGCCTCGCGGTGCCGACGAACGTGGGCGTCTCGCCCGTCGACATCTTCAACCAGATCGTCGAGCGCGCCCACGAGCTGCAGCTGCGGCACGCCGACTGCTGGCGCCACTCCGTGCGCCCGCAGCTCTCGAGCGCCGGCATCGACATCGTGCGCTGGGGCGAGCTCGACGAGGCCGAGCAGCAGGTGCTGCGCCAGCGGTTCCACGACGACGTCTTCCCCGTGCTCATGCCGCTCGCGGTCGACCCCGCCCACCCCTTCCCCTACATCTCGGGCCTGTCGCTCAACCTCGCCGTGCGCGTGTTCAACCCGCTCACGGACTCCGAGGAGTTCGCGCGCCTCAAGGTGCCGCCGGTGCTGTCGCGCCTCGTCGCCGTCGAGGGTGCGACCACGCGATTCATCGCCCTCGAGGAGCTCATCGCCAACAACCTCGGCGAGCTCTTCCCCGGCATGCGCGTCGTCGACTGCGACGTCTTCCGCGTCACGCGCAACGAGGACGTCGCGATCGACGAGGACGAGACCGAGAACCTCATCCAGGCCCTCGAGAAGGAGCTGTCGCGCCGCAAGTTCGGCCCGCCCATCCGCCTCGAGGTGTCGGAGGACGTCGACCCCGACTCGCTCGACCTGCTCGTGCGCGAGCTCGGCATCACCGAGCAGGAGGTCTACACGCTGCCCGGCCTGCTCGACCTCACCGGCCTCTTCCAGATCTCGGGCCTCGAGCGCCCCGAGCTGCGCTACACGAAGCGCGTCCCCGTCACCGCCGCGGCGCTGAAGCCGACGGATGCCGAGGAGCAGGAGTCGATCTTCGACGCGATCACGCGCAAGGACGTGCTCGTGCACCACCCTTATGAGACCTTCGCCACGAGCGTCCAGGCGATGCTCGAGCAGGCGGCCGACGACCCCGACGTGCTCGCCATCAAGCAGACGCTGTACCGCACGAGCGGCGACTCCCCCATCGTCGCCGCGCTCATCCGCGCCGCCGCGAAGGGCAAGCAGGTGCTGGCGCTCGTCGAGGTGAAGGCGCGCTTCGACGAGACGAACAACATCCAGTGGGCGCGCACGCTCGAGCGAGCCGGCGTGCACGTCGTCTACGGCCTCGTGGGCCTCAAGACGCACTGCAAGCTGCTCGTCGTCGTGCGCCGCGAGCGCGGCCGCCTGCGCCACTACTGCCACGTCGGCACGGGCAACTACAACCCGAAGACGTCGCGCATCTACGAGGACTTCGGCCTCTTCACCGACAACGACCAGGTCGGCCTCGAGATCACGCGCCTCTTCAACCAGCTCTCGGGCTTCGCGATCGAGCGCAAGTTCCAGCGCCTGCTCGTGGCACCGCTGCACCTGCGCAAGGGGCTGCTGAAGCGCATCCGTCGCGAGACCCGCAACGCGCAGGCGGGCAGGCCCGCACGCATCCGCATCAAGGTGAACTCGATCGTCGACGAGCAGATCATCGACGCGCTGTACCGCGCGAGCCGCGCGGGCGTCGAGGTGCAGGTGTGGGTGCGCGGCATCTCGTCGATCAAGGCGGGCGTGCCCGGGCTGTCCGAGCACATCCAGGTGCGCTCGGTGCTCGGTCGCTACCTCGAGCACTCGCGCGTGTTCTGCTTCCTCAACGGCGGCGACGAGGAGGTGTGGATCGGCTCGGCCGACATGATGCACCGCAACCTCGACCGCCGCGTCGAGACGCTCATCCGCCTCACGTCGACCGAGCACATGGACGACATCGCCGCGCACTTCGACACGGCGATGGCCCCCACGACGGCGTCGTGGTGGGCAGAGCCCGACGGCACGTGGACGCGCCACGCGTTCGACGACGACGGCAAGCCGCTCGCCGACCTGCAGCGCGACCGCATGATCGCGATCCAGCGGAGGCGTCGCCGGTGACGCCGCAGCTCGCCGCGGGCGTCGGCCTGTGGCGTCGCACGACCGACGGCATCGAGGTGCTGCTCGTCGAGCGCACGAAGCACCGCGACCTGTCGCTGCCGAAGGGCAAGCTCGACCCGGGCGAGGCGCTGCCTGCGTGCGCCGTACGCGAGCTCGAGGAGGAGACGGGCTACCGCGTCACGCTGCAGGCGCCGCTCGGCACGAGCGAGTACCGCCTGCCGACAGGGCAGGACAAGGTCGTCTACTACTGGCAGGCCGAGCTGCGCGACCGGGATCCCGCGCACGCGTTCGCCCCGAACGACGAGATCATGGCGCTGCACTGGCTGCCGCTGGCCGAGGCCGTGTCGCGCTGCACGTACGAGCACGACGCCGTGCTCGTGCGCAGGCTCGCGGAGCGCATCGAGGCCGGCGAGGCCGACACGTTCGCGATCATCGCGCTGCGCCACGCGAAGGCCGCCGACCCGTACATGTGGGACCGCGACGACGCGTCGCGCACCCTCACGTCGCGCGGCGAGCGGCAGGCGCGTCAGGTGGCGCCGTCGATCGCGGCGTTCGGCGTGCAGAGCGTGCTGACGTCGACGGCCGTGCGCTGCCGGCAGACCGTCGCGCCGCTCGCCGCAGTCGCGGGCCTCGAGCCGCGCGCGGTGCGCTCACTCGCGCAGGACACGTACATGGGTCGCGGCGACCGCCTGCTGCGCCGCGTGACGAAGGCGCTGCGGCACCGCCGCACGACGGTGCTGTGCAGCCACCTGCCGGTCATCCCCGTCATCGTCGACGCCGTCGCGACGGCGACCGCAACGCCCGACACGCCCTCGCTGCACCGCGGCGCGATGCTGCACACCGCCGACTTCACGGTGCTGCACGTCGGCGGCGCCGACGGTCGCGTGCTCGCGGTCGAGACGCACGGCGCCCCGCACTGACGACGCGCGTGCGCCGTCGCCGTGACCCCGCACGCACCGCCCGCTCGGCTCCCGCGGAGGTTCGCCGGATAGGTTCCGTCACGACCCTCGGAGGTGATCCACGCATGCGACGCGCACGAGCGACGACCCCGCTCGCGGCCCTCGTGCTGGTGCTGGCAGGCTGCGCCGGCACCCAGCAGGGATCCGCCGACGCGTCGCGCGTCGACGTCGCCGTGACCACCGAGTCGCCGCGCGCGGGCGAGGAGCTCGTGCCCACCGTCGAGGTCGACGGCGACGCCATCCTCGTCGACGTGCCCGACGCCACCTGGCAGCTCACGCTGCTCGACGCCGGCCCCGTCGACCTCGACGACGTCGCGATGTTCGACGGCTCCGCGACCGAGGCGCCCTCCGACGGCACGCACGTCGTGTGGGTGTGCATGGATGCGACGCAGCTGCGGGGCGAGTCGGGGCAGTGGCTCTCCGACGCCGTGCGTGTCGAGGTGTGGGCGACCGACGACGGGCCCCGCTACGACGACCTCTCGGGCTTCGACTACGAGCCCGCCGGCCGCGCGCTCGACGTGTACGAGGCCTCCGGCAACGCGCTGAACGAGCCCTACGAGCGCGTGTGCCCCATCTTCGTCGTGCCCGACGACGTCGACGCGTCGACGATCGCGTTCGTGCCGAACGGCGGCGAGCCCGTCGTCCTCGAGCGCTGAGGCTCGAGCACGACGGGCTCGCACGCGGTGCTGCGGGTCGGGATCAGCCGAAGCGGCCCGAGACATAGTCCTCGGTCGCCTGCACCGAGGGGTTCGAGAAGATCGTCGTCGTCTCGTCGTACTCGATGAGCTTGCCCGGCTTGCCGGTGCCCGCGATGTTGAAGAACGCCGTCTTGTCGCTCACGCGTGCAGCCTGCTGCATGTTGTGGGTCACGATCACGATCGTGTACTCCTGCTTGAGCTCCTCGATGAGGTCCTCGATCGCGAGCGTCGAGATCGGGTCGAGGGCCGAGCAGGGCTCGTCCATCAGCACGACGTCGGGCGAGACCGCGATGGCGCGCGCGATGCAGAGACGCTGCTGCTGACCGCCAGAGAGGCCCGAGCCGGGCAGGTTGAGGCGGTCCTTGACCTCGTTCCACAGGTTCGCGCCGCGCAGGCTGCTCTCGACGAGCGCATCCTGGTCGGACTTCGCCATGCGCGCGTTGTTCAGCAGCACGCCGGCGAGCACGTTCTCGCGGATCGACATCGTCGGGAACGGGTTCGGACGCTGGAAGACCATGCCGATCTGGCGGCGCACGAGCACGGGGTCGACGCCCGCGCCGTAGAGGTCCTCGCCGTCGAGCAGCACGCTGCCCTCGACGCGGGCGCCGGCGATGACCTCGTGCATGCGGTTGAGCGTGCGGAGGAAGGTGGACTTGCCGCAGCCCGACGGGCCGATGAAGGCCGTCACCGAGCGGGGGGCGATCTCGAGGGACACGCCCTCGACCGCGAGGAAGTCGCCGTAGTAGACGTTGAGGTCGTCGACCTCGATGCGCTTGGACACGGAAGTGGTCTCCTGGTTCCTGCGGCTCAGCCGCGCAGCTTGGGGGCGAAGATCTTGGCGATGAGGCGCGCGACGAGGTTGAGCGCCATGACGATGAGGATGAGCGTCAGCGCGCCCGCCCACGCCCTGGCGACGGCCTCGTCGGGGTTCGTGCCCTGGTTCTGGTACTGGTTGTAGACGAACACGGGCAGCGTCATCATGCGTCCGTCGAACAGGTTCATGTTGAGGCTCGTCGTGAAGCCGGCCGTGAGCAGCAGCGGCGCCGTCTCGCCGATGACGCGCGAGATCGAGAGCATGATGCCCGTCATGATGCCGGCGATCGTCGTGGGCAGCACGACCTTCACGATCGTGCGCCACTTCGGCACGCCGAGGGCGTACGCCGCCTCGCGCAGCTCGTTCGGCACGATGCGCAGCAGCTCCTCGCTCGAGCGCACGACCACGGGGATCATGAGCACGGCGAGGGCGAGCGAGCCCATGACGCCCATCGAGGCACCGGGTCCGAGGAAGATCGAGAAGACGGCGAAGATGAAGAGGCCCGCGACGATCGACGGGATGCCCGTCATGACGTCGACGAAGAACGTGATGGCCTTCGCGATGCGACCCTTGCCGCCGTACTCGACGAGGTAGATCGACGTCATGAGGCCGATCGGCACCGAGATGATCGTCGCGGCGAGGGTGATGAGGATCGTGCCCCAGATCGCGTGGATCGCGCCACCGCCGGTGCCGACGACGCCGCGCATCGACGACGAGAAGTACTCGACGTCGAACCGCTCGATGCCCGACGAGATGACCGTGTAGAGCAGCGAGACGAGCGGGATGATCGCGATGATGAACGCGCTCGACACGAGCGCGGTGACGAAGCGGTCGATCGCGTGGCGCGGGCTCTCGCTGAGGCGCGACAGCACGTAGATGACCACGAGGTAGAGGATCGCGCCGACGACGAGCGTGCCGGCGACGTTGAAGTCCGACGCGGCCGAGCCCATGTTGATGAGCGCGAAGACGACGCCGGAGACGGCCATGGCGGCGACGAGGGTGACCCACGTCGCCCACTTCGGCAGGCGACCTGCTGCGAGCGAGCTCGTCTCGCGCGTGACGACGGCGGTCATCAGTTGGCTCCGGAGAACTGGGCGCGACGGTTGACGATCGCGCGGGCGATGGCGTTCACGAGGAACGTGACGACGAAGAGCACGAGGCCCGTGGCGATGAGCGTGTTCACGCCGTTGCCGTGCGCCTCGGGGAACTGCAGGGCGATGTTCGCGGGGATGGGCGTCGGGTTCGTCGACGTGAGCAGCTCGAAGCTGATGACGCCGGACACCGAGAGCACCATCGTGACGGCCATGGTCTCGCCGAGCGCGCGACCGAGGGCGAGCATCGCCGCGGAGACCATGCCGCCGCGGGCGAAGGGCAGCACGGCCATGCGGATCATCTCCCAGCGCGTCGCGCCGAGCGCGAGCGCCGCCTCCTCGTGGAGTCGCGGCGCCTGCAGGAAGACCTCTCGGCAGATGGCGGTCATGATCGGCAGGATCATGACGGCGAGCACGAGCGAGGCGGTGAGGATCGTGTTGCCCGTCGCCGACGCCTGGCCGCTGAAGAGCGGGAACCAGCCGAGGTTGGCGTTGAGCCATGCGTAGAAGGGCTGCACGAAGCCTGCGAGCGTGAGCGCGCCCCAGAGGCCGAAGACGACCGAGGGCACCGCGGCGAGCAGGTCGATGACGTAGCCGAGCACGGCGGCGAAGCGGCGCGGGGCGTAGTGGGAGATGAAGAGCGCGATGCCGATCGCGATGGGGGCCGCGATGACGAGCGCGATGAGCGACGCCCAGACGGTGCCGAACGCGAGCGGCACGACGTACTCGAGGAACGACCGGTCGCGGAGGATCGTGTTGTCCTCGCTCGACAGGCCGGGGATGCTCTGCGCGACGAGGAAGACCGCCACCGCTGCGAGCACGAGCAGGATGATGATGCCCGCGCCGAGCGCGGTCCCCGAGAAGATCGAGTCGCCGAGGCGACGGACTGCGGGCCGCGCCTGCTGCGTGGCCTTCGGCGGCAGCGCAGGCTCTTCCTGCTGCTGCTGCGCCGTGGAGCTGGTCGTCATGCCGCGTCGGCCCTTCGTGTCGGAAGCGGTGGCAGTGGTGTGGGGCTGATGACCAGGATGCCCTGCATCCCGGCCATCAGCCCCAAGTCGATCAGAGGATCAGCCCTCGACCTGGATCAGGTCGATGGCAGCCTCGATCTGCGTGCGCAGCTCGTCGTTGATCGGAGCGGAGCCGGCGTTCTCGGCAGCGGCGTCCTGGCCCTCGGCCGAGGCGACGTACGAGAAGTACGCCTGCACGGTCGCGGCGACCTCGGGGTCCTCGTACGAGGTGCAGCCGATGAGGTACGAGACGAGCGCGATCGGGTACGCGCCGTCGGCGGCAGCGGCCGGGTCGACGTCGAAGACGAGGTCGGCGTCGCCGCGGCCCTCCTCCTGCGTCGCACCGGCGACGAGCTCAGCAGCGGCCTCGGGCGAGAACGGGACGTACTCCTCGCCGACCTGCACCGCGACGGTGCCGAGGTCGCCGGCCTGCGACGCGTCGGCGAAGCCGATCGTGCCCTGGCCGCCGCCCACGCGGTCGACGACGCCCGAGGTGCCCTGGGCAGCCTCGCCGCCCTGGATGGGCCACTCGTCGGAGGCCTCGTAGGTCCACACGTCAGCAGCCGTGGCCTCGAGGTACGACGTGAACGTCTCCTGCGTGCCCGAGGCGTCCGAGCGGTGCACCGGCGAGACCGCGAGGTCGGGCAGCGTCGCGTCGGGGTTCTGCTCGGCGATCGCCGGGTCGTTCCAGTTCGTGATCGTGCCTGCGAAGAGGCCGGCGATCGTCGCTGCGTCGAGGTTCAGCGTGTCGACGCCGTCGATGTTGAAGATGACGGCGACGGGCGAGATGTAGACGGGGATCTCGATGATGTCGTCGGTCGTGCACGAGCCGAAGCCGCCAGCGGCGAGCTCCTCCTCGTTGAACGCGCGGTCCGAGCCGATGAAGTTCGACGCACCGGCGAGGAAGTTGTCGCGGCCCACGCCCGAGCCCGTGGGCTCGTAGATGACGTCCGAGTCGGGGTTCGCCTCGAGGAACGCGGCGACCCAGGCCTCCTGCGCTGCCGTCTGCGATGACGCGCCCGTGGCCTCGATGGTGCCGGTGACGCCACCCTCGACGGCCTCGCCGCCCGAGGTGCCCTCGTTCGCGGCGCAGGAGGCGAGGAGGATGCTGCCGACGCCGGCGATGAGCGCCGCGCGGCCGAGCTTCGTGATCTTCACGCTGTGATCCCTTTCGGAATGTGGGGAGTGCGGGGAGGAGCCCCGCATCGTCAGGCGCAGCAAAGGCGCCTCGCCCACGGTAGGGATCGGTCATGGCCCGCATGCCCTCGCCAGGTGAACGACAGGTGAACGCGCTCGGAACGTCTCGCTCGCCGATGGCGCGCATCCAGGTGCGGAGACGATGATGCCGGGCCGCGGAACGCCTCACGGCGGAAGGCCGCTCGAAGCGGCGAATATTGGAGCCCGGGGTTCGCGGCCCGGCGACGACCACTGTAGCGAACCCGGCCGCAGGGTTCGAGCGCGTTCGCGCGCCGCGAAGGCTCGGGCGTGTCCGCCGAGGGCGTCAGACGACGGGGACGGTGAAGTCCCAGACCTCGCCGGTCTCGTTGCAGGTGATGCGCCACGTGTCGAGCGCCCACGTGTCGGGCACCTGGTAGATCGCGTCGGCGTCGACGAACGACGGCTGCCTGCCCGCCATGAACAGGTCGTCCTCCGCGTACACCGACGTGCCGGAGCTGAGGCCCCACGACTGGCCGGACGGCTCGTCGACGAGGTGCACGCGGAACTGGAAGTAGAAGTCGGGCTCGCCGCGCAGCAGCTCGCCCGAGAGGTGCAGGATGACGAGCTGGTAGCCGGGCTCGGCCGTGACGCCGTTGACGTCGGCATCGACGCGCTGCGCCTCGGTGGCCTCGAACGACCACACGACGGCGGCGCTCGGGTCGTTCTCGAACTCGTACGGGCCGTCGAGGGGCGTCGCGCTCTCGGTGGGGTCGGTCGCCGGCTGCGTCGCGGGCGTCGACGGCGCGGAGGTCGGCTCGGTCGTCTGCGGCGTCGTCGGACCGGGCACGGGGATGACGCAGCCCGCGAGGGTCGCGACCGCCAGCAGTGCGGCGGCGACGCTGCCGAGGCGGCGCGTGCGAGGCGTGGTGTCCATGGATCCTCCCGAGGCTCGGGTCAGGATAGCCGCGCGACCCGCACGCTCCTTGGACCTTCGCTGGACGCCGCGCGAGCGTCAGTGGAGGGCGTCGCGCCGCTGCAGCGCCGCCGAGGCCGCGAGGTCGTCGGCGAGGGTCGCGAGCCGCGAGGCGCGCGTCGTGAGCCGCGTCGCCGCATCCGCGTCGAACGCGTCGCGCGCATCCGCCTCCGCGAGCGCGCCGGCGCCGGCGATGCGGCTGAACGCGGCTGCACGGTCGAGCGCGAGCGCGAGGTCGCCGGCGAAGACGCCGCGCAGGATCTCGTCGGCGAGCACCGCGATCTCCTCGGGCCCCGTGGGCGTCGCGGCGCCGGCCACGACGGGGTCGGCGGTGTGCAGACGCTCGACGCCGACCGTGAAGTGGGCGGCGACGTCGACCGCCTGCTGCGCCACCATCGTGCGCAGCAGGTGGATGCGCCACAGCGCGCCCGGCAGCGTGTGCGGCCGCGCGTCGGACCACAGCTCGGCGACGGAGTCGATGCCGTCGTCGGCGGCGAGGGCGAGCAGGCGCTCGACCACGTCGGCGTCGACGTCGGTGCGCACGCGCGCGAGGAGCGCGGCGGCCGTCTCGTGGGCGAGCTGCACGCGGGCGACGGGATCCATGTCGCCGACGAACTGCTCGAACCATCGCGACGCGTACCGCGCCGGTCGTGCGTGCTGGGCCATGCCCCTCCTTCGAAGCCTCAGGATGCAGCGTCCAGGGTACCGACGGCATTCCCGGCCGATGCGATGGGCACGCGCACCGCATCCGTCCCCCGACTTCCGCCGTGCGGGGGATCCGCCGGATGCGGGCCGCTGGATAGGAAGGAGGGCATGCGAAGCAGCAGACACCCCAGACCCCCTGTCCGGATGGTCGCGGCGATCGGCGCAGCAGCGCTGCTCGTCGTCGCCTCGCCCGCCATCGCGAGCGCCGCGCCCGCCCCGCAGCCGGCATCCTCCTCCCCCGCCGCGCAGGTCGACGCGCCGGTGCCCGAGCTCGCGTGGACCGCGTGCGACGGCGAGGGCCTCGAGGCGTTCGAGTGCGCGACCGCCGCCGTGCCGTCGGACTACGACGAGCCGACGGGCGACACGACGTCGATCGCGCTCACGCGCCTGCCTGCGACCGACCCGGCGCAGCGCATCGGCAGCCTCTTCCTCAACTTCGGCGGCCCGGGCGGCCCCGGCGTCTCGACGCTGCACCAGCTCGGCGCGTTCCTCGACCCGCAGGTGCACGCGCAGTTCGACGTCATCGGCTTCGACCCGCGCGGGGTCGGGCTCTCGGACCCCGTCACGTGCTTCCCCGACGCCGCCTCCGAGCAGGCGTTCCTCGCCGAGGGCATCGCCGTGCCCGTCACGCCCGAGGAGGAGGCGACGACGATCGCGCAGTTCGGCGTCATGGCGCTCGCGTGCGAGACCCTGTCGGGCTCGCGCATCGAGCACGCGTCGACCGCGAACGTCGCCCGCGACATGGACCTGCTGCGCCAGGCGGTCGGCGACGAGCAGCTGAGCTACCTCGGCTACTCCTACGGCTCGATCCTCGGCGCGACGTACGGGATGCTCTTCCCCGACCGCGTGCGCGCCCTCGCGATCGACGGCACGCTCGAGCCCTCCGGCTGGTCGGGCGGCGAGGGATCCATCGGCGTGCGCACCGGGCAGGGCGTCGCCGCGAGCGAGGTGTTCGGCGAGTTCCTCGACCTGTGCGCCGCGGCCGGCCCCGCATCCTGCTCGCTCGCCTCGACCGGCGACCCGCGCGCTGCCGTCGAGACGCTCTTCGCTCGCCTGCAGCAGCAGCCCGTCGAGATCCCGAACCCCGACGGCACGACGGTCACGATCGACTACGGCACGGCGGTCGCCGTCGCGTTCCAGTCGATGTACTCGCCCGTCGGCTTCGGCCCGCTCGCCGACACGTTCACGCAGCTGCTCGCGCTCACGGAGCCGCAGCAGACGATGACGACCCAGCAGCGCGGCGCCGAGCTGAGCGACGTCGGCGACTGGCTGCGCGAGCTCGGCCTCATCGACGACTACGCAGGCGTCGGCTCGGCGCTCGCGTCGATGTGCGTCGACGGCGAGCACCCGCTGCAGCCGTGGGACTACCCCGCGCAGGCCGACGCCGCCGACGCCGAGGCGCCGCACTTCGGGCGCTTCCGCTCGTGGGTCGGCGTGCAGTGCGACGTCGTCGAGTTCACCGACGACGACGCGTTCATGGGCCCGTGGGACCAGCCGACGCAGGCGCCGGTGCTCGTCATCGGCACGCGCCACGACCCCGCGACGCCGTACGACCAGACGCAGCCGTACGCCGACCGCTTCGAGAACGCCTCCGTGCTGACGGTCGAGGGCTACGGACACGCGACGATCGGCGTCTCGACGTGCGCGAACGCGGCGATCGCGACCTACCTCGCGACGCCCGGCGCATCCGTGCCGTCGTCGTGCGAGCAGGACGTCGCGCCGTTCCAGGCGCCGCCCGGCACCCCCGGCACGGCGCCGGCGTCGCTCGTCGGCGCGCCGGAGGCGCTGGCGCCCGGCGTGTGACCTCGGACTGATCGGTCACTCGTTGCCGGTGATTGGTCACTCGATGCCGATGAGTGGTCAGTAGATGTCGGTGAGTGGTCAGTAGATGTCGGTGAGTGGTCAGTAGATGTCGTCGCCACGGCGTGTCGACGACATCTACTGACCACTGTTCGCGTGGTGGAAGGATTGGACGTCGCGGGCCTCTAGCTCAGTCGGTAGAGCAGTGGACTTTTAATCCATCGGTCGTCGGTTCGAGCCCGACGGGGCCCACCATCTGAGCCCACGCAGGAGACGCGCCGTAGCCTCGCCGCATGGCGCACCACATCATGCTCGGCTCGACCCAGCCCTCCTGGGCGCTGCACGCCTCCGAGGACGTCGACCAGGTGCGCGAGCGCCTGCGCGTCGCCGCATCCACGCGGCAGGCCGTCGACGTGAAGGTCGTCATCACGGGCACGACGACCCCGACGATCCTCACGATCAACCCGGCCCAGCTCGGCTGGTGGGGCTTCCTCGACGCCGACGCGCCGCGCGTCCCAGCAGCAGGATGATGCGCCGACGACGCCGCGGCGAAGGGTGCGCGACGCGCGGGTGAACGATCGTCGATCGAGCCGCCGATCGGCCTCGAGCGCGTCGCGAGCACGCCACGCTGGACGCGTCGACGTGAAGGAGACGCGATGTTCGCCAGCATCCTCTCGGGCTTCGGTGGCGCGAGCCTCAACCAGATCCTGAAGGTGGGTGGCGGCGTCCTCACGGTGCTGCTGATCGTGCCCGCGCTGCTCAAGCTGTTCATCGTCACGGTCGACGAGGGCTGGGCGGCGATCCGCACGCGCAACGGCAGGCCCATCATCCGCAAGCGCGAGCACGCCGTGCGGTACACGCGCGGCCCGAAGGCCGGGCAGCTGAAGCACCCCGCGAGCCCCGAGGGCGAGCTCGTGGTGCTGCGCCCCGGCACGCACGGCGCGTTCCCGCTGCTGCTCTGGTACCGCATGGTCGACGTGCGCACGCGCGCCGCCGACCTGCCCGCCCGCCACCTCACGACCGGCACGGGCCACACGTACCTCGTGCAGGCGTCGATCGAATGGCGCCCCGAGGTCACGGGCAAGGCGCTCCGCGTCTTCGAGCTCGAGGTGCTCAACGTGCACGAGCGCGTGTCGAACGTCGTCGGCGCCGCGCTGCGCGACGTCATCCGCGACCTCGGCGCCCCGCCGCTGCCGTCGAACGCCGACATGTCGGACCTCGTGCTCGCCGAGTGCAGGCAGCAGGTGCTCGAGGCGTGCGGCGTCGAGCTCATCCGCGTCACGCTCACGGGCGACGCGCTCACCGAGGGCTACATGCTCGCGGAGGCGATCCGCACGCGCGAGCCCGGCGACGTCGTCGTGCCGCTCTCCCGCTGACGGGGGATGCCGCATCCAGGCCGGATGCGTAGCGTGGATGCATCGCATCCGACGCGAGGAGCACCACGATGACCGCGTTCCCGGCCTCCACCTGGACCCGACCCCCGAGGCAGCGCACCGGCGTGCTCGGGCTCGGCCTCCTCGCCATCGCGGTCTCGACGTGGCTGCTCGCGCCGCAGACGCTCGCCGCCATCGGCCTCGTCGCGACGCCCGACCTCGGCCTGGTCGCCGAGGCGGCGATCTCGGCTGCGGTGCCGGCGTCGATGGTGCTGGCGCTCGGCGCCGTCGCGTCGCGCGTCGCGTGGCTGCTCGTGCTGGCGATCCCGGTGCTCGCCGTCCACGGCCTCGCGCTCGTCGTCGTCGCGATCGTCGTGGGCGCGAACGGCGCGCCCGGCGTCGTCGTGCTCGGCCACCTGGGCGACGCCGTCGCCATGGGCATCGCCGTCGCCGCCGTCATCGTGGCGCTCGTCGCGACCGCGGCGGCCCGCGCGGGCGACCGCCGCGAGGGCGCGACATGGATCGCGGCCGTCGTCGTCGCGGCGATCGCCGGCGCGATCGTCGTCGCGACGCCGTACGTGCGCTCCCCCGACGGCGGCGCGCTCACGCTGCTGCTGTCCGACACGCTCGTCGTCGCGACGCTGCTCGTCGCCGTGGGCGTCGCGGGCATCCGCCACGCGGCCGCCCGGTGGGCAGCCGCTGCGCTCGCGCTCGCCGCCGCGACGTGGATCGTGCTGCTCGAGACGGCGGTGCTGCCGTGGGGCACCGCAGGCACCATCGCGATCGCGATCGTGCGCGCCCTGCTGCTGCTGCTCGGCGGCGCGCTCGTGGCGCTGTCGACGCGGTGGCTCGCGCGACCGCACGGGGTGGCGCCGCCCGTCGTGCCGGCCCGCGCACCGCATCCCGGCGCCCCGCACGTCGCGCCGCCCGTCGTGGCCGCAGCGCCCGTCGCCCCGCCGGTCGTGCACGCGGCGAGCGTGCCCCCGCCCGTCGTGCCGAGCCCGGCCGCCGACGCAGCACCCGCATCGGTGGAGCCCGTCGCCGAGGCCCACGCACCGGGCGTGCCCGACGACGTGGATGCCGCGATCGACCAGAGCGACCAGGAGGTGCCGACGGATGCCGCGGCACCGGTCGACGAGTCGACCGACGACGCCGACCGCGGCACGGGCGCAGCCGGCACGCAGACGCCGTAGTCGACGCGGGCCGTCGCCGACCACGCAGGGCGCGGTCGCCGGCGCAACCCCGTCGCGTCGTTGCCCGCATCGACGCCGTCGCTCCGTATGGTTCGAGGATGGAGCATCCCGTCGCCGAGGTCGTCCTGCCGTGTCTCGACGAGGCGGCAGCGCTCCCCCGCGTGCTCGGTGCGCTGCCCCCTGGCGTGCGGGCGATCGTCGTCGACAACGGCTCGACCGACGGATCGGCCGACGTGGCACGGGCGCACGGCGCGATCGTGGTGCACGAGTCGCGGCGCGGGTTCGGCTCCGCGGCGCACGCGGGGCTGCTGGCGGCGACGGCCGACGTCGTGGCGTTCTGCGACGCCGACGGCTCGTTCGACACCGCGGAGCTCGTGCGGGTCATCGACCCGATCGTCGACGGCTCCGCCGACCTCGTGCTCGCACGCCGCCGACCTGCGCGCTACTCGGCGTGGCCGACGCACGCGCGCATCGCGAACCTGGCGCTCGCCCGCATCATCCGCCGCGCGACCGGGCTGCCGATGCACGACCTCGGCCCCATGCGCGCCGCGCGTCGCGAGTCCTTGCTCGCCCTCGACCTGCAGGACCGCCGCAGCGGCTATCCGCTCGAGATGCTGCTGCGCGCCGTGCAGGAGGGATGGCGGGTGCAGGAGACGGAGGCGACCTACCTGCCTCGCACGGGGCGCTCGAAGGTCACGGGCACCGTGCGCGGCACCATCACGGCGATCCGCGACATGCGAGGCGTCATCGCGCGTGTCGGCGAGGTGCGCGCATGACGACGCTCATCGTGATCGCGAAGGAGTGCATCCCCGGCAAGGTCAAGACGCGGCTGCACCCGCCGTACTCGCTCGAGCAGGCTGCCGACATCGCGAGCGCGAGCCTGCACGACACCCTCGCGACGCTCGCCGACGTGCCCGCCACGCGGCGCGTGCTGTGCTTCGACGGCACCACGCCACCGCCCGCGGCCGCCGCGTACGAGGTCGTGCACCAGGTCGACGGCGACCTCGACGAGCGGCTCGCGGCGATCTTCGACGACGTCGACGGCGACGCGGTGCTCGTCGGCATGGACACGCCGCAGCTCGACGCCGCCGCCGTCGCCGCCGCCTTCGCGCCGTGGCCGGAGGGCGTGGATGCGTGGTTCGGCCCTGCATCCGATGGCGGCTTCTGGCTGCTGGGGCTGCGCGCGATGCCGGGCCGCGGAGACCTCATCCGCGGCGTGCCGATGTCGCGCGACGACACCGGCACGATCCAGCGCGCGCGACTCGTGGATGCCGGGCTCGGCATCCGCGATCTCGAGGCGTTGCGCGACATCGACGACGCCGAGGCGCTCGCCGCCGTCGTCGCCCGCATCCCCCGCAGTCGCACGGCTGCGGCCGCCCGCGCCTCGGGCGTGGCAATCCGCACGGTCGCGACGGAACGAACCCACGGCACGCCCAGCGCGACGCGACCGGAGACCCGGTCGTGACCGACCCGCCGGGAGCGTCCGACGAGAGGGAGCTCGTGACCGACTTCGGCGAAGGTGGCCAGGCGCCGTACGAGCACGCCCTGCGCTCCGGCAGCACCGCGATGCTGCGCCTGCGCGAGGTCGGCGGCTCCGACGAGGGCGTGACGAGCCTCATCGACGTGGCACGCTTCACGGCGTCGGCAGACGACGTCGACCTGTCGATCGTCGAGCGCGGCGAGGGTCCCGTCATCGACCTCGGGTGCGGGCCCGGCCGCATGGTGCGCGCCGCGATCGACCTGGGTCGGCGCGCGATCGGCATCGACGTGTCGGCCTCGGCCGTGGCCCTGGCGCGCAGCCAAGGCCTGCCCGTGCTGCAGGCGTCGCTCTTCGACCCGCTGCCCGGCGAGGGCATGTGGGGTCAGGCGCTGCTGCTCGACGGCAACCTCGGCATCGGCGGCGACGTGCCGCGCCTCCTGCGACGTGCGAGCGAGCTCGTGCACGACGACGGCACCGTCGTGGTGGAGGCGCATCCCGTCGCCGGCCACTGCCGGCGCTTCCAGGCGGTGCTCGTCGACGAGCACGGCGGCGCCAGCGAGACGTTCCCGTGGGCGGAGATGGGATGCGATGCGCTCGTCGCCGCGGTGCGCGACGCCGGGCTCATCGTCAGGGCGCAGTGGTCGGCGGAGTGCCGGACGTTCGTCGAGATCGCACGAACCCGATCCCGGCCGCGAGCAGCGTGACGGCGGCGATCGCCGCCCACAGCAGCAGCAGGTCGCGCACGTAGTCGCCGGCGAGCACGCTCTCGTTGCGTGCGCCGCGCGCCTGGGCGATGACGAGCGGCACGGCCAGGAGCGTCAGGCACGCGCCGACTCCCCACGCCATGCGGATGACGGTGCGCGACCGGTCGGGCAGCACGTGCCCGACGCGGTCGAGCGTGCGGGTGGTGAGCGTCGTCGCGGGCGCGAGGATGCCGTCGTGCACGATGATCGCGCCGGCGAGCCACGCGCCGAGCGACAGCAGCTGGTCGAACCGCTGCGTGACGAGCAGCAGCACGACGCCGAAGCCGGTCGCGCCGACCCCCGCCGCGAGCAGTGCGATGCGCGCGATCCTCATGACAGCACGTCGATCCGTGCGAGCCACTTCGTCTGCAGCACCCCGGGCCGACCCGGGGCGATGATGCGCGCCGGGTAGCCGTGATCGAGCGACAGCGCCTCGCCGTTCAGCTCGAGCGCCACGAGCGTCGTGGGGTCGTCGACGAACTCGGGTCCCATCTCGGTGACGCGGTAGTTGCCGCTCGGCTGCAGGCTCGTGATGCGCACGCCGCGATGCTGCTGCCCGGTCGCGGCGACGAGCTCGAGCAGGCGCACCCCGCGCCAGTCGGCCGTGGTGCTCCATCCCTCGACGCAGGCGATCGGCAGGCGGGAGGCCGTCTGCCCCGTGCCGAGCAGCTGGTCGCGCGTGAACGAGAGCGTGGATCCGCCGCCGCGCACGATGAGGCGCCACGTGTCGGCGGTCGCGAGGTCGAGCACGCCCGCCTCCTCCGCGGTGCGGTTGATGGGCACGCCCTGCGGGCCCTCGCCGGCGCGACGCGGGGCGAATGCCGCGAACGGGGCGAGCGGCGCGATCGTCTGCCCCGCAGTGACGGCGGTGACGGCGAGCGTCGCGAGTCCCACGCCCGTGAGGAACGTACGGCGGCTGCGGGGGTCGTCGGTCATGCGCCGTCTCGCTCTCGCGTGGTCGCGGTCGCCGGCGCGTCCGCACCGACCGGATCCGTCGGGTCGTTCGCGTCGGGAGTCGCGGGGCGCACGATGCGTGGCGTCGGCCGAGGCGTCTCGCCGCGGTCGCGGCGCCAGTGCGCGACGATCTGCGGCAGCTTCGCGGCGACGTGCACCGCGAGCGACCCGATCACCACCCATGCGAGCGCCAGGTGCACGCGTCGGAACGAGAACTCCCACGGGTACCACTGCAGCGTGTTGAGGAAGCCGATGGCGACCTGCACGAGCGAGCTCGACACGAGCATCGCGATCGACAGGCGCTCGAGCCCGTGCAGGGGCGAGTCGAGGGGCGGCCACGAGAACAGTCGGGGGTAGACGATCCAGAGCTTGCCGAGCAGCAGCGGGATCGCAGCCGTGCCGGAGATGACGTGCAGGCCCTGCGTCCACTGGTAGATCCACGTCGGCCGCGTCGGGAAGACCATCCACGGCAGCGGATCCTGCAGGGCGTGGCTGTACATGCCCGTCGCGAAGCAGACGACGAAGGCGAGGCCGAGGAGCCGACCGACGACGACCGCCGACCGCGTCGTGCGCGCAGGCGAGTCGAGCGCCGTGCGCGCCCACGCGAACCGCGCCTCGAGGAACCGCGTGGCCATCGCGGGCACGCGGCGCCGTCCTCGTGCGGTGCCCATCACTGCAGTATGCGTCGCGGGCGGACCAATCGGATCGCGCCGAGCGCTGCGAACGCCGATCGGATCGGCGCGCCGTCGCCGCATCCGCCTGCGACGCGCCACAGCGTCCGACAGCGACGGGCGGATGCGGCGGCAGACTGAGCGTCGACGACCGACGATGGAACGACGAGGGTGGACAGCATGGCAGGCACGGGCATCGAGCCGAGGATCGGCGTCATCGGAGGATCGGGGCTGCAGCGTCTGCTGCCGGAGGGCCAGGGCGAGGAGCTCGACGTCGCGACGCCGTTCGGGCCGACCTCGGGACCCATCACGGTCGGCGAGCTCGGTGGCACGGGCGTCGCCTTCCTGGCACGGCACGGCCGCGGCCATTCCGTCGCGCCGCACGAGATCCCTGCGAAGGCGAACGTGTGGGCGCTCGCGAGCCTCGGCGTGCGTGCGATCGTCTCGTCGACCGCCGTCGGCGGGCTGCGCGAGGAGCTCGCGCCCGGCAGCCTCGTCGTGCCCGACCAGCTCATCGACATGACGCGGGCCCGCGGGGGCGACGAGCGACGGGACACGTACTTCGGGGCGGGCGTCGTCGAGCACCTGACGTTCGCCGACCCGTGCACGCCATCGCTCGTCGCCGCCGCACGTGCGGCGCTCGCGCGCATCGGCGAGGTCGCCGTGAGCCCCGCGACGACGGTCGTGATCGACGGGCCGCGCTTCTCGACGCGCGCCGAGTCGCGGTGGTACCGGTCGCTCGGCGGCGACATCGTGAACATGACGCAGTACCCGGAGTCGGCGCTCGCCGCCGAGCTCGGCCTCGGCTACGTGAACCTGTCGTTCGTGACCGACACCGACGCCGGCGTCGCATCGGCGGTCGACGACGAGGATGCGGTCGACGCGTCGCGCGTGTTCGAGCGCCTCGCGGCTGCGCAGCCGCGCATCGTCGCGGCCATCGCCGCGATCGTCGCCGCCGTGCCCGACGACCTCCGGCTCTCGTCGGGGATCGCCCGCGAGCACGTGGATGCCGTGCTGGCGATGGCGCCGAGGGTCTCCGCATGAGCGCGGCGACGACGCTGCTCGTCACGGGCGGCGCGGGCTTCATCGGCTCGCACGTCGTCGAGGCGGCGCTCGCGCGCGGCTGGCGCGTCCGCGTGCTCGACTCGCTGCGCCGCGACGTGCACGGCGACGGCACGATGCGCGTGCCGGCGCAGGACGGGCTCGAGATGGTCGTCGGCGACGTCGCGCGCGAGCGCGACGTCGCATCCGCGCTCGAGGGCGTCGACGTCGTCTGCCACCTCGCCGCGAAGGTGGGCCTCGGCGTCGACTTCGGCGATGCCGCCGACTACGTCGCGAGCAACGTGGGGGCGACGGCGGTGCTGCTGCAGGCGATGCGCGTCGCGCAGGTGCGCAGGCTCGTGCTCGCCTCGTCGATGGTCGTGTACGGCGAGGGCGCCTACCGCGACGCGGAGGGCCCCCTCACGGTGCCACCGCGCGCCGCCGACGATCTCGAGGCCGGCCGGTTCGAGCCGATCTCGCCCCGCACCGGCGAGCCCGTGGAGCCGCTGCTCGTCGACGAGGCGGCGCCGAGCGATCCGCGCAACGTCTACGCGGCGTCGAAGCTCGCGCAGGAGCACCTCGCCGCCGCATGGGCTCGCGGTGGCGACGGCACGGCCGCGCTGCTGCGGTTCCACAACGTCTACGGGCCGCACATGCCGATGGGCACGCCCTACGCGGGCGTCGCATCCCTGTTCCGCTCGGCGCTCGAGCGAGGGGAGGCGCCCCGCGTCTTCGAGGACGGTCGTCAGCGACGGGACTTCGTGCACGTGCGCGACGTCGCCGACGCGAACCTCGCGGCGGCCGACTGGACCGCGAGCGCGCCCGCGGGCACCGTCAGGGCGTTCAACGTCGGCAGCGGCGTCGTGCACACGATCGGCGAGATGGCGACGGCGCTCGCCGACGCGTTCGGGGGGCCCGATCCCGTCGTGACCGGCGAGTTCCGGCTCGGCGACGTGCGCCACGTCACGGCGTCGTCGCAGCGCGCCGCCGACGAGCTCGACTGGCGTGCGGCCATCGGCTTCGAGGAGGGCATGCAGCAGTTCGCGCACGCGCCGCAGCGTCCGCCCGCAGGCGGAGGCGACACGTGAGCGACGACCCGGGGGCAGCCGTCGGCACGACGACCCGTCGGTCGCGCGCGATCGCGATCCTGCGCCATCCGATCACGCTCACGCTCGTCGGCGTCGCCGTCGTCATCACGATCATGGTGCTCGCCCACGTGCTGCCGAAGGCGTTCGACTGGGAGGTGCGCTCCCGCAACTACCCGCCGCTGCACGCCACGTGGATGCCGCGCACCGGACCGGGCACGCCGTACGCGATCGCGACCGCCGTGCTGCTGCTCATCGTCGGCGAGCGGGTCGCACGCACGCTCTCGTGGCGCTGGCTCCTGCTCGTGAGCGGCGTCGCCGCCTTCGTGTGGATGCTGGCGCTCGCGTTCGTCGACGGGTGGGCCGGCATCGCCGACGTGCTCGACGCCGACATCGAGTACCTGCAGACCGCGAGACGCATCGACGACGTCGGCAGGATGCTGCACCAGTTCGTCGACCGCATCCCCATGGACTCGCCAGGGCAGTGGGTCGTGCACGTCGCGGGCCATCCGCCTGGTGCGCTGCTCACGTTCATCGGGCTCGACCGCATCGGGCTCGGGTCGGGCGGCGCCGCGGGCATCGTCGTGATGGTGCTCGCCGCGTCGATCCCGGCGGCCGCCATGCTCACGCTCCGCATCCTCGGGGCCGAGCGGCACGCGCGGCTCGCA
Source organism: Agrococcus jejuensis (assembly GCF_900099705.1). NCBI lineage: Bacteria > Bacillati > Actinomycetota > Actinomycetes > Micrococcales > Microbacteriaceae > Agrococcus > Agrococcus jejuensis. The sequence continues at coordinate 886,749 of NZ_LT629695.1, forward strand.
GCCCCGTTCCTGGTCGCGGGGCCGTCGGCGATCTGGATGGCGGTGTCGGGCGATGCGCTCTTCGCCGCCGTCGCCGCGTGGGCGACCGTGCTGCTCGCCGCCGCGGCGACGACGACGCGCCGCTGGCCACGCGCCGCCCTCGGCGTCGCATCCGGCCTGCTCTACGGCTGGTGCGTCTTCCTGTCGTACGGCCTGCTGCTGCTCGGCATCCTCGCCGTCGGCGTGCTCGTCGCCGCGCGGGCGTGGAAGCCGCTGCCGTGGGCGATCTGCGGCGCGCTCGCGGTGGTCGCGGCATTCGCCGCCAACGGGTTCCTCTGGTGGGAGGCGTACCCGGTGCTCGTCGAGCGGTACTACGCAGGCATCGCGAGCGAGCGGCCCTACTCGTACTGGGTGTGGGCGAACCTCGCCGTCTTCGGCTTCAGCGCCGGTCCCGTCTTCGGCGCGGCGGTCGCGCTCGCGCTCTCGCGACTGCGCGCGCTGCGCGACGGCGGCGCGCTCGGCGTGCTCGTGACGCTGTGCCTGGCCGGCTTCGCGATGGTGCTCGCTGCCGACCTCTCGGGCATGAGCAAGGCGGAGGTCGAGCGCATCTGGCTGCCGTTCGTGCCGTGGGTGCTGCTCGGCACGGCGCTGCTGCCTCGGGCGCTGCGCGTCCCTGCGTTCGCGCTGCAGCTGGGCACCGCGCTGCTCATGCAGCACATCGTCTTCTCCCAGTGGTGACGCGTTCCGAACGGTCACGAGAAGGTCACGGAACGGTCACGAAGCAGATCCATCCCATCCGGATGCGGAGGCAGGTGCGAACCCAGGCCACGACATTCGCGAACACGTGAAACGGAAGGAACTGCCATGAAGATCATGAACAGCACTCTCGGCAAGACCACCCTGGGCGTGCTCGCCGCAGGCGCTCTCGCCTTCTCCCTCGCAGCCTGCTCGACGCCGGCCGCAGAGGAGCCGGCCGAGTCGAGCAGCTCGGCGAGCCCGGAGTCCACGGAGGCACCCGACCCCACGGCCGTCATCGACGAGCTCGGCGGCGTCGACACCCAGGTCACCCTCGACCAGGGCTTCCTCGACGCGATCACCAGCCTCGGCCTCACGCCGGGCGTCGTGGGCACCGCCACGCTGACGGACGGCGTCCTCGCCTTCCCGATCACCGGCGGCAACGTCGAGTACTGGGACCCGGACCTCGGCTACCGCCCCTACGTCCAGGGCTCGATCGAGCACGACGGCTCGGGCATCTCGCTCTCGGCCGGCGGCACCACCGTCGAGCTCACCGACTTCCGGATCGACCCGGGCACGTCGGAGCTCTTCGGCACCGTCACGGCCAACGGCGAGGAGGTGGGTCAGGACATCCTGATCTTCTCCCTCAACGGCCGCACCCTGAACCCGCTGCAGGAGGGCCCGAACGGCGAGGCCATCCTGCAGGGCACCGAGGTCTACGTGTCGGAGGACGCCGCGGCGCTCCTGAACGACACGTTCGGCACCGACGCAGTCGTGGGCGGTCGCGACGGCCTGCTCGTCGGCGTCGCCCAGATCACGGCAGTCCCCGCCGAGTAAGGCACGCGGAACGACCGGAGGCCCGTCGCACACCACTGGTGCGGCGGGCCTTCGCCATGTCCGGGCGCGGGGAGGATCGCGGATGATGGGGTGCATGCCGACCATCTGGCGATCCGCGCGACCGCTGCTGCGCACGCGGTCGTCGACGCACGACCTGCGCTGGCTCAGCCGCCGAGCGTTCGATGCGCGATGGTTCCCGCAGGGCATCGACGTGGGCACATGGCGCGGTCGCCGCACGATCGCCGTGACCTGGTACCGCAAGGATGCGACGGGCGAGGGGCACGAGGCGTCGAGGGTGACGCTCATCGACGTGCGGCGCAGCACGAGCGTCGACCTGGCACTCGCGGTCGAGACGGCCGACGGCACGCTCGAGCCCGCGCGCATCCACGCGGGCGGGCTCGCATGGCTCGACGACGGTCGCCTGCTCGTCGCCGCGACGTTCGAGGGCCTCTGGGAGTTCGACGTGCACGCGACCCGCACCGTCGTCGGCGCCGACGCTCGTCGGCTCTCGGGGTCGCGGCGCCGCGGCGCGCGCTGCGAGGTGCTCGTGCGCACGCGCGTGCACGACGTGCCGTTGCGCTGCTCGTTCGTGGGTCGCGTCACGCCTGCGGCTCCCGGCGTGCCCCGGATCGTCGCCGGCGAGTACCGCAGCGACGCCGAGGGCAGGATCGGCTGGCACGACGTGCCCGCCGGAGACGGTCCGTGGGACGCGTGGAGCCTCGAGCCGACCTCCATCCCGCGGATGCAGGGCGTCGTCGACCTCGACGGCGAGCTGCTGATCTCGCAGTCGCGCGGCATGCAGCCCGGCCGGCTCTGGCGCGGCAGGCGCGGCGCCATGACGAGGTCGCGGCATGCGCTCCCGATCGGCTGCGAGGACCTCGCCGTCGACGAGGCGGCCGGCATGCTCTGGACCGTGGCAGAGCATCCGTGGCGGCGGCGGGTGCACGGCATCCCGCTCGCCGCCCTCGGCGCTCAGTAGCCGGCGAACGCGTCCACGAGCACGCGGCGAGCGCCTGCCGCCTTGGCGATGCGCCGCAGCCTGCCGACCTGCTCCGACGATCCCGAGACGAGCACCTGCCGCTCGGCGACGTCGGGCACGAGCGCACGCAGCCGGTCGCCGTCGATGCGGCCCGACTCGTGCTCCCAGCGCTCCGGCACGCCCTCGGGCGCGGTCGGCGTCACGATGACCACGCGAGCGTGCGCCTTGGCGAGCGCGGCGGCGAACGGCACGGGCTCGCCGTCGCGCACGAGCAGCACGAGCACGGTGTCGTCGTCGCCTGCTGCGAGATGCGACAGGAACGGCGTCACGCCGATGCCGGCCGCGACGAACAGGCGCGGCACGCCGGGCTTCGGCGTGAAGTCGCCGCCCTGCCGCGTGACCGCGACGGTGTCGCCCGGCGCCATGTCGAGCAGGTGCTGCTTGAACGACGAGATGGGCGCGGCGGCGCGGATGCCGAGGCGCACCTCGAGCGAGCCGGGCGGGGAGGCGACGCTGAACACGCGCCGCTCGCCGCGCAGGTCGGCGCGGTGCGGCAGGCTCAGCTCGACCCACTGGCCGGGACGGTGCGCGAGCTCGGGCTCGGCGACGAACCGCAGGTCGACGAGGTCGCCGTCGCGCTCCATGCCCGTGAGCCGCAGCACGGTGCCGTGCCGCGAGCCGAGCAGGAAGGCGACGACGTTGCCGACGACGAGCGCGGCAGCCTGGAGGAAGTAGAAGACGCCGAACCCGAGCGGGATGCCGACGACGCCAGCGAGCGACGGGAGGGCGACGAGCACGCCGACGAGGACGCCGACTGCGATGCGCTGCGTCCGAAGCGGCGGGAGCGTCACGGGCTCCGAGAACATGAACGACGCGAGGAACAGGGTCGGCATGCCCCAGATGGCGTACGCGAGGGCGCTCGCCGCATCGCCGACGATCGCGATCTGCGCGATGGTGACGAGCACGACTGCCGTCACGACCAGCGCGAGGGTCGGCGCGACGATTCGCGTGCGGATCGCGACGAGCGCACCTCCGACGATCGTGAGCGGCAGGATGAGCGGCGAGGCGATCCACCACCCCTCGACCGCAGCGTTCACGCCGATGAGCGGGAGCAGGATGCCCGCGATGACGAGTCCGGCCGCTGCCGGATTCACGACGAGACGGCCACGCCAGACGATGAGCGCCTTCGCCGCGGCCGCCAGGGCGCAGACGGCAGCGACGACCGCGAGGTCGACGATGCCCGACGGCCGGTCCATGCTCGGCGGGAATGCGATGAGAGCGATCAGCAGTCCGGTGATCGCAGCGCTCGGCACGTGCGCTGGGCGCCGTGCGATGCGTCCGAAGAGCAGGCTGGCCGCGATCGACACGACGACGGCGACGACCGCCGAGGCGAGGATGCCTGCACCGTCGCGGCCGAGCACGCCCGCGAACGACAGCAGCGCGGCGAGCACGACGTGCGCCGACAGGATCGCGCCCACGAGCACGTGCATGGGCACGGCGTCGAGCCGTGCGATGGGGGTCTTGGCGCTCACGCGGCCGCCTTCCTGACGTGCAGTCCTGCTGCGAATCGGCCGGTCGCCTCGACCTGGCCTCCCGCGTACATCCTCGCGTGCTCGAACGACCAGTGGCGCGCGAGCAGCCCGACGGGCGCGAACGACAGCGCGGTCGCGATCGCGTCGGCGACCATGGCGCGCTCCGCGATCACCCACGTGCCGATGACCTCGTCGGTCGGGGCGCCGGTGCGGCCGTCGAGGATGTGGTGGCGCCCCGCCCAGCGGCGGCGGTTGCCCGCCGATGCGCAGAACGCCTCTCCCTCGACCTCGACGACGCCGATGGCGTGGCCGACCGCGCGCGGATCCTCGAGCGCGACCCGCGTCGCCCTCCCCTGGTCGCCGGCGCCCGCGTGGCGCAGGTCGCCGGAGGCGTCGACGACGCGGTCGTGGATGCCGTGGGCGTCGAGCACGTCGCCCACGAGGTCGACGAGCTGGCCCTTGCCCGCGGCGCCGACGTCGAGCACGAGCGGTGCCGTCGTGCGGAGCGTCGTGCCCTCCCACTGCAGCACGGCATCCCACGCGGGCGGCGCCTCGGGCGCGAGGCCCGTGTCGGCGACGCCGTCGGCGCGGTAGCCGAGCCGTTCGAGCGATGCGCCGACGAGCGGCGTCACGGCGCCGTCGGTGACGTCGTGCAGCCGCCGGTAGAGCGTCGCGAGCTCCGCCGACTCGGCGGGCATGCGCACCTCGCCCGCTGCCTGGGCGAGCGGGGCGATCGTCGCGTCGGGCCGGAACCGCGACCAGGCGCGGTCGTAGGCGTCGATGCGGTCGCGGATGGCCGCGACGACCTCGTCGCCGAGCGGCTCCTGCGTGTCGATCGACCAGCGCGTGCCGATGGCGTCGAAGCGGAGCCTCGCAGGCATGCCTAGGCGGCTGCCTCGTCGCGGATGGTCTCGAGGGCATCCTCGAAGCCACCGCTCGTGAGGCTCGAGCCGCCGACGCGGTCGACCGACACGTCGTCGAGCGGCACGCCCACGACCTCGGCGGCGATGCCGTCGATGAACTCGCCCTGGTAGCGCAGCGAGTTGGGGTTCGTGGTCTCGTCGTTCGTGACCTCGACGTCCTCGATCACGCCGTCGGCGAGCGTCACCGTGACGGTGATGGTCTCCTCGCCGCCGGGCGACGTGTACGAGCCGTCGGCCGTGTAGGTGCCGTCGGCGTAGGCGCTCGTGCCGGTCGCCGCGTCGTCGGTCGTCGACGTCTCGGGCGTCGTCGACTCGTCGGTCGTGTCCGCGGGCTCGTCGGCGGTGGCGCAGGCGGCGAGGCCGAAGGCTGCGAGAGAGGTCGTGGCGAGCGCGAGGGCTGCGCGGCGGCGAGGGGTCATGAGGGCTCCTGTCGTCGGGGTCGTCGGTCACGGTAGCCGTGGGGTGCGACGCGCCCGCCATCAGGCGCATTGGAGATTCCCATGATGCCGCATGGCGATCCCGAGGCGACGGCCCTGTGCACCGGTCCGGACGCGCCGAGTCGGGGCTCGATGGGTCAGACGAGGCCGACGGGCGCGATGCCCCAGCGCCCCGTCCACGTCTCGCCCGGCTCGAGCCATACGAGCCCGTCGCCCGAGTTCAGCGCATCCGCCGGCGCCGACATCGGCTCGACCGCGACGGCCTGGTGCACGCCGTCGACGCCGGGGAAGTCGCGCGGCGTGAACACGACGGCGTACCCGAAGGCCTCGTCCTGCCACAGCCGCACGCCGCGCCCGGCGTCGTCGAGCAGCGTCGAGACCGCGATGCCGTCGACGTGCGCGACGTCGGCGAGCCCCAGGTCGAGGTCGAGCTCCGAGACCCGGCGGCCCGCCCGCAGGTCGGCGCCCGCAGGCGCATCCGCGTCGTCGACCGCGACCGTGCGCACGGGCAGCAGCCGCTCGTCGGTGAGCAGGGCGGATGCGGCCGGCACCGTGAGCGTGAGCGCGGATGCCGGCGTCGCGCCGAGCGCGAGGTACGGATGGGCGCCGCACGCCCAGGGCGCACGCGTCGGCCCCGCGTTGACGGCCTCGTGCGTCACCGTGAGCCCCGACTCGTCGACCTCGTAGCGCACGAAGGTGTCGAGCAGGAAGGGGAAGCCGGGCTGCGGGTGGATCGTCGCCTGCAGCAGCACCGACGCGTCGCCGTGCTCGAGCACGCGATACGAGGCGTAGCGCAGCAGCCCGTGGCTCGCGTTGCCGCGGGCGGGCTCGGTGAGCGCGAGCTGCTGCGGGGCGCCGTCGAGCGTCCATCGCCCGTCGCGCACGCGCCCGCCCCACGGGGCGAGCACGATGCCCTGGCCCTTCGCGGGGCTCGCGTCCTCGCGGAACGGCTCGACGAGGTCGACGTCGCCGAGCACGAGCTCGCGCAGGCCGGCGGCGACCTCGGTGACGGTCGCGCGCAGGCGCACGCCACCCACGGTCGACGAGATGGTCAGCTGCTGGCCGGAGGGGGGACGCACAGGAGCGATCCTATGGATCGGGCTAGGGTCGAGGGGTGAGCCAGCCGAGCGCCTACCCGCCCGCAGCGTCGTTCCGTCCCGCGAGCGGCTGGCAGTTCGGCGAGCAGCCTCCGCAGCCCGTGGCGCGCACGGTCGCACTGCCCGCGCTCACGGCGACGGTGCTCGTCGTCGCCGCCTACCTCGTCATGGTGCAGGGCATCGTCGCGGTCGTGACGGTGAGCGACGCGGCCCCCGACGCCGTCGTGCGCACCGCGTTCACGTGGCTCGCGGGCGGTGCCGCCCTCGCGGTGCTGTTCGCGCTGCCGTCGCGCTCGCTGCCGTTGCTCGTCGCCACGGGCGCCATCGCGCTCGTCGACGCCATCGCGTACGTCGTGCTCGGCGCCATGGGCCTCACGGGCGCCTACGACCCTGCGATCGTCGCCGTCGCACTGCTGCTGAGCGCCGCCGCCGCGGCCATCGGCGTCGCGAGCGTCGCGGCGTCGAAGGCGTCGCTCATGACGCCGGCCATCGTGCTCGGCGCGCTCGGCGTCGTCGCCTTCTACGGCATCTCGATCGTGTCGCCCATCCTCGTCAACGGCGTCGTCGACCAGACGCTCTCGACCGCGGGCCGCACCGTGCCGGTCGCGGCCCTCGCGGTCGCCGCCGGCGTGCTGCTGCACCGCACCGACGGCGCGCTGGGCGTGCTCGCCGGGGCCGTGCTCGGCGTCTTCGGCCTGTCGCTCGCCATCGCGCCCGTCGTCTCGGCGATCCTCGGCACGCCGCCCGCCGCGGGCTCGATCGTCGTCGTCGTGCTGCGGGTCGCGCTCGTGCTCGCCGCCGCGGCGCTCGTCGTCGTGCAGTCGCGCCGCCGCTGACCCCGCTCGGTACGCTCGCGGCATGACCGTCCACGAGCGCGCCACCGTCATCCCCCTGCCCGGCCGCGAGCCGCGCATCCCCGACTCGGCGTACGTGCTGCCGAACGTCGTGATCGCGGGCGACGTGCACGTCGGCGAGCGCGTCGGCATCTACCCCGGCGCGAGCCTGCGAGCCGAGGAGGAGGCCATCGTCATCGGCGACGACTCGAACGTGCAGGACTCGTGCTCGCTGCACGTCGACGCCGGCTCGCCGCTCACGATCGGCCGGCGCGTGTCGATCGGGCACAACGCCGTCGTGCACGGCTGCACGATCGGCGACGACGTGCTCGTGGGCATGCACGCGACGATCATGAACGGCGCCGTCGTCGGCGAGGGCTCGCTCATCGCGGCCGGCGCGCTCGTGACGCAGGGGCAGGTCGTGCCGCCGCGCTCGCTCGTCGCCGGCGTGCCCGCGAAGGTGCGACGCGAGGTCACCGACGACGAGCTCGCGTCGATCCACCGCAACGCGGCCGTGTACGTCGAGCGCACGGCGCAGTACCGCGCGCTCTGACCCCTTCGAGGCTCGCTCCGCTCGCACCTCAGGGAGCGGAACCTCGCGCGTCGAGGAGTCCTCGCTAGAGCAGCGCGCGCTCGGCGGCGCTCACGACGTTGTCGAGCAGCATGACGCGCGTCATGGGACCGACGCCGCCGGGCACGGGCGACAGCCAGCCCGCGACGTCGGCGACGCCCGGATGCACGTCGCCCAGCAGACGCGCCTTGCCGTTGTCGAGCACGCGCTCGCGCGTGATGCCGACGTCGAGCACGGCAGCGCCGGGCTTGATCCACTCGGGCTGCACGAGGTGCGGGCGTCCGACGGCCGCGACGACGACGTCGGCCGTGCGCACGTGCTCGGCGAGGTCGGGCGTGCGCGAGTGCGTGAGCGTGACCGTGGCGTCGACGCCGCGGCGCGTGAGCAGCAGGCCGATCGAGCGGCCCACCGTGAGGCCGCGGCCGATGACGCACACCTCGGCGCCCGCGAGCGGCACGCCGTGGCGCGCGAGCAGCTGCACGCACGCGGTCGGCGTGCACGGCAGCGGCGCGTCGATCGGCCCCTGCACCCCCAGCACGAGCCTGCCGAGGTTCGTCGGATGCAGGCCGTCGGCATCCTTCGCGGGATCGATCGCCTCGAGCATCGCCTGCTCGTCGAGCCCCGCGGGCAGCGGCAGCTGCACGATGAAGCCCGTGACCTCGCGCGCGGCGTTGAGGTCGCGGATCGCGGCGTGCACGTCGGCGTTCGTCGCCGACGCCGGCAGCTCGACGCGCACCGACGCGATGCCCACCTCGTCGCAGTCGCGGTGCTTGCCCGAGACGTACGAGCGCGACGCGGGGTCGTCGCCGACCATGAGCGTCGCGAGCCCGGGCGTCACGCCGACGCCCCGCAGGGCGTCGACGCGGGCTCGCAGCTCGGCCTTGACGGTCGCCGCGGTCGCGACGCCGTCGAGGCGCTGCGCGGTCACAGGGTCGGGTAGAGCGGGAAGGCGCCGGCGAGCGCGTCGACGCGAGCGCGCAGGGCTGCGACGTCGGCGCCGGGCAGCAGCGCGAGCGCGATGACGTCGGCGACCTCGCGGAACTCGTCGTCGCCGAAGCCGCGCGTCGCGAGCGCGGGCGTGCCGATGCGCAGGCCCGAGGTCACCATCGGCGGACGCGGGTCGTTCGGCACCGAGTTGCGGTTCACCGTGATGCGGATCTCGTGCAGCAGGTCCTCGGCCTGCTTGCCGTCGATCGCGGCGTCGCGCAGGTCGACGAGCACGAGGTGCACGTCGGTGCCGCCCGAGCGCAGCGAGATGCCGGCGTCCGCGACGTCCTGCTGCGTGAGGCGCTCGGCGAGGATCTGCGCGCCGCGCACGGTGCGCTCCTGGCGCTCCGTGAACTCCGGCTCGGCCGCGAGCTTGAACGCCGTCGCCTTGGCGGCGATGACGTGCATGAGCGGGCCGCCCTGCTGGCCCGGGAAGACGGCCGAGTTGATCTTCTTCGCGATGTCGGCGTCGTTCGTGAGGATGAAGCCCGAGCGGGGGCCGCCGATGGTCTTGTGCACCGTCGACGAGACGACGTGCGCGTGCGGCACGGGGCTCGGGTGGATGCCGGCGGCGACGAGGCCCGCGAAGTGCGCCATGTCGACCCACAGCAGCGCGCCGACCTCGTCGGCGATCGCGCGGAACGCGGCGAAGTCGAGCTGGCGCGGGTACGCCGACCAGCCGGCGATGATGACCTTCGGCTTGTGCTCGACGGCGAGGCGACGCACCTCGTCCATGTCGACGCGGCTCGTCTCGGCGTCGACGCCGTAGGCGACGATGTCGTAGAGACGGCCCGAGAAGTTGATCTTCATGCCGTGCGTCAGGTGGCCGCCGTGGTCGAGCGACAGGCCGAGGATCGTGTCGCCGGGGCGCGCGATCGCGTGCAGCACGGCCGCGTTGGCCGACGCGCCCGAGTGGGGCTGCACGTTGGCGAACTCGGCGCCGAACAGCGCCTTGGCGCGCTCGATGGCGAGCGACTCGGCGACGTCGACGAACTCGCAGCCGCCGTAGTAGCGGCGGCCGGGGTAGCCCTCGGCGTACTTGTTCGTGAGCACGGAGCCCTGGGCCTCGAGCACGGCGACGGGCACGAAGTTCTCGGATGCGATCATCTCGAGGTACTGCTGCTGGCGGCCGAGCTCGTCGTCGAGCACGGCAGCGATCTCGGGGTCGACGGTGGCGAGGGAGTCGTTGAACGTCGAGGGAAGTCGGTCGGACACGAAAGGCATCTCCTTCAGATGTGCGGATGGCCCAGGCGCGCGACCGAGTCTCAGGTCGGCCGCTCCCCGGTGGTCCCCCACCCAAGCGCCAGTCGCGGCCGCTGCCGATGCTACTCGTCGGCGCCGACGGCATCCACATGCGCACGCCGTGTGACGCGACATCCTCGACGCTGCGCTCGAGCTGCTCGATCGCCGGCAGCGCCTCGTGCTCCGACGCGTCAGGCCGCGTTGGATGCGCGCCGCGCGCGGGCGAGCCGGGCGCCGTCGGCGAGCACGAGCACGAGCCCGACGACCAGGGCGCCGAGCAGCACGGCGGGCAGCGCCTGGATGCCGACGCCCTCGTAGACGAGCGCGCCGAGCAGCGCACCGCCGCCGATGCCGAGGTTGAAGCCCGTCGTGTACCAGGCGGTCGACGACTGCAGCATGTGCGTGGGCGACGCCTGCAGCATGCGCGTCTGCAGCAGGGGCGGCAGCGCGCCCATCGCGAGGCCCCACAGCAGCACGGCCGCGAACGCGACCGACAGGGTGCTCGTGGCCGACAGCACGACGCACACGATGGCCATGACGACCATGCAGCCGACGGCGCCCGCGAACGGCTTGCGGCCGAGCCACACCGAGACGACGGCGACGGCGAGCGCGCCCATGAGCCCGTACGACAGCAGGGCGGGGCTCAGCCACACCTCCGGCAGCTCGACGCGCTCGACGAGGTACGGCGTGATGTACGTGTAGAAGGCGTACTGGCCGAGCATGATGACCGCGGTCGCCGTCACCGCCACGGCGACGCCGATCGTCGACCGGCCGGGCTCGCGCTGCGGCATCGCCACCGAGCCCGTCTCGGTCGTCGCGACGTCGGGCAGGTGGTTCACGGCCGGCAGCATGCGGCGCACGAGCAGCGCACCCGCGAGGCACGCGACGCCGAAGACCGCGAACGACCAGCGCCAGCCGAGCGCCTGCCCCAGCAGCGTCGACAGCGGCAGGCCGAGCACGAACGCGAGCGAGCCACCCGCGCTCGTGATGCCGACGGCGCGGCCGAGCTCCTCCTTGGGCACGAGGTACGCGGCGTAGGCGCCGACCACGGTCCAGAACACGCCGTGCGCGAGCCCTGCGACGACCCGCAGCGCCACGATCATCCAGTACTCGGGCGCCGCGGCCGTGAGCAGGTTCACGACGCCGAAGACGATGAGCACCGTCACGACGAGCACGTGCCTCGGCACGCGGCGCGTGAGATGCACGAGCGTCGTCGAGGTGAGCACGACGGCGCCCGCGAACACCGTCACGAGCAGGCCGATCGCGCCCTCGCCGACGCCGAGGTCGCGGCTCATCGGCAGCAGCAGACCCATCGGCAGCATCTCGACGGAGATGTTCACGAAGATCGCGAACGCGAGCGTCAGCAGCGCCACCAGGGGGAAGGTGGATGAGGTCTCACGCGGCGTCGTCATGGCGACCGCCCAGCCTACTCGGCGCTGCCGTGGCTAGCGTGGCCGCATGTCGAGCATCGTGCACGCCCAGACCGTCGCCGAGGCCGACCTGCCGCGCACGTCGTGGCGCGGCTACGACCAGCGTGAGGTCGACGCGCTCATGGATCGCGCCTACCGCACGCTCGCCCAGCACGAGGGCGGCCCCGACCGACTCGCCGCCGACGTCGCCTCGATGCGCGCCGTCGCCGACGACGCATCGCAGACCGACGGTGCCCGCGAGCTCGCCGGGCGCCTCGCCGAGGCGACCGAGCAGCAGAACGCGGCGTTCGTGCCGCTCCGCGCGACCGACCTCGAGGGCATCGGCTTCACGACGCGCCTCGCGGGCTCCGGATACCAGCGGGGCGCGGTCGACGCGATGCTCGCCCGCATCCACCAGGCGCTCGTCGCGCACGAGTCGCGCTGACGCGCGGCGCCGCGGTCTCGCAGCGTCGCCCGGATACGGTCGGCCCATGGATGACGTGCTGCCCACGCCCGAGGACGTCGTGACCCGCACGTTCACGACCACCCGCTTCCGCCAGGGCTACGACATGGACGAGGTCGACACCCACCTCGACGCCCTCGTGCAGGTCATGCGCGCCCACGAGCAGGGCGCACGCACCGACGACCTGCCCCACTCGAGCCAGGCGTCGGGCATCGCCTTCACCCTCACGCGCTGGCGCGACGGCTACGACCCCGAGGAGGTCGACGCCTTCCTCATCCTCGTGCAGCTCGCGATCGCCAGGCTCGAGGCGGGCGATCGTCGCTCAGACGCTGCGGCGCCATCCGCGGCCGCCTCGCCCGAGGCCGCCTCCGTCGGCCAAGCACCCGTCGCGCCCGGCACGAGCGACCCGACTCGGCTCACGTCGTTCGACGTCTCCGCCGCGGCCTTCTCGGTGGTGACGCTCGGCGCCGCGTACGACGACGACCAGGTCGACGACTACCTCGACCGCTGCCTCGCCGCGATGCGCGCGCTCGAGGACGGCGCGCAGCCCGATGCCGACGCCCCGACGTCCGTCGAAGTGCGGTCGACGCGCTTCGCGATGGCGTCGTTCGAGGGCGGCTACGCCACGGCGGAGGTCGACGCGTTCCTGCAGCGCATCGCCGACGCCCTCGCGGCGCGCGGGCGCTGACGGCGCGAGCGGACTCGCAGGGGCGTGCGGCTACGGTCGAGCCATGACCGAGTCCGCGCCGCTCACCCCCGACCAGATCGTCGAGTGGACGTTCTCGACCACCCGGTTCCAGGGCGGCTATGACCAGGACGAGGTCGACAACCTGCTCGACCGCTGCGTCGCGCAGCTGCGCGCCGGCGCCCCCGAGGTCGACGAGCGCTCGCCCGAGCAGATCCTCGCCGACATCCGCACCGCCGCCGAGGATCGCTCGCAGGGCTGGTTCGCACGCCGAGCGGCGAAGCAGTGGCTGCGGAAGGTCGAGGCGGATCCGTCGCTGCTCGCGCAGCCGTCGCACGAGTCGATCACGGCCGCGCAGCTCGCCGACCACCACTTCACCGTGACGCGCTTCCGCGACGGCTACGACCCCGCCGAGGTCGACGCGCTGCTCGACCGCCTCATCGCGATGCTGCACGAGCGCGAGCAGCACGCCTGACGCCGTCCCCTGCGCTCGGGCGACCGGCGTAGGGTGTGCCCCATGGCAAGGGTGCCTGCGTGACGACGCTGAGCCCCTGGCTCGCGCAGCCAGGCAGCAGCGAGGAGCGCGCCGTCGTGCGCGCATCCTGGGATCGCGCACGCCGCGAGCGCCTCGCGCCCGACGCCTCTGCATCCCTCGCCCTCGACGGCGCCGCGCTCGAGGCGACCCGCGCCGCGCATCCCCTCACGCCCGCCCTGCCGGTCATCTCCCGGCTGCTGCACCGGGATGCCGACGACGGCTCGGGCGTGCTCGTCGCCGTCGGCGACGCCATGGGGCGACTGCTGTGGGTCGACGGCGACCGCAGCCTCAAGGCGCGCGCCGAGTCGATGCTGTTCGTCGCCGGCGCCGACTGGTCGGAGCGCCAGGTCGGCACGAGCGCGCCAGGCACGGCCCTCGCGATCGACCACGCCATCCAGATCCACCGCACCGAGCACTTCGCCGAGGTCGTGCAGCCGTGGAGCTGCTCGGCCGTGCCCGTGCACGACCCCGAGCACGGCGGCCTGCTGGGCGTCATCGACATCACGGGCGGCAGCGAGGTCGTCGACCCGCACGTGCTGCCGCTGCTCGAGGCGACCGCGGCGGCCGTCGAGCGCGAGCTGCTCGTGCAGCGCCTCACCCAGGCCCGCAGCGCGCAGCCGATCGACGTGCCCGTGCTCGCGTGCCTCGGCGTCGACACCGGCACCGTCACCGACGGCCGCGAGCGCCGCCTCACGATGCGCCACACCGAGATCCTCGCGCTGCTCGCCCTGCACCCCGAGGGACTGTCGGGCGGCGAGCTCGCCGCGATGCTCTCGGAGCACGACACCTCCCCCGTCACGCTGCGCGCAGAGATGACGCGCCTCAAGCGGGCGCTGTCGGGCATCGTGCGCGTGGAGTCGCGGCCCTACCGGCTCGCGACGGCGCTCGAGACCGACGTCGACCGGCTGCTGTCGCTGCTCGATCGCGGCGCGCACCGCGTCGCCCTCTCCTGCTACCGCGGCCCGCTCGTGCCCGGCTCGGCCGCGCCCGGCATCGTCGCCGCCCGCGACGAGATCGCCGGGCGGCTGCGCACCGCCATCCTCACGTCGGCATCGGCCGAGGTGCTCTACGACTTCGCCTCGACGCACGGCCGCACCGACCGGGATGCGTGGATGCAGCTGCTGCACGGGCTGCCGCCGCGCTCGCCGCGCCGCGCCGCGGTCGTCGAGCATCTGGAGCGGTTGGACCGAGAGCTGGCGTAGGGCGCTCCCCCAGCAGCTGGTCGAGGAGCGCGCGAGCCGCCGGGCGAGCCCGCGTCACGAGACCACGCGACCGCCGCTCCCGACCAACCACGCGCATGGTCGCGTCGGGCGGGCACGTCGCGTGGTCTCGTGACGGCTGCAGCCTGCGGCTGCGGCCTCCTCGACCAGCTGGTGGGCGGCTGCGGCCTCCTCGACCGGCCGGTGGGGCGCGTCACCCCCTGCAACCTCCTGCAACGTCGCCGCGCGTAGCGTGCCGCGCAACGGCAACCCGCCGGACAACGACGTCAGAGAGGGTGACCATGACCGTCTACGCGAGGCCCGGAGCAGAGGGCTCCGTCGTCAGCTACCAGAGCCGCTACGACCACTACATCGGAGGCCGGTACGTGCCGCCCGCCAAGGGCCAGTACTTCGAGAACCCCACCCCCATCACGGGCCAGACCTTCTGCGAGGTCGCGCGCGGCACGAAGGACGACGTCGACGCCGCCGTCGACGCCGCCTGGAAGGCGTTCGCGACGTGGGGCAAGACGTCGCCGACCGAGCGCGCGAACATCCTCAACAAGATCGCGGACCGCATGGAGGCGAACCTCGAGGCCATCGCCGTCGCAGAGTGCTACGAGAACGGCAAGGCCGTGCGCGAGTGCCTCGCCGCCGACATCCCGCTCGCGATCGACCACTTCCGCTACTTCGCCGGCGCCCTGCGCGCGCAGGAGGGCGGCATCTCGGAGCTCGACGGCGACACCGTCGCGTACCACTACCACGAGCCGCTCGGCGTGGTCGGGCAGATCATCCCGTGGAACTTCCCCATCCTCATGGCCGTGTGGAAGCTCGCCCCCGCGCTCGCCGCAGGCAACTGCGTCGTGCTGAAGCCGGCCGAGCAGACGCCCGCATCCATCCACCTGCTGCTGTCGTTCATCGAGGACCTCATCCCCGCAGGCGTGCTGAACATCGTCAACGGCTTCGGCATCGAGGCCGGCGCTCCGCTCGCGTCGCACCCGCGCATCCGCAAGATCGCGTTCACGGGCGAGACGACCACGGGCCGCCTGATCATGCAGTACGCGTCGGAGAACCTCATCCCCGTCACGCTCGAGCTCGGCGGCAAGAGCCCGAACGTGTTCTTCGAGGACGTCGCCCGCGAGAAGGACTCCTTCTACGACAAGGCGCTCGAGGGCTTCGCGTTCTTCGCCCTCAACCAGGGCGAGGTGTGCACGTGCCCGTCGCGCGCGCTCATCGCGTCGTCGATCTACGACGGCTTCATCGCCGACGGCCTCGACCGCGTCGCGAAGGTGAAGCAGGGCAACCCGCTCGACACCGACACGATGATCGGCGCGCAGGCGTCGAACGACCAGCTCGAGAAGATCCTCAGCTACATCGACATCGGCAAGCAGGAGGGCGCGGAGCTGCTCACGGGCGGCGAGCGCGTCGACCTCGGCGGCGACCTGTCGGGCGGCTACTACGTGCAGCCGACGGTCTTCAAGGGCCAGAACCGCATGCGCGTGTTCCAGGAGGAGATCTTCGGCCCCGTCGTGTCGGTGACGACGTTCGACGGCTTCGACGAGGCCATCGCGATCGCCAACGACACCCTCTACGGCCTCGGCGCCGGCGTGTGGAGCCGCGACGGCGCCCAGCTGTACCGGGCCGGCCGGGCGATCGAGGCCGGCCGCGTGTGGTCGAACACGTACCACCAGTACCCGGCGCACGCGGCGTTCGGTGGCTACAAGCAGTCGGGCATCGGCCGCGAGAACCACAAGATGATGCTCGACCACTACCAGCAGACGAAGAACCTCCTCGTCTCGTACGCCGAAGGGCCCATGGGCTTCTTCTGATCGGCGTCGGGCTGCCGTGCGACCCCACGGCAAGCCCTCGCCACGCGCGGTCCGCGGTGCCATCCTGGTGCCGCGGGCCGCGCCCCGCATCCGCCACAGGAGGTCGACGATGACCGAGTCCACGAACCCCGCCACGATCGAGCGCGTCGCGCTCACCGAGGCCGCCGCCGACCTCATCCGGCAGCTCGTCGAGGCCCACGGCCCCGTGATGTTCCACCAGTCGGGCGGATGCTGCGACGGCTCCGCACCCATGTGCTACCCCAAGGGCATGTTCCGCACCGGCCAGTCGGACGTGCTGCTCGAGGAGCTCGTGATCGACGGCGTCGACGAGCCTGCGCCGTTCTACATGAGCGCGTCGCAGTACGAGCTGTGGAAGCACACGCACATCACGGTCGACGTCGTGCAGGGCCGCGGCTCGGGCTTCTCGCTCGAGGCGCCCGAGGGCAAGCGGTTCCTCATCCGCTCGCGCATCTTCTCGGACGACGAGTACCGCTCGCTCGTCGACGCGGGCGTGCTCGCGGGCTGACCCCGGTCGCTCCCAGCGAGCGGCGGGAGGATGCGGCATGCGCATCCGCTCGCTCGCCACCGCCTGCCTGGGGATCGTCGTGCTGGCCGGATGCGCGTCGACGGCAGCGGACGACGATGCGAGCGCCGTGCCCGCTGCGTCGAGCGCATCCCCCTCCTCGACACCCTCGCCGACCGCCGAGCCGGGCGCGACGATGCCGCCGCCGAGCCTCGCGCACTCGACGACCGTGACGACCGACGAGCAGCACGCGCTGCTCGCGACCCTCGAGGACCTGCCTGCAGGGTGGGTGCACGTCGAGAGCGGCTACTTCCTGCTGGTGCAGCCGCAGTTCGCGCCGTGCGGCGACACGGCGTTCGAGTACGTCGTCGGCAGCCCCGTCGAGGCCGACGACCTGTACGTCGCCCAGGAGATGCACGCCGCTCGCCAGCTCTCGGCGGCCGACGACCCGCCGTCGCTCTGGCAGGAGCTGCGTGCGACGCCCGACGCCGAGGCGGCGCTCGACCGCATCCGCACCGACCTCGCGGCGTGCCCGCAGGTGGTGCCGGACGGCATGACCTTCACGCCGCACACGCTCGACGGCGCTCCGGATGCGGCGTGCTTCGTGACGACGCTCGCGGGCGTCGACGACGGCGTGCCGAGCGCGCTCACGACCTGCTGGGCCGCCGCGGGCGACCTGCTCGCCACGGTGACCGTGCGCCAGGTGCCCGTCGACGGGCAGCCGCTCGAGCTCGACGAGCGGGCGGTGGATGCGCTGCTGCTGACGGCGCTCGACCACATGGGCCTCGCGGGCTGAGCCCCGCGTCGGCAGCTAGGTGCCGAGCACCGTCGGCGTGACGGCGGCGGCGAGCTCCTGCCACACGTCGGCCTGCAGGCCGGTCACGAGCACGAGCCGGCCATCCGCGAACGCGCACGCGCGACCGTCGCCCGTGTACGACGGCGCGGGCAGGGACTCGACGACGGACGGGTGCTCGAAGGGGCGAGCCGTGGGCACGTACATCGTGCCGCTCGCGATCGCCGCCGCCTCCGGCGAGTCGAGGTCGGCGCACGTCGTCATGCCTCCATCGTCGCCGTCGACCCCGAGCGCGGGCTGGCAGCCCGGCGCATCGCGGTCGGCGCCCTCGCCGCTCGTAGACTCGGCGGGTGCCGAATCACTGGATCCTCTCGTTCGCGTGCGACGACCGCGCGGGCATCGTGCATGCCATCACGGGAGCGATCGTCGCGTGCGGCGGCAACATCACCGAGTCGCAGCAGTTCTCGTCTGCCGACACCGACCGCTTCTTCATGCGGCTGCAGGTCGAGGCGGATGCGCCGCGCGAGGACTTCGAGCGCGAGCTCGCCCCCGTCGTCGAGCGGTACGACATGCAGTGGCAGCTCGACGACGTCGGTCGCCCGCTGCGCACGCTCGTGCTCGTGTCGAAGGCGGCGCACTGCCTCAACGACATGCTCTTCCGGCAGCGCGCGGGCCAGCTCGCCGTCGACATCCCGCTCGTGCTGTCGAACCACCCCGATCTCGGCGATCTCGCCGCCTTCTACGACGTGCCGTTCGAGCACGCCGCGGTGACGGATGCCGAGTCGAAGGCCGCGTTCGAGGCGCGCGTGCTCGAGGTCGTCGAGCAGCACGACATCGAGCTCGTCGTGCTCGCGCGCTACATGCAGATCCTCTCCCCCGAGCTCTGCGAGCGCCTCGCCGGCAAGGTCGTGAACATCCACCACTCGTTCCTGCCGGGCTTCAAGGGCGCGAACCCCTACCGCCAGGCGCACACGCGCGGCGTGAAGCTCATCGGTGCGACGGCCCACTTCGTGACGAGCGACCTCGACGAGGGCCCGATCATCGAGCAGAGCGTCGTGCGCGTCGACCACACGAAGACGCCCGCGCAGCTCGTCGCGATCGGCCAGGACGAGGAGTCGCGCACGCTGACGAAGGCGGTGCAGTGGTTCTCGGAGGATCGCGTGCTGCTCGACGGCGCGCGCACCATCATCTTCCAGTAGCGGGAGGCGGCGGCCGTGACCGCCGATTCCGCACCTGTTGGGGCGCAAGTCCTATGCATTCCGTCGTTCGGACCCCCATACTGGGTGGCATCCGGTAGCGAAGGAGCGCGATTTCCATGGAGTATCAGGTCGTCAACCCGTCCACGGGCGAGACCGGCGAGGTGCACCCCACCGTCACCGCCGACGAGCTCGAGACCGCGATCGCGGGCGCCTGGAGCGCGTGGCACGTGCTCGCCGCCGAGTCCGTCGCCGACCGCGCCGCCCGCATCGCCAAGGTCGCCGACCTGCACGAGGAGCGCGTCGACGAGCTCGCCGCGATCATCATGCGCGAGATGGGCAAGCCGAGGAGCCAGGCCACCGGCGAGGTCGAGTTCGCCGCCGCCATCTACCGCTGGTACGCCGACCACGCCGAGGAGCTGCTCGCCGACCTGCCGCTGCAGACCGACGACGGCCGAGCGGTCGTGCGCAAGTCGTCGATCGGGCCGCTGCTGGGCATCATGCCCTGGAACTTCCCCTACTACCAGGTCGCCCGCTTCGCCGGCCCGAACCTCGTCGTGGGCAACCCCATCCTGCTCAAGCACGCGCCGCAGTGCCCCGAGTCGGCCCTCGCGATCCACGCGATCTTCGCCGAGGCGGGCTTCGAGGTCGGCGCGTACACGAACGTGTTCCTCACGAACGACCAGGCCGCCGAGGTCATCGCCGACCCGCGCGTGCGCGGCGTCTCGCTGACCGGCTCCGAGCGCGCAGGCGCCGCCGTCGCCGAGGTCGCGGGCCGCAACCTCAAGAAGGCCGTGCTCGAGCTGGGCGGCTCCGACCCGTTCATCCTGCTGTCGACCGACGACCTCGACCAGGTCGTCGAGGATGCCGTCAACGCCCGCCTCGACAACACCGGCCAGTCGTGCAACGCCGCCAAGCGCTTCATCGTGCACGAGGACCTGTACGACGCGTTCGCCGAGAAGATGACGGCGAAGATGGCCGAGCAGGCACCCGGCCAGCCCGACGACGATCTTCTGCTCGGCCCGCTCTCGTCGAAGGCTGCGGCCGACCGTCTCGAGGCGCAGATCGAGGCCGCGATCTCGGCAGGCGCCACCGCGCTGCTGCGCGGCGCCGCACCGCACGGCGACGGCGGCGCGCACGTCGGCACGACGGTGCTCGCCGACATCGCCCCCGAGAACCCCGCGTACCAGCAGGAGTTCTTCGGGCCCGTCGCATCCCTCTACAAGGTCTCGAGCGAAGACGAGGCGATCGAGGTCGCCAACGCCACGCCGTTCGGCCTCGGCTCGTACCTCTACACGACAGACGAGGGCCAGGCGTCGCGTCTCGCCGACCGCATCGACGCCGGCATGGTGTTCGTCAACGCCGTGCTCGCCGACGAGGCCGGCCTGCCGTTCGGCGGCGTCAAGCGCTCGGGCACGGGCCGCGAGATGGGCGTGCTCGGCATCGAGGAGTTCCTCAACAAGAAGGTCGTGCGCCTGCCGTAGGCACGGATCGCACGCTCGGATGGGGCGCGTCGGCTGCGGCCGGCGCGCCCCATCCGCGTGTCCGGTGGACCTTCGGAGGCGAATCCGAGCAAGGTTCATCGAATCGTCACGAACCACGCGGACGTGTCGTCACAGGATCTGGCTAGGTTGAGCGGCAACCCCCTGACCACCGGACCTTGGACCACGCATGCCTCAGGCCCTCCGACGCTCGCTGAGCGTCGCCACCGCGACTGCGCTCGCGGCATCCGCCCTCGTGGCGCTGGGAGGTGCCGGCGTCGCGAACGCCGCCACCTACCCGACGATCAACGAGTTCTCGAACGACATCGACGGGACGAACGACCCCGAGTACGTCGAGATCCACGCCCCCGAGGGCACGAACCTCGCCGGCACCACGCTGCTCGTCGTGCGCAGCGGCACGACCAACAGCCCCGCGTTGCAGGGCAGCGTCTACCGCAGCACGCCGCTGACGGGCACGGTGGGTGCGAGCGAGCTGCAGCTCGTGACGCTGCCGGTGAACCACATCCTGAACTCGACCGTCACGCTCATGCTCGTGCAGGGCACGGCACCGAGCGCCGGCACCGACCTCGACACGAACGACGACGGCACGCTCGACGCGGGCCTGTCGTTCACGATCGTCGACTCCGTGGGCACCACCACGCCCGACGGCGCGGGCTTCGCCTACGGCGACACCATCCTCACCCCGACGTTCGACGGCGGCAGCGCCTACGTCGGCGGCGCGAGCCGCCGCGTCGCGGGCGTCGACACGGGCTCGCCCGCGGACTGGGTGCGCAACATCTACAGCGGCTTCGGCCTGCCCGAGCGTCCGTCCGCCGCGCCCGTCAACGGCCAGGCCGTGAACACCCCCGGCCAGCCCAACGTCATCTACGACGACGGCACCCCGCCCGTCGAGCCCGGCACGCTCGAGTGCGCCGCCGAGGGCGCGACCCTCGTGAGCGCCATCCAGGGCGCCGGCGCCTCGAGCCCGATCGTCGGCCAGACCGTGCAGGTCGAGGCCGTGGTCACCGCCGTGCACCCCGGCCTCGTGGGCGGCACCACCGGCACCGGCACCTTCGCCGTGCAGGAGGAGCTCGCCGACCAGGACTCGAACCCCGCGACGAGCGAGGGCATCTACGTCGAGGCGACGACCGCCGCGATGGCGAGCGTCGCCGTCGGCCAGCAGGTGCGCCTCGAGGGCGTCGTGTCGGAGCAGTACGGCCGCACGCACGTCGACATGAGCGCCATGATCCTGTGCGCCGAGGTCGGCGAGACGATCGAGCCCACGGCCATCGAGCTGCCGCTCGCGAACGCCGAGGCGTTCGAGGGCATGCTCGTGACGATGCCGCAGGACCTCGCGGTGCTCGAGACGTACCGCTTCGCGCAGTACGGCGAGATCTCGATCGGCACCGAGCGTCAGTTCCAGCCGACCGCCCTCGCGACCCCCGGCTCCGCCGAGGCGACCGCGATCGCCGCATCGAACGCCGCGAACCGCATCATCCTCGACGACGCCCGCACGGCGCAGAACGCCAACCCGGCGCTGCACCCGAACGGCCAGCCGTTCACGCTCGACAACCTGTTCCGCGGCGGCGACACCCTCACGAACGTCACCGGCATCCTCGACTACGGCTTCAGCGCCTGGCGCATCCAGCCCACCGAGGGCGCCGACGTGACGTCGTCGAACCCCCGTCCCGACGTGCCCGTCGTGGGCGGCGACCTGCAGGTCGCGTCGTTCAACGTGCTGAACTACTTCACGACGCTCGGCAGCCGCGGCGCGCGCAACGCCACGGAGTTCGACCGCCAGGAGTCGAAGATCGTCTCGGCGATCCTCGAGCTCGACGCCGACATCGTCGGCCTGCTCGAGATCGAGAACAACGACGGCTTCGCGCTCGACACGCTCGTCGCCGCGCTCAACGAGGAGGCCGGCGATCCCGGCCGCTACGCAGCGCTCGACACGGGCACGATCGGCACCGACGAGATCACGACGGCGCTCATCTACCAGCCCGACGCCGTGACCCCCGAGGGCTCGTACGCGCTGCTCGACTCGAACGTCGACCCGCGCTTCGACACGACGCGCAACCGCCCGTCGCTCATCCAGACGTTCGCGACGAACGACACGGGTGCGCTGCTCACCGTCTCGGTCAACCACCTGAAGTCGAAGGGCTCGGAGTGCTCCGGCGACCCCGACCTCGGCGACGGCGCAGGCAACTGCAACGTGACGCGCACGGACGCGGCGGCAGCGCTCGCCGACTACCTCGCCAACGACCCGACGGGTGCGGGCACCGACAACGTGCTCATCCTCGGCGACCTCAACTCGTACGACCACGAGCAGCCCATCACGACCCTCGAGACGGCCGGCTACACCGACCTGCTCGAGGCGTTCCAGGGCGAGGAGGCGTACACGTACGTGTTCGACGGCCAGCTCGGCTACCTCGACTACGCGCTCGCAGGCCCCGGCCTCGGCGACCAGGTCGTGGACGCGGCAGCGTGGACGGCGAACTCGGACGAGGTGCCGATCATCGACTACAGCACGCAGTACAAGCAGCCGGCGCAGCAGGCGATCTTCGCGCCCGACGCGTACCGCGCATCCGACCACGACGCCGTGCTCGTCGGGCTCACGCTCGACGTGCCCACGGAGCCCGAGGTCGAGGTGACGACGTTCGCCGGCGCCGACCGCTACGAGACGAACGTGCAGGTGTCGGAGGCGCTCTTCGACGCAGGCACCGACGTGTTCCTCGCCTCGGGCGAGGGCTTCGTCGACGCGCTCGCCGCCGGCCCGGCAGCCGCGCACGAGGGTGCGAGCCTGCTGCTCACGCCCACGGGTCGCCTGCTCGACACGACGGCAGCCGAGCTCGAGCGCCTCGCGCCCGAGACGATCACGATCGTCGGCGGCGAGCCGTCGGTGTCGGCAGCCGTCGAGGCCGCCGTCGCCGCGCTGCTGCCCGACGCGACGATCGAGCGCATCGCCGGCGCCGACCGCTTCGAGACCGCGGCAGAACTCGCGACCTCGACGTTCGGCACCGTCGACGGCGCGTTCCTCGCGAGCGGCCTGTCGTTCGCCGACGCCCTGTCGGCGAGCGGCGTCGCCGCCCAGCGCGACGACGTGCCGGTGCTGCTGACGATGCCCGACTCGCTGCCCGCAGCGACGGCATCGGCGCTCGACGAGCTCGACGCAGGCGCGGTCGTGGTGCTCGGCAGCCGCGTCACCGTGGCCGACGGCGTCATCCGCCAGGTGCGCGCCTACGGCGACGTGGTGCGCGTCGCCGGTGCCGACCGGTACGCGACGAACGCGCTCATGGTGGGCATCTACGGGATGCCCGGCAGCGAGGGCGCCATCGCGGTCGCGTCGGGGGCGAACTTCCCCGACGCGCTCTCGGCCACGGCCGTCGCCGGACGGCTCGGTGCGCCGCTGCTGCTCTCGCCCGGCCAGTGCGTGCTGCTCGAGACCGAGGACGCCATCGCGTCGCTCGACCCGCAGCGGGTCGTGAACGTGGGTGGCCGCCCGACGCTCGAGTCCGACGCATGGCAGACCGCCTGCTGATCGAGCACCCCTGACGACTGCGGCGTCCGACCCTCGGGTCGGGCGCCGCTGTCGCGTGCTGGGGGCTTCGTCGGCTGAGGTCAGCGGAAGTCGCGCGACGGCGGCGCCGCCGCGTCGAACGGCACGATCTGGTCGGCCATCATCGTCACGACGCCCTGCGAGTGCTGCAGGATGCCGCGCACCTTGAGCGCCGCCGAGTGCTTCGCGATGCTGCGGTACCGCTTCCACAGCCCGACCGAGCAGAGCACGTTGAGCATGCCCGTCTCGTCCTCGATGTTCATGAACGTGACGCCCTGCGCCGTCTGCGGCCGCTGCCGGTGCGTGACGATGCCCGCCGCCCACCGGCGCCGCCCGGGCTCGAGGTCGACGAGGCGCGCGATGGGCACGACGCCGTCGGCGTCGAGCGCCGCCCGCGCATGCCGCACGGGATGGTCGTCGGGGCTCACGCCCGTCGCCCAGATGTCGAGCGCCGTCTGCTCGGCCTCCGACAGGATCGGCAGCAGCGGCGGCTGCACCGTCACCGACGTGCCCTCGAGCTGATCCTCGCGCTCGGTGGATGCGGGGGCCGCGAGCCACAGCGCCTCGCGCCGCTCGAGGCCGAGGCGCTCGAACGCGCCCGCGGTCGCGAGCGACTCGAGCTGCCTGCGATCGAGCCTCGCGCGCCGCGCGACGTCGTCGATGCCCGTGAACGGCGACTCCTCGCGCGCCGCGACGATGCGCTCGGCGTCGGCCTCGCCCACGTGCGCGACGCTCGACAGCCCCAGCCGCACCGCGAACCCGCGATCGCGCCGATGCCGTGCGTGGTCGTTGGGGCCGGGCGTCCACGGCACCTCCGGCTGATGGGGCTCGAGGCACGCATCGTCGCCCGCGACGCGGTCGCCGTGGGCCTCGAGGTCGGCGGTCGCCGCCGAGCGCACGATGTCGGGCCCCAGCACCTCCACGCCGTGCCTGCGCGCATCCGCGCTGAGCGTCTGCCCCGACCAGAAGCCCATGGGCTGCGCGCGCAGCAGGCCCGCGAGGAACGCCGCCGGGTGGTGCAGCTTCAGCCACGACGACGCGTAGACGAGCTTGCCGAACGCGAGCGAGTGCGACTCCGCGAAGCCGAAGCCGGCGAACGCCTCGATCTTGCGCCAGATGCTCTCGGCGAGGTCGCCGACGATGTCGTTCGCCTGCATGCCTGCGAAGAGCCGATCGCGCAGCTGCGCGACGCGCTCCTTGCTGCGCTTCGACGCGATCGACCGCCGCAGCTCGTCGGCCGCCGCCGCGTCGAAGTCGCCCACGAGCACCGCGATCTGCATGAGCTGCTCCTGGAACAGCGGCACGCCGAGCGTGCGCGCGAGCGCATCCTCGAGCAGCGGATGCGGGTACGTGATCGGCTCCTGCCCGCTGCGCCTGCGCAGGTAGGGGTGCACGGCGTCGCCCTGGATGGGCCCGGGCCGGATGAGCGCGATCTCGATGACGAGGTCGTAGAACGAGCGCGGCCTGAGCCTCGGCAGCGTGGCGAGCTGCGCCCGCGACTCGACCTGGAAGACGCCCACGGCATCCGCGGCGCACAGCATGTCGTAGACGCCCGCCTCCTCTGCGGGGATCGTCGCGAGCGTCCACTCCTCGCCGAGGTGCTCCCTCGCGATGTCCATCGTGTGCTGCATCGCGCCGAGCATGCCGAGCCCCAGCAGGTCGAACTTCACGAGCCCCATCCACTCGCAGTCGTCCTTGTCCCACTGCAGCACCGTGCGATCCACCATGCGCGCGGGCTCGATGGGGCTCACGTGGCCGACGGGCTCCTTCGTGAGCACCATGCCGCCCGAGTGGATGCCGAGGTGGCGCGGCGCGTGCAGGAAGTCGTCGGCGAGCGACAGCACGGGATCGGGGATGCCCTCGGTGCCGTCGACCGACGGCGCGCTCCACCCCTCGACGCGCTTCGACCACGCGTTCTGCTGCCCGACGGCGTAGCCGAGCGCCTTCGCCGCGTCGCGCACCGCCGACTTCGGCCGGTACGTGATGACGTTGGCGACCTGCGCCGCGTTGCGCCTGCCGTACCGCTCGTAGACGTGCTGGATGACCTCCTCGCGGCGCGCGGCGTCGAAGTCGATGTCGATGTCGGGCTCCTCGGTGCGGATCATCGAGATGAACCGCTCGAACGGCAGCCGGTAGAGGATCGGGTCGACGGCCGTGATGCCGAGGATGAAGCACACGGCGCTCGCCACCGCCGAGCCGCGGCCCTGGCAGAGGATGCCGCGCGAGTGGGCGAAGTCGGCGATCTCGCTGACGATGAGGAAGTAGCCGGCGAAGCCCTTGTCGTCGATGAGGCGCAGCTCGTGGGCGAGGCGCTCGTCGACCTTGCGCTGATCGACGTGCGGGTCGCCTGGCGGGTAGACGCGGTCGCGCCGCTCGGCGACGAGCTGCCGCAGCCACGACATCTGCGTGTGACCCTCGGGCACCTCGGTGTCGGGCAGGCTCGGGCTCGCGGCCCTGAGCGAGAATGCGAGGTCGCGGCCGATGCCTGCGGCCCGCTCGACGACGCCGTCGAACTGGCGGAAGCGCCACGCCATCTCGGCGCCCGACCGCAGCCTCGGCACGCCGCCTGCAGGCAGCCATCCGTCGAGCTCGTCGATGCTGCGGCGCGCGCGCACGGCCGCCATCGCATCGCCCAGCAGCTGCTGCCTGGGGCTCGCGACGTGCGCGTTCGTCGTCGCCACCACCGGCAGGCCGCGCCGCTCGGCGAGGGTCGCGAGCGCCTGGTTGCGCTCCCCGTCGTCGGGCTGGCCGAGGTCGGTGAGCTCGACCATGACGCCGTCGCGGCCGAAGAGCGACACGAGCCGGTCGAGCTCGACGCCTGCCGCATCCGCCCCCTCCCGCTCGAGCGCACGGCGCACGGCGCCCTTGCGGCAGCCCGTGGACACCATCCACTCCCCCGCGCGCTCGGCGACCTGCTCGAGGTGCAGGATGGGGCGGCCCTTCTCGCCGCCCGCGAGGTACCCGTCGGTGAGCGTCGCGGCGAGCCTGCGATACCCCTCCGCGCTGCGGGCGAGCACGAGCAGGTGGTCGCCGACCGGGTCGGCGACGCCGTTCTGGGGCTCGGGCAGCTCGAGGCTCAGCTCGGCGCCGAAGATCGTCGCGAGGCCCACGTGGTCGGCGGCCTCGGCGAAGCGCACGGCGCCGTAGAGGCCGTCGTGGTCGACGAGCGCGAGCGCCTCGAGGCCCAGCGCCGTCGCCTCGGTGACGAGCTGCGCGGGGCTCGAGGCGCCGTCGAGGAACGAGTAGTGCGAGTGCGCGTGCAGCTCGGCGTACGGCACGATGCGCTCGGGGTCGGGTCTGCTGCGTCGTTCGCGCACCTCGGGGTTCGGCGTCAGCGAGGGCGCGTCGGTGGCGCGGCCGTCGAGGATCGCCTCGAGCTCGCGCCACGGCATCGGCGGATTGCGCCAGCCCATCGCTCGGCCCCCTCCTGCGGTGCGGATGCGCGCATCCGCTGCTCTCGTGCTGCGTGGGATGCGGGTGCATCCACGTCGTGCGCATCGGGCCGGCCTCCACGATGGTGCGCTGCGCACGATACGCCTGAGTCGAACGTATGTTCGACCTCCGACGCGAACTCGCCTCAAGGTGCGCTGGAGGGTTGGCGATTGGTCACTTGTGGTCGATGAGTGGCCACTTGATGCGCGGCGAGTGGTCAGCAGATGTCGTCGACACGCCGTAGCGACGACATCTGCTGACCACTGTTGGCGCAGGTGGGATGCGCCGACGGGCCACGCCGACGGCGCGCCTGGGCGGTCGTGTCGGAGGTCGGTGCGACCCTCATGCCATGACCGATCAGCACGACGAGCTCGAGCTCCAGCTCTGCGAGAGCGCGTGGTGCACGGCTGCCTTCGTGCCCGAGGAGGGCTTCGGCGGTCGGTGCCCCGCGTGCCTCGCGGTCGCCGACGAGCACCACGCCTACGGTCACGCGACGGCGGTCGACGACTGCCTCGTGTGCGACCGCATCCCGAGCCTCGGCGCGGCGCGGTCGCGCATCCGCTCGGCGAGCGCCGCGTAGCCGCTCCCCGGCGACGCCGCCTGAGCGACTAGGCCGACTGCGCCCGCTCGTCGCGGGTCGACGCCTGGCTGCGCCACCACCGCCGCTCGCCGCGCACGAGCAGCCAGAGCGCGCCGAGGCCGACGACCAGCGAGCCGAGCACGAGCGCGACGCCCTGCGCGACGAACGCGAGCACGGCATCCGCGGCGACGCCGTCGGCGAGGCGCGCGGGCACCCCAGCGACGAGTCCCACGACCCCGGCGACCGCGACCATGAGCGCGGCGACGGCCACGACGAGGCCGAGCACCTGCTGCCACGTGACGCGGCGCTGCGGTGCTGGCTCGGCTGCGCGCACGGGCATCTCGGCGGGTGCGGCGAGGTCGCGATCGCGCACGACGTCGTCGCTGCGCTCGCTCTGGACCATCCGTCGATGATCCCACGTCCGCGCGCCGGTCCACGACGCACGCGCGGCGTCTCAGCCGTCGGCGTCGAACGCGTCCATCGTCTCGACGGGCACGCTCGCACGCCGCAGCACGTCGCGCTCGTCGGCGCGCAGCGGGCCGCGCTCGCGGTGCGAGAGCACGCCATAGGTGCGCACCGGATCGCGAGTGCGAGCGAGCCGTAGGGCCAGCGCCTCCCTCTCGTCGGCCGTCGTCGCGCCGTCGACCGACGCACCCCAGCGGGCGACGTCGTCGGGTCGACCGAGCCGCCTGGAGGCGTCGACGAGCACGTGGCGCGCGGTGCGACGCGTGCGCGCAACCCGCGACTCCAGCGCGCCGATCGCGAGGGAGCGCCGTTCCGCCGGATCCTTGAGACCAGGCAGCCGCCACCGGAGCTCACGGGCGTACGGGTCGCGTCGCGGCGCTCGTGCCTCGAGGCGATCGCCGAGCACGAACGCCGCCCAGCCGACCAGCCCTGCGACGACCACCGTGCTGGCGCAACCGGCGATGGTGGGCCAGAGCCAGCCGGGCGGCTCGATCGAGAGCAGACCGAGCACGCCGCCGACGGGCAGGAGCAGCACGCCGACGACGAGCGCAAGCACGCCGACGATCGCGACGAGCGATCCCACTGTCACGAGCGGATGCTCGGGCCGTTCGCCCCGCCGCTCGAGATCCGCGACGGCCTTCGGCAGTCGCTCGCCATACGCGAGGCCCAGGTAGGTGCGCGTGGCATGCGTGGGCCGCTGTTCGAGCAGGTCGAGGCGCAGCGCACGCACCTCGTCGTCCGTCGCCCAGCCGTCGTGCGCGACGCCCCAGCGACCCGCCTGCTCGGGCTTGCCCAGCGCGCGGTAGTGCTCGGCGAGCAGTCGACGGACCTCGGGGTTCGGGGCCCGAGTCGCCGCGCGCACGATCGCCGCGCGCTCGTGTCGCAGCTGCTCGGTCGGCGTCGCGAGCAGCTCGTCGAGCACGCGCGCGACGCGCTCGTGCTCGATCTCCGTGAGCCGGTCGGCGTTCGTCATCCACCGCCGGTCGATGGTCTCCGCCGCGACGCCCGCCCGGATGAGCGCATCGCGCTCGTCGGCGCCGAGCCGGCTCGGCGCACGCTCGGTGCGCTGCTCGAGCTCGAGCATCCACTCGTCGTCCGCGCGCAGCGTCGCGGCGAACCGCGTGCGCTCGTCGGGCGTCGTCAGGCCGTCGACCGCGATGCCCCAGCGCCCGGCCTCCGCCGGTCGGCGTCGCTCGCGGGCGAGCTCGACGAGCATCCTGCGCACCGGCTCCTGCATGTCGGGCGTCCAGGTCTGATCCAGCCAGCCGCGCAGCAGCGCATGCCGCTCGCCGTGCAGCACGAGCGACGGCAGCACCGCCTCCACGCGTCGCTGCGCGTCCTGCTGGAGCCGACGACGCCAGTCGGTGCGCGACGGTCGCGGATGCCGTCGCAGCCACAGGAGACCCACGAGCCAGATGGCACCCGCGACGAGCGCCTCGACTCGCACGTCGCGCAGCGCATCGAGCACCTCCACGCCCTGCGTCATGGCCACGATGGCGCGGGCGATGGCGGTGCCCCACCAGAGCAGGCCGCCGAGCCACGCGATCCCGGCGAGGAGGCGCATGCGACTGCCGCGAGCCGCGGCCGGCCGCTCGGGCACCTCCATGAGATCGGCGATGCTCGCCGGCGCCTGCTCGCGCGAGCCGAGGTGGAGGTATCCCCGCGCCATGCCGCTCGCGACGCGGGCGGCGAGCACGCGGCGCAGTGCGCGCAGCTCGCTCGCACGCACCCATCCCGGGATCGAGATGCCCCATCGTGCTGCCTGGTCCAGCGCACCGATCGTCCGGTAGTGCTCGGCGAGCATGCGCCGAATGGCCGGATCTGCTGGGATGCCCTTCCACAGCATGGCTCGACGCTCGTGACGCAGCTCGGGCGTCGGCATCGCACGCGACCGTTCGAGCAGGGCCGCGAGACGAGTGGCGTCGCGGGGTCGCTGCTCGGATCCGGTCATCCGCCGAGCATCCCACGGTCGAGACTCCGCGTCGCGCCGCGACGCGTCAGTCGTACCGCCCCTCCGCGCGCCACCCGGCGGCGTCGCCCAGCAGCACCCACGCATCCCCTGCGCCGTCGACGACCTGGATGCGCGCGAGCGCCTCGACGTGCGCCCCCGCGCGCATGCGCAACGGCCACGGCCCCGCCCACGCCGCGACGCGTCGCCGGTCGCCCGACGGCGTGCGGAACCACGTCGGCGGACGGATGCGCTCGCCCGTCCCGACCTCCCCGCCGTCGGCATCCAGCAGCACCACCGGCTGCGGCGGACGGAACACCGTCGCCGGCCGCGGCTCGGGCAACGACCCCGGCCACGGGCCCTCGCGCGCCTCGGCGACCGCATCGCCCCACGGCGTCAGCACGCCACGCTCGGCGAGCAGCCGCCCGCCGCCGAGGCTCGCCACGACGACGCCCTCACGCCCCAGCACCCCCTGCAGGCGCTCGATGACGCCGCGCGTGCGCTCGTCGACGCCGCGCCCGCCCCACAGGCCGGGCATGTGCTCGGTGTCGCGCTCGAGCCGCTCGGGCGTGATGCGCACCTCGACGAGCGCGCTGTCGAGGCCGCTCTCGGCCAGCTGCCACCTGGCGCGGTCGACGACGTCGCGCGCGCGGAAGAAGCCCGGCTTGCGCCACGTGCGCTCGCTGATGCCGCCGAGGTCGGCGCGCAGCAGGATGCGCACCTCGGCCACGACGAGGCGGCGGGCGGCGAGCTCGGCGACGTACGCATCCGCCCGGCTCTGCAGCGCGAATCCCAGCTCCTCGCCGCCCTCGATGCCGGGCTCGAACTCGAGGGCGAGCGCGTCGGGCGGATGGTCGGATCCCGGCTCGACGCGGCGATCGTCGAGGCCGCGGGCGCGCTGCAGGTCGCGCAGCCCCTCGGCGCCGAAGCGGTCGCGCACGCTCGCGTCGGGCAGCGCCGCGAGGTCGCCGAGCGTGCGCAGGCCGAGACGCAGCAGCATGCCGGCGAGCTCGCCGCCGAGCACCGTCACCGGCACGGGCGCGAGGAACGCGCGGGAGGCGCCGGGGTCGACGATGCGGATGGGGGCGGGGTGCTGGCCGTCGGCTTCGGCGGGGCTCGCGCCGACTTCCGGCACGAGGTGACGCTGAGCGGGGGTTCGTGTGCGATATGCGGACGAAGGCTCGCTCCGCGTCACCTCGTGCCCGGCTGCAGCAGTCGCCGGCGCACGGTGCGGCTCCTCCACGGCCACCCGCTCGGCGAGCTCGGCCGTGAACCGGTCGTCGGCCACGCCCACGCGCACGCGCAGGCCGAGCGGCGCGAGGGCGGCGACGATCGCCGCGACCGCCTCGCGCTCGCCGCCGTAGAAGCGAGCGGCGCCGCGCATCGGCAGCGCGAGCGCGCCGTCGCCGAGCCCCTGCACCCCCGGCACCACGGACTCGACCGCCCGGATGACGTGCGCGAACGCGAGCACCTCGCCCACGGCATCCGCATCCGAGAGCACGAGCGACGGCGCACCGGCCTGCGCGTCGCGCACCCGCTGCCCCACGCGCACGCCCGCCGCGCGGGCGAGGTCGTCGCAGGCGACGATGCGGTGCAGGTGTGCCGTCGCCACGGGCACGCCGCCCGGCAGCTCGCCCGCGGCGCGCGCCACCTCGACCGACCAGTCGGGCACGCGCACGACGGCGATGCGACGGGTGGTCACGGGAGGCTCCTGCGTGGGCGCTGACGCGGGGTGGAGCCGTTGCGAGGTGCGGTTCGCGGTTGCGAGGTGCGCTTGCTGCGCTCAGGTGCGGCTCGTGATTGCGAGGTGCGGTTGCTGCGTTCGGGTGCGGTTGCAACCGCACCTGAACGCACGAAGCGCACCTCGGAACCGCAGCCGGGGTGGTCACCGCGCGCCGAGGTGCGGTTGGTGCGCTCGGATGCGGAAGGAGCCGCACCCGAGCGCACGAAGCGCACCTCGGAGCCGGGGCGCGAGCATCCCCGCATCCGCAGCGCACCGCATCCCGCCGCCGTCACCGCGCACCGCCCAGGTCGACGACCGCGCGCCTGGGCACGCGGTCGCCCGCCGACACCTCGACCTCGAGCCGGGCGGTGCGGATGCGGCCGAGGCCGTCGTCGGCGCCCGCCCAGGTGGCGCCGAGCGTGCGGATGCGGCTCGCCGGCTGCGGCCAGTCGCCGAGCACGAGCAGGCAGCCGTCGGCGCCGCGCACGCGGGCGGCGAGGCGCGCGGCCTCGGCGGGAGCGAGCCGCGACGGGGCGGCGGCGAGCACGACGGGCAGCACCTCGGCGAACCCCGCGACCGCCGACGCCCACGCCTCCCCCGGCTGCGGCACGAGCACGACGCGGTCGACGGGCACGCCCGCATCGGCCGCCGCCTCGACGCCGACGTCGGCGAGGCCGATCATCGCGCCCCATCCGCCCGGCGGCAGCGCCGCGGCGAGCATGCGCAGCGCGAGCGAGCGCGAGTCGACCGCGTGCACGCCGCCGATGCGCAGCGCGGGCAGCACGCGCTGCAGCGCGGCGGGCGTGGGTAGGCCGACGACCTCGACGGCGGTCGACTCCATGCCGCGCATGCGCGAGCGCAGCGCCTCGATCGTCGCGGCCTTGCCGCGGTCGAGGTCTGCGATCGTCACGCATCCATGATCGAACGTATGTTCGAATGCGGCAAGTCGGTGCGGCGTGTCCTCGAGCGACTCGTGCCCCGGATGCGCGCGTCGCGGAACGTGCGGATCGCGCGCTCGAGCGGCGGCTGCGGACGCTCGCTACGGGCCGTCTCGCTCGAGCATCCCCGGCACCCCCGACACGGCGCTCGCGCGCCGCTCATCCGCCGCCCGAATCCCTCCCGCGCATCCCGCACCGCGCCAACAGTGGTCAGTAGATGTCGCCGTAGCGGCGTGTCGGCGACATCTATTGACCACTCACCGCGCAACAAGTGACCAATCACCGGCAACACGTGACCCATCGACGGGGTGCCCGCAAGTCCGCGCACCGCACCTCGGGCGTCTGCCAGGCTCGAGGCGTGCTCCCCGATCGCGCGAGCGGCATCCAGCTGCACCTCACGTCCCTGCCCGACGGTCGCCTCGGCGCATCCGCCCACCGCTTCGTCGACTGGCTCGCCGACGCCGGCCAGA
The DNA here is from genome assembly GCF_900099705.1 of Agrococcus jejuensis. Classification (NCBI taxonomy): domain Bacteria; kingdom Bacillati; phylum Actinomycetota; class Actinomycetes; order Micrococcales; family Microbacteriaceae; genus Agrococcus; species Agrococcus jejuensis. Next base: position 920,123 of record NZ_LT629695.1, read on the forward strand.
CCGTGTGGCAGGTGCTGCCGCTCACGGTGCCCGACGCGTTCGGCTCGCCATACGCGTCGCCGTCGGCGTTCGCCGCGAGCCCGGCGCTGCTCGAGCATCCGGATGCGCCAGTCAGCCAGGAGGAGGTGCGCGCGTTCGCCGAGCGGCACGCCTACTGGGCGCCGTCGTGGGTCGCGCACGGCGGCGACCTCGCCGACCAGGTGCGCTTCGACCGCGAGTGGGGCGCGCTGCGCGCGTACGCGACCGAGCGCGGCGTGAAGATCCTCGGCGACGTGCCGATCTACGTCGCGCAGGGCGGCGCCGACGAGGCCGCCTGGCCGGAGTTCTTCCGGTCGGACGCCGTCGCCGGCGTGCCGCCCGACGCGTACGCCGCGACGGGCCAGCTGTGGGGCAACCCGCTGTACGACTGGGATGCCCTCGCCGCCGACGGCTACCGCTGGTGGATCGAGCGCCTGCGCCGCACGTTCGACCTCTACGACCTCGTGCGCATCGACCACTTCCGCGCGTTCAGCGACTTCTGGGCCGTGCCGGCCGGGGACGCGACGGCCGAGCGTGGCGTGTGGGAGCCCGGGCCTGGGCGCGCGATGTTCGACGCCGCGACCGCCGAGCTCGGCCCGCTGCCCGTGCTCGCCGAGGACCTCGGCGACATCGACCAGCCCGTGCTCGACCTGCGCGACGCCCTCGGCCTGCCAGGCATGGCCGTGCTGCAGTTCGCGTTCGAGGGCGACGCGACGAGCCCCCACGAGCCCGCGAACCTCACGCGCGAGCAGGTCGTCTACACGGGCACGCACGACAACGACACCGTCGTCGGCTGGTGGTCGGGCCTGTCGCGGTCGCGGCGTCGCGCGGCGCGGAAGGCGATGCGCTCGGCAGGCGCGCGGTGGTCGACGCGGCGCCGTGAGCCGTCATGGGGACTCATCGAGGTCGCGCAGCACGGCCCGAGCCGCCTCGCGATGGCGCAGGCGCAGGACGTGCTCGCCCTCGGCTCCGATGCCCGCATGAACACGCCCGGCACGGCATCCACGTGGGGCTGGCGGATGGATGCGGACGCCCTGACCCCGGCGCACGCGGCGAGGCTGCGCGCGATCACGGAGGCCGCGGGCCGCGTCTGACGCTGCGGCCGATCGCCGTCGGACTGCCACCGCCCGCCGAGATCCGCCGCGGCACGCAGCGAGGTACGCCTCTCGCGGCGAGGTACGCCAATTGGCGCACCTCGCGACGAGACGCGTCCCTCGCGACGACCGACGCGGCGCAGCCCCGAGCCGCGGTCGCCACGTTCAGGCGCGGTGCGGTCCTCACGTGAGGACAGGTTCGCGAGGGCCGCTGGGACCCGCACCTGAACGCGGTGATCGCGACTCGGAGCCGCGCCGATCGAAGATGCGGCCATCGTCGGCCGCCGACCGAGGTCGACGGCCGACGCGACCGGGAGGTGGCACGGGCGCGATGGGGCGCGCCCGCGCCACCGGATGGCTCACCGCTGGCGGCGCGTCCGCAGGCGCGCCCCCACCACCAGCATCAGGCCGAGCAGCATCGCGATGGCCGCGATGCCGCCGACGCCCGTCGTCTCCACGCCCGTCTGCGGCAGGGTCGCCGCGGCGGTCGTCGTGGCGGGTGCGTCGGCCTTCGGCGAGTCCGGCGTGACGGTGCCGGGCTGGCCCGGGCTCGTCTCGCCGGGCGTGCCCGGGTCGGTCGGCGTCGCCGGGGTTCCCGGGTCGGTCGGCGTCGTAGGCGTGCCAGGCTCGGTCGGCGTTCCGGGGTCGGTCGGCTCGCCAGCCGAGGTGGCGCAGTCGGCGCCGCTCGTGCTCGCATCCCCGAGGCCGCTGACGGCGGTGCCGCACAGCCCCACGGGCACACGGATCACGATGGGCAGGCCCATGCCCGAGCCGATGCCCTCGTCGCCGTCGGTCGACGTGCCGGGCGTGCCCGGCTCGACGCTCGACTCGACGACCGAGTCCTCGGTCGTGGCGTCGCCGCCCACCGAGATGGCCGAGCCGCCGATCACGACAGGCGCCGCGGCGTCGACGGGCAGCTGGGTGCCGCTCGCCACGCCCTCGTCGCCCGACGTCGACGATCCCTGGCCCTCGCCGGAGGTCGTCGCGCTCGAGTCGGTGGATGCGCCAGTCGAGGTCGCCTCGCCGAGGCCGCTGACGGCGTTGCCGCCCACGGTCACGGGTGCGGCGGCATCGACGGGCGCCTGGGTGCCGGATGCGACGCCCTCGTCGCCCGAGGTGGTGCCGGCGTCGGCCGAGCCGGATGCGGAGGCACCCGTCACGGTCGTCGCACCCGTCGACGCCGCGTCGTCGCCGACCGAGATGGCGTTGCCGCCCACGGTCACGGGCGCCACGGCGTCGATCGGAGCCTGCGTACCCGAGAGCAAGCCCTCGGAGCCCGTGGTCGAGCCCGACGAGCCGGAGCTCGCCGTCGCGGCCGAACCGGTCGAGGCACCGCTCGTCGTCGCCTCGCCGAGACCGCTGATGGCGTTGCCACCCACGGTCACCGGCGCCACGGCGTCGATCGGAGCCTGCGTGCCCGAGGCCACGCCCTCGTCACCCGAGGTCGAGCCGGTGCCGCTCGCGCCGGACGCCGAAGCGCCCGTCACGGTCGTCGCACCCGTCGAGGTCGCGTCATCCGCGACCGAGATGGCATTGCCACCCACGGTCACGGGCGCCACGGCGTCGATGGGCAGCTGCGAGCCCGAGAGCACGCTCTCGTCGCCCGAGGTCGAGCCGCCGGACCCGCCGGATGCCGAGGCACCCGTCGCGGTCGTCGAACCCGTCGAGGTCGCGTCATCCGCGACCGAGATGGCATTGCCACCCACGGTCACCGGTGCCACGGCGTCGATCGGCAGCTGGGTGCCAGAGGCCACGCCCTCGTCACCCGAGGTCGAGCCGCCAGCATCCGACGAGCCGGAGCTCGCAGCAGCAGCGGTCGTCGCATCCGACGACGTCGCGTCGCCGAGCACCGACACGGCGTTGCCGCCCGCGGTGATCGGTGCAGCGACGCCGACCGGCGCCTGCGTGCCAGAGGCCACGCCCTCCGAGCCGGAGGTCGTGCCCGCCGCATCCGACGAGCCGGAGCCCGCCGATGCCGCGGTCGTCGCACCCGACGACTCCGCGTCGCCCAGCACCGACACGGCGTTGCCGCCGACGGCCACCGGCGCGACGGCCGAGACCGGCGCCTGCGTGCCCGAGAGCACGCCCTCGTCACCCGAGGTCGTCCCCGACGCCGCGCCCGAGCCGGAGCCCGCCGCCGCAGCGGTCGCGGCGTCCGTCGACGACGCATCGCCCAGCACCGAGACGGCATTGCCGCCCACGGCCACCGGCGCGGCGACCGCGACGGGAGCCTGCGTGCCCGAGGCCACGCCCTCCTCGCCGGAGGTCGTGCCCGCCGACGGCGCGGCCGCGGGTGCGACTGCCTCCGTCGCAGCGCCCGACGAGTCAGCGTCGCCCAGCACCGAGACGGCGTTGCCCGTCACGGTCACCGGCACGTCGACCGAGACGAGGGCCTGCGTGCCCGAGAGCACGCCGTCGAGCCCGGACGTGGTGTCGACCGAGGCCGACGGTGCCGCGGTCTGCTGCGACGTCGCGGCACCCGAGGTGCTCGCGTCGCCGCCGCCGATCGCGGTGCCCGTCACGGTGACGGGCAGCTGCACGGCGACGACGGCCTGGGATCCCGATCCCGTGCCCTCGACCCCCGTGGTGTCTGCGGCACTGGCGACTGCCGTGCCTGCGGCCCAGAGGCCGCCTGCGGTCGCTGCCAGCAGCAGCCCCCGCATCACATGCTTGTGCATGATGAAACCCTTCTGATGGATGGTCCGCGCATCCGGATGGATGCTCGGCGCGTGCCGCGAGTGCTCGCGGCAGCGCATCCGTCAGTCGGGGCTCGAGTCGTGCTCGCCGACCACCGAGGTGGGCAGTCGGTCGTCGTGGTCGCGCGTGACCGCGGATGCGGTGCGCGCGGGCTGGGAGTCGTGGGTCGCGTCGGCGACGGCGGTGGCGCCGACGCCCGGCGCGGCGACGGTGCCGAGCGGGCCGGCGTCGCGGGCGCCCGCGGGCGCGGGGTCGCCGGGTGCGGCGCGCGACGCGTCGACGGCAGGGGTGGGCAGCGCCACGGACGCCGAGTCGTCGGATGCGTCGGCATCGACCGCGAGCGCGGTCGCGGCACGCGCGGGCGCGCTCGCTCCCTGCGCGGCGCCCACGGAGGCGACGGCGTCGGACGCGGCGGCGGGCGGGACGTCGGCGGGCGGCGACGTCGGCAGCAGCGGCACGACGGCCTGCGGCGCGAGCGCCTCCACGACGGGCTCCGTCACCTGGCCGACGACGTCGACCGTGGTGCCGAGCGTGCCGTCGACGAGGTCGGTGACGGGCGTGAGCACCGCGTGCACCGGCGCGGTCGCGAGGCGGTCGACGAGCGGCACGGCGGCGAGCGTCGCGTCGAGCGCGTCGACGAGCGGGGCCGTCGCATCGGCGAGCGAGATCGTCTCCGCAGACGGCGCGGGGACGGGCGTCGCGGGGGTCGGCTCGACCGGCGCCGCCGGGGCGGCGGGCGCGGGCGCGGGAGCCGGAGCGGCGGGAACCGGAGCGGGCGCGGGCGACGCAGGCGCAGGTGCCACCGCATCCACGACCGGCTGCACGACCTGTTGCGCCACGGGCGTCGTCACGGCCGCAGCCGCCTGCCCGACACCCGCGAGGGTCGCGTCGAGCGCCTGATCGGTGGCGGAGACGGTGCTGCCGACCGTGCCGAGCACGCCGTCGAGCAGCGCGGGCGACCCGGCATCCGTCGCTCCCGAGTCCGCAGCGATCGCGACGCCTGAGCCGTCATCCGCCGATGCCGACGGTCCCCCGAGCGCGAGCCCGACGACGACGGCAGCGCCACCGGCGACGAGCGACCCGAGCAGCAGCCGCAGGGCGCGGGAGCGGAGGGCTTCGGCCCTCGACGCATCCATCGCTGTCCCCCTTCGGCAGTGCAACCAGGGGACACCTGAGGACGGTTCATGCGAAATGGGGTTGCGAGAATCCCTCGACGGGTCTACGCACGCACGCGTACGTCACGGGCGCCCGATCGGATTGCCCCAGACGATGAACGCCGCCTCCCCGAGGGGAGACGGCGTTCGAACCCGAAGGAGGAGCGTCAGTCGGTGCCGGCGTCGAACGCGGCGCGCTCGCCCGCCTCGTCGAGCGAGTCGAGCTCGGCGTCGGCCGTCGCGGATCCGCCGCTCGCGATGAGCGCGGCGCCGCCCTGCTCGAGCTCGCCGATGAGCGACGCGGTCTCGCCCGTGACGAGGCCCGCGGCGGCGTACTGCTCGAGGCGCTGGCGCGAGTCGGCGATGTCGAGGTTGCGCATCGTGAGCTGGCCGATGCGCTCCGTCGGGCCGAACGCGGCGTCGCCGACGCGCTCCATCGACAGCTTCTCGGGGTGGTACGACAGCGAGGGGCCGGTCGTGTCGAGGATCGTGTAGTCGTCGCCGCGGCGCAGGCGCAGCGTGACGGTGCCGGTGACCGACGACGCGACCCAGCGCACGATCGACTCGCGCAGCATGAGCGACTGCGGGTCGAGCCAGCGACCCTCGTACATGTAGCGACCCAGGCGGCGACCCTCGTTGTGGTACGTCGCGACGGTGTCCTCGTTGTGGATGGCGTTGAGCAGGCGCTCGTAGGCGATGTGCAGCAGCGCCATGCCCGGAGCCTCGTAGATGCCGCGCGACTTCGCCTCGATGATGCGGTTCTCGATCTGGTCCGAGACGCCGATGCCGTGGCGGCCGCCGATGGTGTTGACCTCGTCGACGAGCGCGACGGCGCCCAGCTCGACGCCGTTCACCGACACGGGGCGGCCGGCCTCGAAGCCGATCGTCACGTCCTCGGTCGCGATCGCGACGTCCTCGCGCCACGACGCGACGCCCATGATGGGCTCGACGAGCAGCACCGAGGCGTCGAGCTGCTCGAGGTCCTTCGCCTCGTGCGTCGCACCCCAGATGTTCGCGTCGGTCGAGTACGCCTTCTCGGCGGAGTCGCGGTAGCCGAAGCCGTGCTCGACGAGCCAGGCCGACATCTCGGAGCGGCCGCCGAGCTGGTCGACGAACTGCGCGTCGAGCCACGGCTTGTAGATGCGCAGCGCGGGGTGGGCGAGCAGGCCGTAGCGGTAGAACCGCTCGATGTCGTTGCCCTTGTAGGTGGAGCCGTCGCCCCAGATGTCGACGCCGTCCTCCTTCATGGCGCGCACGAGCATCGTGCCCGTGACGGCACGGCCGAGCGGCGTCGTGTTGAAGTACGTCTTGCCGCCGGAGCGGATGTGGAAGGCGCCGCACTGCAGGGCGACGAAGCCCTCCTCGACGAGCATCTCGCGCGCATCCACGAGGCGTGCCTTCTCGGCGCCGTACTCGAGGGCGCGGCCGGGCACCGCGTCGATGTCGGGCTCGTCGTACTGGCCGATGTTGGCCGTGTACGTGAAGGGGATCGCACCGTTGTGGCGCATCCAGGCGACCGCCACGGAGGTGTCGAGCCCTCCCGAGAAGGCGATGCCGACGCGCTCGCCGACGGGCAGGGAGGAGAGGACCTTCGACATGCCCATAAGCCTAGAGCCGCGCGGATGCTGCCACGGACGCCCGTCGCTAGGGTCGGGAGGGTGGATGCGCACGCCGAGACCGCTGCCGGCACGACGCTGCTGCGAGGTCGGGTGGTGTCCGACGGCCTCGCCGCCGACTCGGCGTGGGTGCTCGTGGAGGGCGACCGCATCGCCGACGTCGGCACGGGTCGGCCGCCCGCCGCGGATCGCGCGATCGACGGCGCCGTCGTCGCCCCGGGGTTCGTCGACCTGCACTGCCACGGCGGCGCGGGCGTCGCGTTCGACGACGGCGAGGAGGCGATCGAGCGGGCGATGGCGTTCCACCGCGCGCACGGCACGACGCGGCAGCTCGCATCCCTCGTCACGGGAGCGCTCGACGACATGACGGCGCGCACCGCGGCCGTCGCGGCCGTCGCGGCGCGCGACGACCGCCTGCTGGGCGTGCACCTCGAGGGGCCGTGCATCGCCGAGGCGCGCAAGGGTGCGCACGACGTGACCCTGCTGCGCGACCCCGACGCCGCATCCCTCGACGCGCTCGCGGGCGGCGTCGGCGACCTGCTGGCGATGATCACGCTCGCGCCCGAGCTCGACGGCGGCATGGCGGCCGTCACCGCATTGTCGGCGCGCGGCTGGCGCGTGGCGGTCGGCCACACGGATGCCGTCGTCGAGCAGGGTGCGGCGGCGTTCGACGCGGGCGCGACGATCGTGACGCACGCGTTCAACGGCATGCGCGGCCTCGACCACCGCTCCCCCGGCGTGCTGCCGGCGGCATTCGACGACGAGCGCGTGACGATCGAGGTCATCGCCGACGGCGTGCACGTGCATCCGCGCATGGTGCGTCTGCTCTTCGACGCGGCGCCGGGTCGCGTGGCGCTCATCACCGACGCGATGGCGGCGGCAGGGCAGCCCGACGGCGAGTGGATGCTCGGCTCGCTGGCCGTGACGGTGACGGATGGCGTGCCGCGGCTGCGCGACGGCGGCGCGATCGCCGGCTCGACGCTCACGCTCGACCACGCCGTGCGCGTGGCGGTGGATGCTGGCGTGCCGCTGCCCGTGGCGATCGACGCCGCGACGCGCGTGCCCGCGCGGGCGCTCGGCGTCGACGACCGCTTCGGCTCGATCGCCTCGGGCCGGGTCGCGGACCTCGTGGTGCTCGACGAGCACCTGCAGGTCGCCGCGGTGCTCTCCCGCGGCGCCCTCGTCCCGCAGCGTTGAGGGTTTCGGCCCGATGTGACCTCACATCGGGCCGAAGACCTCAACGCTCCTAGGCGCCGGGCTGCACGACCCCGCGGTGCTCGACCGTGTAGCGGTAGTAGTCGGTGAGGGTGAGCTCGGATGCGGCCGCCTCGTCGATCACGATCGTCGCGTGACGGTGCAGCTGCAGCACCGATCCCGGCCACATCGACGACACGGGGCCCTCGACGATCTGCGCGATCGCGTGGGCCTTCGACGCCCCCTGCGCCACGAGCAGCGCGCGCTTCGCGTCGAGGATCGTGCCGAGGCCCTGCGTGAGGCAGTGCATCGGCACCTGGTCGAGGCTGTCGAAGAAGCGCGCGTTCGCCTCGCGCGTCGCGGGCGCGAGCGTCTTGACGCGCGTGCGGGATGCGAGCGACGACGTGGGCTCGTTGAAGCCGATGTGGCCGTTGCCGCCGATGCCGAGCAGCTGCACGTCGACGCCTCCCGCCGCGGCGATCTGCGCCTCGTAGTCGTCGGCGGCGGCGTCGAGGTCGGCGGCGAGGCCGTTCGGCACGCGCACGCGGGCCGCGTCGAGGCCGAGCGGCTGCACGACCTCGCGGTCGACGACCGCGTGGTACGACTCGGGGTGGTCGTGGGCGATGCCCACGTACTCGTCGAGCGCGAACGCCGAGACGCGCGAGAGGTCGAGGCCCGCGTCGCGGCGCGCGGCGAGCGCACGGTACGTCTCGAGCGGGCTCGAGCCGGTCGCGACGCCCAGCACCGCCTCGGGCTTCGCCGCGACGATCTCGGCGATCCGTCCGGCTGCGAACGCTCCGACCTCGACCGGTCCTGCGACGATCACGACTTCCACGCGCTGCTCCCCACGATCGCGGCCCCGACGGCGGCCGGCTGGCTGCCTGCTGGGACCATGTGCACCCTCGACGGTATCGCCAACGCGGCGAGGAAGGGCGACGCCGCCGACCATGCGCCGAGGCGCTCGCGGATGCCGTCGAGCAACGGTGCGCCGAGGCCGCGCATGCCGCCACCGATGGCGACCGCGTCGACGTCGACCGTCAGCACGAGCATGCGCACGGCGTGCGCGAGCGCGTCGACGACGACGTGCCATTCGGCGGATGCGGTGGCCGAGCCCGAGCGGGCAGCCTCGAGCATGCGAGCGGCGGGCCACGGCTCGCCCCAGCGCTCGGCGAGCGCCCATCCGGCGGCGACGGTCTCGAGGCATCCCGTCTGCCCGCAGCGGCACACGGCGGTCGCGCCGGGCACGGGCACGTGGCCGATCTCGCCCGCGACGCCCGTCGCGCCGCGCCAGATGACGCCGTCGAGCAGCACGCCCGCGGCGATGCCGGTGCCGAGGCCCAGGTAGGCGAACGCATCCGCGTCGCTGCCGAGCAGGTGCCGAGCGCCGAGCGCGGCGGCGTTGACGTCGTTCTCGACGAGCACGCGCGTACCGAGCCGGTCGCCGACCGCGGCGCCGACGTCGAACGCGCCGAGGCCCAGGTGCACGGCGTTGCGGATGCGCGAGCGGTCGGCATCCACCTGGCCGGGGATGCCGAGGCCGACGCCCTCGAGGTCGCTCACGCCGATGCCGACGTCGCGCAGCACGAAGCGCGCGGCGGCGATGACGGAGTCGACGACGCCCTCGCCGAGCTCGGTCGGCACCTGATGCTGACCGACGACGGCGCCGTCGGGCGCGAGCAGCACGGCGGCGGTCTTCGTGCCGCCCACGTCGATGCCGAGGCGCATCATGCGTGCTCGATCCAGCGGCGCACGGCGGCGCCGACGGCGGCGGACGCGCCGAACGTCGCGACGTCGGCGAGCTCGCCCGCCGACCAGCCGAGGTCGATCGCGAGCACGTCGTGGGTCGCACGCAGCCCGTCGATCGTCGCGCGCGACTCGGGCCCGCGCTCGAGGTCCTTGCCCACGACCACGACGGGTCCGGGCTCGAGCGTCGGCACGGCGCCGGGCTCGACGACGGATGCGGCGAACGGGTCCCACGGCACGGCGCCGGCCGCGATGTTCGCGGCGCGCTCGATGCGCACCGTCGTCGTGAGCCGGTCGGCGCCGCGGAAGCGCCGCAGCCACTCGCGCGCGTGGTCGGAGAGCGCGAACGTCGACGCGATGCGGTCGAGCTCGCCCTCGTCGACGTCCGACAGCTCCGCGAACGGCAGCGGCGCGGGCGCGGATGCCGCCAGCGCGCGCACCCGTGCCGCGGCGTCGCGCACGCGCGCCTCCGGCAGCCGCCCCTCGGCGACCGCGGCGAGCACGGCCTCCTCGATCGCGTCCATGCCGTCGGGCCCCGTCGCGGTGCCGAGGCACAGCAGGTCGCAGCCGGCCGCGAGCGCGCGCACCGCGGCCTCGGGGATGCCGGTCTCGCCCGACGCGCCCGCCATGTCGAGCGCATCCGACACGATCACGCCATCGAAGCCGAGCTCGCCGCGCAGCAGCCCCTGCAGGATGCGCGACGACAGCGTCGCCGGCACGTCGTCGAGCGCCGGCAGCACGATGTGCGACGTCATGATCGTCGCCGCGCCAGCGGCGATCGCCGCGCGGAACGGCGCGAGCTCGCGCGCGTGCAGCAGCTCGACCGACGCGTGCACGACCGGCAGGCCGAGATGCGAGTCGACGGCGGTGTCGCCGTGGCCCGGGAAGTGCTTCGCGCTCGTCGCGACGCCCGTCGCCTGCACGCCCTCGACCCACGCACCCACGTGCCGGGCGGCGAGGTCCGCATCCGCCCCGAACGAGCGGACGCCGATGACGGGGTTGCGCGGATCGACGTTGACGTCGGCCACGGGGCCGAACGTGAGAGTGCAGCCCGCGGCGCGCACGTCGCGCCCCACGCGCTCCCCCACCGACCGCGTCCACGTCGTGTCGTCGGCGCGGCCCAGCACCGCCGAGCCCGCGTACGGGGCGCCGGTGGCGTAGTGGATGCGCGTGACGTCGCCGCCCTCCTCGTCGATCGCGACGATCGCATCCGGGCGCGCGGCCCGCACCGCGTCTGCGAGCGTGCGCACGGTCGCGGCATCGGGGGCGTTCTCGCCGTACAGGCACACCGAGGCGAGGCCGTCTGCGAGCCGCTCGGCGACCCAGGTCGGCAGCGTCAGCCCTGCGAACCCCGGAATGAGCGTGGCCCGCACGTCGTGCAGCAGGGGGCTCATCCCTGCAGCGCTCATCCCTGCAGCGCTCATCCCTTCACCGCCCCGCTCACGAGGCCGCTCGTCATGCGTCCCTGCACGATGAGGAAGAAGATGACGACCGGGATGGCCATGAGCGTCGAGCCCGCCATGATCGCCGCCCAGTTCGTCGTGCCGTTGAGCGCGAGGAACGTGCGCAGCCATACGGGCAGCGTCATGAGCTGCGGGTCGGTGTTGACGATGAGGGCGATGAGGAACTCGTTCCAGGCCTGGATGAACGCGAAGACGCCGGTGGCGACGAGGCCGGGCGCGAGCAGCGGGAAGGTGACGCGGAAGAACGCGCCGACGCGCGAGCAGCCGTCGATCATCGCCGCCTCCTCGAGCTCGATCGGCACGCCGTCGACGAAGCCGCGCAGCGTCCAGATCGTGAACGGCAGCACCGTCGCCGTGTAGACGAGCACGAGCGCGAGGATGGTGTTGAGCAGCTGCCAGCCGTCGAGCACGCGGTAGAGCGACACCATCATCGCCTCGAGCGGCAGCATCTGGATGACGAGGATCGCCACGATGAACATGCGGCGGCTCTTGAAGCGGAAGCGCGAGATCGCGACGGCCGCGAGGAACGCGAGCACCGCGGCGATGAGCACGGTCGCGGTCGTCGCGATGAGCGACGTGCCGAGCGCCGGCAGGAAGGGCGTGCGGCCCGGATCGAACAGCACGGTCTCGTAGTTGCGCAGCGTCCACGTCTCGGGCCACAGCTGCAGCGACGTCGAGCGCACCTCGGAGTTCGGCTGGAACGACGTCTTCACCATCCAGTACACGGGGAACACCGAGCAGACGAAGATCAGCACCGCGACGGCGCACCACAGCACCGTCATGCCGCGGTAGGCGGGCGAGCGCCTCACGAGTCCGCTCGCAGCATCCGGCGCACGAGCGCGATCGACGCGACCGAGATCGCCGCCATCGTGATGATCGCGAGCGCGCCGCCCTCGCCGAACTCGCCGCCTGCGATGGCGGTCTGGTAGATGTACACGCCGAGCGTCGACGTCTCGCCGCGGATGCCGCCGATGTCCTGCAGCGCGAAGATCTGCGTGAAGACGCGCAGGTCCCAGATGATCTGCAGGATCGTCGCGATCACGAGGATGGGCGCGACCTGCGGCAGCACGATGGCCGTGAAGCGCTGCACGGGGCCCGCGCCGTCGAGCGCCGCGGCCTCGAGCTGCTCGCCGGGCACCTGCGTGAGGCCGGCGAAGACCGTGAAGGCCACGAAGGGGATGGCGCCCCACACGATGATGACGACCGCGACGCCCATGAACGACATCGGCTCGATGAGCCACGAGTGGCGGTCGAACTGCGCGAGGCCCAGGCCGTCGCGCAGCAGCTGGTTGAGCACGCCGTACTCGGTGTCGACGATCCAGCCCCACACGATCGTGGCGGTGAGGGCCGGCATCGACCACGCGAGCAGCAGACCCACGCTCACGAGGATGCGGAACGGCGTCGGGAGACGCTGCATGAGCAGGGCGATGAGGGTGCCGAGCACCATCGTCACGGCCACGCAGACGGCGGCGAAGCCGACGGTGCGGCCGAGCACCTCCCAGAAGACGGGATCGGTGAGCACGCCGACGTAGTTGTCGAGGCCCACCCACTCGGCGGGCTGCCCGAACGCCTGCGCGCGGCCGAACTCCTGGAAGGAGAGGATGACGAGCTGCAGCAGCGGCCAGCCGATGATCGCGAGCACGACGATGGTCGCGGGCGCGAGCAGCGCGTACGGCAGGGCGCCCGCGCGGCGGCGGTCGCGGCTCGCAGGCCGGCGGCCGGGTGGCGGGGCGATGGCGGTGACCGCGGGGCTCGCTGCGGTCGGCACCTGGGTCTGCACCATGGAAGTGGTCCTCCTAGGATCGTGTCGGCCTTCCTAGGGCCGGATGCGGTCGGCGCGGCGGGCGATGCCGCGCCGACCGCATCGTCTGGTCGGACTCGAAGGGCCTAGCCGTTGAGGATGGCCTCGATGTCCTCGTCGGCCTGCTCGGCGAGGGCCCGCACGTCGCCGCCCTGGGCGATGCTCACGAACAGGTCCTGCATGATGCCGGCAGCCTCGACGTCGGCCCACTTCGGCGATGCCGGCGTGAGTCGAGCGTTGCCCGCAGCCTCGGTCGTCGCCTCGGCCGACGCGTCGGTGCCCAGGGTGCTCGCGAGCGAGAGGCGGGCCGGCACGAGGCCGTTCTCGCCGTACACCGTCTGGAAGTCGTCGCCGAGGATGATCTCGAGGGCGTCGAGCGCGAGCTCGGGGTGCTCGGTGCGGGCCGAGATGGCGATGTTCGAGCCGCCGGCCATGACGGAGGCTGCGCCGCCGTCCATGCCGGGCAGCGCGTACACGCCGAGCGTCGCCTCCGCGTCGGGGCAGCCGGGCGTCTCGGCGTCGGCGGGCGCGAGGATCGAGCCGCGCAGCCACGTCGGCGCGGAGACCTGCAGCGTCGTGCCGTCGCAGTAGCCGACCTGCGCGTTCGTCTCGTTGGCGTCGACCGGGGCGAGGGACGCGCCCTGCATCACGGCCTGCACCTGCTCGAGACCCGCGATCGACTCGTCGCTCGAGAGCTGCGCATCCCATTGGTCGCCGTCGGGCACGGCGATCTCGCCGCCGTGCTCCCAGACGAACGGGAGGCCGTTGTACCAGTCCTGGCCGGGCCACCACAGGCCCGAGTCGCCGGCGTTGGCGGCGGCGAGCGCCTCGGCGTTCGACACGTACTCGTCGAGCGTCGTGGGCACCGTGAGGCCCGCGGCGTCGTAGGCGGCGGTGTCGTAGAACACGACGCGCGCGCCCGAGTAGAGCGGTGCGGCGTAGAACGAGCCCTCGTACGAGCCGATCTCGACGAAGCCGGGCAGCAGGTCGTCGCCGCCGAGGTCCTCGTAGTGGTCGGTGAGGTCGAGGAACGCGCCTGCGCTCGTGAACGCGGGCGTCTGCGTGTTGCCGATCTCGACGATGTCGGGGCTGTCGGAGCCCGAGAGCGCCGTGGTGAGGCGGTCGACGAGACCGTCCCACGACTGCTCCTCGATCACGACGGTGCTGCCGGGGTGGGCATCCTCGAACTGCTCGACGAGCAGGTCTCGGGCGGCGTCGGGGGTGTCGGTGCCGACGAGCCACACGCGGATCTCGGCGTTCTCGTCGCCGCCTCCGCCGTCGCCGCCTGCGCTGCAGCCGGCCGCGGCGAGCACGCCGACCACGGCGACGCTCGCGAGTGCGATCTTCCTCATGCGTGTTCCTTTCCTAGGGCGGCCGGCGGAAGGGCACCGTCGGCTCTCGGGGGTCACGCGACCCCGAGCTCTCCGGAGCGCACGAGCATCGCGGCTCCGCGCACGACGACGTCGTCGCCGTGCTTGGTCATGGCGACGACGACCTCCTGGCCGTCGTCGAGGGTGCGCTCGCGCAGCGTGCGCTCGGCGGCGCGCGCGAGGGTTCCGTCGAGCAGGTCGGCGGGACCCGAGACGACGACGCGCGGCAGGTCGAGCACGCCGACGATGGGCGCGAGCGCGATGCCGAGGCGGTGGCCGGCCTCGTCGAGGATGCGGTCGTGGTCGGATGCGTCGGCCACCGCGAGCGCGTGGCGCAGGCGCGGCTCGGCGAGCCAGGCCTCGAGGCAGCCGTCGCGGCCGCAGGCGCAGCGGGGGCCGCCGTCGGTGCCGATCGTGACGTGGCCGATCTCGCCGGCCGCCGAGCGGGTGCCGCGCACGGGCACGCCGCCGACGGCGAGGCCCGCGCCGACGCCGAGGCCGATGCGCACGACGAGCACGTCGGCGTTCGAGCGGCCGCGCTCGGCGAGCAGGGCGGCGTTGGCGTCGTTCGCGACGTGCACGGGCACGCCGAGCGCGTCGACGAGGCGGTCGCGCAGCGGCAGGTCGTGCCAGTCGAGGTTGGGGGCCTGCAGCACGACGCCGTCGACGTCGACGACGCCGGGGGTGCCGACGCCGACGCCGAGCACGGGCGTCGCGGCGCGGTCGCGCAGCGTGCGGGCGAGGTCGATCGCGAGCGCGAGCGCCTCCTCCCCCGTCGCGGCGTGCGTGGGCACCTCGGCGCGGTCGAGCACCGTGCCGTCGATCGCCAGCAGCGCGCCGCGGAAGGCTGCGGCGTCGGAGAGGTCGAGGCCGACGATGAGGAAGGCGTCGCGCGCGAGGTCGACGAGGGTCGCGGGCTTGCCGGGCCGCGGGTCCTCGCGGGTGCCGAGCTCGGCGAGCAGCCCCTCGGCGACGAGCTCGGCGACGAGGTCGGAGACCGTGACGCGCGTGAGCGACGTGGCGCGGGCGAGGTCGGCGCGCGACGACGGGCCCTCGTCGAGCAGCGTCTGCAGCACGAGCGTGCGATTGTGGGCGCGGGCGTGCTCGGGCAGCACCTTGGCGCGGCGCGGGGCGCCGCTCGCGAACGCGTCGCGAGGCAGGGCGACGGCGGCGTCGGAGCGGACCTGCGTGGGTGCCATGTTTGTTAGTACACCTTCCAAACAAACAACCCGCAAGCCCCGTTCGGTCACGATCCGGTCACGAGGACGTCACCCGGCCGACGTCGCACGGCCACGACCACGTCATCCCCGGGTCTGATGCAGCGCATGGCGGAGTCGGCTACCGTGATGGTCATGCACGACCTGCGCCTCGAGGAGCTCAACGCGAAGAACGCCGTGGCCGCGAACGGGCTCACGCTCAAGCGCGGTCAGGAGGCCTTCCTCGTGCCCGCCTCGAACGAGGCGTACGTCGACCAGTCGTCGACGTGGACCCGCGTGGTCTACGCGGGCGACGACCTCGTGGCGTACATCATGGCCAACTTCGACGCGGAGTCGTCGAAGGAGGAGTACCGCTCGAGCGTGCTGCGCATGCACGTCGCCGGCACGGCGCAGGGCCAGGGCGTCGGCACGTTCGCCGTCGGCCAGGTCGCCGACGAGGCGAAGCGCCGCGGCTTCGACGCCCTCTACGCCGTCTGGGAGCCGGGCGACCTCGGCCCGACGGCCTTCTTCACCGCCATCGGCTTCGACGTCGTCGGCGAGACCGAGTTCGGCGACCAGATCGGCCGTCGTACCCTCTAGCGCTCTGCGCTCTCCCGGCGTCGCCCGGGGTTCTCGCCCTGTTGCGTTTTGCAGGCGATTCGGGTGGGCCGAGGGAAGATACCCCTCTTCCACCCCAGATCGCCTGCAATACGCGACCGCCGCATCCCGAGTCGTTGCGTTGTGCAGGTGATTCCGCCTCTCAAGGGAAGATTCCCCTCGAGAGGCGGAATCACCTGCAATACGCAGACGCCGAGGGCGGATGCGCGTGCCGTCAGGCGGCGCGGAGCGCAGCGCGCACGTCGCCGCCCGCGGCATCCAGCAGCACCTGCGCTCGTGCGGCGTCGCAGTCGGCGAGGAGCATGACGACGGCCGTCTTGGCGTGCGTGCCCGCTGCGGCCAGGGCATCCGCCGCGGCCTCCCGATCGGCGCCCGTCGCCTCGGCGACGATGCGCTGCGCCCGGTCGACGAGCTTCGCGTTCGTCGGCTTCACGTCGACCATGAGGTTGCCGTAGGCCTTGCCGGTGCGCACCATGCTCGCGGTCGAGAGCATGTTGCAGACGAGCTTCTGCGCCGTGCCCGCCTTGAGGCGCGTCGACCCGGTGAGCACCTCGGGTCCGGTCGCGACCTCGATCGCGACGTCGGCCGCGGCACCGATGCGCGAGCACGGGTTGCACGCGACCGCGACCGTCGCGGCGCCACGCGCGCGAGCCTCGCCGAGCCCGCCGAGCACGTACGGCGTGCGGCCGCTCGCCGCGAGCCCCACGACGACGTCGTCGGGCCCCACGTCGAGTCCGGCGACGTCGGACGCGCCGAGCGTCGGGTCGTCCTCGGCGCCCTCGACGGCGACGACGAACGCGTCGCGGCCACCGGCCATGAGGCCGACGACCTCTGACGGGTCGGTGCCGAACGTCGGCGGGCACTCGACGGCGTCGAGCAGGCCGAGGCGCCCGCTCGTGCCGGCACCGAGGTAGATCAGACGCCCGCCGCGACGACGCGCGGCCGCGATCAGCTCGACGGCCTCGGCGACCCGCGGCAGCACGGCGCGCACCGCGGCGGCGACCGTCGCATCCTCGTCGTTCATCCGCTCGAGCAGCGTCGCGGTGTCGAGCGTGTCGAGGTCGAGGGTGCGCGGGTTGCGGCCCTCGGTGCCGAGCGCGGCGATGGTCTGGATGTCGTCGGCCACGGGGTCCTCCTGGTCGCGGATCGGTGCGGGGATGCTGGCGGTCATGCGTCGGCCGCCGCGGTGGCGGCGACGACGACGGGGGCGTCGCCGTCGCGCTCGACGATGGCCCACGCGGCGCCGTTCAGCACGACGACGGGCGAGACGAGCGACGGCACGCGGTCGCGCACGGCGTCGAGGTCGACGTCGACGACCGGGTCGCCGGCGGCGACGACGTCGCCCTCGGCGCGCAGCACCGTGAAGCCCTCGCCGTCGAGCGCGACGGTGCCGAGGCCCACGTGCACGAGCACCTCCAGGCCCTCGGGCGTCGTGACGCCGAACGCGTGGCCCGTCGGGAAGATCGCCGTGATCGTGCCGGCGACCGGGCTCGCGAAGCGGCCGCTCGTCGGGTCGACGGCGAAGCCGTCGCCGAGGGTGCGCTCGCGGAACGCGGCGTCGGGCACGTCGTCGAGCGACACGATGCGGCCCTCGGCCGGGGCGGCGATCGCCAGGCGCGTGCCGGGCGTCGCAGCGGCCGGCGCGACCGCGGCCGGCGCGACCGCGGCGGGCGCATCCGCATCCGCAGCTCCCCCGTGCTCGGCGAGCAGCGCCTTCGGGAATCCGAACGCCATCGTGATCGCGAAGCCCGCGACGTATCCGACGACGAGGCCCACGACGTAGGCGAGGATCGCGTAGCCCTGACCCTCGTCGCTCTGCAGCAGCGGCAGCAGCGCGAGGCCCGACGGGCCGATCGCCGTCGCGCCCCACGGTGCGACGAACTGGTTGAACGCGCCCGCGACGGCGCCGCCGAACGCACCGCCGAGGCACGCGGTGAGGAAGGGGCGGCCGAGCGGCAGCGTCACGGCGTAGATGAGCGGCTCGCCGACGCCGAGCACGCCGACGGGCAGCGCGCCCTTGATGGCGCGACGCAGCGAGGCGTTGCGGCGCAGGCGGATCCAGATCGCGATGGCCGCACCGACCTGGCCGGCGCCCGCCATCGCGAGGATCGTCAGCAGCGGCGTGAAGCCGAGCTGCTCGATGAGGGTCGCGTGGATCGGGATGAGCGCCTGGTGCAGGCCCAGCATGACGAGGGGCAGGAAGAGGCCGCCGAGCACGAAGCCCGCGAGCACGCCCGACACCTGCAGCAGCCACACGGCACCGTCGCCGATGCCCGTCGCGATGGCGCCGGCGAGCGGCATGAACGCGAAGATCGTCGCGAGGCCCGAGCCGAGCAGCGCGAGCGTCGGGGTGACGAGGATGTCGATGGCATCGGGCACGCGCCCGCGCAGGCCGCGCTCGATCCAGGAGGCGAGCACGGCGGCGAAGATCGCGCCGATGACGCCGCCCTGCCCGGGTGCGAGCGTGATGTCGCCGACGAACGGCAGCGCGTACGAGACGTCGGCGATGCCCGGGAAGACGATGATCGCGGCGACGGCGCCGCCGATCGCGGGCGTGCCGCCGAACTCCTTCGCGGCGTTGATGCCCGCGAAGATCGCGAGGTAGGCGAAGAACGCCGAGCCGATGGCCGTGAGCGCCGGGATGAGGCCCGCGACCCAGTCGGGTGCCGCGCCGACGGCATCCCAGTTCACGATGAGGCCGCGCACGGCGGCGACGATGCCGGCACCGATGAGCGCGGGGATGAGCGGCACGAAGATGTTCGCGACCTTGCGGATGAGGTTCTTGAACGGGGTGTCGTTGCGGCGCTTCTGGTCGGCCTTGATGTCGGCGCCGCGGGCGGCGAGCGCCTCAGCGTCGGTGCCCTGCTCGGCGAGCAGTGCGCGGAACGCGGTCGTGATGCGCGTGACGGCACCCGGCCCGAGCACGACCTGGTAGGTCTCGTCGTCGACGACGCCGAGCACGCCGTCGGTGGCCTTGACCGCGGCCTCGTCGATGCGGTCGCGGTCGCGCGGCGTGACGCGCATCCGCGTCATGCACTGCTCGACGCCGGCGACGTTGTCGGCGCCGCCGAGGTGCTGCAGCAGCTGAGCGGCGATCTGGTCGGGTGCGGCCATGGGTGGTTCCTCGCGTCGGTGAGAGTCTTGTACGGATAGTACACGCTTTGCGTGTTTCGGGTACATTGCGTACATGGCTGGTGGATCCGCGACGAGCGGCACCCTGCCGATACGGTGACGACGCACCGAGAGGACCACCATGGCGACCGAGCAGCGCACGCCGCGCACCGTGCTCACCGAGACGCGCGCCCGCTACGACGAGCTGCGCCCCTCGGAGCGGCGCATCGCCGACGCGCTGCTCGCCGACCCCGAGGCCTTCGCGACGCAGTCGATCGGAGAGATCGCCGCCGCCGCGAGCACGTCGACGACCACGGTCGTGCGCTTCACCCGCACCGTCGGGTTCGAGCGCTTCCGCGACCTGCGCCGCACCCTCGCCGAGCAGAACCTCCGCGAGCGCCTCGCGATCGCGGCGGTCGACGTCATGAGCTCCGACGTCTCGCCCGGCGACGGCATGGACGACGTCGTCGCCCGCGTCGCCGCCAACGAGTCGCTGTCGATCGCCGACACGGCCGCGGCCGTCGACGTCGCCGCGCTGACGACCGCCGTGGGTGCCATCGCCCGCGCCCGCCGCGTCGACCTCTTCGGCGTCGGCGCGAGCGCCATCGTGGCCGTCGACCTGCAGCGCAAGCTCTCGCGCATCGGCCGCGTCGCCCTCGAGTGGCCCGAGCCGCACGCAGCGTGGACCGCCGCCGCCGTGCTCGACGAGACGGCCGTCGCCATCGCCATCTCGCACTCGGGATCCACGGCCGAGACCGTGCGCTTCCTGCGGCTCGCACGCGCGTCGGGCGCGACGACCGTCGCCATCACGAACGACGACGCCTCGCCGCTCGCCGCCGAGGCCGACGTCGTGCTGCGCACCGCCGCCCGCGAGGCCGCGCCGCTGCGCTCGGGGGCGCTCGGCAGCCGCACGGCGCAGCTGCTGCTGGGCGACTGCCTCTACATCGGCGTCGCGCAGCTCGACGCCGACGCGACCACCGACGCCCTGCGCCGCACCTACGCAGCGGTCGGCCGCACCCTCCCCGGTGCCTGACGGCATCCCAGTCGCTTCCGTTTCGCAGGCGATTCCGCCTCTCAAGGGAACATTCCCCTCAAGACCCCGAATCACCTGCAAAACGCGACAGCGCTCTCCGGTCGCTTGCGTTTCGCAGGCGATCCGGGTGGGCGGAGGGAAGATACCCCTCTGCCACCCCTGATCGCCTGCACAACGCAAGGAGCAGCGGGTCGTATCGTGGCGACGTGACCGACGAGCCCGACCACGACGCGTTCGCCGAGGCCGTGCACGAGCTCGTCGCGAGCATCCCGCCCGGCCGCGTCATGGCGTACGGCGAGGTGGCGGCGGTGCTCGGCTCGCGCGCCGCACGCCGCGTCGGCCGCATCATGGCGACCGACTCCGAGGGCCTGCCGTGGTGGCGCGTCATCCGATCCAGCGGCCTGCCACCCGCCGGCCTCCACGACCGCGCCCTGCCCCACTACGAGGCCGAGGGCACGCCGCTCGCGCCCACGAGCGCCGGCGCCGACGCGCCCTTCCGCATCCAGCGCCGAGCCCGGTGGATGCCCGACTGAGCACCCAGCCCGCGCGCGGCGGCGGGTGCCAGGATGCGCGCATGACGCACCTCCCTCCCCCGCAGCCCGGCCAGCAGCAGCCGCAGCCGCAGGCGGCGCCCGCCTGGCAGCAGCGGCAGCACGCGCAGCCGCAGGCCGCACCCGCCTGGCAGCAGCCGCCGCAGGGTCAGCCGCAGCGGCTCGCGCAGCCGTCGTGGGCGACGGCGCAGCCCGCGATGCCGCAGTCGAGCACGCCGCCGCAGCGCCGCGGCAACCCGTTCGGCCTCGTCGCGATCCTGATCGCAGGCGTCGCGCTGCTCGTCGGCATCGTCGCGCTCGTCTCGCAGGCCCTCATCATCTCGACCGGCGACTTCGACCTCATCAGTGGCGCCGCGATCGCGTTCAGCGTCGTGCGGCTCGTCGTCGCCCTCGCGGGCGTCGCGGTCGGCGTCGTCGGCCTGCTGCGCCGCGATGCGCCGCGCACGATGGCCGCGATCGGCCTCGGCGCGTGCGCAGCGCTCGCGGTCGACGTGCTCATCGGCTTCCTCAACCTGCCGATCACGGCGATCGTCAACGGCTGAGCCCGCGCGGGGCGGGGTCGCTCAGACGAGCGACTCCCGCCACGCACGGTGCAGGTCGGCGAACCGTCCGCCTGCGGCGATGAGCGCGTCGGGCGCGTCGTCCTCGATGACGCGTCCGTGCTCCATCACGAGCACGCGATCGGCGATCGCGACCGTCGACAGGCGGTGGGCGATGATGATCGCCGTGCGGTCGGCGAGCAGCGTCTGCAGCGCCTCCTGCACGAGCCGCTCGCTCGGGATGTCGAGGCTCGCGGTGGCCTCGTCGAGGATGAGCACCGCAGGGTCGGCGAGGAACGCGCGCGCGAACGACAGCAGCTGCCGCTGGCCCGACGACACGCGGCCGCCGCGCTTGTTCACGTCGGTGTCGTACCCGTCGGGCAGCGCCGACACGAACTCGTGCGCACCCACGGCACGCGCCGCGGCCTCGATCTCGGCGCGCGTCGCATCCGGCTTGCCGAGCGCGATGTTCTCGGCGACCGTGCCCGAGAACAGGTAGGCCTCCTGCGTCACCATCACGACGGCGCGGCGCAGGTCGTCGTTCGCCAGGTCGCGCAGGTCGACGCCGTCGAGGCGCACGGCGCCGTCGCTCGGGTCGTAGAACCGGGCGAGCAGCTTCGCGAGCGTCGTCTTGCCCGCACCGGTCGTGCCAACGAGGGCGACGGTCTGGCCGGCGGGGATGTGCAGGTCGAGCGCGGGCAGCACGTCGCCGCCCGTCGCATAGGCGAAGCGCACCTCGTCGAAGTCGAGTCGACCCTTCGCGTGCACGAGCACGGCGGGCTCGCCGGGCTCGGGCACGGTCGGCTGCTCCTCGAGCACGCCCGAGATCTTCTCGAGCGCCGCCGAGGCCGACTGGTAGCCGTTGAAGAACATCGCGACGCCCTGGATGGGCTGGAAGAACTGCCGCGCGTACAGCGCGGTCGCGAGCAGCACGCCCACCTCGAGCGTGCCGTCGATGACGCGGATGCCGCCGAGCAGCACGATCGCCGCGATGCTCGTCGCCCCGAGCGCGACGATCCCGGGCTCGTAGACGCCGAAGATCGAGATGACGCGGTGGTTCGCGACGCGGTAGTCCTCGACGCGGTCCCCGAACTCGTCGTCGTTGCGACGCTCGGTGCGGAACGCCTTCACGGCGCGGATGCCCGTCATCGTCTCGACGAAGTACACGATCATGCGCGCGCTCGTCGTGCGCGTCTCGCGGAAGAGCACGGTCGAGCGCACCTGGAACCAGCGGGTGAGGATGATGGCGGGCACGAGCGCGATGCCGAGCACGAGGCCCGAGATCGGGTCGAGCAGCACCATCGCGACGCCCGTGAACGCCATGAAGAGGATGCCGCGCACGAGCTCGTTCAGTCCCTGGTCGAGCAGGTCGCGGATCGACTCGAGGTCGCTCGTCTGGCGCGCGATGATGCGGCCCGACGTGTACTGCTCGTGGAACTCGAGGCTCAGCCGCTGCGTGTGGTCGAACAGGCGACGGCGCAGCGAGAACAGCACCGCCTGGCTGATGCGCGCCGACGACACCGTGTAGACGTACATGAGCACGCCGGCAGCGACGGCCGACACGACGTAGGCGATCGTCGCACCCCACAGGGGCAGCCAGTCCTGGTCGTCGAGGATCGCGGGCAGCGCCGTGTCGACGCCGTAGGCGATGATCGCGGGCCCGACGACGCCGGCGCCCGCGGAGATGACGACGAGCACCATCGTCCACGTGATGCGCCGCACGTGCGGGCGCACGAGCTGCAGCAGCAGCCTGCGGGAGCGCAGGCGGATCTCTCGCGACTCCTCCTTCGTGTAGTCGTCGCGGTCCTCGCCCGACACGCCGTGGACGCTCACAGGTTCACCTCTCGGTTCCGCTCGGCCTCTTCGAGGCTCGAGAGCACGAATCGGTAGTGCTCGTTGCGCGCGAGCAGCTCGGAGTGGGTGCCGACGTCGTCGATGCGACCCTCGCGCATGAGGGCGACGCGGTCGGCCAGCTGCACCGTCGACGGACGGTGGGCGACGATGAGCGCCGTGGTCTCGGCGAGCACCTGGCGCAGCGCCGCCTCGACCTGCGCCTCGGTGTCGACGTCGAGCGCCGACAGCGGGTCGTCGAGCACGAGCACCGCCGGCTTGGCGGCGACGGCGCGCGCGAGCGCGAGCCGCTGCCGCTGACCGCCGGAGAGCGAGAGGCCCTCCTCGCCGATCACGGTCTCGATGCCGTCGGGCAGGTCGTGCACGAAGCTCGCCTGCGCGATGCGCAGCGCCTCGTCGAGCACGTCGTCGTCGGCGCCGGGCACGCCCAGCAGCACGTTGTCGCGCACCGAGCGCGAGAAGAGCGTCGCATCCTCGAACGCCATGGCGACGTGGGTGCGCAGCTCCTCGCGCGTGAGGTCGCGCACGTCGACGCCATCGAGCAGCACGCGGCCACCCGTGACGTCGTACAGGCGCGCGGGCAGCGCCGTGAGCGTCGTCTTGCCGCTGCCGGTCGAGCCGACGAGCGCCATGGTCTCGCCGGGCTCGAGCACGAGGTCGGCGCCGTCGACGAGGTCGCGCTCGCCGTCGGGGGCGTCCTGGTAGCGGAAGCGCACGCCCTCGAACGCCAGGCGACCGCGCGGCTCGGCGATCGTCGCGGGCCGCTCGGGGTCGTCGATCGTGTTCTCGGTGTCGACGACCTCGTGGAAGCGCACGGATGCGTTGGCCGCGTCGATCGCGAAGGCGTAGAGGAAGCCCATCGACTCGATCGGCCAGTTCAGCACGACGGCCGTCGCGAAGAACGCGAGCAGCTGGCCGACGGTGAGCTGGTCGACGGTCACGAGCCACACGCCCACGAACAGGCACACGGCGTACGAGACGAACGGGATGATCGTCAGCCACATCCACAGCGACGCATCCTGGCGCGCCTTCGCGATCTCGGTCGAGCGCAGCTCGCTCGCCTGCGACGTGAACCCGTCGAGCGCATGGCGTCCACGGCCGAACGCCTTGAGCACGCGGATGCCGTGCACCGACTGCTCGACGGTCGTCGCGAGGTCGCCCGCCTGGTCCTGCGCACGGCGCGAGACCTGGTGGTACGTCTGCTCGAAGCGGAACGCGACGACGACGATCGGCAGCGACAGCAGCACGAAGAGGCCGCCGAGCAGCGGGCTCCACCACAGCAGCACGCCCACGCCGACGACGAGCGTCAGCAGGTTGACGACGAACAGCACGGAGCCGAACGCGAGGAAGCGGCGCAGCTGGCCGAGGTCCTGCACGGCACGCGAGAGCAGCTGGCCCGACTGCCAGCGGTCGTGGAACGCGACGGGCAGCTGCTGCAGGCGCGCGTACAGGTCGCGGCGCATCGACGCCTCGACGTACGTCGACGGCTGCAGCACGAAGAAGCGGCGCAGGAAGATGCACAGCGCCTCGGCGAGGCCGAGCGCGAGCACCGCGATGGCGGCGGGCCACACGGCGTCGCGGTCGCCGTGCGTCAGCGGGCCGTCGACGAGGGCGCGCAGCACGAGCGGGATCGCGAGGGCGAGCAGCGAGCCGACGAGCGCGGCACCGACGCCCGCGAGCAGGCGCGGCAGGTAGGGCCGCACGTAGGGCATGAGCCTGGCGAGCGACGGGATGATGCGGGGCTTGGAGGGGGCAGCGGGCTGCGACGGCATGGAGGGATCCTCGGTGGCGCGCTCATGGCACGCGTGGAAGGCGTTGCTGGGGTGGTCGAGGCGGGAGTGGTGCCTCGGGAGGGATGCGCCGCGTGGGCGCGCGTGGTGCGGGGTGCCGGAGCCCTAGCGGGCGACGCCGACGAGAGGGGTGCGAGCGGGTGCCGTGAACATGGCGTCCTCCTTCGGTCGGCGAGAGCCCTCCAGGCTATGCGCAGTGGGTGCGACGCGCAAGCGAGAGGCCCCGCATCCGTGTCGGATGCGGGGCCTCCCGCGTGTGGTTCGCCTGCGTCGGTGGCTATGCCTCCGAGCGCACGCGGCGCACGACGAGCGTCGCGCCGGCGAGGGCGAGCAGCGCACCCATCGCGAGGATCGACGAGATGTCGAAGCCCGTGCGGGGCAGGGTCGGCGGAGCCGACTGCGGCGTCGTCGGCGGCGTGATCTCGGTCGGCGGCTGCACGGGCGGCGGGGCGATCGTGCAGAGCTCGCCGCCTGCGGCGGGCACGTCGAGCGTGAACGTGCGCGTCGTCAGGTCGTCGGAGACGCCGGGCAGGCCGGCCTGGAAGGCTGCGCCCTCCTCGGCGACGGCGACGAACGTCGCGGTGCCGCCGGCGGCGGGCACGTCGGAGACGGTCCACGAGGCGCGCTCCGTCTCACCGGGCGTGGCGGTGCCGGGAGCCCAGCACGTCGCGCCGGTCACGGTCACGTCGGCCGACGCGAGGCCCGCCACGGGCGTGTCGCAGGGCTCGTCGTAGAACGTGAACGTCCAGCTCGTCTCGTCGGTCTCCGGCGCGACGTAGCCCTCGTCGAACTCGACGACGACCTCGACGACGCGCTCGCCGTCGGTGTACGTGCCGGGGTCGGTGACGACGTAGCGGTAGTGCTCGCCGTCGGCGGGGATCGTGTACGGGGCGTCGCCGTCGGGGCCGCAGATCTCGGTCGCGGTCGGCACGGGGATGTCCTCGGTCACGCAGGGCTCGTCAGTCACGTCGAACGACCAGGTGCGGGGCTCGGTCGAGCCGTCCTGCCAGGTGAACCCGTCGGCGAGCGTCGCGGTGACGACCACGGTGCCCTGGCCGGCGGTCACGCCGGACTCATCGACCGAGAACGCGTAGCCGTCGGCGTCGGTCACGACGGGCAGCTGGACCTCGTAGCCGGGGCCGCACTGCTCGAGCACGGTGGGCGTGCCCTCGACGGCCGTGGGCACGTCGCAGGGCTCGTTCGTGACGTCGTACGTCCACGACTGCGGCTGGGTGCCGCCGCCGGTCCAGACGAAGCCGTCGTCGAGCGTCGCGGTGATGGTCACGGTGCCTGCGCCGTCCTCGAGGGCGCTGTCGTCGACCGACCACGTGTAGGCCTCGCTGGCGGGCAGCGTGGGCTCGCCGTAGTCGGGGCCGCACACGTCCTGCAGCGTCGGCTGGGCGGGCACGTCGACGGCGACGTCGCACGGCTCGTTCGTGGCGTGGAACGTCCACGTCCTCGGCTCGGTCGAGCCGCCGGTCCAGACGAAGCCGTCGTCGAGGGTCGCCGTCACGACGACGTCGCCCTGGCCGCCCTGCGTGGAGTCGGCGACCGTGAAGCGGTACGCCTCGGTGTCGGCGGGCACGGCGAGGTCGAACTCGGGGCCGCAGACGTCCTGGAACGTCGGCTCGGTGGTGACGCCGGTCTCGGTGGCCGGCGGCTCCTCGCAGGCGGTCCACGTGCCGGTGAAGCTCTTGTTGAACTGCGTGCCGTCGCCCTGGAAGATCTGCACCCGGTAGGTGTGATCCTCGGTGGTCGACCACGAGAAGTCGCGGTTGTACGACTGGCCGAAGGTCGAGCTCGCGACCTGCTCGCCGTCGATCGTCACGACGACGCGGTTCTGGGCGTTGCCGTTGTAGGCCCAGGCGTTCACGTTGAGACCCGTGCACGAGGGCGTGGGTCGGGCGTCATGCGCCTGGGCGGGCGCTGCGGAGAAGGTCACGAGCAGCGCGCTGAGGAGCGCCGTGAGCAGGAGCATGGCCGTGAGCACGAGGGCTCTCGACCGGCGAGGGATGGCTGGGTTCAGCACAGGAGGTCACCGATTCGTCGCTGGACAGTGGGTGGCCCCCGCGCGGAGCTCGGATCGCGAGGGCCGCAGACGAACGTAGGAACCGGTTCCACCAGAGGCGAACGCTGACGCGTGCCAGGGGGACCATGCAGATGGAAACGTCGCTATCAGTGGCTTGAACCTACGGATTCCGTAGGGGACGCCGTACCCCAGTACGACAACCGTGCAATTCGGCGATCGTACGACTCGCGCGTTCCCTCTCGGAAAGGCTGCGGATCGCGCATGAATGCACTCATGGGCATCTTGCCATGACGAAGCCTCATGTTGCAACGCCGCTCGCGACATCCCGTCACGCGCCGCGCATGACGACGCCCCGCATCCGACGAGTGGATGCGGGGCGTCTGGACGCGGGTCGCGTCAGTGGAAGAAGTGGCGCTCTCCCGTGAGGTACATCGTGAGGCCCGCCGCCTCGGCAGCCGCGATGACCTCGTCGTCGCGCTTCGAGCCACCGGGCTGCACGATGGCGCGCACGCCGGCGTCGATGAGGATCTGCGGGCCGTCGGCGAACGGGAAGAACGCATCCGACGCCGCGACGGAGCCGGCCGCCCGGTCCCCTGCGCGCGACACGGCGAGCACGCACGAGTCGACGCGGTTGACCTGACCCATGCCCACGCCGACGGAGGCACCGCCCGACGCGAGCAGGATGGCGTTCGACTTCACCGAGCGCACGGCACGCCACGCGAACTCGAGGTCGGCGAGCGTCGCGTCGTCGACGTGCGTGCCCGTGACTCGGCGCCACGTGTGGCTCGAGAAGCCGTCGAACGTGTCGGGCTCCTGCAGCAGCAGGCCGCCCGAGATCTGGCGCAGCTCGCTCGCCTCGCGCGCGTAGCCGTCGGGCAGGCGCAGCAGGCGGATGGCGGCCTTGCGCGAGAGGATCTCGATCGCCTCGGGCTCGAAGTCGGGGGCGACGACGACCTCGGTGAAGATGCCGGCGACGGTCTCGGCCATCGCGGCCGTGACCGTGCGGTTCGCGGCGATCACGCCGCCGAACGCCGACACGGGGTCGCACGCGTGCGCGCGCTCGTGCGCCGACGCGATGGGGTCGGCGGCGCCGGGGGCTGCGAGCGCGACGCCGCACGGCTGCGCGTGCTTGATGATCGCGACGGCGGGCTCGGCGTGGTCGAAGGCGGCGCGCAGGGCGGCGTCGGCGTCGACGTAGTTGTTGAACGACATCTCCTTGCCGTGCAGCAGCGTCGCCTGCGCGATGCCGCGGCCCGTGGGGAGCGTGTAGATGCCGGCGGCCTGGTGGCTGTTCTCGCCGTAGCGCAGCGGGCTCGAGAGCGTCGCGCCGCCGATGGCGGCGAGCAGGTCGGCGTTCGCGTCGCCGGTCGCAGCGGGCGCGGCAGCGGCCGCGGGGGCCGCCGCATCCTCGACCGAGCCCGTCGCGAACCAGCGCGCGACGGCCGTGTCGTAGCCGGCGGTGTGGGCGAACGCGTCGCTCGCGAGCGCACGACGCTGCGCGAGCGAGAGGCCCTTCGGCAGCGCCCGCGTGACGAGGTCGTAGGCGCGCGGGTCGGTGACGATCGCGACGTTCGCGAAGTTCTTCGCGCTCGCGCGCACCATCGCGGGGCCGCCGATGTCGATCTGCTCGACGACGGCGTTGGCCTCGGCGCCCGAGCGCACGGTGTCGACGAACGGGTACAGGTTCACGACGACGAGCTCGAACGGCGCGATGCCGAGGTCGGCGAGCTGCTGCTCGTGGTGCTCGAGGCGGAGGTCGGCGAGCAGACCGGCGTGGATGCCCGGGTGCAGCGTCTTCACGCGGCCGTCGAGCGCCTCCTGGAACCCCGTGACCGACGCGACCTCGGTGACGGGGATGCCCGCATCCGCGATGCCCTTCGCCGTCGAGCCCGTCGAGACGAGCTCGACGCCCGCGGCGTGCAGCGCGGCGGCGAGGTCGAGGATGCCGGTCTTGTCGCTCACCGACAGCAGCGCGCGGCGGATGGGCACCACGTCGCGCTCGCGGTACAGGCTCTCGTCGTGGGTCGGTCCGCTCACTCAGGACTCCTGGTTCCAGTTCGTGACGACGCCTGCGAGCAGGTCTCGCTCGACCGGCTTGATGCGGTCGTGGAGGCTCGCCTCGTCGTCGTCGGGGTGGATGGGCACGCGCACCTGCGCGAGGACGGGACCCGTGTCGACGCCTGCGTCGACGACGATGACCGAGGCACCGGTCTCGGTGGCGCCGGCCGCGAGCGCGTCGCGCACGGCGTGGGCGCCGGGGAACTCGGGCAGGTACGCGGGGTGCGTGTTCACGAGGTTCGGGGCGAGGCGCTCGACGGCGTCGCCCGCCAGGAGGCGCATGAAGCCCGAGAGGATCGTGAGGTCGGGCTCGTGCGCGAGCACCTGGTCGACGATGCGACCGCTCCACTCGGCGCGCGGCTGTGCGAACGGCTCGACGAACGTCGCGATGCCGGCAGCGCGAGCGAGCTCGAGGCCGCCGCACTCCTGGTCGGCGCCGACGGCCACGATCGTGGCGGGCACGCGACCGTCGCGGGTGCGCTCGAGCAGGTCGGCGAGGTTGCTGCCGCCGCCGGACACGAGGACGACCAGACGCAGCACGGGTGCCAGCCTACCGGCGGTCGGACGCCTCGTCGTCCGCGGCGTCGTCGGCGAGCGGGGCGATGGGTGCCGTCTCCTGCGCGTCGGGGTCGGCGGATGCGGACTCAGGCTCCGATGCGAGGGGCGCGACGGGCTCGGTCGGCTGCGCGTCGGGGTCGGCGGCGGATGCGGCGGGCACCCAGGCGGGCTCCGCGACAGCGTCGGAGGTCTCGGTCGTCGCGGACGCCTCCGCGTCGCGCGCACGCGCGGCGGCTGCGAGCACGGCGACGTCGAGGTCCGCGGTGTCGACGTCGGCCCCCTCCTCCGGCTCCTCCACGTCGGGCGCGTTGCCCGCGAGCAGGCCGACCGCGAGCCCGAGCGCAGCGATGCCCGCGCCGACCGCGCCGACGAGCCACCACGTCGGGCCCGCGACGTCGAGCCGGCCGGGCCCCATGCCGCCCGACGCCGCCGCGGCGAGGCCGCCGAGCACGAGCCCTGCCACGAGGCCGCCGCCGACGGCGACGATCGCCGACTGCCACCAGTGCGTCAGCGTCGACCGCTGCCGCACGAGCGCGCCGATGCCCATCGCGGCGACGAGCGGCACGACGGCGACGATGAGCGACCACGGCTGCACGCCGGGCACGATCGCGCCGAGCAGCGGCAGCGTCGGCACGGGGCCGAGGTCGGTGCCGAGCGGCGAGACGCTCGAGCCGGCGCCGAGCGCGAAGCCGGGCCCGAGCATCCACGACGTCGACCAGATGACGGCCGTCGGCAGCAGCGCGAGCTGCACGAGCCACAGCACGACGACGCCGAGGTGGTCGGGCTGCAGCGCCTCGAACAGCAGGATGACGTCGGCCTGCCGCACGATGAGCGCGACGCCCAGCAGCACGGCGCCGAGGCCCACGAACGCGGCGACGGTCGCGAGGCCTGCGCGCAGCGCCGCGCGCACGAGGGGCACGGTGGCCGCGTCGATCGCGAGCCAGCCGGCGGCGTCGCCGACGAGGTCGCGCGACTCCCACGCCGCACCGATCACGAGGCCGATGAGCATGCACACGGCCGGGCCGACCGCGGCGTGCACGAGGTTCGGCGCCGCCGACTCGTGCTGCGCCGAGAGCGCGAGCACGAAGCCCAGCGCGCCCGTCGCGACCGCGCCGCCCACGAGTCCCCACGCGGGCTCGGCCGTGCGCGCGAGCCGCATGCCGCTGCGCACCGCGAGCAGGATCGTCGCGAGCCCGATGCCCCACGCGCCCACGCCGATCACGAACGGCGCCGCCGCCGCATCCGTGCCCACCGCGGCGACGGCCGCGTCGCCGAACGCGATGCCCACGTCGACGCCGTGGCCCAGCATCCACGCGTCGACCGCGATGCGCCACGGCACCGCGATCGGCATGGCGAAGCCGCCGGCGGCGTACGCCACGAAGGCGGGCACGAGCGTGAGGAGCAGCGTCGCGAGGGCGATGGATGCCGACTCGACCGCCTGCAGGAGGACGGAGGAGAGGCGACGCACGCGGCGAGCCTAGTGGCGCGAGCGCACCGCATCCGACCGCCTCGCGGGCGACGCCGGACGACGCCCATCCACCCGCGATAGGTTGGGACGCGGGCCTGCGCCGCCTCTCGGCGCGCCCCCACCGACTAGCGACGAGGGACGACGCATCCATGGCGACGATCATCTACACCCACACCGACGAGGCGCCGATGCTCGCGACGCACTCGTTCCTGCCGATCGTGCAGGGCTTCGCGAAGGCCGCCGACGTGGCGGTCGAGACGCGTGACATCTCGCTCTCGGGCCGCATCGTGGCGGCCTTCTCCGACCGCCTGCCCGCCGAGCAGGGCCAGGCCGACGCGCTCGCCGAGCTCGGCGAGCTCGCCAAGACGGCCGAGGCGAACATCATCAAGCTGCCGAACATCTCGGCATCCGTGCCGCAGCTCAAGGCGGCGATCGCCGAGCTGCGCGCCCAGGGCGTCGACCTGCCCGAGTACCCCGACGAGCCGTCGACCGACGAGGAGCGCGACGCGCGCGCCCGCTACGACGCCATCAAGGGCTCGGCCGTGAACCCCGTGCTGCGCGAGGGCAACTCCGACCGCCGCGCACCCCAGTCGGTGAAGCAGTACGCCCGCAAGCACCCGCACTCGATGGGTCGCTGGTCGGCCGACTCGCGCACGCGCGTCGCCACGATGGGCGTCGACGACTTCCGCTCGAACGAGCAGTCGGTCATCGTCGCCGAGCCCACCGACCTGCAGATCCGCCACGTCGCCGCCGACGGCACCGAGACCGTGCTGAAGCAGCGCGTGCCCGTGCTCGCCGGCGAGATCGTCGACGCGACCGTCATGCGCGTCGCCGCGCTCGACCGCTTCCTCAGCGAGCAGGTCAAGGCCGCGAAGGACGAGGGCGTGCTGTTCTCGGTGCACCTCAAGGCCACGATGATGAAGGTCTCCGACCCGATCATCTTCGGCCGCGTCGTGCGCGCCTTCTTCCCCACGCTGTTCCAGCGCTACGGCGCCCAGCTCGAGGCCGCGGGCCTCACGCCCGACGACGGCCTCGGCTCGATCCTCGCCGGCCTCGACCAGCTCGAGCCGTCGGTCGCCGAGGGCGTGCGCGCCGCCGTCGAGGAGGGCCTGCGCGAGGGTCCGCGCCTCGCGATGGTGAACTCCGACAAGGGCATCACGAACCTCCACGTGCCGTCCGACGTCATCGTCGACGCGTCGATGCCCGCCATGATCCGCACCGCCGGGCACATGTGGGGCCCCGACGGCGAGGAGGCCGACACGCTCGCGGTCATCCCCGACTCGTCGTACGCCGGCGTCTACCAGGCCGTCATCGACGACTGCATCGCCAACGGCGCCTACGACCCCACGACGATGGGCTCCGTGCCCAACGTGGGCCTCATGGCGCAGAAGGCCGAGGAGTACGGCAGCCACGACAAGACGTTCACGGCGAAGGCCGACGGCCGCATCGAGGTCGTCGACGCCGCGGGCACCGTGCTGCTGTCGCACGAGGTCTCGGCCGGCGACATCTGGCGCGCCTGCCAGACGAAGGACGTGCCGATCCGCGACTGGGTGCGCCTCGCCGTGCAGCGCGCACGCCTCTCCGACACCCCCGCCGTGTTCTGGCTCGACGCCGATCGCGCGCACGACGCGAACCTCATCCGCGTCGTCGAGGACGAGCTGCCGAAGCACGACACGACGGGCCTCGACATCCAGATCCTCGCCCCCGCCGCCGCGACGACGCACGCGATCGGCCGCATCCGCGAGGGCCTCGACACCATCTCGGTGACGGGCAACGTGCTGCGCGACTACAACACCGACCTCTTCCCCATCCTCGAGCTCGGCACGAGCGCGAAGATGCTGTCGGTCGTGCCGCTGCTCGCCGGCGGTGGCCTGTTCGAGACCGGCGCGGGCGGCTCGGCGCCGAAGCACGTGCAGCAGGTCGAGCAGGAGAACCACCTGCGCTGGGACTCGCTGGGCGAGTTCATGGCGCTCGCGGAGTCGTTCCGCCACCTCGCGCTCGCCACGGGCAACGAGGGTGCCGGCGTGCTGGGCGAGACGCTCGACAAGGCCACGGCGACGTTCCTCGACGAGAACAAGTCGCCGTCGCGCCGCGTCGGCGAGATCGACAACCGCGGCAGCCACTTCTGGCTCGCGCGCTACTGGGCCGAGGAGCTCTCGGCGCAGACGACGGATGCGGCGCTCGCCGAGCGCTTCGCCCCCGTCGCCGCCGAGCTGGCGTCGAAGACCGACGCGATCGAGGCCGAGCTGCTCGCAGCGCAGGGCTCGCCCGTCGACCTCGGCGGCTACTTCCGCCCTGACGCTGCGAAGGCCGAGGCGGCGATGCGTCCGTCGGCGACGCTGAACGCGATCGTGGACGGTCTGCGCTAGTCCTTCGTAGGGCTGCTTCGGGCGGGGAGGTCGCTCCTCAGCTCAGACAGTGGAGACGACCGAGGGGTCGAGGCCTGGCGGCCTCGACCCCTCGGTCGTCTCGACGACTCGACACCCCGCGACCTCCCCGCCCTGCGCGGTCGCACCCCGGGGTGGGTGGGCACTGCGCGCGCGTCCCGAGGAGCAGCGCCCGACACGGCGATCTCGGCGCATGCAGGAGTCGGCGTGCTCCCGCGTGCCCTCGCTCGAGGGCCCACGCTCTTCGCGTCACCCCGTCAGCTGGTCGAGGAGCGCGCTCGCGCAGCGAGCGCGCGTCACGAGACCTCGCGACCCGCGCTCCCCCGCGACCATGCACGTGACCGTCGATTCGCAGCGACCGGCCGAGACCGCCGTGCAGGGCGGCGGCACTGGAGAGGTGCGCGCAGCGCCCCCTCCTCTCGACGCCGGAGCGGCGGGCGGGGATGTCGCGGGGTGTCGAGTTACGCAGCGGGACGGCGGGGTCGCGGCCCCCAGGGCCGCGACCCCGCCGTCCCGCTGCGTTGTCTGAGCTGAGGAGCGACATCCCCGCCCGCCGCGCCCTCTCCCGACCCTACGAAGACACCGACGAAGACAGATCGACCCGATGCCCAGCCGGGAACAACGGATCGTCGAACCCCGGCTGATCCTCGGGATGCTCCCGCACGTCCTGCATCGACCGCGGGATGTCGAACGGCAGCCGCCCGATGGGCGTCACGCGGCCCGTGAGCACGTCGAGGTAGGCGGCGTCGCTCGTGCCGTAGCCGACCGTGAGCGCGTCGACGACGTCGAGCCACGGCGTGAGGATCGCCGGGCGGTCGAGCGTCACGTCGAGCACCACGGGACAGTGCGCCGCGATGCGCTTGACGCGCTCGACGAGCCCGGGCGGGAAGTCGAGCGAGCCGGCGTGGAACCACGCCTCGAGGAACAGGTCGGAGCGCGGGTCGAACGGCGCCTCGAGGCGCAGCACGGCGACGTCGGCGTCCTCGGGGCGCTCGACGACCGTGAGGCCCGCGGCCTCGCATGCCGAGCGCTCCATGCCCTCGACGTACACGCGCGCGCCCTCGGCGAGGGGCACGCGCTCGGAGGCGCGCAGCACCGTCACCGACTCCGACTGCGCGAGCCGACCCGCCGCGACGAACGCGCTCGAGCCCACGACCTCGGCGGCGCCCGACTCGCTCACGAACGGGTCGTCGAACAGGCCGAGCTCGAACTTCACGCGCAGCAGACGCCGCGCCGACTCGTCGAGCCGAGACTCCGGCACGCGGCCCGAGTCGACGAGGCGCCGCAGCACCTCGACGCACTCCTCGCCGCCGAACTGATCGACGCCGGCGTCGAGCAGCATCGCCATGCGGCCGTCGACGTCGAGGTGCTCGACGCCCCACGCGCGCGCGGGCAGCACCTGGTCGCCGACGTGGTTGTCGGTGATGAGCTCCCAGTCGCTCAGCACGACCCCGTCGAAGCCGTAGGTGCCGCGCAGCAGGTCGGTGACGATCTGCCGGTTGAAGCCGAAGCCGACCTCGTCGATCGCGACGCCGTCGACCTCGAGGCCGATCGGCATGCCGTAGTACGGCATGACGCCGCTCGTGCCGGCGTCGATCACCGGCGCGAAGGGGGCGACGTGGTCGGCGTACCGACCCGCGGGGTACACCTGCT
Source organism: Agrococcus jejuensis (assembly GCF_900099705.1). Lineage (NCBI taxonomy): Bacteria > Bacillati > Actinomycetota > Actinomycetes > Micrococcales > Microbacteriaceae > Agrococcus > Agrococcus jejuensis. Next base: position 955,115 of record NZ_LT629695.1, read on the forward strand.
CGCGGCCGTACGGGAAGTGCGCATCCTCGCCGTCCATCTGCGGGCCGCCGCCCGGGAAGTGCTTGCTCGTGCACGCGACGCTGCCCGGCCCCACCCGGTCGCCCTGGAAGCCGAGCAGGTACTGCACCGCGAGCTCGGTCACCCGGGCCGGGTCCTGCCCGAACGTGCTCACCTGCCGCGCCCAGCGCGGCTCGGTCGCGAGGTCGAGCGTCGGATGCAGCGCGGCGCGGATGCCCACGGCCACGTACTCGGCGCGGGCGATCTCGGCGAACTCCCGCACGCGCGAGGGATCGTGCAGCGCGGCGAGGCCGAGCGGCTCGGGCCACTGCGAGAACATGCCGGCCGCGAACGAGGCGCCCGCGTTCGTCACGTACCCGTGGCGCGGATCGGTCGAGATCGTCACGGGGATGCCGTGCGGCGACCGCTCCGCGAGGCGCTGCAGCGCGTTCATCCACCGCGCCGCCATGGGCGCCGTGCCGAGCTCGTGCACGTTGAAGTGGCTCAGGTGCTTGCCGAGCACGACGTCGGTCGTCGCCGACTTGCTGATGGCGCCCTTGCCCTCGACGAGCGTGCCGTCGAGGCCCGACTCGATGACGGTGTGGAACATGAGCCCCACCTTCTCGTCGAGCGACAGGCGGGCGAGCAGGTCCTCGACCCGCTCGTCGATCGACAGGCGCGCATCCTCGTAGGGGTCGAGGACGCCGTTGCCGTTGAGGTCGCGGAACTCAGGCTGCACCGAACTCCTCCGCACGCATGAGGGGGTGGAGCGCGTCGCGCACCTGGCGCGTCGCGAACGCACGCTGCACGACGCCGCCGCCGAGCACCGAGCCGAGCGCACCCATGCACATGGCCTGGTCGAGCGACAGGTGCCGGTCGGCGACGACGCCGGAGGCCGAGACGGCGTCGAGGAAGCCGCCGGGGCCGTAGGCGCCGAGCTCGTCCTCGATGCGGGCGAGGTTCGCGAACGCCGCGTCGCGCTCGTACGACATCGCGAGCATCGCCGCGTGGGGCGTGACGACGCCGTCGCCGAAGTCGGGCGTCGGGTTCGTGCCCTCGCGCACGCCTGCGTAGCCGGCGTCGACGTTCGTGCTCTCGCGGTCGGAGAGGTAGCCGTCGGGGTTCATGCCGAGGCGGTCGACGCCGTACTCGCGGTAGCCGCCGAACGGGTCGCTCGATGGGCTGAAGCCCCACACGCCGTAGCCGGCCTCGTCGAGGCCGTGCTCGCGCTGCGCGCGCACGTGCAGCGGATGGTTGCGGCCCCAGCTGCGCCGGCCCCACGACGCCTCGGGCACGAAGAGGTCGGGCATGAGCTCCTCGAACATCGAGCCGCCCCAGCCGGGCACGATGCGCATGCCGCGGTACTCGTACGCACCCTCGAAGACCTCGATGCCCTGGTATGTGCGGCTGACGCCGACGGGCCGCGACTCCTGCCACGCCCAGTCGTCGCCGCCGGGGAACGTGCGCCAGGCCGCGTAGTAGTGCGCGGCGGGCACCTGACCGGCGACGATGCCGAGGTACGACGTCATGCGCGTCTCCGAGACGAACGTGTCGTAGTGGTGATTCGAGAGCCACACGGGATCGCCACCGATGTGGCTGCCCTGGTACACCTCACCCGGGCGGTCGTGCTCGTCGACGAAGAACCCGCCGTGCATGAGGCCGCCCGGCCGCACCGTCGGGTGCTCGGCACCCGTCCCGGGGTTGTAGAACGCATCCCAGCGCATCCGCTCCCAGACCTGGCGCGCCAGCTCTGCGGGGCGGCCGGGGATGGCCGACATGACGACGCGCATCGCGGCGCCGAGCCACGCGTTGTCGACGCTCGACGCGAAGCGGTAGACGGGATCGCCCGAGTCGGGCCACGTGCGCAGCGCCTCGCCGGTCGCCTCGGAGTACCAGTTGTAGAGCATGCCCGAGGGCTCGTGATGCTCGACCTGCAGCACGGTCTCGAGCGTGCGGGTCGCGAGCGCGTCGAGGTCGCGACGCGACACGATGCCGAGCTCGCGGGCGACGACGCCCGACCACAGCAGGCCGCCGATGTTCGTCGGCGACGTGTAGCCGCTGCGACCCGAGAGGTCGCCGAGCACGTTGTCGGCGGGCAGGCCCGTCGTCTCGTCGGTCATGGCGACGAGCGACGTCCAGGTGTCCTGCGCCCAGCGGCGCGCGCGACGGCCCGAGAAGCCGTGGCCGGAGCCGCCGTGCGCGACGAGCGGAGACGCGGATGCGGGGGTCGCCGCGCCGAACGCGACGGTGGCTGCAGCCGCGAGGCCGCCGACCATGAACCCGCGGCGCGAGACGCCGAACGAGTCGGAGGGTGATGTGGGCAGGGGCATGATGGGCTCCTTCACTTGATGCCGGTCGTGGCGATGCCTTCGATGAATCGCCTTTGGAAGATGAGGAACACCGCGAGCACGGGCACGATCACGACGGTCGCGCCGGCGAGCAGCAGTCCGTACTGCGTCTGGTTCTGGCCGGTCGACTCGAGCGCGAGCACGACCGGCAGCGTGTACTGGTCGGCGCGCTGGGCGACGACGAGCGGCCACAGGAAGCTGTTCCAGCTGCCGAGGAACGTGAGGATGCCGAGCGTCGCGAGCGCGGGGCCGAGCAGCGGCAGGATGACCTGGCCGAAGATGCGCAGCTCCCCCGCGCCGTCGACGCGCGCGGCGTGCACGAGGTCGATCGGCAGCCCGAGCGCGAACTGCCGCATGAGGAACACCCCGAACGGCGTCACGAGGAACGGCAGGATGAGGCCGAGCAGGCTGTCGGCCAGCCCCGCGTTCACGACGAGCACGAACAGCGGCACGAACGTCACGAGCCCGGGGATCATGAGCGTGCCGATGATGACGCCGAACAGGGCAGTGCGGCCCTTGAACTCGAGCATCGCGAGCGCGTAGCCGACCATCGAGCAGAACAGCAGGTTGCCCGCCGTCACGGCGAGCGCGATGAGCGTCGAGTTGAGGAACGCGCGACCGAAGCCCGCACCGGTGAGCACCTCGACGAAGTTGTCGAGCGTCGGCGCCTCCGGCAGGAACGTCGGCGGCACCATGCGCAGCTCGGCATCGGTCTTGAGGCTGCCGAGCACCATCCACACGAACGGTGCGACGACGGCGACGAGCGCGATCGTGAGCAGCAGGTACAGCCACCACCGGTTGCGGAAGGTGGGCTCTCCGCGGCCGGCCATCAGTCCTTCTCCCTCAGGAGGCGGAACTGGATGGCCGTGATCGCCGCGATCGCCGCGAACATCACGTACGACACCGCCGACGCGAAGCCGAACTCGCCGAACGAGAACTGCTCGTACGTGTACAGCGCGACCGACAGGGTGCTGTCGAGCGGGCCGCCGCCATCCGTCATCACGAACGGCTCCTCGAAGAACTGCAGGTAGCCGATCATCGTCGTCACCGAGACGAACAGGATCGTGGGGCGCAGCAGGGGCAGGGTGATCGAGCGGAACCGCTGCCAGCCGTTCGCCCCGTCGAGCTCCGCCGCCTCGCGCAGCGACGCCGGCACGGTCTGCAGGCCGGCGAGGAAGATGATCATCGCCGTGCCGAAGTTGCGCCACACCGCCATCGCGACGAGCGACGGCATCGCCCACGTCGTCGACCCGAGCCAGTTGGGGCCGTCGATGCCGACCCACGCGAGCACGGTGTTCGCGAGGCCGTGGTCGGGGTGCAGGATGAAGCGCCACACGACGGCGACGGCCACGATCGACGTGATGACGGGCGTGTAGAAGCCGAGGCGGAAGATCGCGCGCAGCCGGCCGATCCCCCGGTCGAGGGCGACGGCGGCGGCGAGCGCGACCATGAGCGTGAGCGGCACGCCCACGACGACGAAGCCGAGCGTGTTGACGATCGCGCGCAGGAAGCGCTCGTCGCCGAACGCCTCGACGAAGTTGTCGAGGCCGACGAAGTCGACTGCGAACGGGCTCGCGAGGTCGCGCCGCGTGGCGTCGGTGAACGACAGGAACACCGACTGCAGCAGCGGCCAGGCCGTGAAGGCGAGGAACAGCGCCAGGAACGGGATCGCGAGCGTCCACGCCGCGATGGCCTGCCTGCGTGCCCCGGGCGCGCCTCGCCGGCGCCCGGACCGCACGGGTCCGGGGCCGACGCCGCGCGCGGCGGCGGAGGTGGTCATGCGAGCGCCCTACTGTCCCGTGCCGATGTCCTCGGCCTCGGCCTGCACGCCCGCGAGCGCCTCGGCCGGATCCTCGCCGGCCTTCGCGACCCGCTCGAGCGCCTGGTCGAGCTCGGTCGCGACCTGCTCCCACGAGGGGAACGACGGCGGGGCGACGGCGGTCTCGAGCTCGGTGCCGAACGCCGACAGTCGGGCGTCGTCGGCGAGCACGGGCTCGTCCCAGGCCGACTGCACCGACGGCAGCGCCGACGTCAGCTCGTACCACTCGACCTGCACCTCGGGCTGCGTCAGGTAGTCGACGAACGCCCAGGCGAGGTCGCGGTTCTCGGTCTCCTGGAAGACGGCGAGGTTCGAGCCGCCGACGAACGACACCGACTCGGCGCCGTCGTTCGCGGGCACGGGCGCGACGTCGTACAGCTCGTCGAAGCCCTCGCCGCCGAGCTCCTCGACGATCGACATCATCCACGGACCCGACAGGAACATCGGGATGCGGCCCGACACGAAGTCGGCCTCCGTCTGGCCCTCCGGCGGGTTCGGGTCGGCGATGCCGTCGTCGAAGAAGCCCTGGAAGTACTCCGTCGCCTCCACCATCTCGGGGGTGTCGAGCGCATACGCGTCGTCGGTGGCGATCTCGGCGCCGTTGCTCCACGCGAGCGGCAGCACCGTCTGCCAGCCGCCCGTGCCGCCGGGCTGCAGGTTCATGCCCCACTCGACGCCGTCCTGCTGCTGCATCGCGGCGGCCATCTCCTGGAACCCGGCCCAGTCGGCCGGCACCTCGTCGTAGCCTGCGGCGGCAGCGATGTCGGTGCGGTAGTAGACCATGCGGGTCTCGACGTACCAGGGCAGGCCGTAGGTGATGCCGTCGACCTCGGTCGTCGCCTGCGCGCCCTCGAAGTACTGGCTGTCGTCGAAGCTCGGCGGCGTCGGCTCGAGCGCGCCCTGGCCGGCGAAGTCGCCCATCCAGGTCGTGCCCACCATGGCCGCGTCGGGCGTCGAGCCCGCGGTGATGGCGTTCGAGAAGCGGTCGTAGGCGGCATCCCACGGCACGGGCGTCACGGTGATGCTCGTGTCGGGGTGCTCCTCCATGAAGGCGTCGGCGAGCGCGGGCAGCGCCTCGCCCTCGGCGCCCATGGCCCAGACCTCGATGTCGCCGGAGAGGTCGTCGAACGAGACCTCCTCGGCGCTCGCGGCCGGGGCCTCGTCGGCGTCGGGTCGCCCGCATCCCGTGAGGATGAGGGCCGTGGCCGCGGTCGTCGCGATCGCGGCGGTGATGGTCGTTCGTCGCACCGGAGTCTCCTTCGTCTGTCGGTGTCGGGTCAGAGCAGTCAGGGGTGCGCGCCGCACGAGTCGCGCACGACGATCTCGGTCGCGAGCGTCGGTGCAGGCGCAAGAGGCTCGCCGGGGGCGTCGATCATGGCCCGCATGCGGCGGGCAGCACCGGCGCCGAGCTCGACGACGGGCTGACGCACGGTCGTGAGCGCGGGGCGCGTGAATCGGGCCGCCATGATGTCGTCCCAGCCGACGATCGAGATGTCGCGGCCCACGGCGACGCCGCCGTCGACGAGCGCGCTCACGATCGCGACGGCGAGCTCGTCGTTCGCGCACATGAGCGCGTCGGCGCGGATCGTGCCGTCGAGGATCGCCGCGGCCACCTCGTAGCCGTCGCGCTCGCGCAGCGGTGTGCGGATGGGCTCGGTCGCGTCGCCGAAGACGCTGCGGAAGCCCGCGTGGCGCTCGGCGATGTCGGTCGCGAGGTCGGGGTCGCCGACGAAGAGCGCCCGCGTGCGCCCGTGGTCGGCGAGGTGCTGCGCGAGCGAGCGGGCGCTCTCGTCGTTGGCGGTGCGCCACGACTCGAGGCCCACGTCGTCGCCGTCGGCGAGACCGAGCACGGGGATGCGCTGGCGGATGGCCGAGAGGGTGTGCGGCGCGAGGCGGTGGGCGCTCATGATGACCATGCCGTCGACGTTCGCCGCGAGGCGGCGCAGCGCGGCGTCGAGGTCGCGCTGCTCGCTCGCGATCGACACGATGAGGCTCTCGTCGCGCTCGGCGACGGCCGACTCGTAGCCCAGCAGCAGCTCCGCGTAGTACGGACCCGAGAGCTCGGGCAGCACGAGCCCGTGGGCAGCGTGGCGGTGCGCGGCGAGGGACTGCGCGGCGCCGTGCGGCACGTAGTCGAGCTCGGCGACGGCGGCCAGCACGCGCTCGCGGGTGCCCTCTGCGACGCGCTGCGGCGAGGCGAGCACGCGCGAGACGGTGGCGACGGAGACGCCGGCGCGGTCGGCGACGGTGTAGACCGTCGCTCGTCGAGCTGCCATGCGAACCTCCGTTGGTAAGCGCTTACATCAAGGGTAGGCAGAATCTGGACTGGATGACAAGGGACGGGGCGGAAGATGCGTGTGCGGCAGGTTTCCTGGCCGCTCCGGGCGGGGAGGTCGCTCCTCAGCTCAGACAGTGGGCATGGAGCAGGGGGTCGAGGCCTGGCGGCCTCGACCCCCTGCTCCATGCCCACAACTCGACACCCCGCGACATCCCCGCCCTGCGCTCGCGTCTGAGGAGGCCAACCCCGTGGGAGGGGCGCTGCGCGCGCGTCCCGCGGAGCCGCGCCCGACACGGCGATCCCGGCCCATTCGAGACCCGGCGTAGGCCCGCCCGCGATCGCGAGGAGCGCGACGCTCGTGCGCTCCAACGAGCCGCACCGCCGCCGAGCGCGTCGCGACCGCGCCTCCGTGGGGCGTTCGGTGAGCACTGCAGGGGCCGGGACCGCCGTGCGGGAGGGCAGCCCTCCAGGAGGCGCGCGCAGCGCCCTCCCCCACGACCTGCATCCGCGGCGGGCGGGGATGTCGCGGGGTGTCGAGTTGTGCGCGGGGACGGCGGTGGCTGCGGCCCCCAGGGCCGCGGCCACCGCCGTCCCCGCGCACTGTCTGAGCTGAGGAGCGACATCCCCGCCCGACGCACCCCAGCACAGCCACAGAACGCAACAGGGCCCCGACCGAAGCCGGGACCCTGTTCCAGTCAGACGAGCGTCAGAGCGCCGCGATGACCTCGCGCATGAGGCGCGCCGTCTCGGACGGCGTCTTGCCGACCTTGACGCCAGCAGCCTCGAGCGCGACCTTCTTCGCCTCGGCCGTGCCCGACGAGCCCGAGACGATGGCGCCTGCGTGGCCCATCGTCTTGCCCTCGGGAGCCGTGAAGCCGGCGACGTAGCCGACGACGGGCTTCGTGACGTTGGCCTTGATGAAGTCGGCTGCGCGCTCCTCGGCGTCGCCGCCGATCTCGCCGATCATCACGATGGCCTTCGTCTCGGGGTCGGCCTCGAACGCCTCGAGGGCGTCGATGTGCGTCGTGCCGATGATCGGGTCGCCGCCGATGCCGATGGCGGTCGAGAAGCCGATGTCGCGCAGCTCGAACATCATCTGGTAGGTCAGGGTGCCCGACTTCGACACGAGGCCGATGGGGCCCTTGCCCGTGATGTTCGCGGGCGTGATGCCGACGAGCGACTCGCCCGGCGTGATGATGCCGGGGCAGTTCGGGCCGATGATGCGCGTCGTGCCCGTGGACTTCGCGTGCGCCCAGAACTCGGCGGAGTCCTGCACGGGGATGCCCTCGGTGATGACGACGAGCAGGCCGATGCCTGCGTCGATGCCCTCGATGACGGCGTCCTTGGCGAAGGCCGGCGGCACGAAGACGATGGAGACGTCGGCGCCGGTGGCGGCCATGGCCTCCTTCACCGAGCCGAACACGGGCAGCTCGACGGGCGAGCCGTCCTGCGTGACGTGGTTGACCGTCGTGCCGGCCTTGCGGGCGTTGACGCCGCCCACGACCTGCGTGCCGGCCGCGAGCATGCGGGCGGTGTGCTTGGAGCCCTCGCCGCCGGTGATGCCCTGGACGATGACCTTCGAATCCTTGTTCAGGTAGATCGACATGCTGCTTCCCCCTACGCCGCTGCGAGCTCGGCGGCCTTGGCGGCGGCCTCGTCCATGGTGTCCACGACCGTGACGAGCGGGTGCGCTGCGTCGGCCAGGATCTGTCGGCCCTCGTCGACGTTGTTGCCGTCGAGGCGCACGACGAGCGGCTTCGTGGCTGCGTCGCCGAGGATGGCGAGCGCCTGCACGATGCCGTTCGCCACGGCGTCGCATGCGGTGATGCCGCCGAAGACGTTGACGAAGACGCTCTTCACGTCGTCGTCGCCGAGGATGACGTCGAGTCCGGCCGCCATGACCTCTGCCGAGGCGCCGCCACCGATGTCGAGGAAGTTGGCGGGCTTCACGCCGCCGAACTGCTCGCCTGCGTACGCGACGACGTCGAGCGTCGACATGACGAGGCCTGCGCCGTTGCCGATGATGCCGACCTGGCCGTCGAGCTTGACGTAGTTGAGGTCCGACTCCTTGGCCTTCGCCTCGAGCGGGTCGGCTGCTGCCTTGTCCTCGAGGGCAGCGTGGCCCTCGTGGCGGAACTCGGCGTTCTCGTCGAGCGTGACCTTGCCGTCGAGGGCGACGATCGCGCCGTCGGCCGTCTGCACGAGCGGGTTGACCTCGACGAGCGTCGCGTCCTCCTTCTCGAACACGCCGTAGAGCGTGACGAGCACGGGGGCGACGCGCTCGGCGACGTCGGCGGGGAAGTTCGCCTCGGCGACGATGCGGCGGGCGACGTCGAGCGTGATGCCGACGGCGGGGTCGACCTCGACCTTGGCGAGCGCCTCGGGGCGCTCCTCGGCGAGCTGCTCGATCTCCATGCCGCCCTCGTAGGAGCACATGGCGAGGTACGAGCGGTTCGCGCGGTCGAGCAGCACGGAGAAGTAGTACTCCTCCTCGATCTGCGCGCCCGCGGCGACCATGACGCGGTGGACCGTGTGGCCCTTGATGTCGAGACCGAGGATGGCCTCCGCTGCGGCGCGGGCCTCCTCGGGGCTCTTCGCGACCTTGACGCCGCCGGCCTTGCCGCGGCCTCCGGTCTTGACCTGGGCCTTCACGACGACCACCGGGGTGCCGATCGAGCGGGCTGCCGCCTCGGCCTCCTCTGCGGTGTCGGCGATGATGCCTTGGAGGACGGGAACGCCATGGGACTCGAACATGTCCCTGGCCTGGTACTCGTAGAGATCCACCGGATTCCTTCTGCTGGGAGTGGGGGCCGCCGACCAGCCTAGCCCGGTCGCGCTGCGCGCCGGCACCGTGTGGTAGCGGGCCTGCGCTCGCCTGCGGATGCCTGTGGATGCGCTGCGCGCTCGGCGACGCGTGCGACGGATGACGTCGCGCAGCCCGCCGAGCACGGTCGCGACGGCGAGCACGCCGCGCGGTCGCGCCGCACCCCTCGGCGACGCCGAGGATTCGGTGGACCGAAGTCGCATCCTTCGGCCCCGGCACCGGCGAGATGGCAGGTCGGCCCCCGTCGCGCGGGGGCGTGGATGCGCGGACCATGGAAGGCATGGACCCCGCCCTGCACCGCCACCCCGACATGCCCCGGCCGGTCGAGTCGACCGCCTCGCGGCTGTCGTGGCTGCGTGCTGCGGTGCTCGGCGCCAACGACGGCATCGTGTCGACGGCCGCCCTGATCGTCGGCGTCGCCGCGTCGGGCGCATCGGCCGGCGCGATCCTCACGGCGGGCACGGCGGCGCTCGTCGCCGGCGCGCTGTCGATGGGCGTCGGCGAGTACGTGTCGGTGTCGTCGCAGCGCGACAGCGAGCGCGCGGCGATCCGTCGCGAGCGCCGCTTCCTCGCCTCGAACCCCGTCGGCCAGGAGGCGCAGCTCGCGCACATGTACGAGCTGCGCGGCCTGACGCCGCGCACGGCGCACCTCGTGGCGAGCGAGCTGTCGGCCGCCGACCCGCTGAAGGCGCACCTCGACATCGAGTACCGCCTCGACGAGGACGAGTCGCCGAACAACCCGTGGGCCGCCGCTGCGGCATCCGCTGCCGCGTTCTCGGCCGGCGCGCTCGTGCCGTTGCTCGCCGCCATCCTCATGCCGACGTCGTGGGCGCCGTGGTCGATCGTGGCGGCCGTGGTCGTGGCGCTGCTCGCGACGGGCTTCACGGCGGCGCGCATCGGCGCGGCCGGCAAGCGCCGCGCGATGGTGCGCGTGCTCGTGGGTGGCGTGGGCGCCCTCGCGATCACGTACGTCATCGGCACGCTCTTCGGCACGCACGTCGTCTAGCCGCCCCTGTCGGGCGTCGGTGGTCGGGCGTAGCGTCTGGCCATGGACACCACCGCATCCGAGGGCGCCGTCGCCCTCGAGGTCAGGATCGAGCTCGTCTTCGTGCCCGTCGCCGACGTCGACCGCTCCGTCGCCTTCTACGGCGACACCCTCGGCTGGCACGTCGACCACGACTCCACCGTCTCCGAGTCGCTGCGCTTCGTGCAGGTGACGCCGCCGGGCTCGGCGTGCTCGATCGCGTTCGGCCTCGGCATCAGCGACGACGAGCCGGGCACGATGCGCAACGTGCAGGCGGTGATCCCGGATGCGGATGCGGCGCTCGCCGACCTGCGCGCCCGCGGCGTCGCCGCCGAGGGCGTCGACGACCTCTCGTGGGGCCGCTTCGTCTCGTTCGCCGACCCCGACGGCAACCGCTGGGTGCTGCAGCAGCTCCCGCCGCGCTGACCAGCGGCGCCACCTGCACCCTCGCGCACCTGCGCGCGATCGCACCGCTTCGAGCCGAGAGGTCGTCGAGCCCGCCGGGAAGGTCGCGGCGCACCAGGACGCGCGCGCAGCCCCACCCCACCCGCTGCTGCCCCGCACCCACCGACGGCGTGGGCGGATGTCGCGGGGTGTCGAGTTCTGCAGGCGAGCGTGGGGCTCGAGGCCGCCAGGCCTCGAGCCCCGCGCTCGCCTGCAGTGTCTGAGCTGAGGAGCGACATCCGCCCACGACGTCCCCCCGTCAATCGCACGAGCCCGACCAGACCCAGGACTACGCTCCGCACCATGCAGCTAGCCCCAGGCCTCCACCGCATCGGCGACGACCGCGTCGCCTTCCTGCTCGTCGTCGCCGACGACGGGCTCACCCTCGTCGACGCCGGCCTGCCGGGCCACCGCCGCGACCTGCGGCGTGCGCTGCGCGCGCTCGACCGCACCGAGGCCGACGTGCGCGGCGTCGTGCTGACGCACGGCGACCAGGACCACATCGGCTTCGCCGAGGCGCTGCGCGTCGAGCACGGCGTCCCGGTCTACGTGCACGAGGCCGATGCTGCCCGTACGCGCGGCGACGAGCCCGCTCCGTCGAACCCGATGCCGCCATGGCGGCTCGGGGCAGCGCTCGGCTTCGTGGCGACCATGCTCACGAAGGGCATCCGACCTCGACACCTCGGCGAGGTGCGCACCGTGGTCGACGGCGACGTGCTGCCGCTGCCGGGCTCGCCGGTGGTCGTCGGCATGCCGGGCCACTCGCCCGGGTCGATCGCGGTGCTGCTGCCCGAGCACCGGGTCGTCGCCGTGGGCGACGCGCTCACGACGCGGCACGTGCTCACGGGCGACACGACGCCGCAGCTCACGCCGTTCACCGACGATCTCGCCGAGGCCGACGCATCCCTCGCTCGGCTCGCGCAGGTCGACGCCGACGTCGTCGTGCCCGGCCACGGCACCGTGTGGCGCGGCACGCCGCGCGCGCTCGTCGACGCCATCCGCGCCGCCCGCTGACCGCGGCCGACGAGGGCCGCCGACTCAGTCGAGCGTGTCGAGGATGTCCCTGAGCACGTCGATCGTCGTGAGCGGGCTGATGATCGCGAAGCGCAGCACGGGCTCGCCGGCGTGCGACGACGGCACGCAGAACGCGCGCTGCTCGTCGAGCAGCCGATCCGACCACCGCTGGTAGTCGGCGAGCGTCCATCCCTCGCGGCGGAACACGACGACCGACAGCTGCGGCGGGCGCACGAGCGACAGGTGCGGGCGCTGCTCGATGTCGTCGGCGATCGCGGCGGCGGCGTCGATGCCGTGGCGGATGGTCGCGCGGTACTGCTCGGTGCCGTGCGTCGCGAGCGAGAACCACAGCGGCAGGCCGCGCGAGCGGCGCGTGAGCTGCACGGCGAGGTCGGAGGGGTTCCAGTCGGCCGACTCGGTGAGGGTGTCGAGGTACTCGGCGTGCTGCGTGTGCGCGAGGCGCGCGCCGGCGGGGTCGCGGTAGAGCAGCGCGCACGCGTCGAAGGGTGCGAAGAGCCACTTGTGCGGGTCGACGACGAGGGAGTCGGCGAGCTCGACGCCTGCGAACGCGGGCCGCAGCTCGTCGACGAGCATGGCGGCGAGGCCGTAGGCGCCGTCGACGTGCAGCCACACGCCGCGGTCCTTCGCGGCGCGTGCGATGCCGGCGATGTCGTCGACGATCCCGAAGTTCGTCGTGCCGGCGGTGGCGACGACGGCGAACACGCCGGGGTGCGCGTCGAGCGCCGCCGCGACGGCGTCGCCGTGCAGTCGGCCGTCGGCGCCGGTGGGCACGCCGACGACGTCGACGTCCATGACGGAGGCCGCGGAGGCGATCGACGAGTGCGCCTCTGCGCTGCACACCACCGCGAGGCGCACGGGTGCGGCGTCGTCCATCGCGCCGCGGTGGCGACGGTACGCGTCGCGCGCGGCGACGAGCGCCGAGAGGTTGCCGATCGTGCCGCCCTGCACGAACGCGCCACCGGCGCCCTCCGGCAGGCCGAACTCGCCGGCGAGCCAATGCAGCACCTCGTTCTCGGCGTGCACGGCGCCCGCGCCCTCCATCCACGATCCGCCGTAGATCGCGGATGCGGAGACGACGAGGTCGAACGCGATCGCCGCCTTGCTCGGCGCCGACGGGATGAACGACACGTAGCCGGGGTGGTCGGTCGAGAGGCACGCGGGGGCGAGCACGTCGGCGAACAGCGCGGTCGCGCGCTCGGCGCCGATGCCGTCGGCCGTGATCGCGGCCCCGGCCTGGGCGGCGAGCTCGTCGGGCGGCAGCGCCCGATCGAGCGGCACCCGCTCGTACAGGGCGCGGTCGCGCGCATAGCGCAGGACGCGGTCGACGACCTCGCGCGTGCCGTCGGAGATCTCGTGCATGGCGTCGGGTCGCAGCGTCGCGTCCCCTGAGGTGTCTGCGTGCATCCCCACCATGGTGGCGTACCCGTGTGGCGAGCGGCAGCCCCGCCTGGCACGCTGGGGGGATGCAGCAGCAGCGCGACCCGTGGGACGAGCACGAGCGCGACCGCATCCCGCCCGAGCTCGACCCGGCGTTCTCGGAGTTCGACGACGACCGCCCGTCGCGCACGATGGCGAACCGGCTGCGCCCCGTCATCTGGATCGCGGCGCTCGCGGCGCTCGTGGCGATGACGTTCACGTTCGTGCTCTGACGCATCCGGGCTCGCGGGCGCATCCACACGTGCGGCGCGAGCGGAACCCCCTGCCGCATCCGTGCCGCCGCCCGTAGCGTCGGGCCGCATGACCCTGACTCGCAGGACCATGCTCACGGGGATGCTCGGCGCCGGCCTCGGCCTCACGGCCTGCGCGCCGACCGATCCGACCGTCCACGCCTCCGGCGACGAGGAGGCCGACGCCGTCGCGACGACGCCCGCGGCCACGCCGCCCGCGTTCCCCACCGTCGACCGCACGATCGCGACGGGCCTCGCGGTGCCGTGGTCGCTCGCGTTCCTCGCCGACGGCGCCGCGCTCGTCTCCGAGCGCGCCACGGGCCGCGTGCTGCGCGTCGACGGCTCGGGCGGCGTCGACGAGGTGGGCGTCGTGCCGGGCGTCGCACCGCAGGGCGAGGGCGGCCTGCTGGGGCTCGCGCTGTCGCCCGACGAGTCGGCGCTCTACGCCTACCTGTCGAGCGAGGCCGACAATCGGCTCGTGCGCATGCCGTTCCACGGCGGCCTCGGCACGCCCGAGGTGCTCGTCGAGGGCATCGCGCTCGCTCGCAACCACCAGGGCGGCCGGCTGCGCTTCGGTCCGGACGGCATGCTCTACGTCACCGTCGGCGACGCCGCCGACGGCTCGCGCTCGCAGGATCCGAACGACCTTGCAGGCAAGATCCTGCGTCTGGATGCGGATGGGCAGGCCGCCGAGGGCAATCCGTTCGGCACGCGCGTGTGGTCGCTGGGGCACCGCAACCCGCAGGGGCTCGCATGGGACGGCGACCGCATGTGGGCCGCCGAGTTCGGGCAGGACACCGCCGACGAGCTCAACCGCATCGAACCGGGCGGCAACTACGGCTGGCCGGCCGTCGAGGGCGCGGGCGGCGACCCCGCCTACGTCGACCCGATCGTGACGTGGCCGACGTCGGAGTGCTCGCCCTCGGGGCTCGAGATCGACCGCGGCGTCGCCTACCTGTGCGCGCTGCGCGGCCAGGGCCTGTGGGTCATCCCCCTCGCGGGCGACGGCGCCGGCACGCCGCAGAAGGCGTTCGACCGCGAGCTCGGCCGCCTGCGCTGCGTCGCGCTCGCGCCCGACGGGTCGCTGTGGGTCACGACGAGCAATCGCGACGCGAACGGCACGCCCGGCACCGACGACGACCGCATCCTGCGCGTCGCGATCTGAGCGGTCGGGCCGCTCAGGAGCCGGTGGCCGTGTACCGGTGCTCGGGCCGGCCCGCCGAGCCGTAGCGCGGCTCGACGCGAGCGACGCCCAGCTCGACGAGGCGCTCGAGGTAGCGGCGCGCGCTCACGCGCGACATGCCGATGCGCTCGGCGACCTCGGCCGCCGACGCATCCGACCCCGCCTCGGCGAGCGCCGCCTCGACGGTCTGCAGGGTGCGGTCGTTGACGCCCTTGCGCACGAGGCGCGGCCCCGCCGACGAGCTGCCGAGCACGGCGTCGATGCCGGCCTGGTCGAGCGTGGATGCCGCGAGCGCGCGCTCCTGCACGACGGCGCGGTGCACGTCGTCGAGCCGTTGGTGCAGCGTCTGCATGTCGAACGGCTTCACGAGGTAGTGGCGCACGCCCTGCGTGCGCGCGAGGCGCACGGTCTCGAGGTCGCGCGCCGCCGTGACGGCGACGACCTCGACGCGGCTGCCGCGCGACCGCAGCCGGCGCAGCACCGTCAGGCCGGAGATGTCGGGCAGGTGCACGTCGAGCAGCACGACGTCGGGCGCGAGCGTCTCGACGGCGTCGAGCGCCTGCTCGCCCGTCGGCGCCACGGCGACGACCTGGAATCCCGGATGCCGTTCGACGAAGCCGCGTGTCACGATCGCGACCTGCGGCTCGTCCTCGACGACGAGCGCGCGCAGCACGATGCTCATGGCCGCACCCGCGCATCCGCTCGCGCATGCACCGGCAGCGTGACCGTCAGGCGTGCGCCGCCGAGGTCGGCGTCGTCGACCCGCACGTCGCCGCCGAGCCGGGCGACGACGCGCCGCACGAGCGTGAGGCCGTAGCCGCGCGCACGGCCCTCGCCCTTCGACGAGTGGCCGAGCTCGAAGATCGCGGCGCGCTCGGCGACCGGCACGCCCGGCCCGTCGTCCTCGACGACGATGCGGCCCATGGCGTCCGCGCCCGTGCAACTCGACAGCGTGACGCGCACGCGCCCCTGCATGCCGGCGGCGTCGAGCGCGTTGTCGACGAGGTTGCCGACGATCGTCACGAGGTCGGCGCCGTCGGCGGCGAACGGCGCGGCGAGCCCCGACGCGTCGACCGTGAGCCGCACGCCCAGCTCGCGCGCGCGGGCGCGCTTCGCGAGCACGAGCGCCGCGAGCTCGAGGTCGTGGATGCCCGACTCCTCGACGCCGCTGATCGCGCCGCCGTCGCCCTCGCGCCGCACCATCGCGAGCGCCGCATCCGACTCCCCCAGCTCGATGAGGCCGCCGATGGTGTGCAGCGTGTTCGCGAACTCGTGCCGCTGCGCCCGCAGCCCCTCGGCCGCCGACTGCGCACCCGCGAGCGCGCGCAGCGCCTCGTCGGTCTCGGTGCGGTCGACGAGGATGACGACGCTGCCGACCGTGCGGTCGTGCACGACGACGGGATCGGCGTGCGCGACGAGCACGCGCTCGCCCGCGAGCACGAGGCGCTGGCCGTCGTCGGCGAGCAGCCCGGCGAGGTCGGCGTCGAGCACGCCGTCGAGCGGCTCGCCCACGGCGTCGTCGACCTCGACGTCGAGCAGGCGGGCGGCGGCATCGTTGCACAGCACGATCCGGCCGTCGTCGCCGACGACGACGATGCCCTCGCGGATGCCGTGCAGCGTCGCGTCGCGCGTCTCGAGCATCGCCTTGATCTCGTCGGGCTCGACGCCGTGGATGCGGCGCCGCACGACGCTGGCGGCCCACGTCGCCAGCAGCACGCCCACGATCGCCGCGATGACGAGCCACACCGCGAGCGTGCGCATGGAGCCGAGCAGGTCGGCCTGCAGCTCGGACTCGAGCGTGCCGACCGACACCTGGCCGATGACCTCGCCGTCGGGGCCGAAGATCGGCACCTTCACGCGCCACGACTGGCCGAGGGTGCCCGTCTCGGTGCCGATCCACACGTCGCCGGTCTGCGCAGCCGTCGGCGGCGTCGACGCCGGCTCTCCGATGAGCTCGGGATTCGGATGCGAGTAGCGGATGCCGTCGACGTTCGTCACGACGACGTACGTGACGTCGGACGACGTGCGGATGAGCTCGGCGATCGGCTGGATGGTCGCCGACGGATCGGGATCGTCGAACGCGTCGAGCACCGTCGGCAGCTGCGCGACCGAGAAGGCGACGCCGATCATGCGGTCCTTGTAGGCCTCGCGGATCTGCGCTTCCTGGATGACCACGGCGCCGCCGGTCGCGCCGAGCATGACGACGAGCATGATGGCCGACTGCAGCAGCACGAGCTGGCGTCGCAGCGGCATGGCGCGCAGCAGCGCGAACGGCCGCGCGAGGCGGCCCCGCAGCGCCATCGCTCGAGCCATGAGCAGATGGTAGGCCCGAATCGGCCCCGCGACGCATTCGGCCGAGGACCGAAACGACCGAAACGACGCGTTTCGCACGCAACGCGCTGCCGCCGCATCCGCGTCCCTATGGTCTCCCCAGATCGCGACCCGGCACGGCGCCGGGCGCTCGACGATGAGAGGCGATCGACACATGACCAACGACGCTCACCCCCTGCGGCTGCGCCGCACCCTGCTGATCGGTGCCGCGGGTCTCACGGCCTTCGCGCTCGCCGCGTGCTCCTCGGGCGGCACCGGCGGCGGCGACGCCGACGCGGCACCCGGCGAGATCTCGACGCTCGGCGTCATCGCACCCGCCGACCCCGGCGGCGGCTGGGACCAGACGGCCCGCGCCGTCTCGGCAGCGCTCACGGGCGACGACCTCGTCGGCTCCGCCCCCGTCACGAACATCGGCGGCGCCGGCGGCACCGTCGGCCTCGCGAGCCTCGCGACCGAGACCGAGTACACGACCGTCATGGTCACGGGCTCCGTCATGGTCGGCGCCGTCGAGACCAACGCCTCGCAGAACCGCATCGAGGACATGACGCCCATCGCGCGCCTCACCGAGGAGCCCCTCGTCATCGTCGTGCCCGCGGACAGCGAGTTCGAGTCGGTGCAGGACGTCGTCGACGCCATCGTCGAGGACGGCCCCCAGGTCACCGTCACGGGCGGCTCGGCAGGCGGCATCGACCACATCCTCGCCGGCCAGCTGCTCATCGAGGGCGGCGTCGACCCCGCCGACGTGCCCACGTCGCTCAACTACATCGCCAACTCCGGCGGCGGCGAGGCGCTCACGATGCTGCTCGGCGGCACCGCCATGGTCGGCATCTCGGGCGTCGGCGAGTTCGCCCCGTCCGTCGAGTCCGGCGACCTGCGGGCCCTCGCCGTCTCGTCTGCCGAGCCGTCGATCCTCCTGCCCGACGCGCCCACGCTGCAGGACGAGGGCATCGACCTCGCCATCACCAACTGGCGCGGTCTCATCGCCCCCGGCGGCATCAGCGCCGAGGAGCAGCAGGCGCTCGTCGACCTCATCACCGAGATGCACGACGCCGGCTCGTGGGCCGAGTCCGTCGACACGAACGGCTGGACGGACGCGTTCATCACGGGCGACGAGTTCAGCACCTTCCTCGACGAGGACATCACGCTGACGCAGGAGACCCTGCGCACGATCGGCCTGACCTCGTGACCGTCGAGGCCGGCGCACCCGTCGAGGGTGCGCCGGCCTCGCCCCGCGTGCACCCTCGAGCGCACCGGGTCGAGGCCATGGTCGTCGTGGGCGTCGTCATCGCGCTCGCGATCGCGACGCTCGTGCTCACGACGCAGATCCCGCAGGGCGGGCAGGCGACGACGCTCAGCGCCCGCGTCATCCCCTACGTCGTCGGCGGGCTGCTGCTCGTCGCCGGCATCGGCGTGCTCGTCGGCCAGCTGCGCGGCCGCTTCGGCGAGGCCGAGGAAGGCGAGGACGTCGACCTCGAGCACGGCACGTCGTGGGTCACCACCGGCGTCGTCGCGCTCGCGTTCCTGTCGCTCGTGCTCACCATCCCGCACCTCGGGTGGCCGCTCGCCGTCACCGTGCTCTTCGGCGCCTCCGCCATCGCGCTCGGCGCCAAGAAGTGGTGGATCGCCGTGCTCGTCGGCCTCGGCCTCGGCGTCGTGACCCAGCTGCTGTTCGGCAGCCTCCTCGGACTCTCGCTGCCCGCCACGGGCACCCTCACCGGCTGGATCCCCCTTGGATAGCCTCACTCTCCTCCTCGAGGGCTTCGCGGCCGCCGCGCAGCCCATCAACCTGCTGTTCGCCCTGCTGGGCGTCTTCGTCGGCACCGCCGTCGGCGTGCTGCCCGGCATCGGCCCCGCCATGACCGTGGCGCTGCTGCTGCCCATCACGTACGCGCTCGAGCCGACGCAGGCGCTCATCGTCTTCGCCGGCATCTACTACGGCGGCATGTACGGCGGGTCGACGACGTCGATCCTGCTGAACACGCCGGGCGAGTCCGCGTCGATCGTCACCGCGCTCGAAGGCAACAAGATGGCTCGCGCCGGCCGCGGCGCCGCAGCCCTCGCGACGGCGGCGATCGGCTCGTTCATCGCCGGCACCATCGCCACGGCGCTGCTGACGCTCGTCGCCCCGACCGTCGCCCGCTGGGCGGTGTCGCTCGGCCCCGCCGACTACTTCGCGCTCATGATGCTCGCGTTCCTCACCGTCGGCGCCCTCTTCGGCTCCAGCGTGTGGCGCGGCCTCGTGTCGCTCGCGATCGGCCTGCTCATCGGCCTCGTCGGCGTCGACTCCATCTCCGGCCAGTCGCGCTTCACGCTCGGCATCCCGCAGCTCACCGACGGCATCGACGTCGTGCTCGTGGCCGTCGGCCTCTTCGCCCTCGGCGAGGCGCTCTACGTCGGCTCGCGCCTGCGCAACGGCGAGATCCCGCTCATCCCCATCACCCGCGGATGGCGCACCTGGATGCGCCGCTCCGACTGGGCGCGCTCGTGGAAGCCGTGGCTGCGCGGCACCGCCATCGGCTTCCCCATCGGCACCATCCCCGCCGGCGGCGCCGACGTGGCCACGTTCCTGTCGTACGCGACCGAGCGCGGCCTCGCGAAGGGCGAGTACAAGAAGCAGTTCGGCAAGGGCGCCATCGAAGGCGTCGCCGGCCCCGAGTCGGCGAACAACGCCGCTGCCGCCGGCGTGCTCGTGCCGCTGCTGACGCTCGGCATCCCCACCACCGCGACCGCGGCGATCATCCTGTCGGCGTTCCAGACGTACGGCATCCAGCCCGGCCCGCGCCTGTTCGAGACGCAAGGGCCGCTCGTGTGGGCGCTCATCGCGAGCCTCTACATCGGCAACATCATGCTGCTCGTGCTGAACCTGCCGCTCGTCGGGCTCTGGGTGAAGCTGCTGCAGATCCCCCGCCCCTACCTCTACGCAGGCATCCTCACCTTCGCGGGCCTCGGCGCGTACGCGGCGAACTTCACCACGTTCGACGTCGTCGTGCTGCTCGTGCTCGGCATCATGGGATTCTTCATGCGCCGCCAAGGCTTCCCCGTGTCGCCGCTCGTCGTCGGCGCCATCCTCGGCCCCATGGCCGAGGAGCGCCTGCGGCAGTCGATGCAGCTCGGCGTCGGCGACCCCGCCTACCTCGTGCACTCGCCGTTCGCGATCGTCGCCTACGTGCTCGCGGTGGTCATCATCGGCCTGTCGCTGTGGCTGCGACGCCGCAGCGCGAAGTTCGAGGCGACGCTGGCAGCCGAGACGGAGTCGGCGTCGACCGAGTCGATCGCGACGCTCGACGAGACGATCGAGTCGCATGAGCCGCACCCGCAGGTCGAGCGGGGTGCGCTGTCGACGACGTCGATCCCGACGGAGCGGCGTCGGCGGTTCGGTCGGAAGGATGATCCGCCGTCGTGATGCATTGAGCGGGGCGGCGGCGTGCTCGGATGTCGCTCCTCAGCTCAGACAACGGAGACGACCGGAGGGGGTCGAGGCCTGGCGGCCTCGACCCCCTCCGGTCGTCTCCGTAACTCGACACCCCGCGACATCCGAGCACGCCGCCTTCGGTCCCCAGAGAGGGGGCGCTGCGCGCGCGTCCCGGCGAAGCCATCCGACACGGCGGCCTCGGCGGAGCCGGTGGTCGGCGAGGGGCCTCTGCGCTCGGCGTGCTGGTGGTGCGCGGGTCTCGAGACGGCTGCTCGCCCAGGGGGCTCGCGGCCTCCTCGACCAGCTGCGAGGACGCGCGCCGCCCCTCTCAGGCGGCCTCCTCGCAGCTGGTCGAGGAGCGCGCGAGCGCAGCGAGCACGCGTCACGAGACCCGCGCACCCGCGATCACGCCGGGCCGCAGGACGCCCGCCAACCCCCGAACCCGCCGAGACCGCCGAGCAGGTCAGTCGCACCGGCACGCGCGCGCAGCCCCACCCCCACGGATGGATCCGCCCGCACGCGTCGGGCGGGGATGTCGCGGGGTGTCGAGTTACGCCGGAGAGCGGAGGGGGTCGTGGCCCCCAGGCCACGACCCCCTCCGCTCTCCGGCGTTGTCTGAGCTGAGGAGCGACATCCCCGCCCGACGCGGCCCAGCCACCCTCGACCCGACCAAGGACTCACAGCTTCTCGATCGGCGCGATCTTGATCAACAGACGCTTCTTGCCGACCGCATCGAACTGCACCTCCGCCACCCGCTTCGCCCCAGCCCCGGTCACGCCGGACACGCGTCCTTCGCCGAAGTCCTTGTGCCGGATGCGGTCGCCGGGCACGAGCTCGAGGTCGGAGTTGTCCCGCACCTCGGCGATCGTGTTGGGGAACGCCTTCTTCTCGCCGGGCGGCTGCGCGTCGGGGTAGCGGGAGCCGGAGCGGCCGCTGAAGCCGCCCGTGCCGAGCGCACCCTGCCGGGCGCCACCCTGGCGGGCGTTGAGCGCGCGCGACTGCGAGCCGCCGCGGCCGTTGACGAAGCCGGGCGACTGACGCCAGTCGATGAGCTCGGCGGGGATCTCCTGCAGGAACCGCGACGGCATGGCGACGGTGACCTCGCCGAACTGCGCGCGCGTCATGGCGAGCGACAGGTAGAGGCGCTTGCGGGCGCGGGTGACGCCGACGTAGAAGAGGCGGCGCTCCTCGGCGGGACCGCCGGGCTCGTTGGCCGAGATGCGGTGCGGCAGCAGGTCCTCCTCGACGCCCGTGATGAACACGGCGTCGAACTCGAGGCCCTTGGCGGTGTGCAGGGTCATGAGCGACACCTGCCCCTCGGAGTCGTCGAGCTCGTCGGCGGCGGCGACGAGGGCGACCTCGGTGAGGAAGTCGATGAGCGACCCCTCGGGGTTCGCCTTGCGGAACTCCTTCGTGACGGCGATGAGCTCCTCGACGTTCTCGGCGCGCGCCGCATCCTGCGCATCCGGCGAGGCGCGCAGCTGGTCGAGGTAGCCCGTGCGGCCCATGAGGTCGGCGAGCACGGTGCCGGGGTCGGGGTTCTGCGCGTCGGAGTGCCCGTCGAGCAGCGTCGACAGCGTGCGGATGGCCCCGGTCACCTTGGGGCCGAAGCCGAGCTCGTCGACGCGGCGCATCGCGTCGCGCAGCGTGATGTCGTGCTCGTCGGCGAACGACTGCAGCGACGCCTCGGTCGCGGGGCCGATGCCGCGCTTGGGCACGTTGAGGATGCGGCGCAGGCTCATGGCGTCGTCGGGGTTGGCGACGGCGACGAGGTACGCCATCGCATCCTTGATCTCGGCCCGCTCGTAGAACTTCGTGCCGCCGATCACCTTGTAGGGGATGGCGGAGCGGATGAGGATCTCCTCGAGCGCTCGCGTCTGCGCGTTCGTGCGGTAGAACACGGCGATCTGCGACCACGGCATGCCCTGCGTCTGCAGCGTGACGATCTCGTCGGCGACGAACTGCGCCTCGTCGTGGCCGGAGTAGCCGGTGTAGCCGACGATGAGGTCGCCGTCGCCCTCGTCGGTGAAGAGGTTCTTGTCGCGGCGGTCGAAGTTGTGCTTGATGACCGAGTTCGCGGCGGTGAGGATGTGCTGCGTCGAGCGGTAGTTCTGCTCGAGCAGCACGACCTTCGCGTCGGAGAAGTCGCGCTCGAACTCGACGATGTTGCGGATGTCGGCGCCGCGGAACGCGTAGATCGACTGGTCGGAGTCGCCGACGACCGTGAGGGAGGCGCCGGGGATCTCGCCGCGCTGGTCGGGCAGCGTGCCGGCCGGCACGGGCTGCGTGAGCTCGCGGATGAGCGCGTACTGCGCGCGGTTCGTGTCCTGGTACTCGTCGACGAGGATGTGGCGGAACCGCTTGCGGTAGAGCGCGGCGACGACGGGGAAGGCGCGGAAGAGGTAGACGACCTGGCCGATGAGGTCGTCGAAGTCGAACGCGTTCGCACGGCGCAGCTCGTGGTCGTAGCGGCGCCAGATCTCGAGGAACGCCTGCTCGCGCGGGTCGGACAGGTTGGCGGTCTCGCGGTACGAGTCGACGTCGTGGAGGTCGTTCTTCGCCTTGGAGATCTTGGATGCGGTGCCGCCGGGCGTGAGCCCGAGGGTGTCGGCGCCGGAGTCCTTGATGAGGCGCTTCACGAGCGCGCGGGTGTCGCCGGAGTCGTAGATCGTGAACGACTGCTTGAAGCCGAACTGCTCGGCCTCGCGGCGCAGGATGCGCACGCAGGCGGAGTGGAACGTGGAGATCCACATGCCGCGGGCCTCGTCGCCGATGAGCGACGAGACGCGCTCGCGCATCTCGCCTGCGGCCTTGTTCGTGAACGTGATGGCGAGGATCTGGCTCGGCCACGCCTCGCGCGTCGACAGCAGGCCGGCGATGCGGTGGGTGAGCACGCGCGTCTTGCCGGAGCCGGCGCCGGCGACGATGAGCAGCGCGGGTCCGCGGTGCAGCACCGCCTCGCGCTGAGGCGGGTTGAGGCCGTCGAGCAGTGCGTCGTCGACGCCGGGCGCGCCCGAGCCGCCGCGCCCGATGGGCGTCGGCACGAGCGGAGCGTCGTCGAGCCCCCAGAGATCCGTCATGTCGCCCACCAGCCTACGGCGCACCACCGACGCGCCGGGCCGGATCCGCCATCACGCGGGCACCTCTCGAGGCTCGCTCCGCTCGCACCTCGAGGAGCGGTCCTGCGGCGCCCTCGCGACCGGGGACCTTCGGTGACCACCGCACACGCTGAGTCCGCCGAGTAGGACCTCGGCGTTGGGACGCGCGCGCAGCATCCCCTCCTCCGGATGCGCCGGCGGGCTCGGATGTCGCGGGGTGTCGAGTTACGGAGACGACCGGAGGGGTCGAGGCCGCCAGGCCTCGACCCCTCCGGTCGTCTCCGTTGTCTGAGCTGAGGAGCGACATCCGAGCCCGCCGCCCCTCAGCAAGGACCTCAGTCCCGAGCAACCGCCCGACGACCGACCAGCACGGCACCAGCAGCCATCAGCAGCAGCGCGAGCGCGACGAAGCCGAAGGCACCCTCCGAGCCGGTCTGCGGCAGCGTGCCGCCCTGGTCGTCCGCCTCGTCGCCCGCGACGGGCGGCGTCGTCGGCGTGGGAGCCGTCGGCGTCGGGTCGGTGGGCGCGGGCTGCGACGGCTCGGGCTCGGCGGCGACGCAGTCGTCGCCGGCCGCCATGCGCAGCGAGATGCCGTCGTGCGCGGAGTCCGACGCCCACAGCACGGTCGGCACGGCGGCGGGGTTCGCCTCGCACCACTGGATCGCGAGGCCCTCGTTCGTGAACGACGGGTTCATCGCGGCGGGCGGTGCGTAGATCGCCTGCACGCCGAGCACGCCGTCGACGAACGCGTACTGCGACGAGCGGTTGCCGCAGACCTCGTCGCAGAGGGCCCAGAGCTCGTTGCCGCCGTCGCGCCAGTCGAGGCTCATGACGGAGCGCACGTCGGCGTCGGGCTGCGCGGTCTGCAGCAGCGTGATGCCGCCGTCCTCCTCGAGCACGACGAGGTGGATGAGGCCCGTCGACTCGACGGCGACCGCGGCGATGCCACCGAGGTGCGGGCCGAAGGCCGCCGGGTCGTACGGCTGGCCGTCGGCGCCGACGACGCCCAGGCGCACGGCGTCGGCATCGGAGATCCACTCGACGGCCTCGGGGCCGCCGTTGGCGCCGATCGGGCCGGTGATGCCCGACAGGTTCCACTCGTGCGTCGCGGGCGAGACGCCCTCGGCACCGGCGACGATGCGCAGGATCGACGGGCGCGAGACGTCGGATGCGTCGTCGTTGCGCTCGGTGGCGACGAGCAGCGAGCCGTCGTCGACGACCGAGACGCCCTCGGAGTCGGGCAGGCCCGAGCCGTCGGGGTAGGTCATCGTCCAGGTGGCGTCGACGGCGTACACGCCGTCGGTGGCCGTCATCGCGTACAGCTCGCCGAGGCCGTTGTTGACGACCCAGAGGGTGCCGTCGGGGCCGAGGTCGAGGCCGGACGTGTCGTCGCCGAACGTGTTCGGCGCGATGGCGTCGGCGACCGTCTGACCGAAGGGCCACGGCTGCGCATCGACCTCGGGCAGGTCGCCGCAGCGGTTGGCGGTGCCGGGCGTCGACTGGGCGGTGTCGCCCCACGGACCGGTCATGTCGGGGCAGCGACCGAACGAGGTCGGCGAGTGGCCGCCGGTCCAGCCGTACGCGGCGATGACGGCGCCCTCGGCGTCGCGCACGACGACGCGGTCGTTGCCCGAGAGGCCGAAGGACGGCTCGGTCGCGGTGAACCACAGGCCGCCCGACTCGATCTCGGTGCCCTCGGGGATCGTGAGCGTCGCGGGTCCGCTGTCGGTGATGGTCCACCCCGAGATGTCGACGGGATTCGTCGTGTCGAGGTTCGCGAGCTCGACGTAGTCGCCCTCGGGGCCGTTCGTGTCGACCTCGTTGATCACGACGGGCGAGTCGATGGCGCGCTCGACGTTCGGGTAGGCGGGCGTGGGCTCGGCGGGTGCGAACGCGCCGATGCCGTCGGGCAGGCGGCCGATGCTCTCGGCGTGGCCTGTCCAGTCGACGCGGTCGACCTCGGCGCCGTCGGCGTCGACGAGGCGGGCGGCGTCGGTGCCGCCGAGGCCGAAGCCGTCGGCTCCGGCGTCGGGCTCGATCACGAGGAGGGCGCCGGGCGCGAGCGTCGTGCCCGCGGGGATCGCGACGACGTTCGTGAGGTCGGAGTCGCCGAGCGTCCAGCCGGTGAGGTCGGCGGGCGTCGTGCCGACGTTCATGAGCTCGATGAAGTCGGCGTAGCCGTCGACCTCGCTGCGCGAGAGGACCTCGTTGATGACGACCTCGGGCGCCTCCTCGGGCGCGGGCGGCTCGGTGGCGTTCGCGGCACCGGGCGTGGGGAAGGTGGCGACGAATGCGCCGGTGCCGTCGGGCATGCGTCCGTTCGAGCGCACGTGCGCGGTCCAGGAGTAGCCGTCGACGAACGTCCCGTCCGACGTGAAGATGCGCGCGGCGTCGGTGCCGCCGAGGCCGAAGCCGCCGGGCACGTCGGGCCGGAGCACGAGGTACTCGCCCGGTGCGATGACCGTGGCGTCGGGGATGACGAGCGCGTTGGTGTCCACGCTGTCGCGCAGGATCCACCCCGAGACGTCGACGGGCTCGGCTCCGGCGTTCGTGAGCTCGACGAAGTCCTCGAACGCGTAGCCGGCGGGCGGGTTCGAGAGCACCTCGTTGATGCGGATGTCGGAGTCGGCCGCGAAGGCCGGCGTCGCGACCGTGACCGAGCCGAGGGCGACGGCGGTCAGGGCTGCGACGGAGAGGACGCGCTTGTGCACTGCAGGATCTCCTGTGCTGTGGGGGACCTCTGCATCCTCGGGATGCGCGGCGAACGGTCGGTGAACGACCGGTGGCGCGCAGGGGGATCGCAGGCGGCGCGCAGGCGCGCCGCGGCGCGTTCGGGTGACGCCGCGGCGTCAGCGAGCCCGACCGGTGCCCGAGGCCCGGTCGGCGGCGAAGATCGCGAGGTCGGGGTGGTCGGCGAAGATGCCGTCGAGCCCGGCGCCGATCAGCATGTCCCACTCCTGCATCCACGCGCCCCACTGCGAGGCGAGCGGGCCGCGGCGGTGGCCCTTGGCGAGGAAGCGGTTCTCGGGCCGCAGCGTCCACGTGAACACCTGCAGGCCGGCGGCGTGGGCGCGGTCGACGAGGTCGGTGACGCGCACGGCGCCCCCGCTCTCCTGCAGCAGCACCTTCTTGTCGACGCTGATGCCGTCGAAGCCCTGCGCCGCGATCTCGGCGAGGCCCGCGTCGGTGCGCTGCGACGCGTAGGTGGGCGCCTTCGACCCCAGGGCGGCGACGGCGTCGGCGGGGGCGCCGCCGTGCTCGACGAGGTACACGTAGCGGCCGGCGACGTCGCGAGCGCGCAGGCGCCGCAGCACGTCCTGCTCGAACGACTCCACGACGAGGCGCTCGGGCGTCGACGCCCAGCCGCGGTCGCGCAGCTCGGTGGCGATGAGGTCGTCGAGCGGCAGCCCGATCGACTGGAAGTACGTGGCGTGCTTGACCTCGAGCACCATGCCGAGGCCGGTCTCGTCGAGGATGTCGAGCAGGTCGCTCAGGCGCAGGATGCCGAGCTGCCCGTCGAAGGTCGCCGACGACTGGCGGATGCGGGGCAGGCGCTCGCGCACGGCGAGCTGCGACAGCTCGTCCCAGGTGAAGTCCTCGGTGAACCAGCCGGTGAGCTGGTGGCCGTCGATCTCCTTCGTCGTGCGACGGGATGCGAACTCGGGCCGTGCGGCGACGTCGGTCGTGCCAGAGATCTCGTTCTCGTGGCGCAGCACGAGCACGCCGTCCTTCGTCGCGACGACGTCGGGCTCGATGGCGTCGGCACCGAGGCGGGCGGCGAGGCGGTACGCCTCCTCGGAGTGCTCGGGGCGGTAGCCGCTGGCTCCTCGGTGGGCGACGACGAGTGGCCTGGTCACGCGACCAGGCTAGCCCCGCGTGCGACCCCGCCACGCGCACCCTCCGCCCGCGGCGAACGGCCATGCGGACACAGGCAATCCATGGCCTCCGCGGCTACTCTGGGCGAGGACTTCCATTCCCGAACAGGAGTGCACACCATGGCCGGCTTCGGCTTCTCGAACTCCCCCGCCTTCTCGCGCGATCCCCAGCGAGCAGCGCAGCTGCAGCAGGACGGCGCCTACGTGCCGGGCCAGACCTACGCGCCGCAGCAGGGTCAGGGTCAGCAGGGCTTCCAGCAGCAGGGCGCTCCGACGCCCGAGCAGCTCGGCCAGATGTACGACCGCCCGTCGGCGACGTCGTCCGACACGGGCCGCCTCACCTACGACGGCGTCATCATGAAGACGCTCGCGACGCTCGCAGCGGTCGCCACGGGCTTCGTGCTGCAGATCGCGCTGGTCGTCACGGGCAACTCCGGCATCATGACGATGCTCATGGTCGCCGGCCTCGTCGTGGGCCTCGTGCTCGGCTTCGTCAACGCGTTCAAGCGCGAGCCGAGCCGCGGCCTCATCCTCGCCTACGGCGCGGCGCAGGGTCTCGCGATCGGTGGCATCAGCGCCTGGATGGAGTTCGGCCAGCTGGGCCTGTCGGGCATCATCCTGCAGGCGCTCATCGGCACGGCCTCGGTGTTCGCCGCGACGCTCGCGCTGTACGCGTTCCGCATCGTGCGCGTCACGCCCAAGCTCACGCGCTTCTTCTTCATCGCGATGATCGGCTACGGCCTGTTCTCGCTCGTGAACCTCGTGCTCATGTGGACGGGCGTCACGCCCGAGCCGTTCGGCGTGCGCTCGGCGCTCATCCCGGTCATCGGCATCCCGTGGGGCGTCGCGCTCGGCATCCTCGCGGTCGCCCTCGGCGCGTACTCGCTCATGCTCGACTTCAACAACGTCGAGATCGGCGTGCAGCGCGGCGTGCCGGCGAAGTACGGCTGGCAGGCGGCGTTCGGCATCACGGCCACGATCATCTGGCTGTACGTCGAGATCCTGCGCATCATCGCGATCGTGCGCGGCAGCAACTAGCAGCCGCGACGCGAGTACCCTCGACAGGTGCCCGACCCCGACGACCAGACGCCTGCGAGCCTCGATCCCGACGACCTCGCGACGGCGCTGCGCGTGCTGCAGGAGGCGGAGGGCCTCGCCGAGGACGACCCCGACCTCGTGACGATCAAGCGCGCCGCGTGGCTGCTGCAGAAGCGGCTCAAGAAGACGCGGCGCGAGGCGAAGACGTGGGCCGAGCGCAAGGCCGACCGCGCCGTCATCGAGGCGACCGCCACCGGCTCGCCCATGCGCATCGACGACGAGACGAAGGGCATCCCGCTCGTCTCGAATGCCACGGGCGCGTTCGCGGGCGAGCTGCGCAAGGCGCGCGGCTGCTACATCTGCAAGCGCGAGTACACGCTCGTCGACGCGTTCTACCACGGGCTCTGCCCCGAGTGCGCGGCCCGCAGCCACGCGAAGCGCGACCAGCGCACCGACCTCACGGGCAAGCGTGCGCTGCTCACGGGCGGCCGCGCGAAGATCGGCATGTACATCGCGCTGCGGCTGCTGCGCGACGGCGCGCACACCACGATCACGACGCGCTTCCCCAAGGATGCGATGCGGCGCTTCGCGCAGATGGAGGATGCGAGCGACTGGATCCATCGGCTGAAGATCGTCGGCATCGACCTGCGCGACCCCACGCAGGTCGTCGCGCTCGCCGACGACGTCGCCGCCGCCGGGCCGCTCGACATCCTCATCAACAACGCCGCTCAGACGGTGCGCCGCTCCCCCGGCGCCTACTCGGCGCTCGTCGACCAGGAGTCGGCGCCGCTGCCGACCGACCTCGCGCTGCCCGAGATGACGACGTTCGACGGCATCTCGTCGGTGCATCCCGCATCCATCGCCGGAGCGCTCGACGGCCACGCGACGCCGCACCACGAGGGTGAGTCGCTCGAGCACGCCATGGCGGTGCACACGGCGGCGTCGATGACGGCGCTCGCGCTGCGCGCCGGCCACGCGAGCCTCGACGCGCACCTCGCGGGCACGGCCGTCGACGCCGGCGGCCTGCTGCCCGATCTGCAGACGACGAACTCGTGGACGCAGACGGTCGAGCAGGTCGACGCGCTCGAGATGCTCGAGGTGCAGCTGTGCAACGCGACGGCGCCGTTCCTGCTCGTGTCGCGCCTGCGCGCCTCGATGCGCGCCGCGGTGCAGGCGGGCGCGCGCCGTGCGTACGTCGTGAACGTGTCGGCGATGGAGGGCCAGTTCGGCGGCCGCCGGTACAAGGGCGCCGGACACCCGCACACGAACATGGCGAAGGCGTCGCTCAACATGCTCACCCGCACGAGCGGGCCCGAGATGTTCGAGACCGACCGCATCCTCATGACCGCGGTCGACACCGGATGGATCACCGACGAGCGCCCGCATCAGGAGAAGCTGCGCATCGCCGCCGAGGGGTGGCACGCACCGCTCGACCTCGTCGACGGCGCCGCGCGCGTGTACGACCCGATCGTGCGCGGCGAGGCCGGCGAGGACCTCTACGGCGTCTTCCTCAAGGACTACGGCAAGGCGCCCTGGTAGGTCACCAGTCGCGCGACGCGAGCACGCAGAACTCGTTGCCGTCGGGGTCGGCGAGCACCGTCCACGGCACGTCGCCCTGACCGACGTCGATGCGCGTCGCGCCGAGCGCCTCGAGGCGCGCGAGCTCGGCGTCGCGGTCGTCGCTCGTGTGCGGCGCGAGGTCGATGTGGAGGCGGTTCTTGCCGGTCTTCTCGTGGTCGACCTTCACGAACACGAGGCCGGGCGGCGTCTGATGGAACGTGAGCTTCGGGCCGATCTCGTCGGCCCACCTGGGGATGATCACGAGCTCGTCGTCGGCCTCGTGCACGATCTGCCAGTCGAGCGCCTCGCCCCACCAACGGCCGAGGCGTGCGGGATCGGTCGTCTCGACGACCACGGTGTACCAGCGCAGCGGCATCGCGGCTCCTTCCGTCGTCCACGACGGTAGACCTCGGGGCAGGCGGCGTCGAGGGCGCGATCAGCGCGCCGTCGCCGCCTTCGCCAGCAGCACGGCCCGCTCGGTCGCGTTGCGCGTGCGCCGAGCAGCCTCCTCGAGCGCCGCGCGCGCCTCCTCCGTGCGCCCGAGTCGCGCGAGCAGCTCGCCGCGCACCGACGGCACGAGGTGGTGGCCCGCGAGGCGCCCGGATGCCTCGATGGCGTCGGCGATCGCGAGCCCGGCCTCCGGACCGTCGGCCATCGCGACGGCCACGGCGCGGTTGAGCTCGACGATCGGCGACGGCCCGGCGGTCAGCAGCCCGTCGTAGCACTCGACGATCGCGCGCCAGTCGGTGTCCTCGAAGCGGCGCGCGATGGCGTGCTGCTCGGCGATGGCCGCCTGCTGCGCGTAGATGCCGCGGCCGATGCGCACGGCGTCGGCGCGCTCGAGCGCCGCGCGGCCGCGGGCGATCGCGCCGCGATCCCAGCGCGCGCGGTCCTGGTCGGCGAGCAGCACGGGCTCGCCGTGCGCGTCGAGGCGCGCGGGCATGCGCGCCGCCGTGAGCTCCATGAGGGCGACGAGGCCGTGCACCTCGGGCTCGCGCGGCAGCATCGCCTGCAGCGCCCGGCCGAGCCGCAGCGCCTCGCGCACGAGCTCGCCGCGCATGAGGCCGTCGCCCGCCGTCGCCGCGTGCCCCTCGGTGAAGACGAGGTAGATGCACGCGAGCACGGCGGGCAGCCGCTCGGGCAGCGCGTCGGCCTCCGGCAGCTCGAACGCGGCACCGGCATCCGCCAGCGCGCGCTTCGCCCGCACGATGCGCTGCTGGATCGTGGCGGGCGCGACGAGGAAGGCGGCGGCGATCTCATCGGTCGAGAGACCTGCGACGGTGCGCAGCGTGAGCGCGACGCGCGCCTCGGGGCCGAGCACGGGGTGGCAGGCGATGAGCATGAGCCGCAGCTGGTCGTCGAGCGACGACTCGAGGTCCCACGGCACGGCGTCGGCGGCGTCGGCCTGCTCGAGCTCGAGGTCGTGGGCGATGGATGCGACGCGGGCGTCGAGGCGCTCGCGCCTGCGCCAGTGGTCGATGGCCTTGCGCTTCGCGACGGCCGTGAGCCACGCGCCGCCGTTGGCCGGCACGCCGTCGGCGGGCCACTGCCGCAGGGCGTCGGCGAGCGCCTCCTGCGCGAGGTCCTCGGCGAGGGCGAAGTCGCCGACGTGGCGCGTGAGCGTCGTGACGATGCGGCGCGCCTCGATGCGCCACACGGCGGCGACGGCGCGACGCGCGGCATCCCCGGCGGCGTCGTCGCCTGCCGGGGATGCCTCGCGGTCGGGGCCGGTCACGCCTGCTCGGCGGCCTTCCGCTCGCCCTCGGCGCGCCACTCCTTCTCCTTCTGGATCCACTCGTTGTCGGGGTCGAAGTCCGACTCGTCGGTGACCCGACGCACCTCGAGCTTCGATCCGGGACCGAGCGGGCAGCGCTTCGCCCACTCCGCGGCCTCCTCCTTCGACGACACCTGCAGGATCCAGAAGCCGTTGAACAGCTCCTTGATCTCGCCGTAGGGACCGTCGGTGACGAGCGCGGGCGTCTCGTCGAAGTCGACGACGAAGCCCTCGGATGCGTCGGCGAGGCCGTCGCCGCCCACGAGCACGCCCGCCTCGATGAGCGACTCGTTGTAGCGGCCCATCGCGGCGATGACCTCGTCGAAGTCGATGTCCTTCGACGCCTCGATGGCCTCGGCGGTGCTGCGCATGATGAGCATGTACTTCATGGGTCCGATCCTCTCGGGTGCGGGGCCGTCGGTCGACCCTCTCATCCAGGACGTCGTGCACCCTGGGCACGAGTCGACGGCGACTCCGGAACGCGCATCCCGGGCGTGTCGCGCGTGCGGATCCGTGGTTCGATCGATGCATGATCCCCTCCGCGTCGGACCTGCCCGCGCTCGTCGCCGAGCTCGCGGCGTGGCAGCGCGACGACGCGGCCCTGCAGCTGCACCCCGGCGACCTCGGCTGGCAGCAGCGCCTCGGCGCCGAGGCGCTCGCCGGCTCGCTGCGCACGTGGCACCGCGACGGCGCGCTCGTGGCGCTCGGCATGCTCGACGGGCCGGTGCTGCGCATCGCGATCGAGCCACACCTGCAGGTCGACGTCGCGACGGCCGAGGCAATCGCCGCAGACCTCGCAGACGGGCTCGCCGAGGCGAGCAGCATCGAGGCGTCGACCGACGCCGTGCTGCACGACGTGCTCGCCGCGCGCGGCTGGACACCCGACGAGGCCTGGCAGCCGCTGCGCCGTGACCTCGCCGCGCCGGTGCCGCCGCTCGCCGACGGCCTGCGCATCGAGCTCGTCGACGCCGCGACTGCCGACGAGCGCGTCGCCGTGCACCGCGCGTCGTTCGACGGCGGCTCGTTCGACACGGATGCATGGCACGCGATGGCCGCGGGCCCGGCCTACGCGGATGCGCGCTGCCTGCTCGTGCGCGACGCCGGCGGCACGGCTGTCGCTGCGGCGACGGTCTGGTCGGCCGGCGCGGGACGCCCGGGCGTGCTCGAGCCGCTCGGCGCGCACCGCGACCATCGCGGCCGCGGGCTCGGCACCGCGATCGCCGTCGCATCCGCGATCGTGCTGCGCGACCTCGGCGCGTCGAGCGCGCTCGTGTGCACGCCGTCGTCGAACGTGCGCGGCATCGCCACCTACCGGTCGGCGGGCTTCGCCGACCTGCCCGAGCGCACCGACCGGCGCCGGCCGGCCTGACGCGAGTCGGCGCGCTAGCTCGCCGCAGCGTCCGCGCGCTCGGCCGGCGCCGCGCCCTTCGGCGGGCGACGCGACCAGAACGACGCGAGCAGCGAGCCCGACACGTTGTGCCACACCGAGAAGATCGCGGCGGGCACGGCGGCCTCCGGCGTGAAGTGCGTGCGCGCGAGGCCCGCGGCGAGGCCGGAGTTCTGCATGCCGACCTCGACCGACACCGCGCGACGTGCGGGCTCCTCGAGGCCGACGGCGCGGGCGGCGACGTAGCCGAGCGCGAGGCCGACGCCGTTGAGCACGACGACGATGCCGAGGATCGCGAGCCCCGACGCGAGGATCGTCGCGGCCGAGCCCGACACGACCGCGAGCACCACGAGCGTGATGCCGATCACCGACACGAGCGGCATCCATTCGACGATCCGCTCGACGAAGCGCGGCAGGAAGCGGCGCAGCAGCAGGCCGACGACGATCGGCACGATGACGATCTGCACGATCGACACGAAGAGACCGACCGGGTCGACGGGCAGGTAGCTGCCGGCGAGCCACAGCACGAGCAGCGGCGTGATGACGGGCGCGACGAGCGTCGACACAGTCGTCATCGCGACCGAGAGGGCCGTGTCGCCCTTGGCGAGGAAGACCATGACGTTCGACGCCGTGCCGCCGGGTGCGGCGGCGACGAGGATGACGCCGACCGCGATCGCCGGGTCGAGGTCGAGCACCGTCACGAGCGCGAAGCCCGTGAGCGGCATGATGATGAACTGCGCCAGGATGCCGATCACGAGCGCGAACGGCTTGCGGGCGACGATGCCGAAGTCGCTGCCGCGCAGCGTCATGCCCATGCCGAGCATGATGACCATGAGCAGCGGGTTGACCCACGCGCCGAGCCACGTGAACGGCGCGGGCACGAGCACCGCGAGGGCGCCGGCGGCGAGCACGACGAGCGGGAACCACGTGCCCGCGATGCGTCCGACCCTCGCTCCCGTCGACTCGGGTGCTGCGGCTGCGGGGTCGTGCGCGGGCATGCGGATGCTCCTCGTCGGTCGGTGGGGGACGCCACGACGATACCGACGTGCGCATCCCGAGCCCGACAGACGTCCCTCCCGCTCCCTGAGGAGCGGTCTTCCCGGTCAGGCGGGCAGGTCGGCGTCGCCGTGGATGCGCCGCACCTCGAGGTGCATGCCGGCGGCGAGCGGCGCGTCGGCGGCGAGGGCGGTGGCGGCGGCGAGGTCGGCGGCCTCGACGATCCAGAACCCGTTGAAGAGCTCCTTGATCTCCCCGTACGGCCCGTCGGTCACCATCGGCGGCACCCCACCGAAGTGCACGACCGCTCCGCGGGAGGGCGCATCCAACCCCACGGCGGTGACGAGTGCCCCAGCGGCCTCGAGGCGATCGTTGTACGCCCCCATGGCCGCCATCATCGTCTGGACGTCCCCGTCTCGCCGCTCGATCGCGGCGGCGTCGTCATCTCGCATGATGAGCATGAACTGCATGTCGATCAGTCTCCTCGTCCGGGCTGCCCACTGCATCCCTCACCAAGACGTCGAACGAGCCCCCGAGAGATCGACACGACACGAAGTTCCCCTCCAGAGGACCTCGGCGGCCGCCGCTCGCGAAGCGAGCGCCAGCCGCCGCAGCCCCACCGCCCGCGCGAGGCCGAGCGCCGATCGCGCGGGGACGTCGCGGGGTGTCGAGTTACGCAGACGACCGGAGGGGGTCGCGGACGCTAGTCCGCGACCCCCTCCGGTCGTCTGCGTTGTCTGAGCTGAGGAGCGACGTCCCCGCGCGATCAGCGCGGAGCCACCACTACTCCCATTCGATCGTCCCCGGAGGCTTCGACGTGACGTCGAGCACGACGCGGTTCACTTCCTCGACCTCGTTCGTGATCCGGTTCGAGATCTTCGCGAGCACGTCGTAGGGCAGGCGCGTCCAGTCGGCGGTCATGGCGTCCTCGGACGACACGGGTCGCAGCACGATGGGGTGCCCGTAGGTGCGGCCGTCGCCCTGCACGCCGACGGAGCGCACGTCGGCGAGCAGCACGACGGGGCACTGCCAGATGTCGCCGTCGAGGCCGGCGGCGGTGAGCTCGGCGCGGGCGATGGCGTCGGCGCGGCGGAGGGTGTCGAGGCGGTCCTCGGTGACCTCGCCGATGATGCGGATGCCGAGGCCGGGGCCGGGGAACGGCTGGCGGCCGACGATGACCTCGGGCAGGCCGAGCTCGCGGCCGATGGCGCGCACCTCGTCCTTGAAGAGGGCGCGCAGCGGCTCGATGAGCTGGAACTGCAGGTCGTCGGGCAGGCCGCCCACGTTGTGGTGCGACTTGATGTTGGCGGTGCCGGTGCCGCCGCCGGACTCGACGACGTCGGGGTAGAGCGTGCCTTGCACGAGCCAGCGGATGGGCTCGCCGTCGGCGGCGGCCTCGGCGACGAGGTCGCGCTCGGCCTGCTCGAACGAGCGGATGAACTCGCGGCCGATGATCTTGCGCTTCGTCTCGGGGTCGGTGACGCCGGCGAGCGCGGTGAGGAACTGCTCGCGCGCGTCGACGGTGACGAGGCGCACGCCGGTGGAGGCGACGTAGTCCTGCTCGACCTGCTCGCGCTCGTCCTGCCGGAGCAGGCCGTGGTCGACGAAGATGCAGACGAGCTGGTCGCCGACGGCCTTGTGCACGAGGGCTGCGGCGACGGCGGAGTCGACGCCGCCGGAGAGGCCGCAGATGACGCGGTCGGTGCCGACCTGCTCGCGGATGCGCTGCACCTGCTCGTCGATGATGCTGCCGGAGTCCCAGTCGCCGGCGAGGCCTGCGATGTCGTGGAGGAACGACTCGAGCACGCGCTGGCCGTGCTCGGAGTGCTTGACCTCGGGGTGCCACTGCACGCCGGCCATCTTCCGCTCGCGGTGCTCGAAGGCGGCGACGGGGGTGTCGACGGTGGAGGCGAGCACCTCGAACCCCTCGGGGGCGGTGGCGACGGCGTCGCCGTGGCTCATCCACACGGTCTGCGCGTCGGGCTGGCCGGCGAGCAGGGTGCCGGCGTCGCCGACGGTGACGGCGGTGGAGCCGTACTCGCGGTTGCCGGTGCGGGCGACGGTGCCGCCGAGCTGGGCGGCCATGACCTGGAAGCCGTAGCAGATGCCGAACGTCGGGATGCCGAGCTCGAGGATGGCGGGGTCGAGGCGCGGGGCGCCCTCGGCGTAGACGGAGGAGGGGCCACCGGAGAGCACGATGGCGGCGGGCGACTTGGCGCGCACCTCGTCGGCGGTGATGGTCGACGGCACGATCTCGGAGTACACGTCGGCCTCGCGCACGCGGCGGGCGATGAGCTGCGCGTACTGGGCGCCGAAGTCGACGACGAGGACGGGACGCTGGGAGGTGTCGGCCATCGGGTCCTTCCGTTAGGAGGCGGCTGCCTGCTGCTCGAGCGTGACGAGCTCGGCTTCGGCGATGCGGTGGATGCGGCGCTCGACGATGAACGACAGCAGCGGCACGACGCCGCCTGCCGCCATCGCGAGGAGTCGGAGGAACGGCCAGCGCAGCAGCAGGAAGAGCCGGAAGTTCGAGATGAGGTACACGACGTAGACCCAGCCGTGCACGATGAGCACGACGCGCGAGAGGTTGATGCCGGTGGTGGCGCCGTCGGGCACGAGGCCGATGAAGCCTGTCGAGCCGAACGCCTCGATCTCCATGTGGAAGCCGTACTTGGCGACCATCTCGACGACGACGAGCAGCAGCAGCACGCCGGTGACGTACGCCATCACGCGGTAGAAGGCCAGTGCGCTGCGAATCTGCGGGATCTGCTGGACGGGCCTGGGCACGTGCTCCATCCTACCGGCGGTGGATGCCGCCGATCGCCGCCCGCTGGCGGCGTCAGGTGGCGGCGGGCTGCTCGGGCGCGGGCTCGGCCGCGGCATCCTCGGCGGCCTCCCGCTCGCGTTCGCGCGCATCCTGCACGAGGCGGAACCAGAGGTAGAACGCGAAGAGCGCGAACGCGACCCATTCGATGGCGTAGAAGACGTTGAGCCAGTTGAGCTGCGTCTGCTGCTGCGGTGGCAGCGACACGATGGTGGCGAGGGAGGCGGGGGCTGCGTCGAGCACGACGTAGCCGGAGTAGACGTCGCCGTCGAAGCCCGGCCAGCGGTTGATGAGGTCGCCGACGGCCATCGCCTCGGTCGTGTCCTGCTCGAAGTCGGTGACGGTGGGCGACTCGCTCGGCAGGTAGCGGCCGACGATCGTCGTCGGGTCGAGGTCGACGTCGTCGATCGCCGCCTCCGCCTCGGCGCGCGTGGGCGCCCAGCCGATCGCGACGGCGAGGGAGTCGCCGGCGTCGGTGATGGCCCGGGCAGTGAGCCAGGCGCCGCTCGTGCCGTCCTGGTCGCGGCCGACGATCGTGAGGAACGAGTCGGGATCGATCGTCGCCGTCGTCTCGATCATGCGTCCGCCGGCCTCCGCCGTCAGCGGCTGCTGCGGCTCGGCGACGGAGTCGAGCGCGACGGGCGTCTCGGTGTCGCGCTCGTCCGCCTGCCCCTGCTCGACGGCCCGGCCGATCTGCCACTGCCCGAGGGCGGCGAAGATCGCGGCGACGGCGAGCGCGAACAGCAGCGCCCCGATCCATCGGGGGCGCCTCGCGACGTCGAGGAAGCTGGGATGCACGCTGTCGATCAGGTGCCGCGGGTGCCGACGGGCTCGACGACCGGCAGCGCGCCGAGCGGCACGATGTCGGGCGCCTCGAGGCGGGCGCGGTCGGCGGACTCGTCGTCGGGCAGCTCCTGGCTGGCGAGCTCGGCGGCGACGCGCTTGTTGTACGTGTTGATCTCGTTCTCGACGCGCTCGTCGTCCCAGCCGAGCACCTCGGCCATGATGCGCGCGGCGACGGGCGCTGCGGCGACGCCGCGGTCCCACGCCTCGATCGAGATGCGCGTGCGACGCGCGAGCACGTCGTCGAGGTGCAGCGCGCCCTCGGCGAGGCACGCGTAGCGCACCTCGGCACCGAGGTAGTCGTCGGCGCCCGGCAGCGGCTCGGCGAGCTCGGGACGCTCGCGGATGATGTCGAGCAGGTCGTCGGTCAGCACGCCGTACCGGTTGAGCAGGTGCTCGACGCGGTGCTTGTGCAGGCCGAACGCCTTCGCGATCTTGCCGCGCTTGTTCCACGCGGCGCGGTAGCCGACGGCGCCGAGCAGCGGGATGTCCTCCGTGCACGACGCGGGCACCTTGCCGTCGATGGCCGAGACGGCCTCGTCGATCGCATCCTTCGCCATCACGCGGTACGTCGTCCACTTGCCGCCCGCGATCATCACGAGTCCCGGCACGGTGTGCGACACGTGGTGCTCGCGCGACAGGTTCGCGGTCGTCGATCCCTCGGCGGCGGCGAGCAGCGGACGCAGGCCCGCGTAGACGCCCTCGACGTCGGAGCGGGTGAGCTTCGTCGCGAGCACCGAGTTGACGTGCTCGAGGATGTAGTCGATGTCGGCGGCCGTCGCGGCCGGGTGCGCCTTGTCGAGCTCCCAGTCGGTGTCGGTCGTGCCGATGATCCAGTGGCGACCCCACGGGATCACGAACAGCACCGACTTCTCGGTGCGCAGCAGCAGGCCCATCGACGAGTGGAAGCGGTCGCGCGGCACCACGAGGTGCACGCCCTTCGACGCGCGCACGCGGAAGTCGCTGCGCGAGCCGACCATCGCCTGCGTGTCGCCCGTCCACACGCCGGTCGCGTTCACGACCTGCTTCGCGCGGATCTCGAAGCGCTCGCCCGTCTCGTAGTCGTGCGCCTGGATGCCGACGACGCGCTCGCCGACCTTGAGGAAGCCCTCGGCGCGCACGCGGCTCGCGACGTGGGCGCCGTAGAACGACGCCGTGCGCGCGAGCTCGGCGACGTAGCGGGCGTCGTCGACCTGCGCGTCGTAGTACGTGAGTCCGCCTGCGAGCGCGTTCGGGTCGAGCGACGGGATCTGCTTGAGCATCTGCTTCTTCGACAGGTGCTTGTGCATCGGCACGCCCGGACGCATGAGGCCCGTGTAGCTGAACGCGTCGTACAGCGCCATGCCGGCCCCGATGTAGGCGCGCTCGATCTGGTTCGTGAGCGGGTAGAGGAAGCGCACGGGCTTCACGAGGTGCGGCGCGATGCGCTGCAGCAGCAGGCCGCGCTCGATGAGCGCCTCGCGCACGAGGCCGAAGTTGCCCTGCTCGAGGTAGCGGATGCCGCCGTGGATGAGCTTCGACGAGCGGCTCGAGGTGCCCGATGCGAAGTCGCGCGCCTCGACGATGCCCACGCGCAGGCCGCGCGTGACGGCGTCGAGCGCGGAGCCGACGCCCACGATGCCGCCGCCGATCACGAGCACGTCGAGCTCGCGATCCTTCATGGTTGCGAGGGCGCTCGCGCGCTCCTCCGGACCGAGGTTGGCCGATCGACGCACGCTCTTCGCCTGCGTCGTCTGCTGCTTGCCTGCCATGTGCCTCCCCTTTCCCTTGCGGGATCCTTCGGGCCCAGTGGGTCCTTCGCCGTTCGTCGGCGTCAGCGTCGCGGTGCCACCACGACGTCGATGCGCTGGAACTCCTTGACGTCCTTGTAGCCCGTCGTCGCGAGCGCCTTGCGCACCGCACCGACGATGTTGGCCGTGCCGTCGGCGACGGGCGCCGGCCCGTTGAGCACGACCTCGAGGTCGCCGACCTGCTCGACCTGCACGCGGTTGCCGCGCGGCAGCTTCTGGTTGTGCGCCTCGGGGCCCCAGTGCCAGCCGCGGCCCGGCGCATCCGTCGCTCGTGCGAGCGCCGTGCCGAGCATCGCAGCATCCGCGCCGCATGCGAACGCCTTGACGAGGTCGCCGGAGGTGCCGAGCGAGCCGTCGGCGATGACCTGCACGTAGCGGCCACCCGACTCGTCGAGGTAGTCGCGGCGCGCGGCGGCGACGTCGCTCACGGCGGTCGCCATGGGCGCGTGGATGCCGAGCACCGAGCGGCTCGTCGACGCCGCGCCGCCGCCGAAGCCCACGAGCACGCCTGCCGCGCCGGTGCGCATGAGGTGCAGCGCCGCCGTGTACGTGACGACGCCGCCGACGATGACGGGCACGTCGAGCTCGTAGATGAACTGCTTGAGGTTGAGCGCCTCGCCCGTCTTCGTGACGTGCTCGGCGGAGACGGTGCTGCCGCGGATCACGAAGAGGTCGACGCCCGCCTCGATGACGGTCTGCTGGTGCTCCTGCACCGCCTGCGGGCTCAGCGAGCCTGCGACGGTCACGCCTGCCGTGCGGATCTCGGAGAGGCGCTGGCGGATGAGCTCGGGCTTCACCGGCTCGGCGTAGATCTCGCGCATGCGGCTCGTCGCGAGGTCGGCGGGCAGGCCCGCGATCTCGGCGAGCAGCGGCTCGGGGTCGTCGTAGCGCGTCCACACGCCCTCGAGGTTGAGCACGCCGAGGCCGCCGGCGCGTCCGAGCGCGATGGCGGTGCGCGGGCTCATGACCGAGTCGGTCGGAGCGCCCAGCACGGGCATCTCGAAGCGGAACGCGTCGATCTGCCATGCGAGCGAGACGACGTCGCTGTCGCGGGTGCGCCTCGTCGGCACCACCGCGACGTCGTCGAATCCGTACGCCGGTCGTGCGCTCTTCGCCAGTCCGAGCTCGATCTCCGCCACGTCCTCCAGCCTAGTGCCGTGCGGAGGCTGCCTCTGGCGGCTTCGCCCAGGGCGATGTGCTCGCCACCGCCGGGCGCCCAATTCCCCGTTGCCAGGTGGACTTCTCGTTGCGAGGTGGACTTCTCGTTGCGAGGTGGACGTCTCGCGTCGAGGTGCGCCT
Organism: Agrococcus jejuensis; assembly: GCF_900099705.1. Classification (NCBI taxonomy): domain Bacteria; kingdom Bacillati; phylum Actinomycetota; class Actinomycetes; order Micrococcales; family Microbacteriaceae; genus Agrococcus; species Agrococcus jejuensis. Next base: position 995,961 of record NZ_LT629695.1, read on the forward strand.
GCAGCCGCACCTCGACGCGAGCAGCGCACCTCGCAACGGCAGAGCGAGGCGACGCGAGCGTCAGCGACCGAGGATCGCGCGGATGCGGGCGGCCGCCGCATCCACCTCCGCCAGCACCTCGCGGGCGGATGCCGCAGTGACGGACGCGCCGCGCACGAGCGTGCGCACCTCGGCGCGCATGCGAGTGACGGCGAGGTCGACCTCGTGCACGGCGGCGCGCAGGTCGGCCCGGTCGTCAGCGCGCGGCTCGGATCGCCCGTGCGGCGTCGACGACGCGGGCTCGGGGTCCGGGGCGCTCGCTGGCCGCGACGACGAGCGCGTCGACCGCGCGTCGCGCTCGGCGGCGGCGAGGTCGGCGCGCAGCGTGCGCATCGCGTCGCGCACGCCGCCGCGCACCTCGTCCGCGAGGCGTCGCACGGAGTCGCCGATCTCGGTCTCGAGCGCGTCGAGCTCGCCCTGCCGCTCGGCGAGGTGCGCGCGTCCCGCATCCGTGATCACGTACTGCGTGCGGCGCCCGTCGGCGTGCTTCTCGACGAGCCCCTCCTCCTCGAGTCGAGACAGCCGGGGATAGATGGTGCCCGCCGACGGCTGGTACGTGCCGCCGAAGCGGCGCTCGAGCGCCTGCATGACCTCGTACCCGTGCTTCGGCGACTCGGCGAGCAGCGCGAGCAGGTAGAGGCGCAGCGCGCCGTGCGCGAAGACGGGGCTCACCGACGCACGACCGTCTGGTCGCCGGAGACCGAGTTGAGCGTCACGCGGGCGGGCGCGCCCGCGCCGGGCTCCGAGTGCCGGCCGCCGCGCCTCGGCATCGCGACGCCCGCGACGCTGCCGCGGCCGCTCACGGTGTTCGTGACGACCTCGAGGGCGACGTCGGGGTCGACGCGGATGGTCGCGTCGCTCGAGACGCCGTTGACCGAGATCGAGTCGACGGGGCCGTGCACGTCGAGCAGGACGTCGCCCGAGACGGTGTCGATGCCGACGCGGCGCGACGAGCCCGAGACCGTGACCTCGCCGCTGACGGCGTGCACCTGCACGTCGCCGTCGAGCCCCGTCGCCTCGACGTCGCCCGAGACGGTGTTGACCTGCACGGCGCCCGTGACGCCGTCGAGCTGCACGTCGCCGGAGACGGTGCTGACGTCGGCGCCCGCCGTGACGCCCGAGACGAGGCCCTGCGCCGTGACCTGCCCGTAGGTGAGCGACACGTGCCGCGGCACGAGGATGCTCACCTCGACGCGGCCTCGCTCGGTGCCGAGCGACTTGAGCGAGTCGATGAGGTTCGACCAGCGCAGCAGCGGATGCGCGACGGTGAGCGCGCCGTCGTCGAGCGAGATCTCGAGGTCGCGGCCGTCGACGCGGTGCACCTCGACGCGCGCCCAGGGCTCGTCGTGACCGACGACGTCGACGGTGCCGGCGATGACGCCGACCTTGAGCCGGCGCACGCCCTCGAGGGTGATGGTGCGGGTGTCGCCCGGTCGCACCGTCCAGCGCTCGGCGCTCGAGTCGGCGGGCGTCGTGCCGTCGAACGGCTCGTGCTCGGTGGTGTCCATGGCTGCTCCTCGTGTGCGCTCGTTCGCGATATATCGCGTCCTGTCCAACACGATATATCGCGTCCTCGCATCCCGCAACCCTCCCCCGTTGCGAGGTGCGGCTGGTGCGCCGTCCAAGCTTTCGAGGTGCGCTTGCTGCATTGAGGTGCTGTTGCAACCGCACCTCAATGCAGCAAGCGCACCTCGGAACGCGATCAGGAGAGGAGGCGCACGCCTGTCGGCAGCACTCGCTCCTGCTGCGGCAGGCCAGTCGCGCGAAGGATGCGCTCGAGGCGCTCGGGGCGGATCACGTCATCCCACGTCCATCGACAGACGTCCGACGCCACGCGCATCGCATCCTCACGGCGCTTCTCGCTCACGAGCGCATCGACGCCGGTGCGCCCCTCGGCAGCTGCGAGCGAGCCGTACTTCATGAGCCCGTCGAACTCGCCGAGCAGCCAACGCTCGCCGCGTCGCCAGCCGAAGTCGGCTCGGAACTCCCCGAGGTGCGTGCGCACGACCACCTGGAGCTGCGGCACAGGGAAGCCCAGCAGCGCGATGGCGACCCGGCTGCGGGACTCGCCGACCGATTCCGACCGAGCATCGGCGAAGGCGATCGACCAACGAGCCCGCACCCTGCCCTGCTTGCTCTGGTGCAGCAGTGCGCGCTCGATGTCGGGCTTCGTCACGACGCCCGTGGCGAGCGCGGCATCCATCGCAGGGATCCCGTCGCTGGGGATGCGCCGTCGCCCGAGATCGGCAAGCGTCCACGCCACGCTCGAGCATCGGAGCCCGTCGACCTCGACGACATGCTCGGGTCGGATCGGCAGATGCGAGTTCCGAACCCCGGCCCGCCCGCCCGACATCGACGGGTCGCCGGTGCTGAACACGTACCGCGGCTCCGTGCCGAACGGGAGGCCATGGAGCATTGCGGCCGACTCCAGCGCGAAGACGATGCGCGGACGTGCGATGCCGACCGCTCGCACACGTGCTCGGTACCGATCCTCGACACCTGCCGAGTCCTGAGCGGTCGCGTCGACATAGCTGCCGCGACGGATCTGGCGGAGCGCACGGGATCTCGAGGGGACGAGGCCGAGCGCCTTCGCCTGCGAGGTCTGGACGATGTCGAGCGGGTCGGGCATGCCGGTAGCATCCGTCACCGGATGGCGAGCAGACCTGCGCGGGAGACCGCCTGTGGACGGCCGTCGCCTGTGAGGGACGCACCACCCGTTGCGAGGTGGGGTTGCTGCATTCGGGTGCGGTTGCAACAGCACCTCAATGCAACAACCGCACCTCGGAACCGCCCACGGTGCACGAAGCGCACCTCATTGCACGAAGCGCACCTCGCAACGGGTCAGCGGCGGTAGTTCGGCGCCTCGACGACCATCTGGATGTCGTGCGGGTGCGACTCCTTGAGGCCCGCCGCCGTGATGCGCACGAAGCGGCCCTTCGTCTGCAGCTCGGGGATCGTGCGGCCGCCGACGTAGAACATCGACTGCCGCAGGCCGCCCGACAGCTGGTACGCGACCGTCGCGAGCGGGCCGCGGTACGGCACCTGGCCCTCGATGCCCTCGGCGATGAGCTGCTCGTCCGACGGCACGTCGGCCTGGAAGTAGCGGTCGCGCGAGTACGACGTCTTCGTGCCGCGCGTCTGCATCGCGCCGAGCGAGCCCATGCCGCGGTACGACTTGTACTGCTTGCCGTTGATGAGCACGAGGTCGCCGGGCGACTCGTCGGTGCCGGCGAGCAGCGACCCGAGCATGACCGAGGATGCGCCGGCCACGAGCGCCTTGGCGATGTCGCCCGAGTACTGCAGGCCGCCATCGGCGATCACCGGCACGCCCGCGGGGGTCGCGGCGAGCGACGCCTCGTACACGGCGGTCACCTGCGGCACGCCCACGCCCGACACGACGCGCGTCGTGCAGATCGATCCGGGGCCCACGCCCACCTTCACGGCATCCACGCCCGCGTCGACGAGCGCCTGGGCACCCTCGCGCGTCGCGACGTTGCCGCCGATGATGTCGACGGCGTCGAAGCGGCTGTCCCCCTTGAGGCGCGTGACGATGTCGATGACGCCCTGCGACTCGCCGTTGGCGGTGTCGACGACGATCACGTCGACGCCCGCCTCGAGCAGCGCCTCGGCGCGGTCGTACGCGTCGCCGAAGAAGCCGATCGCCGCACCGACGCGCAGACGGCCGTGCTCGTCCTTCGTCGCGAACGGGTACTGCTCGACCTTGTCGAAGTCCTTGATGGTGATGAGGCCCGCGAGGCGGCCGTCCTCGTGCACGAGCGGCAGCTTCTCGAGCTTCGACCGCTTGAAGATCTCGAGCACGTCCTCGCGCGACGTGCCCACGGGCGCCGTCGTCAGCGGCGCGGGCGTCATGACGTCGCGCACGAGCGCCGTCGCAGCCTCCTCGCGGCCGACGAAGCGCATGTCGCGGTTCGTGATGATGCCGAGCAGGTGCCCGCCCTCGTCGACGACCGGCAGGCCCGACACCTTGTACTGACCGCAGATCGCGTCGACCTCGGCGACCGTCGCATCCGGACCGATCGTCACGGGGTCGGTGATCATGCCCGACTCCGACCGCTTCACGCGGTCGACGATCGCCGCCTGGTCCGCGATCGCGAGGTTGCGGTGCACGATGCCGATGCCGCCCTGGCGCGCCATGGCGATCGCCATGCGCTCCTCGGTGACCGTGTCCATGGCGCTCGACACGAGCGGCACCGCGAGGCGGATGCGCCGGGAGAGCTGGGTCGAGGTGTCCGCCTCGCTCGGGATGACGTCGGTGCGGCCCGGGAGCAGCATGACGTCGTCGTAGGTGAGACCGGTGAAGCCGAACGGGTCGCGGAGTTCCATCGCCATCCATCGTACGAGTAACGATTCGGTCCCGAGTGCCGATCCGAGCAGAAGACGAAACATGCTCGACACGGCAACCGGGCTATGTTGACTCCACCGTGCAACAGGCACCCCGCCTATCGCATTCCCGTATGGGTGCGCCACGGACCACTGGAGGACATGTGGAGAAGACGCTCCGACCGGCCAGGTGGTGGCTCGCCATCCCTGCGCTGCTCGTCGCCCTCGGCATCGCCCTGAGCCTGGGATCGACCCAGGCCAGCGCCACGCCGGCACCGACCGACCCGACCCAGGCCTATCAGTTCCAGGGCATCGTCAGGTCCGACCCCCAGACGCCCCTCGCGGGCGTCGTGATCACCGCCACGGGAGCCGACGGCTTCGAGGGCACCGCGACGACGGGCGACGATGGCCGTTGGTCGATCGGCGTCCCCGGGCCCGGCGACTACACCGTGGCGATCGACGAGACGACCATCCCCGATGGCCTCGCCGTGAACCCCGAGCACGTCTCGCGGCCCTTCACGATCGGCACCACGAACTCGCAGGGCGTGCTCTTCCAGATCGGCGAGCCCGGCTCGTTCGACACGGGAGGATCGACCGGCGGCGGCTCGGACGAGGGCTCGAGCTCCGGCTCGTCCACCGACTCCGGCAGCCGCTTCTCGTGGTCGCAGCTCGGCCAGCGCCTCTTCACCGGCCTCAACTTCGGCCTGCTGCTCGCCCTCGGCGCCATCGGCATCACGCTGATCTTCGGCACCACCGGCGTCAACAACTTCGCCCACGGCGAGATGCTCACGTTCGGCGCCCTCGTGTTCTACATGCTCACGACCGCGCTGCACCTCCCCGTCTGGGTGTCGGTGATCGGCGTGCTCATCGCGAGCGCCGCGTTCGGATGGCTGCACGACGCCGCCATCTTCAAGCCGCTGCGCCGCAGGCGCGTCGGGCTCGTGCAGGTGCTCATCGTGACGATCGGCCTCTCGATCGCGCTGCGCTACTTCTTCCAGTTCATCTTCGGAGGCGGCAGCGAGACCCTCGCGGTCGACAACTCGGCGGTCATCTCGTTCGGCACGTTCAACGTGCGCGTGTCGAACATCGTGAGCATGGTCGTGTCGATCCTGATCCTGCTGGGCGTCGCGTACTTCCTCACGCGCACCCGCATCGGCAAGGCCACGCGCGCCGTGAGCGACAACGCGGGCCTCGCATCCGCGTCGGGCATCAACGTCGACCGCGTCATCCGCATCGTGTGGGTGCTCGCGGGCACGCTCACCGGCCTCTCCGGCATCCTCTACGCCTACTTCGTCGGCGCGAGCGTGCGCTGGGACATGGGCTTCATCATCCTGCTGCTGCTGTTCGCATCCGTGACCCTCGGCGGTCTCGGCAGCGCGTTCGGCGCACTCGTCGGCGCGCTCATCATCGGCCTCGCCACCGAGCTGTCGACGCTGTGGCTCCCCACGGACCTCCGCTTCGCGGTGGCCCTCGTCATCCTCATCCTCGTGCTGCTGTTCCGGCCGCAGGGTGTGCTCGGTCGCAAGGAGAGGATCGGCTGATGCTCGACGTCCTGCTCGGCTCGCTCAGCGAGCTCATCTCGGCCTCGTCGGCGGCGTACGCGCTCGCCGCCATCGGCCTCGGCATCCACTTCGGCTACGCGGGCCTGCTGAACTTCGGCCAGGCCGGGTTCATGGCCATCGGCGCCTACGCGTTCGCGATCTTCACGAGCCTCGTGAACCCGACCGACGCCTGGGGCTGGCCGCCCGCGCTGTCGCTGCTCGCAGCGACGCTCGTCGGCATCGCCGCCGCCACGGTGTTCGCGCTCATCCTCGGCATCCCCACGCTGCGCCTGCGCGGCGACTACCTCGCGATCGTCACGATCGCGAGCGCCGAGATCGTGCGCTTCACGGTGCGCACCCAGGACCTCACCGAGGTCACGGGCGGCTCGCAGGGCATCCGCGGCACCGACTTCAAGGGCGACATCCAGGCCGTCAACGACGGTCTCCTCGACCTGTCGAACAACACCTGGTACACGCTCGTGAGCTGGATCATCGTGATCATCGCGATCATCCTCGTGTGGGGCCTCATGCGCAGCCCGTGGGGCCGCGTCATCAAGGGCATCCGCGAGGACGAGGATGCGGTGCGCTCGCTCGGCAAGAACGTGTACGCCTACAAGATGCAGGCGCTCGTGCTCGGCGGCGTCATCGGCGCCATCGCCGGCATCCTGTTCATCTTCCCCCGTGCCGTGCAGCCCGACAGCTTCGCCACCACCCTCACGTTCAACGTGTGGACGGCGCTGCTGCTCGGCGGTGCGGCGACGGTCCTCGGGCCCGTGCTCGGCGGCGTGCTGTTCTGGTTCCTGCTGTCGTTCGTGCGTGGCCTCATCGGCGAGCTCCACGATCTCGGCCTCTTCGGCGCCATGTCGGCGACGCAGGCCGGCCAGCTCGCGTTCGTCGCCGTCGGCGTCGCCCTCGTCGTCCTCGTGGTCTTCCGACCGCAAGGGATCATGGGGAACAAGAAGGAGCTGTCGTTCAATGTCTAGCGCCACGAAGACCCACCACCTCGTCCAGGGCGAGGTGGGCCCCGGCTGCGCGAAGGTCGACCCGATCGTCGTCGCCGACGCCGTGAAGCGGCAGTTCGGCGGCCTCACCGCCGTCGACGTCGCCCACGTCGAGATCCCCCGCGGCGCCATCACGGCGCTCATCGGCCCCAACGGCGCAGGCAAGACGACGTTCTTCAACCTGCTCACCGGCTTCGACAAGCCCAACGAGGGCACGTGGTCGTTCGAGGGGCAGTCCCTCGCGGGCGTCCCCGCCTACAAGGTCGCCCGCCGCGGCATGGTGCGCACGTTCCAGCTCACCAAGTCGCTCGGACGCCTCACCGTGCTGCAGAACATGCTGCTCGGCGCCACGGGTCAGCGCGGCGAGCGCTTCTTCTCCGCCTTCTGGTCGTTCCTCTGGAAGGGCCAGGAGCAGGAGAACATCGCCCGCGCCGACGACCTCCTCGCCCGCTTCAAGCTCGACGCCAAGCGGGAGGACTTCGCGGCCTCCCTCTCCGGCGGCCAGCGCAAGCTGCTCGAGATGGCGCGCGCGCTGATGTCGAAGCCGACGCTCGTCATGCTCGACGAGCCGATGGCAGGCGTCAACCCGGCGCTCACGCAGTCGCTGCTCGACCACGTGCTCGGCCTCAAGGCCGACGGCATGAGCGTGCTCTTCGTCGAGCACGACATGCACATGGTGCGGCACATCTCCGACTGGGTCATCGTCATGGCAGAGGGCAAGGTCGTCGCCGAGGGTCCGCCCGAGTCGATCATGCAGGACCAGGCCGTCGTCGACGCGTACCTCGGTGCGCACCACGACACCGACCTCGGCACCCTCACCAACCAGGAGATCCAGCAGATCGAGGAGGAGGCCGCCGAGGAGCTCGAGGAGATCGTCGCGGCCCGCGAGGAGGACAAGGCATGAGCGTCGTGCTCGAGACGAAGGACCTCGTCGCCGGCTACCTGCCGGGCGTCAACATCCTCAACGGCTGCTCGATCGTCGCCAACCAGGGCGACCTCATCGGCATCATCGGCCCCAACGGCGCCGGCAAGTCGACCCTGCTGAAGGCGATCTTCGGCCAGGTCAACGTGCGCGGCGGCGGCGTCGAGCTGAACGGCGAGGACATCACCGGGCTCAAGGCCGACAGGCTCGTCGGCAAGGGCGTCGGCATGGTGCCGCAGAACAACAACGTGTTCCCCTCCCTCACCATCGAGGAGAACCTCGAGATGGGGCTGTTCCAGCAGCCCCGCATGTTCAAGGAGCGGTTCGAGTTCGTCGCAGGGCTCTTCCCCGAGCTCGGCAAGCGCCGCAAGCAGCGTGCAGGATCGCTCTCGGGCGGCGAGCGCCAGATGGTCGCCATGGGCCGCGCGCTCATGATGGACCCGTCGGTGCTGCTGCTCGACGAGCCCTCCGCCGGCCTCTCCCCCGTGCGCCAGGACGAGACGTTCCTGCGCGTCGCCGAGATCAACAAGCACGGCGTGACCATCGTGATGGTCGAGCAGAACGCACGCCGCTGCCTGCAGATCGCCCACCGCGCGTACGTGCTCGACCAGGGCCGCGACGCCTACACCGGCACGGGCCGCGAGATGCTCAACGACCCCAAGGTCATCGAGCTGTACCTCGGCACGCTGGCGACGGATGTGGAGGAGAAGGCGAAGACGTCGACGAATGCTGTCGTCGGGGACGAGTCTTCGGATGCGTCGGAGTCGGAGTCGAAGGACGAGTCGAAGTAGTCGTCTGACGGATCGTTCGGAGGCGTCGCACCCATCGGGTGCGGCGCCTTCGTCGTTGGTCCGGGATGCGCGGCCGGCGGGACGTCGCTCCTCAGCTCAGACACTGCGGCCGGGAGGCGGGGCGGAGGCCCTGCGGGCCTCTGCCCCGCCTCCCGGCCGCAGAACTCGACACCCCGCGACATCCCGTCGACCGCACATCCCTCGCGTCCCGGTGAGGGTGGTGCGACCGCTGCGCTCCGCCGGTCGCAGGGAGGGAGGTCGGCCGCGGTGGGGTGGGGCGCTGCGCGCGCGTCCTGCGCGCCGACGGCTTTGCCCGGCCGTCCCCGGCGTCGACGGTGGTCACCCCTGCCTCGTCGCGGATCAGCGCACTCGGGAGGTACACGGTCTCGTGACAGCTGCTCGCTGCGCTCGCGGCCTCCTCGAGCAGCTGGGGGGCGAAGAAGGAGGTGTCTCAACCTGCTGCAGACGCCTTCTCGCAGCTGGTCGAGGAGCGCGCGGCCGCAGGCCGCACGCGTCACGACACCCGCGCACCTGCGGGGCGCCCAGTCGCAGTGGCGCACGGCGACCACGGGAGGGATCTGAGCGCCGGGAAGGCACGGCAGCACGTCGGACGCGCGCGGCGCCCTCCCCCTCGGGGTGGAGCTCCTCCCCCACCACCAGCGCGACGGAGGGACCGGGGTCGCGGTGGGATGGTGCGGGGTGTCGAGTTCTGCGAAGCGATCGAGGGGTCGTGGCCCCTGGGCCACGACCCCTCGATCGCTTCGCAGTGTCTGAGCTGAGGAGCGCCATCCCGCCGCGACCCCGGCCCCGGAACCACCCCCAGACACGGCCAGAGGGCCCCTGGTCGAGACCAGGGACCCTCTGTCCTGTGCTGTGATTCGGAGATCCGAACCGATGACTACTCGGTCAGCGAGCCGAACTCGGTGTTGAGCAGCGTGTAGCGGTTGTCGGCACCGTACTGGTAGATGCCGATGTACGCCTCGGTCGGGTCACCGTTCTCGTCGAACTCGATGGGTCCGGAGACGCCGTCGTAGTCGATGTCCTCACCGTCGGCGATGAGCGCGAGGCACTCGGCGACGTCGGTGCACTTCGTGCCACCTTCCGAGACGGACTGGAGGTTGTCGCGAATGGTCTCGGCGTCGGGCGAGCCGCCCTGCGCTGCCGCGAGGGCAGCGAGGATGACGGCGTCGTACGACTCCGGGGCGTAGGAGAAGTCGGTGAGGCTGGAGTCGACCTCGAGCAGGCGCGACTGGAACGTGTCGTCGGCGGGGTTGCCGGGCAGCGTGCCCTGCGTGCCCTCGAGCGTGCCTGCCGGGAACTCGTACGAGTTCGACAGGTTGCCGTCGACGAAGTAGACCTGGTTCGCCGGGTAGCCCTGCGTGGAGATCAGCTCGGGGACGATGTTCGCGGTCTCCTCGAAGGCGAGGATGCCGACGGCGTCGGGGCCTGCTGCGAGGATCTCGGACACCTGCGACGAGAAGTTCGTGTCGCCCGGGTTGTACGGGACGGACGCGACCACTGCGCCACCGCCTGCCTCGACGGCCGCGCCGGCGTTCTCGGCGAGGCCGATGCCGTACGGGTCGTTGATGTACAGGAACGCCACGTTGGCGGCGCCGTTGTTCACCATGAGGTTGCCGAGCACGCGACCCTGGAGCACGTCCGAGGGGGCGGTGCGCCAGTAGAAGCCGTCGTCGTCGTAGTCCGAGAAGTCGGGCGACGTGTTGGCGGGCGAGATCTGCACCACGCCTGCGTCGACGAACTGGTCGATGAACGTGAACGAGACGCCCGAGGAGGCGGCGCCGATCGCGACGTCGGCACCGGCGTCGATGAGCTGGCTGGCCGACTGGAGCGCGATGTCCGTCGTCGTGTCGCCGGAGTCCGTGTCGACCTGCTCGATCGTGAACGGGTAGTCGGCGGCCTCGAGGTCGGCGACCGCGAGGTCGACGCCTGCGAACTCGGGCGGGCCGAGGAAGGCGAGGTTGCCGGTCTGGGGCAGGATCGTGCCGACGACGAGCGTGTCGTCGCTGGCGCCGTCACCGCTGCCGCTGCCGTTGTCGCCGCCGCCGGTCGAGCACGCCGCGAGCAGGACGATGCCTGCCGTGGAGGCTGCGAGCAGTGCGGCACGGCGCGAGCGCGAACGAAGGAAGGCCTTCATGGTGCTCCTCGTGTCAAGGGAGATGCCCCCGGCCGCGCCGGGGTTGGACCAACCATAGGCGCGGATGGAACCGAAGAAGGCTCGGTTTCGTGACGAACGTGTAACGGTCTGGTCGCGGTACGGTCACGGTCCGATCGCGAGGAGGTGGACCGGTCTCGCCGGCCTGCGAGCGACCCCTAGGGCGCAGGCTCGGGCACGACGGGCGAGCGCCGACGGCGGCGTCCGGCGACGACGAGGTCGACCATGAGCACGACGAGCGACAGCCATACGAGGCCGAAGCCGGCGAGGCGCTCGGCAGGCATGGGCTCGTGCATGACGAGCCAGCCGAACAGCAGCGAGATCGTGGGCGCGAGGTACTGCGTGAAGCCGAGGGTCGCGAGCGAGACGCGGCGCGCTGCGGCGGAGAAGAGCATGAGGGGCACGGCGGTGACGATGCCGAAGCCGACGACGGCGAGCTGCTGCCAGCCGGACACCTCGACGATCGTGGGGCCGAGGATGATCGACGAGCCGATGAGCATCGCGAGCGCGAACGGCACGGTCGCGGCGGTCTCGAGCGTGAAGCCCGTGATGGCGTCGACCTTCGCGCCGACCTGCTTCTTCAGCAGGCCGTAGACGCCGAACGCGGCGGCGAGCACGACCGCGATCCAGGGGAACTCCCCGTAGGCGACGACGAGCACGACGACGGCGAGGCCGCTGATGCCGACGGCGACCCACTGCGCGGGGCGCAGCCGCTCGTGCAGCACGACGACGGCGAGCACGACGGAGAGGATGGGGTTGAGGAAGTAGCCGAGGCTCGTCTCGATGATGTGGCCGGTGAGCACCGCATACGCGAAGACGGTCCAGTTGACGAGGATGGCGACGCCGGAGGCGGCGAGGAAGCCGAGCGAGCGGCGGTCGCGCAGCACGGTGCGCACGGCGCCCCAGCCGCGCACGATCGTCACGATGAGGGCGGCGACGGCGAGCGAGGCGAGCACGCGCCAGCCGATGAGCTCGATGGCGCCGATGCCCTGCATGAGCACGACGTACATGGGCACGACGCCCCACACGGCGTACGCGCCGATGGCGAGCGCGAGCCCGCGTCCCGCATCCTTCGACTCCGGCATCCTCGTCCTCTCAACGAGCCTGCAACGACGCGACGGCGGCACCCATTCCGGGTGCCGCCGTCGCGGTGGGGTGGGGGTGCGTCAGCGCACGACCACCGCGAGCACGTCGCGGGCCGAGAGCACGAGCAGCTCCTCGCCGCCGAACTTCACCTCGGTGCCGCCGTACTTCGAGTAGATGACGCGGTCGCCCTCGGCGACGTCGACGGGGATGCGGTTGCCGTTGTCGTCGACACGGCCGGGGCCCACGGCCACGACCTCGCCCTCCTGGGGCTTCTCCTTGGCGGTGTCCGGGATGACGAGACCGCTGGCAGTCGTCGTCTCCGCCTCGACCTGGCGGATGACGATGCGGTCCTCGAGCGGCTTGATGGAGACCGACACGGTGCCCTCTTTCCTCAGTCGGATGTCTGATTGGCAGTCGACGTCGTCGAGTGCCAGGTCGACTGTACGCGTTCGGCTGGCACGAGGGCAACACGAGTGCCAGCCGCGTCCGCCGTCGGCGGACGGGTTCGCTGCTTGGATGGTGGGATGGATGCCGACGCCCTGCGCCTGCTGCTCTCGCGCGACGGGCTCGCGCTGCTCGACGAGGTGTCGTCGTCGCTCGACGACCTCGGCGGCGCCGTGCAGGCCGTGCAGACGCTGCGGCGTCGCGGGCACGACGGCGCGCTGGTCGCTGCGGTGCTGACGCAGGCGCGGCTGCGGCGTCGCGGCGAGGCGAAGTTCGGCTCGTTCGCCCGGTCGATGCTGTTCACGGAGGCGGGCCTCGAGCAGGCGACGCGGCTGCGCGTCGCGGCCCTGCACGCGGGCAGGATGCGCGACGCCGGCATGGGCACCGTCGCGGATCTGGGCTGCGGCATCGGCGGCGACGCGCTGGCGATCGCCGGCGCCGGCTGCGCCGTGCGCGCCGTCGACGCCGACGAGGTGACGGCGGCGGTCGCAGGCTTCAACCTCGCACCGCTGCCCGAGGCGTCGGTGGCGCACGGGCGCGCCGAGGACGCGGATCTCGCGGGCGTCGACGCGATCTGGGCCGACCCCGCCAGGCGCGACGCATCCGGCCGCCGCCTGCCGGTCGAGGAGTGGTCGCCGCCGCTGCCGTGGGTGCTGTCGCTCGCGGCGCAGCGGCCCATGGGCGTGAAGCTGGGCCCTGCGATCGACCATGACCAGCTGCCCGCCGACGGCGAGACGCAGTGGGTCACGGTCGATGGCGAGACGGTGGAGGCCGTCGCGTGGACGGGCGCCCTCGCGAGGCAGGGCGTGCGCACGTCGGCGCTCGTGCTCGACGCCGACGGCGCGCACGAGCTCGCGGGCTCCCCCGACGCCGACGCCGTGCCGACGCGCGAGCTCGGCACGTGGCTGCACGAGCCCGCGGGCGCCGTCATCCGCGCGCGCCTCATCGGTGCCGTCGCCGACGCGCTCGACGCGGGCGTCGTGAGCGAGCGCATCGCCTACCTCACGACCGACGCCGACGTCGAGAGCCCGTTCACGCAGCGGTTCCGCGTGCTCGCGACGCTGCCGCTCGACGAGAAGGCCATCCAGCGCGAGGTGCGCGCCCGCGGCATCGGCACCCTCGAGGTGAAGAAGCGCGGCGCCGACGTCGACCCCGACCGCCTGCGCAGGCGGCTGCGGCTCGACGGCGACGCGTCGGCGACGCTCGTCGCGACGCGCATCGGCGGCCGGCACCGGGCGATCCTCGCCGAGCGCGCCTGACGCGCCCGCGCATCCGCCCCGGAACGCACGAACGCCCCGCCGAGGCGGGGCGATCGTGCGGTGCGCGTGCTGCCTAGAAGGAGCCGCCCGCTGCGAACCACGGCAGCCAGACGACTGCGTAGATGATGATCACGATGATCGTGATGAGCGTGCTGACCGCACCGACGAGCATCGCGATGAGACCCCACGGCTTGTTCTGCGGCGCCTTGCGCATGCTCATGAGGCCCGTGACGATCGCGCCGATGCCCGGCAGCAGGCCGAAGCCCGACCACGACAGGATGAAGCCGACGCCCGCGAGCACGATCGCCGTGATCGTGAGGCCCGTGAGCTTGCCGCGCGGCGCCTTCTCGGCCTGACCGTACTGCTGCTGGCCGTACTGCTGGCCGTAGCCGGGCTGCTGGCCGTACTGCTGCTGGCCGTACGCGGGCTGCTGGCCGTACTGCTGCTGGCCGTAGGCGGGGGCCGACGTCTGCTGGCCGTAGGCGGGTGCAGGCGACGACTGACCGTACGCGGGCGCGGGCTGGCCGTACGCAGGCGCCGCCTGCTCGGCGGGCTGGCCGTAGGCAGGCGCAGCCTCGGCGGGCTGGCCGTACGCCGGTGCGGCCTCTGCGGGCTGGCCGTACGCGGGCTGCGCGGGCTGCTCGGGGGCCGGCTGACCCCACGCGGGCGCTGCCTGCTGCTCGGCGGGCTGGCCCCACGCGGGTGCCGCCTGCTCGGGCTGCTGGCCGTACGTGGGCGTCGACTGGCCGTACGCAGGTGCGGCGGGCTGCTCGGGAGCGGGCTGGCCCCACGCGGGCGTCGCCGGCTGCTCGGGCTGGCCGTAGGCGGGCGCGGCGGGTGCCGCGGGCTGCTCGGGCTGCGCTGCGGGCTGGCCCCACGAGCCGGCCCCGGCATCGCTCGCGGCGGGCTGCTGCGGCTCCTGGCCGAAGCTGGGCGCCGATGCGGGCTGCTCGGGCTGCTGCTCCGACGGCGCGAACCGGCGGTCTTCGCTGCCGTTCGAGAACTGGTCGCTCATGGTCCCCCTCCAGGGATGCTCGCCTGCCTCGGCAGGCTCTGGTCACGGTCGTCACGAAGAGCGGTGCGACGCGACTGGATCACGCTACCGCACCGGTCGATCGGTTCCCTGGGCTTGCTTCACGGGCCCGACGGCAGGTTCTGGAACAGCGTCGCGAAGCTCGCGGCGAAGAGCACGATGGCGACGAGCATCGCGACGAAGCCCACGGCGCCGAGCACGATGGCGCCGATCGCGAGCGGCCTGCCGCCCGCACCTGCGCGGCGGATGCGCGGCAGGGCGATGGCGCCGAGCACGATGCCGGCGAGCGAGCCGAGCAGGGGCACGAACGTGACGCCGAGCGCGGATGCGCCGATCGCGAGCATCGCGAGCAGGTCGGTCGCCGGCGCGCGGTACGCGGCGGCGTCGGGCGCCTCGGGCGCGGCGGCGACGGGCGGCGGTGCGATGCTCACGCACCCAGCGTGCCACGCGACGCTGTGCGGCGCCTCTGGCCGGCGCGCGGCTAGGCGATCTGGATGACGCCGGCGTCGAGCGTCGACTCGACGCCGAAGCCCGGCGCGCTCGGGGCGATGCCGCGGGCGACGAGGCGCGCGCCGAGGCCCGCGATCATCGCGCCGTTGTCGGTGCACAGCGACAGCGGCGGCACGCGCAGCGCGACGCCGGCGGCCTCGCACCGCTCGGCGGCGAGCTCGCGCAGGCGACGGTTGGCGACGACGCCGCCGCCGAGCAGCAGCCGCGGCACGCCCGTGTGGGCGCACGCGTCGATCGCCTTCGTCACGAGCACGTCGACGACGGCCTCGCGGAACGACGCCGCGACGTCGGGCACCGACAGCTCACCCGCATCCGCCGACCGCTCGACGTGCCTGGCGACCGCGGTCTTGAGCCCCGAGAACGAGAAGTCGAAGCGGTGCCGCTCGCGATCCTTCGGCGCCGTGAGGCCCCGCGGGAAGCGGATGGCCGTCGGGTCGCCCTCGGCCGCGGCCGCGTCGATCGACGGGCCGCCGGGATAGACGAGGCCCAGCAGGCGCGCGACCTTGTCGAACGCCTCCCCCGCCGCGTCGTCGATCGTCTCGCCGAGCGTCACCACGTCGGCGTCGATGTCGCGCACGTGCAGCAGCGACGTGTGGCCGCCCGACACGAGCAGCGCGATGGTCTCCTGCTCGATCGGACCGCCGGCGAGCGCATCCGCCGCGACGTGGCCGACGAGGTGGTTGACGCCGTGCACGGGCTTGCCGGCGGCGATGCCGAGGGCCTTCGCAGCGCCGACGCCCACCATGAGCGCGCCCGCGAGGCCCGGCCCGGCCGTCACGGCGATCGCATCGAGCTCGTCGAGCGTGACGCCGGCCTCGGCGAGCGCGCGCTCGATCGTGGGCTCCATCGCCTCGAGGTGGGCGCGGGCGGCGATCTCGGGCACGACGCCGCCGAAGCGCGCGTGCAGGTCCATCGACGACGCGACGACGTTCGCGAGCAGCTCGTCGCCGCGCACGATGCCGACGCCCGTCTCGTCGCAGCTGGTCTCGATGCCCAGCACGAGCGGCCTCATGCGAGCTCCTTCTTCATGGCGATCGCGTCGACGCCCTCCGGCTGGTAGTAGCCGGGGCGCACGCCGATCTCGACGAAGCCCTCGGATGCGTAGAGGGCGCGGGCGGGCGCGTTGTCGTCGCGCACCTCGAGGAACAGCTCCTGCACGCCGCGGTCGCGCGCATCCTGCTGCGCCTCGGCGAGCAGCCTGCGGCCGAGGCCGGCGCCGCGCGCAGCCTCCGAGACGGCGATGGTCTGGATGTCGCCCTCGACGCCGACGGCGCGCAGGCCGACGTAGCCGACGACGGCGCCCGCGTCGTCGACGGCGACGACGTAGCGACCCCACGGGCTCGCCATCTCGGCGGCCATGGTCTCGCGCGCCCAGGCCGTCAGCCCGAACGACGCCGTCTCGAGCGCCATGACGGCGTCGAGGTCGTCGACGGTCGCGGTGCGCAGGGCGATCACGACGTCACCCGCTTGGGGCCGGCACTCGGCACGGCGTCGGCGTCGCGCAGGTAGATGGCGTCGCGGCTCGGCTCGGCTCCGGCGTGCAGCGCGGCGACGAGGCCCGCGGCGCCGATCCAGTCGGCGTCGACGCGGCGGGCGCCGTCGACGACGGGCACGTCGATCGCGGGGGCGAGCGCAGGACCCTGCACGCGCTGCCCGCCGTCGTACAGGCTCCATGCCCGCTCGCGGCGCCGCACGTCGGTCGTCACCTGCACGAGGCCGGCCTCGGCGACGCCCACGGCGTCGTGGCTGCAGACGCCGACCCACGGCACGCCCAGGCCGAGCGCGGCGGCGCGGGCGGCGACGATGCCGATGCGCAGGCCCGTGAACGCGCCGGGGCCGAGGCCCGCGACGACCTGCGTCACGGCAGTCCGGTGCTCGCCGAGCACGTCGGCGAGCAGCACGTCGAGCACCTCGGCGTGCCTGCGGGTGTCGTGCTCGTCGCGCGCCGCGACGACGCGGTCGCCGTCGACGAGCGCGATCGACGTGCCGAGCGATGTGTCGATGGCCAGGATCATGCGGTCCCCCTCGCGAACGCCAGCAGTCGGGATGCGGGCCACCGGTCGCCGTGGCCCGTGAGCCGCACGGTGCGCGGCTCGTCGACGTCGTCGCCGCCGATCGTGCGCACGATCTCGACGTGCAGCCACGCATCCACGGCGTGCACGAGCGGCAGGCCCCACTCGGCGATCGTGATCGACGCGTCGACGTCGAGGTCGAGATCGTCGAGCTCGGCCTCGTCGCCGAGGCGGTACGCGTCGACGTGCAGCAGCGGCACCGTCGCGGTGCGGTGCGTGCGGGCGATGACGAACGTGGGGCTCGCGACGGTGCCGACGGCGCCGAGGCCCTCGCCGATGCCGCGCGTGAGCGTCGTCTTGCCCGCGCCGAGCTCGCCGGTGAGCACGACGACGTCGCCCGCGCCGAGGATGCCGGCGAGACGGCGCCCGAGCGCCTCCATGGCGTCGGCGTCGACGACGACGTCCTCGACGATCGTCTCGACGCGCGGACCGACGAACGCCTCGAGCAGCGGAGCCGGCACGCGTGCGGCGTCGCCCCACGCCCCGACGGGCGTACCGTCCGCGCCCCACAGCACGGCCTCCGCGCCGGGCACGACCGCGGCGTCGCCGACGTCGAGCACGACCTGGTCCATGGCGACGCGGCCCGCGATGGGATGCGCGACCCCGTCGACCGTCACGGGCGCGCCGGATGCGGTGCGCGGCACGCCGTCGGCGTAGCCGAGCGCGACGAGCGCCAGCGTGGTCTCGCCGCTCGTGACGTGCTCGGAGCCGTACGAGACGCCGTGGCCGGCGGGCACGCGCTTCGTCGAGACGACCTCGCCAGCGAGGCGCACGACGCGACCGGCGAGGTCGACCGACGCGACGCGACGCGGTGCGCGGCGCAGGCCGGGCTCGATGGGCGCGCTCATGCCGCCGCCATCCTCGTCACGACCTCGTAGCCGATCGTGTCGGCCGCGAGCGCCCACGCGATCGCGCTCGGCTCGCCCTCGGCGGGGTCGCCCCACAGCACCGCAGGCCCCGAGACGGGCTCGGCGAGCGACGTCGACGTCGCGCCGACCTCGACGACGGGCACGACGCGGTCGCCCACGAGCACGGGCGCGCCGGGCGCGGGCAGCAGCCCGTGGCGCGCGCCGACGTCGAGCACGCCGTCGACGACCGTGCCGGTGACGCGCATCGCCGGGCGCAGCCCCGCGGCCGTCGCCGCCGAGCCCGCGGCGTCGTCGCCGTCGGGGTGGATGCCGTACGCGGCGATGCCGAGCCGCACCATGTCGTGCGCGGCGCCCGGCAGCGCGAGGGTCGCCGAGGAGTTCGACAGGTGCCGCAGCTCGGGCTCGAGCACCTCGGCGACGGCGCACGCGTCGACGAACGCCGCGAGCTGCGCCGCGTCCGAGGCGTCGCCCGCACCCGCGAGGTGCGAGAAGATGCCGCGCACCCGCAGGTCGCCCGCCGCCTGCAGCGCGGCGGCGCGCTCGACGACGGCAGCCCACTCCCCCATCGGCACGCCGTTGCGGCCGAGGCCCGTGTCGACCTTGAGGTGCACCGTCGCGCCGACGAGCGCTGCGCGGTCGAGCTGCGCGGCGCTCGAGACGCCCACGTCGACGCCCGCCGTCACCGCCGCCGCGAGATCGGGCTCCGCCGCGTGCAGCCACGCGAGCACGGGCGCGTCGATGCCCGCCGCACGCAGCGCGAGCGCCTCGACGACGTCGACGACGCCGAGCCACGACGCGCCGCCCTCGAGCATCGCCCGAGCGGCCAGGATCGCGCCGTGGCCGTAGCCGTCGGCCTTCACGACCCCGCACACGAGCGCGTCGGTGCGCGCCGAGACGACCGCGACGTTCGCGGCGATCGCCGCCGCATCCACGTGCCGCATCTCAGGCCTCCGCGACCACGACCGCCGCCGCGACCCCCGCGTCGTGCGTGAGCGACACGTGCACGCTCGTCACGCCGCGCGACGTCGCGAGCGCCGCCCACGCGCCGCCGAGCACGAGCGACGGGGCACCCGAGGCGTCCGACGACACCACGAGGTCGCGCCAGCGCTGGCCGTCGATCGTGCCGAGCGCCTTCGCCGCCGCCTCCTTCGCCGCCCACCGGGCGGCGAGCGACCGCACGGGTCGCGCGGCGCCGTCGACGACGAGCTCCTCGTCGGCGAAGAGCCGCTGCGCCAGGCCCGGCGTGCGCGAGACGGCGCGCTCGAAGCGCGCGACGTCCACGACGTCGATGCCCAGCCCCACGATCACTCGACCGTCACGGACTTCGCGAGGTTGCGCGGCTGGTCGACGTCGAGGCCCTTCGCCGTCGCGAGCTCGAGCGCGAAGACGTGCAGCGGCACGACCGACAGCACGGGCTCGAGCAGCGGCAGCGTCAGTGGGATGCGCAGCACCTGGTTCGCGTACGGCATGACCGCGGCGTCGCCCGCCTCGGCGACCGCGATGACGCGGGCGCCGCGCGCGCGGATCTCCTGGATGTTCGACACGACCTTCGCATGCAGGCCCTGCTGGTGGCGCGGGCTCGGCACGACCACGAACACGACCTGGCCGGGCTCGATGAGCGCGATGGGGCCGTGCTTCAGCTCGCCGGCGGCGAAGCCCTCTGCGTGGATGTAGCTGAGCTCCTTGAGCTTCAGCGCCCCCTCGAGCGCGACGGGGTAGCCGACGTGGCGACCGAGGAAGAGCACCGAGCGCGTGTCGCTCATCCACTGCGCGAGCTCGCGGATCTCGCCCTGCTCGGCGAGCAGCGTGCGCAGCTGGTCGGGCAGCGCCTCGAGCGCCTCCGTGACCTCGCGGATCGCCTCGTCGGTCATCGTGCCCCGCACGCGAGCGATGTGCAGGCCCGTGAGCAGCAGGCCCACGACCTGCGCGAGGAACGCCTTCGTCGACGCGACGGCGACCTCGGGGCCGGCGTGCGTGTAGAGCACCGCCTCGGAGGCGCGGGCGATCGTCGAGCCCTGCGTGTTGCAGATCGACAGCGTGCGCGCGCCCTGCTCGATCGCGTGCTGCACCGCCATCTTCGTGTCCATCGTCTCGCCCGACTGCGAGATCGAGATCACGAGCGTGCGCTCGTCGACGATGGGGTCGCGGTACCGGTACTCGTGGGCGAGGTCGACCTCGACGGGGATGCGCGCCCACGTCTCGATCGCGTACTCGCCGACCATCGCCGAGTACGCGGCCGTGCCGCACGCGACGATCTGCACGCGGTCGATGCCGCGCAGCGTCTCGTCGTCGAGGGCGCCGAGCTCGCCGAGCGACGGCAGGCCGTCGACGATGCGGCCACGCAGCGTGTTCGCGACGGCCTCGGGGTCCTCGGAGACCTCCTTGGCCATGAACGACGACCAGCCGCCCTTCTCGGCAGCCGCGGCATCCCACGTGACCTCGAACGTCTCGCCGGGGATGGGCTCGCCATCGAAGCCGATGACCTCGACGCCCGTCGGGGTGATGACGGCGATCTCGTCGTTGCCGAGCGCGCGCGCCGTCGGCGTGTAGCGCACGAAGGCGCTCACGTCGCTCGCGAGGAACTGCTCGCCCTCGCCGAAGCCCACGAGCAGCGGGGAGTTGTGGCACGCGCCGACGACGACGTCGGGCTCGTCGAGGTGCACGGCGAGCAGCGTGAACTGCCCCTCGAGCCTGCCGACGAGCGCGAGCATCGCCGAGCGCAGGTCGCCGTGCTCGCGGTGCAGCCTGCCGAGCAGCAGCGCCGCCGCCTCGGTGTCGGTGTCGGACGTGAAGGTCTCGCCCGCCTCGGCGAGCTCGGCCCGCAGCTCGGCGAAGTTCTCGATGATGCCGTTGTGGATGAGCGCGAGGCGCCCGTCGTCGCCGAGGTGCGGATGCGCGTTCTCGTCGGTCGGCCCGCCGTGCGTGGCCCAGCGGGTGTGGCCGATGCCGATGCCCGACTCGGGCAGCGGCGCGTCGTCGAGCGACGAGCGCAGCACGCCCAGCTTGCCGCCGCGCTTGCGCGACGAGACGCCCTCGGCGCCCACGACGGCCACGCCGGCCGAGTCGTAGCCGCGGTACTCGAGCCTTCCGAGGCCCTCGAGGAGCACCTCGACGGTGTCCCGCGGGCCTGCATATCCGACGATGCCGCACATGCCCCCAAGGCTACCGGCGCGCGCAGGTGCTCGCCGCTAGGCTCGGCCCTCGTGGTCCACCAGCAGACGCCGTTCGTCGAGATCGACCGCGTCGCATGGTCTCGCCTCGCGCCCACGACGCCGAACCCGCTCACCGAGCGCGAGGTCGCACGCCTGCGCGGCCTCGGCGATCGGCTCGAGCTGCGCGAGGTCGCCGAGGTCTACCTGCCGATCTCGCGCCTCGTGAGCCTCTACCAGGAGTCGTCGCGCCGCCTGCACGACGAGACCGCCGGCTTCCTCGGCGAGCGCGTGCAGCCCGTGCCGTTCGTCATGGGCGTCGCAGGCTCCGTCGCGGTCGGCAAGTCGACGACCGCCCGCCTGCTGCAGGAGCTGCTGGGCCGTTGGGAGGGCAGCCCGCGCGTCGACCTCGTGACGACCGACGGCTTCCTCTTCCCCAACGCCGAGCTCGAGCGCCGCGGCCTCATGCAGCGCAAGGGATTCCCCGAGGCGTACGACCGCCGGGCTCTGCTCACCGCGATCTCGCAGGTGAAGTCGGGCGCCGAGGAGGTCGAGGTGCCGGTCTACTCGCACCTCACCTACGACATCGTGCCCGACGAGCGCATCGTCATCCGCCGCCCCGACATCCTCATCGTCGAGGGCCTCAACGTGCTGCAGCCGCCCGCGTCGAAGGCGCACATGGCGGTCTCCGACCTCTTCGACTTCACGGTCTACGTCGACGCCCGCACCGCCGCGATCCGCGAGTGGTACGTCGAGCGCTTCCTCGCGCTGCAGCAGGGCGCGTTCCAGAAGCCCGAGTCGTACTTCCACCGCTTCGCCGACCTCGACGAGCAGGCGGCGCGCGCCCACGCCGTGGGCATCTGGGATGCGATCAACGGGCCGAACCTGGCCGAGAACATCGTGCCGACGCGCTCGCGCGCCGATCTCGTGCTGCGCAAGGACGCCGACCACACCGTGCGGTCGGTGCTGCTGCGCAAGATCTAGCGCCGCGTCGTCGGCGTCCCCCGAGGGCGTCCCCCGGTCGGTCCCCCGACCGACGCCTCACTCGCGCGCGGGCATCTCCGGCACGACGATCGGCAGCTCGAGCGGCGCCGTCACCGGGTCGCGCTCCGCGCGCGGCCTGCGCAGCTCGCCTGCCCGCACGAGCACGACGCCCGCGAGGATCGCCGCGGCGCCGACCCACTGCACGGGCGACGGCACGATCGCGAGCAGCACGCCCATCCAGAGCAGCCCGAACAGCGGCTCGGAGTAGCCGAGGAAGCTCGAGACCGTGGCGCCGAGCATGCGCACGCCCGTGACGCCGAGCACGTAGGCGGCGACGGTCGCGACGAGCACGAGCAGGCCGAGCGTCACGGCGACGGGCACCTCGACGCCCGCGAGCATCGTCGGCGCGGCGACGACCGTCATGGGCAGCAGCCCGACGCCGCCGGCGACGAGCAGCAGCACCGCGCCGACCGCGAGCCCGAGACCCGCGAGGGTCACGGGCGGCAGGCCGTGCGTCGTCGACGCCGCCGACGCCCAGTAGACCGCGTTGCCGACGGCCGAGACGAGCGCGAGCCCGATGCCGACGGGGTCGAGCCCCTCGGCCTGACCGACGCCCGACACGAGGCCGAGGCCCAGCACGGCGACGCCCGCGCCGACGAGCGTGAGCGCGGCAGGCGAGCGGCGCGTGCGCGCCCACGTCCACCCGACGAGCAGCACGGGGCCGAGGAACTCGATGAGCAGCGCGAGCGCCGGCGGGATGCGCTGCACGGCGCTGAAGTAGGCGAGCTGGCAGATCGCGACGGCGAAGGTGCCGAAGAGCAGCACCTGCCAGCGACCCGCCCACAGCGTCGACCAGCGGCCGCGCAGCGCGAGGAGCGAGGGCACGAGCATGACGAGGGCGGCGAGGCCGATGCGCGCCGTCGTGACGGCGCCGGGCGACCAGCCGGAGGCGATGAGCGAGCTCGCGAAGATGCCCGAGAACCCGAAGGCGCCTGCGGCGGCGAGGCAGAGCAGCAGGCCGAGGCCGCGGCGGTCGGTCATGGCCGGTCCGATCTCATGTCATGGGCGTTCGTTCGTACGGTCGTGACACTATCGTATGCGTGATGGAGATCGCAGCATGGTGACGCCGCTGCGGCTGCCGACCGAGACGATCGCGGCGCTCGACGCCGTCGTCGCGTTCGCGACGGCTGCCGACGCGCGGGAGCTCGACGACGCCGCCGGCCTCGACGCCGCCGTCGGCGGCATGCTCTACTCGGGCGCGCGCACGCACGACGACGCCGAGGCGCGCGAGGTGCGCGACGTCGTGCCGTCGCTGCTCGCGATGTGGGACGCAGAGCGCGACGACGTGCCCGCGCTCGCGAACGCCATCCTGCGCACCGCCGACGCCGCCCCGCAGCTCGTGCGGCACGACGGGCTCGACTGGCACCTGCACGCCATCGACGCCGAGCGCCCCTTCGCCGAGCGCATCGCCGTCGAGACCGCCATCGCGTTCGTCGACCTCATCCGCCTCGAGGAGACCGAGCGATGCAAGCGCTGCGCGGCCCCCGACTGCGGCCTGCCGATGCTCGACCTCTCGCGCAACCGGTCGCGCCGCTTCTGCTCGACGGCGTGCCAGTCGCGCGTCAACGTCGCGGCGTACCGCGCACGCGCCCGCTGACGCCGACCGGCCCTACGCCTCCGCGGGCGTGCCGAGCCGATCCCGCACGAGCTCCGCGAGCTCGTGCGCGATGGCGTCGGCCGTGTGCTGCTCGCGCGCCTCGACCATCACGCGGATGAGCTTCTCGGTGCCCGAGGGGCGCAGCAGCACGCGACCCGAGTCGCCGAGCTCCGCCTCGTGCCGCGCGACGGCAGCCTGGATGACGTCGTCGGCCGCGAGCCCGAGCCGGTCGACGCCGCGCACGTTGACGAGCACCTGCGGGAACACCTGCATGACGCCGGCGAGCTCGGCGAGGCTCTTGCCCGTGCGCGCCATCTCCTGCGCCACGTGCAGGCCCGTGAGCACGCCGTCGCCCGTCGTCGCATGCTTCGTGAGGATGACGTGGCCCGACTGCTCGCCGCCGAGCGTCAGCCCGTAGGCGCCCAGCGCCTCGAGCACGTAGCGGTCGCCCACGGCGGTCTGCACGAGCTCGATGCCGTGCTCGGCCATCGCGAGGCGCAGGCCGAGATTCGACATGACGGTCGCGACGAGGGTGTCGTCGACGAGCTCGCCGCGCGCCTTCGCCGAGACCGCGAGGATCGCGAGGATCTGGTCGCCGTCGACGACCGCGCCCTGCGCGTCGACCGCGAGGCAGCGGTCGGCGTCGCCGTCGTGCGCGATGCCGAGGTCGGCGCCGAGCGCGACGACGCGCTCCTGCAGCAGCTCGAGGTGCGTCGACCCGACGTCGCGGTTGATGTTCATGCCGTCGGGGTCGGCGCCGATGACCGTCACGGTCGCGCCGGCGTCGTGGAACGCGTCGGGGCTCACGCCCGACGCCGCGCCGTTCGCGCAGTCGAGCACGACGTGCAGGCCGTCGAGGCGCGTGTCCAGGGTGCCGAGCAGGTGCACGACGTAGCGGTCCTCGGCGTCGGCGAACCGACGGATGCGACCCACCTCGCCACCGACGACGCGCGTCGGCCGCTCGGCCATCGCGCGCTCGATGTCGTCCTCGGTCGCATCCTGCAGCTTCACGCCACCGCGGGCGAGGAACTTGATGCCGTTGTCGGGCGCCGGGTTGTGCGACGCCGAGATCATGACGCCGAAGTCGGCGTCGACGTCGCCGACGAGGAACGCCGCCGCGGGCGTCGGGATGACGCCGGCGTCGAGCACGTCGACGCCGCTCGAGGCGAGGCCCGCAGCGACGGCCGCGACGATGAACTCGCCCGAGACGCGCGGGTCGCGGGCGACGACGGCGACCGGGCGACGACCCTCCAGACGCGCGGAACGGCCGAGCACGGCCGCCCCCGCCTGAGCGAGGGACAGCGCGAGCTCGGCCGTGATGTCGGCACCAGCAAGGCCACGGACTCCGTCCGTGCCGAACAGGCGCGACAAGATCAGCGCTTCGAGTACTGGGGCGCCTTGCGAGCCTTCTTGAGACCGGCCTTCTTGCGCTCGATGACGCGGGCGTCACGCGAGAGGAAGCCGGCCTTCTTCAGCTCGGGGCGGTTGTTCTCGACGTCGATCTCGTTGAGCGCACGCGCGATGCCGAGGCGCAGCGCGCCGGCCTGACCCGAGGGGCCACCACCGGAGATGCGTGCGACGACGTCGTACGAGCCGCCCAGCTCGAGCACCGTGAACGGGTCGTTGATGAGCTGCTGGTGCAGCTTGTTCGGGAAGTAGTCCTCGAGCGTGCGGCCGTTCACGACGAACGAGCCGGCGCCGGGGACGAGGCGCACGCGGGCGATGGCCTGCTTGCGACGGCCGACGGCCTGGCCGCCGACGGTGAGGACGCGGGGCGCGCGGGGAGCGGCAGCCTCGGGCGTCTCGGTCGAGAAGCTCTCGGGCGTCTCGATGGACTCTGCGATCTTCGCCATGGTTGTCAGTTCCTCTTCGCGCCTACTGGGCGACCTGGTCGAACGTGTACGGGGTCGGCTGCTGGGCAGCGTGGGGGTGCTCGGCACCCGCGTACACCTTGAGCTTCTTGATCTGGGCGCGGCCGAGCGAGTTCTTCGGCAGCATGCCGCGGATGGCCTTCTCGACCGTGCGGACGGGGTGCTTCTCGAGCATCTCGACGTAGCTGGTGGCCTTGAGGCCGCCCGGGTAGCCCGAGTGGCGGTAGGCGAGCTTCTGCTCGCGCTTCTGGCCCGTGAGCGCCACCTTGTCGGCGTTCACGATGATGACGTGGTCGCCCATGTCGATGTGCGGCGCGAACGTCGCCTTGTGCTTGCCGCGCAGGATGGCTGCGGCGTGGCTGGCCAGACGGCCGAGGACCACGTCTGCGGCGTCGATGACGACCCAGTCGTGCTGGACGTCGCTCGCCTTGGGCGAGTAGGTGCGAGTCATGTGTGCCTCACGTGTCGAAGTTGAGTGGTTCGTGCATCCCGCTCCATGGGGTTCCCGTGAGGGACGCTCCCGGCTGGAGGGCTCAGCTCGGGGCGCGCAAGGCAGCGCGCACCAAGGGTCCACAGTACCCGCTGCGCGGGGACCGGGTCAATCCGACGCCGGTCGGCGCGTCGCGCCGCCCGACGGGGCCGTCAGCGGTCGGCGCCGTCGCCGTCGTCGTCGCGGTCCTCGTGCCACACGACCTCGACCTGCTCGCTCACGATGCCGTCCTCCGACGGCTCGTCGACGGGCTCGACCTCGCCCGTGACGATCGTGAGGTCGTCGAGGTCGTCGGCGACGTCGACGTGCTGCGCGTGCGGGTCCTGCTCGATCGCGGGCTCGAGGTCCGCGACGTCGTCGGCGCCGTCGGCCGGCTCGACCACGGGTGCCGCGGGCGCCGGGGCCGAGGCCTCGGGCGTCGGGATGCGCGCGACGTCGTCGCCGAACGTCGGCAGCGCGGCGCGCGTCGACTCGGCGATCGCCATGAGCTGGCCGAGCTCGGCGCGGAAGCCCTGGAGCTGCTGCTGCTGGAAGCGCAGCGTGCGAGCGCGGTCCTCCGCCTCGTGCAGCACCTCCTTCGAGTGCCCGAGCACCGACTCGACGATGGCCTGCGCACGCGTGCGCGCCTCGCCGAGGATCGCGCTCGCCTTCGCGACGGCCTGCCGCTCGACGTGCGCGGCCTGCGCCTTCGAGAGGTCCTCGAACGCCTGCGCCTGCTCGGCGATGTGGTTCGCATGCTGCAGCGCCGAGGCGACCTTGTCGTTCGCGTCGTTCGTGATGCGCTCGGCGTGCTGGATGGCGTGGTTGTGCAGGCGCAGGAACTCCTGCTGCGCCTCCTCCTGCCGACGCTTCGCCGCGGCGTCGAGCTCGAGCTGGCGCGCCTTCGACTCGCGCTGGATGCGCTCGGCCTCGGCCTTGAGCGCGTCGGCCTCGGCCGTCGACTGCTGGCGCAGGGCGGATGCGCCGCGCTCGGCCTCGGAGATGAGCACGCTCGCCTCGGACTCCGCCTGCGCGACGCGCTCCTGGTGCTTCGCCTCGCGCGACTCGAGCTCGGCCGTGTGGGCGCTGCGCTCGGTCTCGATGCGGATGCGCGCCTGCGCCTCCTCGTGCTTCGCAGCCTCGAGGATGCGGTCCGACTCCTCCTTGGTCGCCTTGCGGTCCTTCTCGATCTGGCCCGTGGCGTCGGCGACGATGCGCTCCGACTGCTTCACGGCGTTGTCGATGAGGGCCGACGCCTGCTCCTCGGCGACGCGCAGGATCTCCTCGAAGCGCGGCTCCTCGCCGTCCTCCGACACCTCGCGGCCCAGGATCTCGGCGCGCGACTCGGCGGCCTGGAGGCGGCTGCGCACCTCGATGAGCTCGCCCTCGAGGCGCGTGATGCGCTGCTCGGCGGCCGACATG
The DNA here is from genome assembly GCF_900099705.1 of Agrococcus jejuensis. Taxonomy (NCBI): domain Bacteria; kingdom Bacillati; phylum Actinomycetota; class Actinomycetes; order Micrococcales; family Microbacteriaceae; genus Agrococcus; species Agrococcus jejuensis. The sequence goes on from NZ_LT629695.1 coordinate 1,023,594, forward strand.
TCCTCGCGGTGGTGCTCGGACTGCGCCTGCACGTCCTGCGCCGCGGCCTGCGCCGAGCGACGCGACTGCTCGACGGCGTCGCGCAGCCGCTGCACCTCCGCGTCGACCTGCTGCTGGTCGTAGCCGCGGAACGCCTGCTTGAACTCCTGCACGTCCGTCATGGGGGTCGCCTCATCCACTCGCCATCGGAACCGACGTCGTCCATCGTAGCCACGCGGCGAGGTGCGAGGATCGTCGGATGCGCCCCACCGCCGTGCTCCTCGACCTCGACGGCACCCTCAGCGACTCCGCCCCCGGGCTCGTGGCGTCGCTGCGGCACATGCACGCCGGGCTCGGGTGGCCCGTGCCCGCCGACGACGAGCTGCGCCGCTGGCTCGGACCGCCCACGGCCACGACGCTCGCGGAGCGCGGGCACGACGCCGCGACGGTCGAGCGGGGCGTCGCGCTGTTCCGCGAGCACCTCGTCGACGGCGGCGGGCTCTGGGACCAGGAGGTGTACCCGGGCATCCCAGACCTGATCGCGGACCTGCACGCCGCGGGGGTGCCGACGAGCATCCTCACGTTCAAGCTGCAGGAGGATGCGGAGGCCGTCGCCGAGCACCTCGGCCTGCGCGACGCGCTCGGCGCCGTGCACGGCCGCATCGCGAGCGACGACGGCCTGTCGAAGGCGCCGCTCATCGCCCGCGCGCTCGCGGAGCTCGGCGTCGACGCCTCCCCCGCCGTCGTCATGGTGGGCGACCGCAGGCACGACGTCGAGGGAGCGCTCGAGGCAGGCGTGACCGGCATCGGCGTGACGTGGGGATACGGCTCGCGCACCGAGCTCGAGGCCTCGGGCGCCGCGCACGTCGTCGACGCCGTCGACGACCTCAGGCGCCTGCTGCTGCCGTGACGTCGTCGGCCGTGCGGCGCGCCCTCGCGCGCTCGGCCTGCGCCGCGAGCTCGGCGTCGGCGGGGTAGCCGACCTCGACGAGCGTGAGGCCCGCGGCCGCCATCATGCGGAACGCGCTCGACCGGCCGTCGGCGTCGAGCAGCGCCGCCGCCTCCGCGAGCCCCAGCCGCCCCTCGCCCACCGCGACGCACGCGCCGACGAGCGAGCGCACCATCGAGTGGCAGAACGCGTCGGCCTGCACCGTCGCGACGAGCAGGTCGCCCTGTCGCTGCCACGTGAACGACTGCAGCGAGCGGATGGTCGTCGCGCCCTCGCGCGGCTTGCAGAACGCGGCGAAGTCGTGCAGCCCCACGAGCACGTCGGCGGCGCGCTGCATGGCGGCGTCGTCGAGCGCCCGCGGCACGAACGCGCTCGTGCGACGCGCGAGCGGATCGGCGACGCGGGTCTGGATGCGGTACTCGTAGCGCCGATGCACGGCCGAGAAGCGCGCGTCGAAGCCCTCGGGCGCGACGGCGACCGAGCGCACGACGAGGTCGCGCTCTGGCACGAGCGACGAGAGCCGATGCGCGAGGCGCGGATCGGGCGCCTCGTCGAGGTCGACGTGCGCGACCTGGCCCGACGCGTGCACGCCCGCATCCGTGCGGCCTGCGACGGTGACGCGCACGGGTCGTCGCACGACCGTCGCGAGCGCCTGCTCGAGCACGCCCTGGCACGTGCGCAGACCCGGCTGCGCCGCCCAGCCTGCGAAGTCGGTGCCGTCGTACGCGAGGTCGAGACGGACGCGGGGCATGAGGCCACGGTACCGGCGCGACGCCGGTAGCATGGCCGATCGATCATGCTCCGCCCGCCTTCCGATGCGCTGCTCGCCGACCGCCGACTCGGCGGGCTCGACGGCCTCCGCGCCATCGCCGTGGCCCTCGTCGTCGCGTACCACGTCGCCCCCGACGTGGTGCCGGGCGGCCTGCTGGGCGTCGACGTGTTCCTGGTGCTGTCGGGCTTCCTCATCACGACGCTGCTGCTGCGCGACCGCCGCGCGGGCACGTGGTCGCTCGGCACGTTCTGGATGCGGCGTGCGCGGCGCCTGCTGCCGGCGCTCGTCGTCGTGGTGCTCGCCTCGTGCGCGCTCGCGGCGATCGTGGGCGGCGACGTGCTCGTGGGCCTCGGCAGGCAGCTCGTCGGCGCCGCGACGTTCTCGAGCAACTGGGTCGCGATCGCAGCGGGCGACTCGTACGTCGCGTCCACGACGCCGCAGCTGCTGCGCACCCTGTGGTCGCTCGCGGTCGAGGAGCAGTTCTACCTCGTGTGGCCGCTCGCCCTGCTGGCGCACGTGCGCCTGCCGCGCGCCGTCGCCGTGGGCGTGCTCGTCGCGCTCGCCGCGGCGTCGGCGGTCGCGATGGCCGTCGTCGGCGGCACCGACGTCGACCGCGCCTACCTCGGCACCGACACCCACGCCTTCGGACTGCTGCTCGGCGCAGCGCTCGCGCTCGTCGCCGCGTCGTGGCCCGCCGAGCGCGAGGCGTGGCATCCGCTCGCCCTGCGCGTCCTGCCGATCGTGGGCCTCGCGGGCGTCGCCGCAGCGCTCGTGCTCGCGGTCGCGCTCGCGGACGGGTCGGGCGCCGCGACGGGCGGCGGGCTCGCCGCCGCGAGCGTCGCGACCGTCGCCGCGATCGTCGGCGGCGTCGCGCCCGGCTCGTGGCTCGGCCGGGCGCTCGACGCGCGTCCCCTCGCCTGGATCGGCGAGCGCTCGTACGCCATCTACCTCTGGCACTGGCCACTGCTGCTCCTGACGCTCGCGGCCTGGCCCATGGCGCCGCGGCCCGTCGTCGCCGCCGCGGTCGTCGCCGCGACGCTCGCGCTCGCCGCCGTGTCGTACCGCGTCGTCGAGCAGCCCATCCGCAGGCACGGGCTCGTGGCGGTCGTCGACGCGTGGCGCACCCGCGCGCGGCGCGGCGCGCGCGGCCTCGCCGTGACGGCCACCGCCGCCCTCGTCGCGGTCGCGAGCGTCGCAGGCACGACCGTCGCCGTCGCGCAGGCGCCCGCCGAGTCGTCGGCATCCGCCACGATCGGCTCGGGCCTCGCCTCGCTCGAGACCTCGGAGCCTGCCGTGCCCGACGGCCCCTCCCCCGCGCCCGCAGCAGCGTCCGAGGAGGCCGAGGCATCGGAGCCGGCGCCCGAGCCGCAGTCCGCGACGCCCACGGGCGACGAGATCGTCGCCGTCGGCGACTCCGTCATGCTCGCGTCGGCCGACGAGCTCCAGGCGGCGCTGCCCGGCATCCAGATCGACGCCGCGGTGTCGCGCAGGCTCCACGACGGCGTGGATGCGCTGCTCGCGCTCGAGGCCCAGGGCGCGCTGCGCGAGTGGATCGTCGTCGGCCTCGGCACCAACGGCGCCGTCGACCCCGCCGACGTGCAGGCGCTGCTCGACCTCGCGGGCCGCGGCCACCGCATCGTGCTCGTCGACGCCTACGCCGAGCGCGGCTGGACCGCCGACGTCAACGCCGCGCTGCGCGCCGCCGCCGACGCGAGCCACCGGGTCGACGTCGCCGAGTGGAACGCGGCCATCTCGCCGCGGCTCGACCTGCTCGCCGGCGACCGCATCCACCCCGGCCACGAGGGCTCGCAGCTCTACGTCGGCGCGGTGCAGGCGTCGATCGACCGGCTCGCCGCGCTCGTCAAGCTGTCGGTCCCGGCCTAGCGGCCCCGCACCCCAGCACGGGCGCCACGGGCACCGCTGCGATGCAGCGCCCTTGCCAGGACGCCACCGCGCAGCGGCCGTCCGGCACCGCCCGGACATGCGACGAGGGCGGGAGCGCATCGCGCTCCCGCCCTCGTGACGGTCGGTCCGTGACCTACTTGGTCTCGTCCTTGGCCTCGTCGGCCGGCTCCGCAGCCTCGGCGGCGTCCGCCTCGGGCGCAGCAGCCGTGTCTGCCTCGACGACCTCCTCGGTCGTCTCCGTGGGCTCCTCGATCGCAGCCTCGTCGGCCTCGGTCGCGGCGGCAGCGGCAGCGGCCTCCTGGTCGGCGGCGGCCGTCGCAGCAGCGGCGGCGTTCTTCGACTTCGAGCCCTTCTTCTGCACGGGCTCGAGCACGAGCTCGATGCGCGCCATGGGGGCGTTGTCGCCCTTGCGGAAGCCGAGCTTCGTGATGCGCGTGTAGCCACCCTCGCGCTCCGCGACGAGCGGGGCGATCTCGGCGAACAGCTCGTGCACGACGCCCTTGTCGCCGATCACGGCGAGGACGCGGCGACGCGCGTGCAGGTCGCCGCGCTTCGCGAACGTGACGAGGCGCTCGGCGACGGGACGCAGGCGCTTGGCCTTCGTCTCGGTCGTCGTGATCGCCTTGTGCGTGAACAGCGCAGCCGCGAGGTTCGCGAGCAGCAGGCGCTCGTGCGCCGGTCCGCCTCCGAGGCGGGGTCCCTTCGTGGGCCTGGGCATGGTGATGCTCCTTGGTCTTCCCGGGAGCCCTTAGAGGGCTTCCTCGTCGTCGTAGCCGTAGAAGTGGGCGCCGTCGAAGCCGGGCACCGCGTCCTTGAGCGAGAGGCCGAGCTCGGTGAGCTTGTCCTTGACCTCGTCCACCGACTTCTGGCCGAAGTTGCGGATGTTCATGAGCTGCGTCTCGCTCAGCGCCACGAGCTCGGACACCGTGTTGATGCCCTCGCGCTTGAGGCAGTTGTACGAGCGGACCGAGAGGTCGAGCTCCTCGATCGGCGTGCCGAGCTCGCCCGAGAGCTGCTCCGCTGCCGGAGCGGGGCCGATCTCGATGCCCTCTGCCGCGGCGTTGAGGTCGCGGGTCAGGCCGAACAGCTCGACGAGCGTGCGACCGGCCGACGCGACGGCGTCGCGCGGCGAGATCGCCGGCTTCGACTCCACGTCGACCACGAGCGAGTCGAAGTCGGTGCGCTCACCGGCACGCGTCGCCTCGACGCGGTAGGTGACCTTGAGCACGGGCGAGTAGATCGAGTCGATCGGGATCGAGCCGGCCTCCGCGAACTCGTCGCGGTTCTGCGCGGCCGACACGTAGCCGCGGCCACGCTCGATCGTGAGCTCGAGCTGGAACTTCGCCTTGTCGTTGAGCGTGGCGATGACGAGCTCGGGGTTGTGGATCTCGACGCCGGCCGGAGCCGTGATGTCGGCGGCGGTGACGCTGCCTGCACCCTGCTTCGAGAGGTAGGCGACGATCGGCTCGTCGTGCTCCGACGAGACGACGAGGCCCTTGAGGTTGAGGATGATCTCGGTCACGTCCTCCTTCACGCCCTGGATGGTCGTGAACTCGTGGAGCACGCCGTCGATGCGGATGCCGGTGACGGCAGCGCCGGGGATCGACGAGAGGAGCGTGCGGCGGAGGGAGTTGCCGAGGGTGTACCCGAATCCGGGCTCGAGCGGCTCGATGGTGAACCGCGAGCGGTGCTCCGAGAGGACCTCTTCGGAGACGGTCGGGCGCTGGGCGATCAGCACGGTATGGCTTCCTGTTCTGCGAGTCCGCTATATGACTCGCGATGGGATGAGATGGCGACAGGGTGCGACGCGCGGAGGGCTCGGAAGCCCTCCGCGCGTCGATGGGTCAGTTGCGGCGGGGCTTCGGCGGACGAACGCCGTTGTGCGCCTGCGGCGTGACGTCGTGGATCGCGCCGATCTCGAGGCCGGTGGCCTGGAGCGAGCGGATCGCGGTCTCGCGACCCGAGCCTGCGCCCTTCACGAACACGTCGACCTTCTTCATGCCGTGGTCCTGCGCCTGACGCGCAGCCGACTCGGCAGCGAGCTGCGCGGCGTAGGGCGTCGACTTGCGCGAGCCCTTCATGCCGATCGCGCCGCCCGAGGCCTGCGAGATGACGGCACCGGTCGTGTCGGTGATCGACACGATGGTGTTGTTGAAGGTCGACTTGATGTGCGCCTGACCGACGGGGACGTTCTTCTTGTCCTTGCGGCGCGGCTTGCGCACTGCGGACTTGGGAGCTGCCATGTTCCTCTACCTCCCGGGGCCCTTAGCGGGCCTTCTTCTTGCCGGCGACGGTGCGCTTGGGGCCCTTGCGGGTGCGCGCGTTGGTCTTGGTGCGCTGACCGCGCACGGGCAGGCCGCGGCGGTGGCGGATGCCCTCGTACGAGCCGATCTCGACCTTGCGGCGGATGTCGGCTGCGACCTCGCGGCGGAGGTCACCCTCCACCTTGTAGTTCTCGATGTGGTCGCGGAGCGCACCAAGCTGCTCGTCGGTGAGGTCCTTGACGCGGATGCTCTGGTCGATGCCGGTGGCCTCGAGCGTCTCGACGGAACGCGTACGTCCGACGCCGTAGATGTAGGTGAGCGCGATCACCACGCGCTTGTCGCGCGGGATGTCGACGCCTGCAAGACGTGCCATCTGTGCTCCTTCTCGGAGTCATGGGAGGTGTGGTGCAATCCGCGGTGCCAGGGCCTCTCCGCCCCTGGGTGTCGCCTCGCCCTCTCGGGTCCGGTTCTTGCGGTGCTTGTGTGTGGAGTTGTCACGGCCTCCTGGCCGGTGGTGCTTCGACCTTCGCGGGACGTTCGTCCCGCTGGGTCAGGTCTCGTGACGCGTGCTCGCTTCGCTCGCGCGCTCCTCGACCTTGAGCGCTGCGCGCGCACCGCGACTTCGTCGCATTGCGCGCTTCGCGCTCAACCCTGCCGCTGCTTGTGGCGGGGGTTCGAGCAGATCACCATCACGCGACCGTGCCGGCGGATGACCTTGCACTTGTCGCAGATGGGCTTGACGCTGGGGTTGACCTTCATGTTCTTCTCTTCTCGCTGGCCTCGTGCTCCGGGCGGAGCCGTTCCTTCTCAGCCGATCAGCGGTACCGGTAGACGATGCGGCCGCGCGTGAGGTCGTAGGGGCTGAGCTCCACGATCACTCGGTCCTCGGGCAGGATGCGGATGTAGTTCTGCCGCATCTTCCCCGAGATGTGCGCGAGGACGACGTGCCCGTTGGTGAGCTCCACGCGGAACATCGCATTGGGGAGGTTCTCGATCACCGAGCCCTCGATCTCGATGACGCCGTCCTTCTTAGCCATAGCCTCGTCTGCAGGTCTCGTTGGTGTGCTGGTCATGCGAGTGGCATGGCACAGTCGTGCCACGACACCAAGGGTCTACTGTACGCGCGCATCGCGCGTCGCTGCAAGTCGGGCGTGTCGCGTCAGTGCTGCACGTGGATGCCGCCCCACACGAGGCTGCGATCGTCGTCGGCGAGGGCGCTCGCCCGGGCATCGGCGGTGGGAGCGAACGAGCGCACGATGATGGGGCCACCGGGCACGACCGCGCGTCGCGCCGCTCGTCCGAGGCGCTCGACCACGTCGGCGCGCGTGCCGTCGGCGACGTTCGACAGCGTCACGGCGTCGTACGACGCGGGGGCGACGGACTCGAGGTGGCTCAGCGCATCCGACGCGACGAAGTCGATGGCGCCATCGGGCGCGACGGGCGGGGCGTAGCCGGGCGGGTCCTCCCCCGCCAGCAGGCGCCACGCGAAGCGATTGCCCGGCGAGGGATGCATGCCGAGGCGCGCGTCGAGCCGCGCGCGCACGGTGTCGGTGAAGTGCGCGGGCAGCACGGTCGAGAAGTCGCGCTGGATCGCGGCGGCGAGCATGCCGGCTGGCGCCATCGTCGCGTGCAGCACGCTGCGGAACGTGCGGTTGTCGAACCGCTGCCGCCACTGCTGCTGCACGCGCTGCGGCGACGCGTCGGTGAGCAGGCTCCGCACGCGGCGACGGTGCCACGCGGGGCTCGCGGCTCGGATGAGCTTCCTGCCGGCGTCGAGCACGCGCTCGGCCGAGCCCACCTCGAACGGTCCGCCCGACGAGCGGCGGCGTGCGTACTCGAGCTGCTCGCGGTTGGCCGTCACCGCGACGACCTCGTGGCCGGCGGCCGCGAGGTGCGCGACGAGCTCGCCGGCTCCCGCGGCGGCGAGCACGCGGCTCGACGGCGGCAGGAGGGCGAGCTCGATCTGCTCGTCCTCGATGTCCCAGCCGTACAGCAGCCTGGGCCTCGGCGTCGCGCTCGCGCGACCCGAGACGCCGCGTGCGATGGGCATCAGACGAGCGCGCGCACGGTCACGAGCGGAGGCTGCTCGGAGCGCGACGGCATGCTGCCATCGTAGGCGCGCAGCCTGGGAGCGCGACGCCGCGCGGACGACTCAGCGCGCTGCGACGACCGCGACGAGCGCGGGCTGCAGCGGGTGGCCGTCGGCGATGCCGCACACCTCGGCGACGAACGCCGCGGGCTCGAGCTCGCCCAGCAGGCGCTGCAGCTCGACGGCCTGCTCGTCGTCGGCGACGTCGAACGCGAGCGCCGCACCGACGGCGCGCAGGAGCGCCGCAGGGTCGGAGCCCTGCTCGGCGAGGCCGGCTGCCGGGCGGATGAAGCGCTCGTCGCGCGAGAGCTTGCGCAGCGGCTGGCGGCCGATGCGTGCGCACGTGTCGGGCAGCGCCCGGTTCTCGAAGCGCTGGATGGCCCGCGCGACGTACGCGGCGTGCTCGTCGGCGTCGAGCCCGAAGCGGTCGACGAGCAGGGCGCTCGTCTCGGCGAGCGCCGCCTCGACCTCTGCCCGCACGGCGGGCAGGTCGAGTGCGTCGGCGATGGTCTCGGCACCCGCGAGGTAGCCGTGGTACGCCGTCGTCGCGTGCCCGGTGTTCACCGTGAACAGCTTGCGCTCGATCCACGGCGTGAGGTCGTCGACGAAGTGCGCGCCCGGGATCGCGGGCTCGGCGCCCGCGAAGGGCGTGCGGTCGATCGACCACTCGAAGAAGTCCTCGACGACCACGTCGACGCCCGACGCATCCTGCGCCGGGATGATGCGGTCGACGGCCGTGTTCGCGAACACGGCCCGCTCGGCGAGGCCCTCGGCGCCCTCGAGCACGAAGCCCGCGAGCGTGTCGGTCGCGCCGATGGCGTTCTCGCACGCCATGACCGTGAGCGGCGCCGCGTCATCCGGGCGGGCGGCGAGGCCCGCCCGGATGACGGGCGCGATGAAGCGCAGCACCGTGGGACCCACGGCGCACGTGACGACGTCCGCCGCGGCGATCGCCGCGATGGCGCCCGCCTCGTCGGCACGGGAGTCGATGGCGTCGAAGCCCGTGACGACGTGCGTCGTCGCCTGGGGGCCCACCTCGGTGACGGTGTACGCGTCCGCCGACTGCAGCATCCCGATGAGCTCGGCGTTCACGTCGACGAACGTCACGTGATAGCCGGCCTCGTGGAGCAGCAGCCCGACGAACCCGCGGCCGATGTTGCCGGCACCGAAGTGGACTGCCCGCATCAGCCGTTCACCGCTCCCAGGATGTCGAGGATCGCCTGCTCGTCGGGCGCGTCGAGGAGACGCTGCACCTCGGCCTCGTCGCTGAAGACCGTGGCGATCTTCGCGAGGATCTCGAGGTGCCCGCCGTCCTTGCCTGCGATGCCGACGACGAAGCGCACGTCGTTGCCATCCCACGAGATCGGCGCGGGGTAGCGAGCGACCGAGATCGCGGATGCGAGCACCTCGCCCTTCGCCTCGTTCGTGCCGTGCGGGATCGCGAGCAGGTTGCCCATGTACGTCGACACGGTCGCCTCGCGCTCACGCATCGCGTCCGCGTAGGCGGGCGTGACGGCGCCTGCGGCGACGAGCGCGTCGGCGGCCTCCTGGATGGCGGCATCCTTCGTGAGCGCGGTCGGCGTCACCGTGATGCGCTCGAGCGTCAGCACGTCGTCGGCCGCTGCAGCGGTCGCCGGCGCGGCAGCGGATGCCGCGGGAGCCTCGGCGGCGGGTGCCGCCTCACGGCTCTGCGCCACGAGCTGCACGACCTCGTCGTACCTCGGGCTGTTCATGAAGTTGTCGACCGACACGTGCACGGCACCGGGGGTGCGCTGCTTGGCGCGGTCGGTCAGCTCCTTCTGCGTCACGATCACGTCGGGCGACTGGTCGAGGTTCGCGATGGCGAGGTTCGTCACCGTCACGTCGCCGAAGCCGGCCTGCTTGATCTTGTTGCGCAGCACCGAGGCGCCCATGGCGCTCGAGCCCATGCCCGCGTCGCACGCGAACACGATCTTCGTGATCGGACCCGCGAGGGTCGCGGTCGCGACGCCGCCTGCGGCTGCACCGCCGACGAGGCCGGAGAGCACCGACGAGTCCTTGCCCTTGTTCGCCTGCGTCTGCGCGACCGCGGCACCGAAGTCATCGGCACCGGCTGCCTCGCGCTCGAGGTCGCGCTTGCGCGACGCACGCAGGATCACCGACGCGACGAGGAAGGTGACCGTCGCGGAGACGACCACCGACGCGAGCACGCCGACGAGGTTCATCACCGAGACCGAGACGGCCGCCGTGGCGACGGCGATGATCGAGCCCGGCGCGGCGGGGAAGCCGAGGCCGGTACCGAGGATCGCGTTCGTCGCGACGCCCGAGGCGCCACCGAGGATCATGGCGAGCAGCAGCTGGGGCTTCGCGAGGACGTACGGGAAGTAGACCTCGTGGATGCCGCCGAAGAAGTGGATGATCGCCGCACCCGGTGCCGTGGCGCGCGAGACGCCGACGCCGAAGAACGTGAACGCCAGCAGCACGCCGAGGCCGGGGCCCGGGTTCGCCTCGAGCAGGAAGAAGATCGACTGGCCGGTCTCCGACGCCTGCTGCACGCCGAGCGGCGTGAGCACGCCGTGGTTCAGGGCGTTGTTGAGGAAGAAGACCTTCGCAGGCTCGATGATGATGCTCGCGAGCGGCAGCAGTCCCGAGTCCACGAGGAATCCGACCGCGCCGCCCAGCACGCGCATGATGAACGTGACGACCTGCGCGATGACGAAGAAGCCGAACAGCGCCATGAGGAACGCGACGATGCCCGCCGAGAACATGTTCACGAGCATCTCGAAGCCGGCCCGGATCTTGCCGTCCCACAGTCGGTCGAGCGACTTCATGACCCACGCGGAGAGCGGGCCGAGGATCATCGCGCCGATGAACATGTGCGGCGACGACGGACCGTCGGGCACGAGCGACGCGATGTAGTCCGCGCCACCGATGGCACCACCGGTCGCGACCGTCGCGACGATGCCACCGCGCTGGTCGTAGACCATGCGACCACCGGTGTTCGCGATGATCAGCGGCAGCAGGTAGTGGATGACGGGGCCGACGACGAAGTCGGTGATGCCGCCGTTCGGGAATGGGCCGTCCGGGATGAAGAGTGCCGTGAGGATGCCCCACGCGATGAGCGCGGGGATGTTGGGCATGATCATGCCCGACAGGAACGTGCCGAACTTCTGGACGGCGACTCGCGCGCCGCCCCTCTGCTCGACCTGGGTTGCGGTGGCGGTCATCGTCGACCTCTCTGGTGCAGGGGTGGGATCAGGCGTCGTGGTCGGTGTTGAGCAGCTCCTCGAGCGCGTCGAGGGTCGCCTCGTCGTCGCTCGCGATCACCACGGTGTCGCCCTTGGCGACGCCCAGCGAGATCACCGAGAGGATGGAGGCAGCGTTGACCTGCTTGTCGCCCTTCGCGATGGTGACGGGCGACGACGCCTTCGCGGCTGCCTGGGTGAACAGCGATGCGGGGCGGGCGTGCAGGCCCTGCGAGGATGCGACGGTGACGGTGCGCTCGGCCATTGGGTGCTCCTGATCTGCGGGAATCTCGGTGATGAACCTAGCACTCCGGACCCCGTCGCGACGCCGACTTGCGACGCCGCGCAGCACGCGATGGAACCGGTCTCGCTCGTCAGGGCGCGCGGGCTGCGCTGCGCCACGCGAGGCCCATGAGGAGCACGGACCAGCCGACGACGACGCACGGCAGGATCCAGGCGTCGCCGGCCGCCGTCGACGCGAGCACGACGCGGTCGTCGGTGGCCGCGAGCTCGCCGAGCATCCGCAGGGCCGTCGACGGCAGCAGGCGCTCGAACCCTCGTGCTCCCGCGGCGGCGAGCGCGCCCGCGACAGCGGGCTCGACGACGACCGGTCCGACGATCCCGACAGCGATCGTCACGAGCTGCGATCGCGTGATGACGACGGAGCACGTCAGCCACGTCGACCACAGCATCATGAGGGCGACGTGGGCGACGAGCACGAGCGGCACGGCTTCCAGCGCCGCTCCGGCGAGCGCGCCGACGATGGCGAGCGCGACGCCACCGGACGCGAGCGCGAGGATCGCGGCGAGCGCCGTCTGCACGCCCGCGACGACGACGAGCCTCCGCCTGCCACCCAGCTGCATCCAGGCGAGGCTCGCCGTGCCGAGCCGGTGGTCGGCTCCCACGAGGAGACCGACGGCGAGGGCGACGGCGAGCGCGGCCGCCGAGCCACGATGCACCGCGACGACGCTCGCCTCGAGCGGGTCAGGGGCGAGGGCGCCGACGAGCAGCGCGGTGCTGAGGGCCGACGCGACCGTCGCGGCGATCGCGACCGCGACGATCACGGCGATGCGCCGGCCGCCGCGCAGCCGCAGCACCTCGGCACGCATCGCGGCGCGCCAGGTCGGCCGTCGGATGCCCCGTCTCACGCGCGTCCGATCGCCGCGACGAACGCATCGCTCAACGTCTGCTCGGCCGTCGTGAGCTCGACGACGAGCAGGCGCCGATCGAGGGCGACCCGTGCGACGGCCTCCGTGGTCGAGCCCCTGACGTGCAGCACGCCGGTGCCGACCACCTCGACGCTCGCCCCGCCCGCCTCGAGCGCCGCACGCAGGGCGGCGGCGTCGGGCGAACGCACGACGACGAACGACGCCGTCGGCGCGAGCAGCGCGCGCGTGGTCCCCGCGAACCGCACACGCCCCGCGTCGAGCACCACGACGTCGTCGAGCACGCTCGCGATCTCGTCGAGTCCGTGCGCCGACAGCAGCACGGCACCGCCGCGATCCGCGTGCTCGCGCACGAGCTCGCGCAGCCAGCGCCGACCCGTGGGGTCGAGCCCGTCGAACGGCTCGTCGAGCACGAGCACGCGAGGCCCTGCCACGAGAGCGCCCGCGATCGCGAGCCGCTTGCGCATGCCCAGCGACAGCGCCGCGATGCGTGGCGGACGTCGCCCTCGCCCTGCCTCGTGGCTCGCCAGTCCCACCGCCTCGAGCGCCGCGTTCGCGCGCGTGCCGTCGACGCCAGCGCGGACGGCCAGCTGCTGCAGATGCCCCAGCGTCGTGTGCTGCGGATCGGCCATGAGCTCGTCGAAGGCGACGCCGAGGACGCGGGCCTGGTTCGGCATCCGCAGCGGGTCGGCGCCCGCGACCCGCACGACCCCGTGCCGCGCGACGAGCCCGACCATGGCCCGGATCGTGGTGCTCTTGCCGGCGCCGTTCACGCCGAGGAAGCCGGTGACGCTCCCCCACGGCACGGCGAACGCGACGTCGTCGAGCACGCAGCGCGCACCCAACGTCGCACCGAGGCCCTCGACCTCGATGGCGCTCACGCGACCTCGCCCATCCGGATGCGATCGACTCGATCCGACCATGGACGCTCGGCATCGTGGTCGACGAGCAGCACCGCCGACGACTGCGCCCATCCGTCGAGCTCGCGGACGAGGATGTCCTGGGCCACTGCGTCGAGCCCGAGGAACGGCTCGTCGAGCAGCACGAGGTCGCGCTGCGGCGTGGTGGTGAGCACGACCCATGCGAGGCGGGCGAGTCCCGTCGACAGGCGAGCCGCGGGCACGTCGAGCCAGGCGAGCTCGCCGTGGAGCGCGAAGCGCTCGAGGTACGTCGCCTCGGGCTCGCCCGCCGCTCCCGCGAACAGCCGGAGGTGCTGCCGCACGCTCGCGTCCGGAGCGAGCGCGACGCGCGTCCTGCAGACGCTGCGGCTGCGCACGATCCTCGGATCGGCGGGGTCGAGGCCGAGCACCCTCGCGCTCCCCCGCGCAGGTCGGACCGTGCCTGCGCACAGCTCGACGAACGCGGACTTGCCGCTGCCGTTGCGTCCTTCGAGCAGGGTGACCCCGCGATCGTGCACGCTGACGTCCGGCACCTCGACCGCGTCGTACGGCACTGCGAGCCGCACGCCTGCCGTCACGATGGCGGGCAACGGAGCCTCCTGGCGGTGGTCGCGACGGCCGCTCCGATCGCGAGGGCGGCGAGCGCGAGCGTCGACCACCCCGGCGCGATCGCGACGATGGCGACGACGATCGCCGACGCGACCACGCGGCTCGCCGGAGCGTCGGCGCCCATGGCGAGCGCCGCGGCAGCCGCCCCGACGGCGAGGATCGCGCCGCCGACCCCGACGGCGTCCGACGTCGACGCACCCCAGACGGCCGATGCCACGCACCCCGACGCGGCGAGGAGCGCCCAGGCGACGATCGCGGGACGCACGAGCCGCGCGACGACGGATGCCCGGGAGGCACCGGCGTCGAGGAGGGCACGAGCGCGGCGAAGCCGCGAACGCGCGTCTGCCTCGAGGAGCCGGTCGGAGGCGACGATCGTCGCGACGCCGGCCACGACCGCGCTCGCCGCGACGCCCGCGCCTGCGCCTGCGAGCGCAGCCGCCGCCTCCGCCGCCGCGTCGCGGAGCGCAGCGGCGGTCGGCAGCATGCCCATGGCGCCGAACGTCGCCGCGCCGATCAGGGCCGAGACCTCGGCACGATGCACCGATCCGAGCACAGCGCCGCCGTGCGGTCGCAGCGCGCGACGATCGGACGACGCGCACGCGAGCAGGAGGCACCCCGCGAGCGCGGCGACGCCCACCGCCGAGACGCAGAGCCCGACCCCCGGCGCGGCATCCCAGGTCGACCACGTCACCGCGAGGGGCAGCGTCGCGGCGCCGAGCATCCACACGTGCACCGCGGCGCCGAGCGCGATGCCCGCCCGAGGCCGCACGCCGAGCGCCGCACGCAGGGCGTCGGGCGCGGCGAGGCGCGACGCGAGCCCAGTCCCGCACGCCAACCGCACGAGGCTCACGGCCACGGTCGCGACCATCGCGGCGACGACGATCGCGCGAGCGGGCTCCACCGGCATCCCCGCCACGACGCCGAGCCGGATGCCCAGTGCCATCACGACGCCACCCGCTGCGACGGCGATCGTGGCCCACGTCGCGACGACGATCGTCGCGAGTCGCGCACCGTCGCGCCCCAGACGGCGTGCAGCGGTCCGCAGCAGTGCGACGTCGAGCGTCAGCGCCGCCTCGTGCACGACCGTGCGCGTCACGGCTCGTCGTCGGCGAGCGCCGGCGCGGCCAGCAGGTGCACGACGAGCGCCACGGCGACCACGACCGTGAGCGCCGTGGGTGCGAGCGGCCCGCCTGCCAGGTCGACGCCGTAGCCCACTGCTCCCGCGACGCCCGCGAGGGCGAACGCGATCGCCGTCGTCGCTCTCGCGCGCCACGGCCCGACGACCGCCAGCACCAGTCCACCGACGGCGCCGAGGGCGCTCGTCACGAGCACCGAGCCGGCGACGAGGATGCGCGTGGTCGGGCTCGACGCATCTCCGATCGCGCCGCTCGATGCCATGAGCAGCGCGACGAGGCACGACGCCGCCGCCACGGCGACCGCGAGTCCGCGGAGCAGCGTGCGCGACTGCGGCACGCGGATGCCGAACGGTCCGCGCGCGCTCACTGCAGCCACAGCAGCATCCCTGCGGCGACGGTGACGGCGAGCGATCGCAGGTAGCCCGTGCGTGTCCTGCCGTCGCGGAACGCGAGCGGCATGAGCGCCGCGATCGCAAGGATGCCGACGAGCACGAGCGCTGACTTCTCGACGGAGGGCACGGCGAGCGCGACGGCCGCGACCTGGAGCCCGATGCCGACGAGGCCGACCATCGCACCGCCTGCCCCGAGACGCGCCCACGGCCGCGGCGCGAGGGCCCTCGGTCCGAGCCAGCGCTCGAGGAGTCCGACGACGAGCGCGATCACGATGCCGACCGCGATGAAGAGCACGATGGCGGTGACGGCGCCCACTCGCACGGACGCGGCGCCCAGCTCCGGGTCGGCGAGCTCGACGAGCAGGTCGCTCGTGCGCTCGGTGACGAGCCGCTCGAGCTGCGGCAGTCGCACGGCGATCAGCACGGCGACGACCGCGATCATGCACGCCCAGATGGCGATGGACGTGCCGCGGCTCGGGTCGAGGCGCGGGGTGGCTCTTGCATGAGGAGCATCGATGGTCATGGGTGTTCCCTTCAGGATGAGGAGCTGGCGACGAGCACGGCCTCGACCGCTCCCGCGACGACGATGGCGACGACCGAGACCCCGCCGAGGCGCGCAGCGACGACGAGGCCGGAGACGATCGCGGAGCGCAGGCACCGACCGCCGTCGCGGCGTGCGCGATCGAGCACGACCGCGACGAGCGGAGCGAACCCGGCCGCGGCGGCGCCGAGGATGCCCAGCAGCTCGAGCGGCGCGTAGGCCAGCACGCGCGCGGCGAGCTCCGTGGGCCCGAGGGCCTCGAGCACCGCTCGCATCCCCGCACCCACGCCGAAGCCGATGACGATGCCACCGCCCACGGTCGGGACGCCGGCGAGCGGCGCGCCCGCGACGAGGAGGGCAGCGGCGGAGAGGTTGCGTGCGAGGATCTCGGCGAACGACGTCGCGCCCGCGAGGTGGATGACGTCGAGGTCGCCGGCGGCGACGTCGACCGCATTGCGCGCCGCGAGCCCGGAGGAGCCCGCCGCGGCGACCGACGCGGCGGGCACGAGCGCGAGCGCACCGAGGAGCAGCGCCAGCACGACGACCGTGCTGACCTTGGCCCGCGCCCCCGCGTGCGCTCGCGCCCGGCGCATCAGGCGATCGCCAGCGCGCGCAGCTTGCGCTTCAGGTACCAGAGCACCGTCGAGACGACGATGCCGACGACGCCGGCGCCGAGGATCGCCGTGATGATCGCGACGGCGGCGCCGCCGATCTCGATCGCGGTGACGATCTGCGATGCGGCTGCCGTCGAGATGCCGAAGCTGCCGACGAGCCATGCGAGCGAGACGCCCGCGACGGCGAGGAGCGCGGCGCTCGCAGCGAGCGCCGTGCCGAGCGCGATGCTCGCGCGGCGAGGGTCGGGGGTGTCGCGACGCGTCGCGATCCGGGACTTCGTGATCGTGTCCATGGTGCAGTTCCTTGCTCATGTCGTGGCCCGTGGGCCGTGGTGACGACTGGAGACGCGGCGCGGTGCCCCGCGTGCGCGCGCGCCGTCGACGCGCGCACGTCTCACGAGTCGTCGAGCGGGTGCTCGAGCAACCTGGCGGCGAGTGCGGATGCCGCGGAGGCGAGGAAGGCCGCGGATGGCACGACGCGACCTTCCTCGATCGCGTGGAGGTGGCCGGTGCCGACGCCGATCGCGGTCGCGAGCTCGTCCTGGCTCATGCCCGCCGACTCCCGCAGGGTGCGCAGGGATGCGCCCACTCGCTCGACCTCGCTCATGTCGAAGAGCATTGCATGTCTTCGACGCTGCTTGCTGAGTGCCCGCCGTGCCTGTGGACAACGCGCCTATGCTCGTGCTCGACCGCAGATCCTGCCGGAGGCCACCGACGTGAGCATCAACCTCAAGGGTGCGAGCGCCGAGGAGCGCGCGCGCTACGCCGAGCTCGTGCGCCCCTCGCGGCAGCGAGCGGGCATGTCGCAGCTCGAGCTCGCGACGATCGCCGACGTCGACCGCACCACGGTCAGCAACGTCGAGCGCGGCGCCTTCGCGCCGCAGGCGGACGTGCTGCGGAGGCTGCTGCGTGCGCTCGGGATCGCGACCGACGAGAGCGACGCCGACGTCGAGGTGCAGCTCTGGGCGGCGATGATCGAGTCCCTGCTGCTCGCATTGCCCCACGACCGACGAGCCGCGGCCGCCGACGAGGCCCTCGCAGTGCTCGCACGGCACGCCCGCGACTCGGACGTGTCGGCGGCCCCCGCTAGCGTGCGCCGCATCGTCGAGTCGATGCCGAGGGACCATGCCGAGCAGCCGATCGCCGCGAAGCGCGGCACCCAGCGTCGCGAGCAGCGCCACGCTGATTGACCTCGAGCGCCTTGCCGACGCCCTCGGCGTCCATGTCGCCACGGCATCGCTCGAGCCCGGCTACCTCGGGCTCTACGACGCCGACCACCATGCGATCTCGCTCACGCTCGGCCTCACCCCGGTCGAGCGTCGGTGCGTGCTCGCCCACGAGCTCGGCCACGCCGTGCACCGGCACCGCACGGGATCGCCGAGCAACGAACGGGTCGCGAACGCATTCGCAGCGCGCCTGCTCGTCGACCCGGAGGCGCTGCGACACGCGACGATGTGGACGCACGAGCCATGGGAGCTCGCCGAGGAGCTCGACCTGACCGAGGACGTCGTCCGCGACTACCTGACGCTCGTCGCGCCGGCGGTCCGCATGTGACTCAGCGGTCGCGGATGGGGCGCGGCTCGATGCCGAACGGCGCGAGGCCCGCTGCCCCGCCGTCGAGCGCCGTGAGCACCCAGATGCCGTCGGCGTGCACCGCGACCGAGTGCTCCCACTGGCACGCCTGGCTGCCGTCGACCGTGACGACCGACCAGCCGTCGTCGAGGATGCGCGTCGCCTGGTCGCCTGCGATGACGATCGGCTCGATCGCGACGCACAGGCCGGGCTTCACCGCGGGGCCGAGCACGCGCGTGCGGTAGTTGAAGACCGGGGGCTCCTCGTGCATGGCCTTGCCGATGCCGTGGCCGATCCAGTCATCGCTGATCTGGTAGTCGCCCGCGGCCTCGACCGCGTCCTCGACCGCCGCGCCGACCTCGCCGAGCATCCGCGCCGACGCGAGCGCGGCGATGCCGGCCCACAGCCCGTCGTGCGTCGCCTGCGACAGGCGCTCGCGCACGCCCACGAGCTCGCCGGAGCCACCGGGCACGACGACCGAGAACGCCGCGTCGCCGTTCCAGCCGTCGACCATGGCGCCGCAGTCGATCGTGACGAGGTCGCCGGCCTCGATGGGCCGCTCGTCGGGGATGCCGTGCACCACGACGTCGTTGACGTTCGCGCAGATCGTGTGGTGGTAGCCGGGCTCGAGCTGGAAGTTCGGGATGCCGCCGCCCGAGCGCACGACGTCCTCGGCGATCGCGTCGAGCTCGAGCGTCGTGACGCCGGGACGGATCGCCGCGCGCACGGCCTCGAGGGCCTGCCCCGTCAGCAGCCCGGGCGCGCGCATGGCGGCCAGCTGCGACCGGGACTTGTAGATCCGGCGCATCACGGGACTCAGCCCGCGGCGACGCCGCGGACGCTCAGCGCCGAGAGGATGCGCTCGGTGACCTCGTCGATGTCGCCGAGGCCGTCGATCTCGACGACGACGCCGCGCGCCGCGTAGGCGGCGAGGATCGGCTCGGTCTCGCGCTCGTAGACCTCGAGCCGGTGCCGCATGGCCTCGTCGGTGTCGTCGCTGCGGCCCTGCTCCGCCGCACGCAGCTGCAGGCGGCGGATGACCTCGTCGTGGTCGGCGACGAGCCGCACGACGGCGTCGAGGCCGCGGCCCCGACGCTCGTTGACGGCGTCGAGGAACTCGACCTGGCCCTCGGTGCGCGGGTACCCGTCGAGCAGGTAGCCCTCCTGCGCGTCCGCCTGCGCCAGACGATCCTCGACGAGGTCGTTGGTCAGCGAGTCGGGCACGTAGTCGCCGGCGTCGAGGATCGCGGTGACCTGCTTGCCGAGCTCCGTCTGCTCCTTGATGTTGGAGCGGAAGATGTCGCCCGTCGAGATCGTCGGGATGCCGAACGTCTGCGCGATGCGGGACGCCTGCGTCCCCTTGCCGGCTCCGGGAGGGCCGACGATGAGCAGCTGGGTCACGTGCGGATCAGTCCCTCGTAGTGGCGCTGCTGCAGCTGCGCGTCGATCTGACGGACGGTCTCGAGACCGACGCCCACGATGATGAGGATCGATGCGCCACCGAACGGGAAGTTCTGGTTCGCGCCGACCGTCGCGAGTGCGATGAGCGGGATGAGGGCGACGACGCCCAGGTAGATCGAGCCCGGGAACGTCACGCGCGTCAGCACGTAGTCCAGGTACTCGGCCGTCGGACGACCCGCGCGGATGCCGGGGATGAAGCCGCCGTACTTCTTCATGTTCTCGGCGACGTCGTCGGGGTTGAACGTGATCGCGACGTAGAAGTACGTGAAGCCGATGATGAGCAGGAAGTACAGCACCATGTACAGCGGGTGGTCGCCCGTCGTCAGGTTGTCGTTGATCCACTGCACCCACTCGGCCGGCTGCTCGCCGGACGCCGGGGAGTTGAACGACGCGATGAGCGCCGGGAAGTACAGCAGCGACGACGCGAAGATGACGGGCACGACGCCGGCCATGTTCACCTTGATCGGGATGTACGTCGACTTGCCGCCGTACATGCGGCGACCCACCATGCGCTTGGCGTACTGCACGGGGATGCGGCGCTGCGACTGCTCGACGAAGACGACGGCGCCCATGATGACGATGCCGATCGCGAGCACGGCCACGAGCATCTCGATGCCGTTCGTGTCGCCGATGAGCAGCAGCGCGCTCGGGAAGGTCGCCGAGATCGACGTGAAGATGAGCAGCGACATGCCGTTGCCGATGCCGCGCTCGGTGATGAGCTCGCCCATCCACATGATGACGCCGGTGCCGGCCGTCATCGCGACGATCATCAGCACGATCGCCCACCATGCCTCGTTCGTGAGGAGGTCGGCGCAGGGGCCGGTCGGCACGACGCCGCCGGCGGAGAACAGCTGGCCGGAGCGCACGACGGCGATGAGGGTCGTCGACTGCAGCACGCCGAGACCGATGGTCAGGTAGCGCGTGTACTGCGTGAGCTTCGACTGACCCGACTGGCCCTCCTTGTAGAGAGCCTCGAAGCGAGGGATGACCACGCGCAGCAGCTGCACGATGATCGATGCCGTGATGTACGGCATGATGCCGAGCGCGAAGACGCTCAGCTGGAGCAGCGCGCCACCCGAGAACAGGTTGACGAGCTGGTAGAGGCCCGACGTGTCGGTCGCAGCCGTGTCGAGGCACGCCTGCACGTTGCCGTAGTCCACGAACGGGGCCGGGATGAACGAGCCCAGTCGGAACGCCGCCACGATGGCGAGGGTGAAGAGGATCTTCCGTCGCAGGTCGCGAGTCTTGAAGATCCTGCCGATTGCCTTGAACACGTGAGCCTTCCGGTGGACGCAGAAGAAGGATGGGGTGGCCGCACGGGCCACCCCATCCGAGCTTGCTTACTGGATGGAGCCGCCGGCGGCGACGATCTTCTGCTCCGCAGCAGCCGACACCTTGTCGACCGTCACGTTCAGCGTAGCCGTCAGCTCGCCGTCGCCGAGCACCTTCACGAGCTCGTTCTTGCGCACGGCACCCTTCGCCACGAGCGCTGCGACGGTCACGTCGCCACCCTCGGGGAAGAGGTCCTGGAGCTGGCCGACGTTGACGACCTGGTACTCCGTGCGGAACGGGTTCTTGAAGCCGCGCAGCTTGGGGGCGCGCATCACCGAGTTGAGCTGGCCACCCTCGAAGCCGAGGCGCACGGTGTTGCGCGCCTTCGTGCCCTTGGTGCCGCGGCCAGCCGTCTTGCCCTTCGAGCCCTCACCACGGCCCACGCGCTGGCGGTCCTTCTTGGCACCGGGCGCGGGACGAAGGTGGTGGACCTTCAGTGCGGGCAGCTGCTCGCCGTCCTTGTTCTTGTCGCTCATTCGTCGACCTCCTCGACGTGCACGAGGTGACGGACCACGTTCACGTAGCCGCGGTTCTGGGCGTCGTTCTCACGCACGACCGTGTGGCCGATGCGCTTGAGACCGAGCGACCGGAGCGTCTCGCGCTGGTTCGGCTTCTCGCTGATCTTGGACTTGACCTGGGTGACCTTCAGCTTGCTCATGCCTTGGCCTCCGCGATCTCTGCAGCGTGCTGCTTCGCCTCGGACTCGGCGCGACGCAGACGTGCGGGCACGACGTGGTCGAGGTCCAGGCCACGACGAGCCGCGACTGCTGCCGGCTCCTCGAGCTGCTGGAGGGCCGCGACGGTCGCGTGCACGATGTTGATCGTGTTCGACGAGCCGAGCGACTTCGACAGGACGTCGTGGATGCCGGCGCACTCGAGGACGGCACGCACGGGGCCGCCCGCGATGACACCGGTACCTGCCGAGGCGGGACGGAGCAGGACGACGCCTGCTGCTGCCTCGCCCTGCACGGGGTGCGGGATCGATGCGCCGACGCGCGGGACGCGGAAGAAGTTCTTCTTCGCCTCCTCGACGCCCTTCGAGATCGCCGTGGGGACCTCGCGCGCCTTGCCGTAGCCGACGCCGACCATGCCGTTGCCGTCGCCGACGACCACGAGGGCGGTGAAGCTGAAGCGACGACCACCCTTCACGACCTTCGACACGCGGTTGATCGTGACGACGCGCTCGAGGAACTGGCTGTCGTTGCCGCGATCGCGCTGGCCGCGCTCGCCGCGGGTGCCGCGGTCGCGGCTGCCGCGACGCTGCTCACGGGGCTCGCTGCGGGTGTCGGTGCCCTGCACCGTCTCCGCTGCGGTGGCGTTCGTGTCGCTCACCTGCGTCTCCTTCGTCTCTTCGCTCACAGCTCCAGACCTGCCTCTCGTGCACCGTCCGCCACTGCGGCGACGCGTCCGGCGTAGCGGTTGCCGCCACGGTCGAACACGACCTTCTCGACGCCCGCTGCCTTGGCACGCGAGCCGACGAGCTCGCCGACCTTCTTGGCCTTCTCCGACTTGTCGCCGGTCACGGCGCGGAGGTCGGCCTCCATCGTGGATGCGTAGGCCAGCGTGTGGCCCTGCGCGTCGTCGACGATCTGCACGAACAGGTGTCGTGCCGAACGGGTGACGACCAGGCGCGGCGTGGCAGCCGTGCCGACGATCTTCTTGCGCAGCCGCGCGTGACGGCGGCCGCGGGCAGCGGACTTGCTGGTGCCTCGGGTTCCGATACCCATCACTTACCTGACTTTCCGGCCTTGCGGCGGATCTGCTCGCCCGCGTAGCGGACGCCCTTGCCCTTGTACGGCTCGGGCTTGCGGAGCTTGCGGAGGTTGGCGGCGGTCTCGCCGACGGCCTGCTTCGAGATGCCGCTGACGGTGACCTTGTTGTTGCCCTCGACCGTGAACGTGATGCCCGCGGGGGGCTCGACGGCGATCGGGTGCGAGTAGCCGAGCGCGAACTCGATGCCCGAGCCCTTCGACGCGACGCGGTAGCCCGTGCCGACGACCTCGAGGGACTTCGAGTAGCCGGCGGTGACGCCGATGATGTCGTTCGCGATGAGGGTGCGCGTCAGGCCGTGGAGCGAACGCGACTCGCGCTCGTCGTCGGGGCGCGTGACCTGCACCTGGCCGTCGGCGATCTCGACCTCGATCGGCTTCGCGACGGTGAGGTTCAGCTCGCCCTTGGGGCCCTTGACGGTGACGGCAGCGCCGTCGACCGTGATCTCGACACCCGCGGGGATCTCGATGGGAAGACGTCCGATTCGTGACATGTCAGATCACCACACGTAGGCGAGGACTTCCCCACCCACGCCCTTCTGCTGAGCCTCACGGTCGGTGAGCAGGCCCGAGCTCGTCGAGAGGATGGCCACGCCGAGGCCGCCGAGGACCTGGGGGATCTCGGTCGACTTCGCGTACACGCGCAGGCCGGGCTTCGACACGCGCTTGATGCCGGCGATCGAGCGCTGACGCTCGGGGCCGTACTTCAGGCCGATGGTGAGGGTCTTGCCCACGCGGGCGTCCTCGACCTTCCAGTCCTGGATGAAGCCCTCACGCTGGAGGATCTCCGCGATGTGGGTCTTGATGTTCGATGACGGCAGCGAGACCTCGTCGTGGAACGCCGTGTTGGCGTTCCGGAGCCTCGTCAGCATGTCGGCGACCGGGTCGGTCATCGTCATGGGTATCTCCTACTGTTCTGGTTTCCCCGCCCGTTCCACGGACGGCGACCTGGATACGACCTCGGCGCCGGCGGCGCCGAGGGGTGCTACTCCGACTTGAAGGGGAAGCCGAGCGCCTTGAGCAGCGCGCGACCCTCGTCGTCGTTCTTGGCCGTGGTCACGACGGTGATGTCGAAGCCACGGACGCGGTCGATGCGGTCCTGGTCGATCTCGTGGAACACGGACTGCTCCTGGAGACCGAAGGTGTAGTTGCCGTTGCCGTCGAACTGCTTCGGGCTCAGGCCGCGGAAGTCGCGGATGCGGGGCAGCGCGAGCGTCAGCAGACGGTCGAGGAACTCCCACATGCGGTCGCCGCGCAGCGTCACGTGGGCGCCGATCGGCATGCCCTCGCGCAGCTTGAACTGAGCGATCGACTTGCGTGCCTTCGTCACCATCGGCTTCTGGCCGGTGATGGCCGTCAGGTCCTTGATGGCGCCGTCGATGACCTTCGAGTCACGGGCGGCGTCGCCGACGCCCGTGTTCACGACGATCTTCACCAGGCCGGGGACCTGCATGACGTTCGCGAACTCGAACTGCGAGCGCAGCTGGTCCACGATCTCCGCGCGGTACTGCGCCTTGAGGCGCGGCAGGCGCACTGCCGTGTCAGTCATTGCTCTTGATCTCCTTGCCCGAGCGCGTGCTCACACGCACCTTCGTCGTCACCTGGACGCCGTCCTTCTCGACCTTGGTGATCGAGGAGCGGACTCGCGTCGGCTTCTTCGTCTCCGGGTCGATGAGCGCGACGTTCGAGACGTGGATCGGAGACTCGTGGGTCTCGATGCCACCCGTCTTCGTGCCGCGCTGCGTCTGGCCGACCTTGATGTGCTTCTTCACGAGCTTGACGCCCTCGACGATCACACGACCGTCGTTGAGGACCTCGAGCACGCGACCGGTCTTGCCACGGTCTCCGCCGCGGCTCTCCCGAGCACCGGCGATCACCTGGACGGTGTCGCCCTTCTTGATGTTCGCCATCACAGCACCTCCGGCGCGAGCGAGACGATCTTCATGAATCGCTTGTCGCGCAGCTCACGGCCGACCGGACCGAAGATGCGGGTGCCACGGGGGTCACCATCGTTCTTCAGGATCACGGCGGCGTTCTCGTCGAACTTGATGTAGGAGCCGTCGGGACGACGCGTCTCCTTCACCGTGCGGACGATGACGGCCTTGACCACATCGCCCTTCTTCACGTTGCCACCCGGGATGGCGTCCTTGACCGTGGCGACGATCGTGTCGCCCAGTCCTGCGTAGCGGCGGCCGGAGCCACCGAGCACGCGGATGGTCAGGAGCTCCTTGGCGCCGGTGTTGTCGGCGACCTTGACGCGGGATTCCTGCTGCAGCATCTCTGTCTCCCCTGGCCTACTTGGCCTTCTCGAGGATCTCGACCAGACGCCAGCGCTTGGTTGCGCTCGTCGGGCGAGTCTCCGCGATCAGGACGCGGTCGCCGATGCCGGCGGTGTTCTGCTCGTCGTGGGCCTTGACCTTCGACGACGTGCGGATGACCTTGCCGTAGAGCGGGTGCTTCACGCGGTCCTCGACCTCGACGACGATGGTCTTCTCCATCTTGTCGCTCACGACGAAACCCTGACGCGTCTTGCGGTACCCGCGCTGGATCGCCGGAGCGGCCTCTGCCTGCTTGGCCATCAGCTCTCCTCAGCCTTCTCGGCCTCGGTGGCCTTCTTGGACTTCTTCTTGTCCGCGGCCGTCTCCACCGGCGCCGGCGAGGCGCTGATCCCGAGCTCGCGCTCGCGGATCACGGTGTAGAGGCGCGCGATGTCGCGCTTCACGGCACGCACGCGGCCGTGGCTCTCGAGCTGGCCGGTCGCTGCCTGGAAGCGCAGGTTGAACAGCTCCTCCTTGGCACGCTTGAGCTCGACGACGAGACGCTCGTCGTCGAACGTCGCGAGCTCGACGGGCATGAGCTCCTTCGTTCCGATCGCCATTATGCGTCAGCCTCCTCGCGGGTGATGATGCGTGCCTTGAGCGGCAGCTTGTGGATCGCGCGGGTCATTGCCTCGCGAGCCAGCTCCTCGTTGACGCCGGCGACCTCGAAGAGGACGCGACCCGGCTTCACGTTGGCGACCCACCACTCCGGCGAACCCTTGCCGGAGCCCATTCGGGTCTCAGCAGGCTTCTTCGTGAGCGGACGGTCGGGGTAGATGTTGATCCACACCTTGCCACCACGCTTGATGTGACGCGTCATGGCGATACGAGCGGACTCGATCTGACGGTTGGTCACGTAGGCGGGCGTGAGGGCCTGGATGCCGAACTCGCCGAAGTTGACCTTCGTGCCGCCGGTGGCCTGGCCCGAGCGCTTCGGGTGGTGCTGCTTGCGGTGCTTGACGCGACGGGGGATCAGCATGATCAGCCCTCCGATCCGGCGTTGCCCGAGTCGCGGCGGGGGCCACGACGCTCGGGACGCGACGACTTCTGGTTCGCCTGCTCGCGTGCGAGCTCGCGGTTGGTGATGTCGCCCTTGTAGATCCACACCTTCACGCCGATGCGACCGAACGTCGTACGAGCCTCGTAGAAGCCGTAGTCGATGTTGGCGCGGAGCGTGTGCAGGGGCACGCGGCCCTCGCGGTAGAACTCGGAGCGGCTCATCTCGGCGCCGCCGAGGCGGCCCGACACCTGGATGCGGACGCCCTTGGCACCAGCGCGCTGCGCGCCCTGGAGACCCTTGCGCATCGCACGACGGAACGCGACGCGAGCGCTGAGCTGCTCCGCGATGCCCTGTGCGACGAGCTGCGCCTCTGCCTCGGGGTTCTTGACCTCGAGGATGTTCAGCTGGATCTGCTTGCCGGTGAGCTTCTCGAGCTCGGCACGGATGCGCTCGGCCTCCGCGCCGCGGCGGCCGATCACGATGCCGGGGCGAGCCGTGTGGATGTCCACGCGGACGCGGTCGCGGGTGCGCTCGATCTCGATGCGCGCGACGCCGGCCCGGTCGAGGCTCTTCTTGAGCATCTCGCGGATCTTGACGTCCTCCGCCACGTAGTCGGCGTAGCGCTGACCGGGCTTCGACGAGTCGGCGAACCAGCGCGACACGTGGTCGGTGGTGATGCCGAGGCGGAACCCGTACGGGTTGACCTTCTGTCCCATTGCTTCCTAGACCTCCGTCTCGGGCGTGGCCAGCACGACGGTGATGTGGCTCGTTCGCTTGTTGATGCGGAAGGCACGGCCCTGCGCACGCGGTCGGAACCGCTTGAGCGTGGTGCCCTCGTCGACGAAGATGCGGGACACGTACAGGTCCTGCTCGTCGAGGTACTCGTTCTGCGCGTCAGCCTTCACGCGCGCGTTCGCGACGGCGGACGCCACGAGCTTGCGCACGGGCTCCGCGGCGCTCTGCGGCGCGAACTTGAGGATGGCCATGGCCTCCTCGGCCTGCTTCCCGCGAACGAGGGCCACGACGCGACGGGCCTTCTGCGGGGTGATGCGGATGTGCCGCACCCGAGCGATCGACTCGATCATCTCTTCCTCCTGTCAGCGTCGCCGCGTCAGCGGCGACGGCCCTTCTTGTCGTCCTTCACGTGGCCGCGGAAGGTACGCGTCGGCGCGAACTCGCCGAGCTTGTGACCGACCATCGACTCCGTGACGAACACGGGGATGTGCTTGCGACCGTCGTGGACGGCGATCGTGTGACCGAGCATCGCGGGCACGATCATCGAGCGGCGCGACCAGGTACGGATGACGTTCTTGCTGCCGGCCTCGTTCTGACGGACCACCTTCTGGAACAGGTGGTCGTCGACGAACGGGCCCTTCTTGAGGCTGCGAGGCATCTTGGGTTACTTCCGCTTCTTGTTCGTGGACCGGCGACGGACGATGAGCTTGTCGCTCTCCTTGTTGGGGCGACGCGTGCGGCCCTCCGGCTTGCCCCAGGGGCTCACCGGGTGACGGCCACCGCTCGTCTTGCCCTCGCCACCACCGTGCGGGTGGTCGACCGGGTTCATCGCGACGCCGCGGACGGTCGGGCGGACGCCCTTCCAGCGGCTGCGGCCGGCCTTGCCCCAGTTGATGTTCGACTGCTCGGCGTTGCCGACCTCGCCGATCGTCGCGCGGCAGCGCGCGTCGACGTTGCGGATCTCGCCCGAGGGGAGACGCAGCTGCGCGTAGGGGCCGTCCTTCGCGACGAGACGCACCGAGGCGCCTGCCGAGCGAGCCAGCTTCGCGCCGCCGCCGGGACGGAGCTCGATGGCGTGCACGACGGTACCCGTGGGGATGTTGCGCAGCGGCAGGTTGTTACCGGGCTTGATGTCGGCGCCAGCACCGGACTCCACGATGTCGCCCTGCGACAGCTTGTTGGGAGCGATGATGTAGCGCTTCGTGCCGTCCACGAAGTGCAGCAGCGCGATGCGCGCCGTGCGGTTCGGGTCGTACTCGATGTGCGCGACCCGGGCGTCGACGCCGTCCTTGTCGTGACGGCGGAAGTCGATCACGCGGTACTGGCGCTTGTGGCCACCACCGATGTGGCGGGTCGTGATGCGACCCGTGTTGTTGCGACCGCCGGTCTTGGGCAGCGGGCGGAGCAGCGACTTCTCGGGGGTCGAGCGCGTGATCTCCGCGAAGTCGGCGACCGACGAGCCACGACGACCCGGGGTCGTCGGCTTGTACTTGCGAATAGCCATGTGTCTAGTCCTCTAGTCCTCAGCCGACAGCCGTGAAGATGTCGATCGAGCCGGAGCGGAGCGTGACGATGGCACGCTTCGTGTCCTTGCGCTTGCCAAGACCGAACTTGGTGCGGCGCGTCTTGCCCTGACGGTTGAGCGTGTTCACGCGGTCGACCTTGACCGAGAAGATCTTCTCGATCGCGAGACGGATCTCGGTCTTCGAGGCGCGCGGGTCGACCTCGAACGTGTAGCTGCCGCGGTCGATGAGCGAGTAGCTCTTCTCCGAGACGATGGGGCGCAGGATGATGTCGCGCGGGTCCTTGTGGATGCTCATGCGTCCTGCTCCTTGTCTGCCTCGGCAGCGTCGTCGGCCTTGGCCGCCTTCGCCTTCGGCGCCTTCTTCGCCGGCTCGGCCTCGACGGTCTCGTCGGCGTCGGCCTTCGCAGCCTTGGCCTTCGGGGCCTTCTTCGCGGCCTCGACCTCGACGGTCTCGCCGGTGCGTGCCTCGACGAAGCCCTGGTAGGCGGCCTTCGAGAACACGATGTCGTCGCTCACGAGCACGTCGTACGCGTTGAGCTGGTCGAACGTGAGCACGTGCACGTTGTGCAGGTTGCGCACCGACAGCCACGACGACTCCTCGTCGCGGTGCAGCACCACGAGCACGTTCTTCGACGTCGCCACCGACGCGAGCAGCGCGACGGCCGTCTTCGTCGAGGGGGCGCCATCGGCGAGGAACGACTCCACGACGTGGAGACGGCCACCGCGGGCGCGGTCGGAGAGCGCACCGCGGAGCGCGGCGGCGATCATCTTCTTGGGGGTGCGCTGCGAGTAGTCGCGGGGCGTCGGGCCGTGCACGACGCCACCACCACGGTGCTCGGGCTGGCGGATCGAGCCCTGGCGCGAACGGCCGGTGCCCTTCTGCTTGAACGGCTTGCGACCGGCGCCGGAGACCTCGCCGCGGTTCTTCGTCTTGTGCGTGCCCTGACGTGCGGCAGCGAGCTGCGCGACCACGACCTGGTGGATCAGGGGCACGTTCGTCTGGACGTCGAAGAGCGACTCGGGCAGCTCGAGCGAGCCGGCCTTCGCACCCTTGGCGTCGAGGACGTCGACCTTGTTCGCCATGGTCAGGCTCCCTTCACGGCGTTGCGGACGAACACGATGCGGCCACGAGCACCGGGGACGGCGCCCTTGACGAGCAGCAGACCCTTCTCGGCGTCGACGGCGTGGATCGTGAGGTTCTGGACGGTGACGCGGTCGCCGCCCATGCGGCCGGCCATGCGCATGCCGCGGAAGACGCGCGAGGGCGTCGACGAGGCACCGATGGAGCCGGGCTTGCGGTGGTTGCGGTGCGCACCGTGCGACGCGGAGACGCCCGCGAAGTTGTGGCGCTTCATGACACCGGCGAAGCCCTTGCCCTTGGACGTGCCGACGACGTCGACCTTCTGGCCGGCGGCGAAGACGTCGACCGCGATCTCCTGGCCGAGCGCGTACTCGGAGGCGTTGGCGGTGCGGACCTCGGTGAGGTGGCGACGCGGCGTCGTGCCGGCAGCCTTGAAGTGACCGGCCTTGGGCTGGTTCACCTTGCGGGGGTCGATGGAGCCGAACGCGATCTGGATCGCGTCGTAGCCGTCGATCTCGGGCGTGCGGATCTGCGTGACCACGTTGGGCGTGATCTCGACGACGGTGACGGGGATGAGCTTGTTCTGCTCGTCCCACACCTGCGTCATGCCGAGCTTCCGGCCCAGCAGACCCTGAGTCGTTGCGAGGGTGGACATGCGGTTCCTTAGAGCTTGATCTCGATGTTGACGTCGGCAGGCAGGTCGAGGCGCATGAGCGAGTCGACGGCCTTCGGCGTCGGGTCGACGATGTCGATGAGGCGCTTGTGCGTGCGCTTCTCGAAGTGCTCGCGGCTGTCCTTGTACTTGTGGGGCGAACGGATGACCGCGACCACGTTCTTCTCGGTCGGCAGCGGCACGGGGCCCACCACCGTCGCGCCCGCACGGGTCACGGTGTCGACGATCTTCCGCGCCGACGAGTCGATGACCTCGTGGTCGTACGACTTCAGTCGGATGCGGATCTTCTGTCCCGCCATGCTGTCCTTCTCTCATCGACGCGCAGCCGGTACCGACTGCGCATTTGAGCACTGCTGTGCGCCATGTTCTTCTGTCAATGCCCGCCAGGGGCATGCCGATCCTCCGCAGGACATGCCTGCTGAGCTTCGGCGAAGTGATGTCGATCTGCCCGCGGCCCAGGCTCGATGTCCTGTGCACTGCCGAGCAGTGAGCCGCGATCCGCGGCGTCTGCAACCTGACGATTCTCGCACGGAGTGAGGAGTGCGTGCAACCCGGGCGTGTCGCATCGTCCGCCACGGTGGATCCTCGGTCGACAGGGGTGCGTCGACGGGGGTCAGCGGGCGGACGATATGCGTGTCCGGCTGACGCCGCCACTGGCTCCGATGGTAGCCCCGGCGTCGTCTGCAGCACCGTCGCTGCTGCCCGGTGGGGACCGCCCCGTCGCCCCTGCGCCGAGTGCGCCCTCGGTGATCTGCGGGCGGGCACTTGACGCCTCTTCATGCACGACGACCGCTCCCCAAGACCGGTCCTTGAGGTGCGAACGAAGTGAGCCTCGAAAGGTCCCCTCCGAGGACTCGATCCCTGGGACCTCGCTCCGAGGACCGCGCCTCGACCAGCTGGCGAGAGCGCGTACCGTTGCCGCATGGGCGACGACGCACGCGAGACCGCACGAGCCAGCCGCGACGCCATGCACGTCGACCCGCTGTGGTCGCGCGCCGGCGGCTGGCCCGACCTCGGCGTCGAGGCCGTCGACGCCGTGCTCGTGGGCATCGGCACGCACGCGACGAGCATCTCCCCCACGGGCGCGCACGCGACGCCCCTCGCGATCCGCGAGGCCCTCGCGAGGTTCTCCGCCCACGCCGCGGGCGCGGGCATCGACGCGCTGCGCATCGCCGACGCCGGCGACGCGGTCGAC
The DNA here is from genome assembly GCF_900099705.1 of Agrococcus jejuensis. Classification (NCBI taxonomy): domain Bacteria; kingdom Bacillati; phylum Actinomycetota; class Actinomycetes; order Micrococcales; family Microbacteriaceae; genus Agrococcus; species Agrococcus jejuensis. The sequence goes on from NZ_LT629695.1 coordinate 1,054,794, forward strand.
CCCGACGGCGACGAGGCCGCCGCCGCCGACCTCGTCGCGACCGCCGTCGCCCGCTCGCGCCTCGCGATCGTGCTCGGCGGCGACAACGCCGCCACCGTGCCCGCAGCCCTCGGCGCGTGGAGCGGCGCGGGCTCGCGCCCCTCCGACGCCGGCCTCATCACCCTGGACGCGCACCATGACCTGCGCGACGGCCGCTCGAACGGCTCCCCCGTGCGGCGTCTCGTCGAGGCGGGGCTCGAGGGCTCGCGCATCGTGCAGGTGGGCATCCAGGACTTCGCGAACTCGCACGCCTACGCGCAGCGCGCCGCCGACCTCGGCATCGCCGTCGAGACGCGTGCTGCCGTCGAGGAGGAGCCCGTCGGCGCGGTCGTGCAGCGCGCCCTGACGATCGCGGGCGGCGCGAGCGGGCCCATCCACGTCGACGTCGACGTCGACGTCGTCGATCGCGCGGCCGCGCCCGGCTGCCCCGCATCGGTGCCCGGCGGCATCTCGGCATGGCGTCTGCGCTCGCTCGTGCGGTTCCTGGCGCGCGACCCGCGCGTGCGATCGATCGACCTCACGGAGGTGGATGCGACGGCCGACGCCGCCGACGGCCGCACCGTGCGCCTCGCGGCGCTGTGCGTGCTCGAGGCCCTCGCCGGGCTCGCGGAGCGGGAAGGGTAGGGCTCGCCCTCCCACCGCTCCTAGGGCGCTCGCTCCCCCACCAGCTGGTCGAGGAGCGCGCGAGCGCAGCGAGCACGCGTCACGAGACCACGCGACCGCACCTCCTGCCCAGCCACGCGCGTGGTCGCGTCGAGCGAGCACCGCACGTGGTCTCGTGACGGCTGCAGCCTTCGGCTGCGGCCTCCTCGACCAGCTGGTGGGAGCGGCACTGGCGAGCGACCGTCAGACCACCCGCTCGCCCGCCCTCCAGACGGCGTGCGTCAGCGGGACGCCCGGGCGGTAGGCGAGGTGCGCTGCCGAAGGGGCATCGAGCACGTGCAGGTCGGCGCGGGCGCCGACGCGGATGCGGCCGAGGTCCGGCAGGCCCGGCGCCGGCTCGTCGCGACCGAGCGCGATGGCGCCGCCGAGCGTGGCGGCCCGCACCGCCTCCGCGACCGTCAGCCGCTGCTGCAGCACCGCCGTCGCGACGCAGAACGCCATCGACGTCGTGTACGACGTGCCGGGGTTCGCGTTCGACGCGATCGCGATGACCGCGCCCGCGTCGACGAGCGCCCGAGCGGGCGCGAACGGCATGCGCGTCGACAGGTCGCACGCGGGCAGCAGCGTCGCGACCGTGCCGCGCGCCCCACCCGTCCACGAGCCCGCGAGCATCCCGATCTCGTCGTCGGACACGAAGCCCACGTGGTCGACGCTGGCCGCGCCGAGCTCGACCGCGAGCGCCACCCCCGGCCCGGGCCCGAGCTGGTTGCCGTGCACGCGCAGCGCGAGCCCCGCATCCCGCCCCGCGAGCAGCACGCGGCGCGACTGCACCTCGTCGAACGCGCCGCGCTCGCAGAACACGTCGATCGCGTCGACGTGCGGGCGCACGGCGTCGAGCATGGGCCCGACGACCTCGTCGAGATAGCCGTCGGCATCGCGACCGTCGGGCACGAGGTGCGCGCCGAGGAACGTCACGGCATCCGCGCGCGACCGCGCGATGCGCGCCGAGCGCGCCTCGTCGGCGACCGTGAGCCCGTAGCCCGTCTTCGTCTCGAACGCCGTCGTGCCGCCGCGCAGCATCTCGCCGACGAGCCTGTCGTAGCGGCCCTGCAGCTCGGCATCCGACGCCGCCCGCGTCGCCGCGACCGTCGTCGCGATGCCGCCGGCGGCGTACGCCTCCCCCGCCATGCGCGCCTCGAACTCCGCGCCGCGGTCGCCTGCGAACACGAGGTGCGTGTGGCTGTCGACCCAGCCGGGCAGCGCCGCCCGACCCTCGACGTCGACGCGTGCATCCGCCGCCGGCGCATCCGCCGCGGCCCCGACCCACGCGACGACGTCGCCGTCGAGCACGACCGCCGCGTCGACGACGCGACCGGGAGCGTCGTTCGTCGTCAGCTCGGCGATGCCCGTCACGAGGGTCGACGACATCAGCGCTCCCGCATGGGGATGCGGATGCCGTGCGCGTCGGCGAACGCGTCGGCCTCCTCGTAGCCCGCGTCCGCGTGCCGCAGCACGCCCATGGCGGGGTCGTTGCGCAGCACGGCCTCGAGGCGCTCGGCCGCGAGCGGCGTGCCGTCGGCGACCGTCACCTGGCCCGCGTGGATCGAACGGCCCATGCCGACGCCGCCGCCGTGATGGATCGACACCCAGCTCGCACCCGACGCCGTCGCGGTGAGCGCGTTCAGCAGCGGCCAGTCGGCGATGGCGTCGGAGCCGTCCTTCATCGCCTCCGTCTCGCGGTACGGGCTCGCGACCGATCCCGCGTCGAGGTGGTCGCGGCCGATGACGATGGGCGCGGACACCTCGCCCGACGCGACCATCTCGTTGAAGCGCAGACCCGCGAGGTGCCGCTGCTCGGCGCCGAGCCAGCAGATGCGGGCGGGCAGCCCCTGGTACGCGACGCGCTCGCCCGCGAGCTCGATCCAGCGGCGCAGGTGCGGGTCGTCGCCGAAGAGCTCGAGGATCGCCGCGTCGGTCTTCGCGATGTCCTCAGGGTCGCCCGACAGCGCCACCCAGCGGAACGGACCCTTGCCCACGGCGAAGAGCGGACGGATGTAGGCAGGCACGAACCCGGGGAAGTCGAACGCCCGCGCGTACCCGCCCTCACGCGCCTCGGCCCGCAGGGAGTTGCCGTAGTCGAAGACCTCGGCGCCCCCGTCCTGGAAGCCGACCATCGCCTCGACGTGCCGCGCCATCGAGGCGCGCGCCGCCGCGACGAAGCCCTCCGGGTCGCGCGTCCGCGCAGCATCCCAGTCCTCGAACGCCACCTCGCTCGGCAGGTACGCCAGCGGGTCGTGGGCGCTCGTCTGGTCGGTGACGACGTCGATCGGCGCACCCATCGCGAGCAGCTGCGGCACGAGGTCGGCGGCGTTGCCGAGCACGCCGATCGACAGCGCCCGACCCTCGTCGCGCGCGGCGACGGCGCGGGCGAGCGCATCCTCGACCGAGTCGGCCTGCTCGTCGAGGTAGCGGTGCTCGATGCGGCGGGCGATGCGCGACGCATCCACCTCGATGCAGATCGCGACGCCGCCCTGCATCGTCACGGCGAGCGGCTGCGCGCCGCCCATGCCGCCGAGGCCGGCCGTGAGCGTGATGGTGCCGGCGAGCGACTCGCGGCCGAGCGCGCGCGCGACGGCGCCGAACGTCTCGTACGTGCCCTGCAGGATGCCCTGCGTGCCGATGTAGATCCACGAGCCGGCCGTCATCTGGCCGTACATCATGAGGCCCGCGGCCTCGAGGCGGCGCAGCTCGGGCCACGTCGCCCAGTCGCCGACGAGGTTCGAGTTGGCGATGAGCACGCGCGGTGCCCGCTCGTGCGTGCGCAGCACGCCCACGGGCTTGCCGGACTGCACGAGCAGCGTCTCGTCGTCGGCGAGGGTCTCGAGCGTGCGCACGATCGCGTCGAACGCCTCCCACGACCTGGCGGCCTTGCCGGTGCCGCCGTAGACCACGAGCGCGTCGGGGTGCTCGGCGACCTCGGGGTCGAGGTTGTTCTGCAGCATGCGCAGCACGGCCTCCTGCTGCCACCCCTTCGTGTGCAGCTGCGTGCCGCGGTGCGCGCGCACGGGGCGCGGGCCGCTCGTGGTGGGACCGGTCATCGGTCGCTCCTTCCGTGGGCGTCGGCGGTCGCCGGCGCGAGTCGTGGGTCGAGCTCGTGGATGCGGGACGCGGCGAGCAGCGCGCCCGACGCGACGAGGGCGCGCACGCCCGCGATGTCGGGCGCGAGGAACCGGTCGGGCCCGGCCCCGGGGACGCGCTCGCGGATCGCCGCGATCGCCGCGCCGGTGCGCTCGCCGGGGGCGGCGGCCCGCAGCTCGATGCCGCGCGCGGCGGTCATGGCCTCGATGGCGAGCACCTGCTCGAGCCCGTCGATCGCGCGGCGCAGCTTGCGCGCGGCGCCCCATCCCATCGACACGTGGTCCTCCTGCATCGCGCTCGACGGGATCGAGTCGACGGAGGCGGGCACGGCGAGGCGCTTGAGCTCCGAGACGATGCCGGCCTGCGTGTACTGGGCGATCATGAGGCCCGAGTCGACGCCGGGCTCGGCGGCGAGGAACGGCGGCAGGCCGTGGCTGCGCGCGGGGTCGAGGAAGCGGTCGGTGCGGCGCTCGCTCATCGAGGCGACGTCGGCGACGACGATCGCGAGGAAGTCGAGCACGGCCGCGACGGGCGCGCCGTGGAAGTTGCCGTTCGACACGATGCGGCCGTCGAGCGTCACGACGGGGTTGTCGATCGCCGAGACGAGCTCGACGGCGGCGACGCGTGCTGCGTGCTCGGCGGTGTCGCGGGCCGTGCCGTGCACCTGCGGCGCGCAGCGCAGCGAGTACGCGTCCTGCACGCGCGTGTCCTCGGGGCCGGCGTGGCTCGCGACGATGGGGCTGCCGGCGAGGAGGCCGTGGATGCGCGCGGCGCTCGCCGCCTGCCCCGCGTGCGGGCGCAGGGCCTGGAGGTCGGCGGCGAAGGGCGAGTCGGTGCCGAGCAACCCCTCGACGCTCATGGCGGCGGCGAGGTCGGCGGTGTCGAGCAGGCGGTCGAGGTCGGCGAGCGCGAGGCACAGCATGCCGAGCATGCCGTCGGTGCCGTTCACGAGGGCGAGACCCTCCTTCTCGGCGAGCACGACGGGCACGATGCCGGCGGCGGCGAGCGCCTCGGCGGCGGGCTGCACGACGCCGTCGACGCGCACCTCGCCCTCGCCCATGAGTGCGAGCGCCACGTGCGACAGCGGCGCGAGGTCGCCGGAGCAGCCGAGCGAGCCGTATTCGCCGATCACGGGATGGATGGCCGCGTTCAGCAGTGCCGCGTACGTCTCGACGACGATCGGGCGCACGCCCGTGCGGCCGGTCGCGAGCGTGCGCAGACGCAGCAGCATGAGGGCGCGCACGACCTCGTCCTCGACGGGCGTGCCCGACGAGGCGGCGTGGCTGCGGATGAGCGACTGCTGCAGGCGCGTGCGGTCGGCGGGCGCGATCGCCGTCGTCGCGAGGGCGCCGAACCCGGTCGAGATGCCGTAGTGCGGGCGGTCGTCGTCGGCGAGCGCGTCGACGAGCGCGCGCGTCTCGGCGACGGCCGCGAGCGCGTCGGGGTGGATGCGCACGCGTGCGCCGTGCCTGGCGACCGCGACGACGTCGGCGGCGGCGAGGGGCCGAGCCCCGATGACGATGTCCTGCATGCCTCCATCTCAGCGGCGCGCCCCTCGGCGCGCAGCAGCCCGTGGGATGCTGGTGTCCGAGATCTCGGACTCCGCGGGATCGACGAGCCGGAGGTGCCGATGCCGACGCCGCGCATGCCCGCCGCGCGCCACGCGCTGCGCGTGCTCGCGCTGCTCGCCGAGCACCTCGGCCCCGTGCGCGCGCAGACGATCGCGCGCGACCTCGGCATCCCGCGCTCGACGACGTACGACCTCCTCGCGGTCATGCGCGACGAGGGCTTCCTCGTGCACTACCCCGAGCTCGGCGCGTGGGGACCGAGCGCGCGCGTCGCCCGCATCGGCTCGCGCGTCGACGCCGCGACGCGCATCGAGCGGCTCGGCCAGCCGCTGCTCGACCGGCTCGTGCGCGCCTCGCCCGTGCCCGCGACGGCGCACCTCGCGGTGCTGTCGGGCGTCGACGTGCGATACGCCGGTCGCGGCTCGGGGCGCCGCTCCCCCATGACGGTGTCGAGCGTCGGCGTGCGGCTGCCCGCCGTGCGCACCGCGACGGGTCGCGCGCTGCTCGCCGCGCTCGACGACGCGCAGGTGCGCGCGCTCGTGCCGCACGACGCCGACCTCGCAGGCGGCGAGCCCGCGACCCGTGCGGCGCTGGGGCGGATGCTCGCCGACGTGCGCGCCCGCGGCTGGGCGCTCGAGCGCGGCGACGTCGACCCGGCCTACGGCTCGGTCGCCGCCGCGGCGATCGACGCCGTCGGCGACCCCGTCGCGGGCGTCGGCGTCACGGTGCGCCTCGACGACGCCGACGGCGCCGACGCCTGGCCCGTGCTGCAGGCGCTCGTCGTCGACGTCGCCCACGACCTCAGCGCCCGCCTCGCGGCGCGACGCTCCCAGCCGACGACCGGCGGGCGGGCGTAGCGTCCGGCGCGTGCACCGTCTCCGCCGCATCGCCCTCGCCGTCGCGGGCATCGCCGCCCTCGCGGGCTGCGTCGTCGTACCGCCCGCCGCGTCGCCCGTCACCGAGCCGCCGGTCGCACCCGCCCCGTCCGCCACCGCGGCGCCGAGCCCGACCCCGACCCTCGCGCCGACGACGCCCTCGCCCACGCCGACCGCGCCCGCCGCCGGCCCCGCCGTCGTCGACGGCGGCTGCTCGACGGCGTTCCTCGAGGAGGCGATGTTCGGCTACGACGCCACCACGATCCAGCCCGGGTTCACGCCGGCGAGCGTGCTCGACGGCCTCGCGGTCGCGTGCGCGGCCACCCAGCCGAGCGACATCCTCGACTCCGTCGGCACCTACGCGCTCGCGCTCATCCCCGCGGGCGACGGCGTGCTCGCCGACCTCGACGCGCGCATCCTCGCCACCGGGCTCGTGCCCAACCAGTTCGTCGCCGGCATCTACGAGGATGCGGTCGGCGACCCGATCGCGTTCCTCGAGCCGTTGCCCGACATGATCCGCATCAGCGAGCTCTCGCCCGTGTCCGACGCCGACCTGTGGGTGGCCGTGCAGTGGTACGCGAAGCCGTGAGCGGGTGCGTCAGAGCGCGCGCGTCATGAAGACGCTGTTCGGGTCGGGCACGTACGAGCCGAACGGCGCGCACGCCGCGAATCCATTGCGGAGGTAGAGCGCTCGCGCCGGCGCGAAGTACGGCTCGGCGCCCGTCTCGAGGCTCACGCGCGTCGCCCCGCCGGCGACGGCCTCGGCGAGCACGTGGTCGAGCAGCATTCGCCCGAGCCCCGCACCGCGGCTCGCGCCCGACACGCGCATCGACTTCAGCTCGACGTGGCCGGGCTCGAGCGGCGCGAGCGCGACCGTGCCCTGCACGCCGCCGTCGTCGCCGCGCAGCACCCACAGCCGCATGCCCGGCGCGCGCAGCGCCGCGACGTCGAGCGCATGCACCGACTCGGGCGGCGACACGCTGCGCATGTCGGCGAGGTGCTCGTCGAGGAACGCGACGACGTCGTCGGCGATGGAGGCGTCGAGCGCGATGGCGGGCACGGATGCGACGCTACCGCGACGCGGACGCGCCCGATCCCGCGTCAGGCGGAGCCGGGCACCCGGGCGGCGTCGATCGCCTCGCGCACGAGGCGCTGCAGCACGAGCGACTGCGCCCACGTCATGTGGCCGTCGTCGGCGTACACCGGCACGCCGCTCACGACGATGGGGCACTCGAGCAGCTCGAGGTCGCAGAACCAGCCGAGCGTCGGCACGACCGTCGCGCCCGCACGGGCCAGGCGCTCCGCGAGCACGTCGCGGCGTTCGAGCTGCGCGTCCTGCAGGTCGAACGCGCACGGCGACGCATCCTCGGCGCGCATGCCGTCGATGCACTGCGCGAAGCCGGCCGCGGGCGGCGGCGAGTCGAGCCACAGCACGGGCACACCCACGTCGACGAGGTCCTCGACGTAGCGCGCCGTCGACGCGGCGAGCAGCCTCGCGACGTCGTCGTCGCGCTGCTCGTAGCCCGAGCCGACCCACCACGCGCCGTACGAGACGACGACGAGCGACGGCGAGCGCTCCTGCGCGAGCTCGACGACCCAGTCGTTGTGATCGGCGCAGCGGCGCTCGAACCACTCGCCCGTCTGCCGCTCGACGACGGCACCGGCGGCGAACGGGCACATCTCGCTGCCGAGCAGCTGCACCGTCACGTCGTCGTCGACCGCCGCGCGGACCGCGGGCGCCCACGTCGTCGCCTGCGAGTCGCCGACGACCCACACCTCGCCGCCGCCGGGCTCGCCCACGACGTAGGTGCAGTCGTCGATGTCGTCGCGGCCCACCTCCGAGCAGCCGTCGAAGCGCCACTCGGGGCCGAGCCCCGCCTCGCCCACGTCGAGGCCGTCGAGCAGGAAGCCCGGCTCGGCCAGCGCATCCCGGATGCGCGCGTCGAGCTCCGCCTCCGACTGCACGGGCGTCACGGCCACGTCGACCGCGATCTCCTCGATGCGCGGCGCCGCGATGCTCGCGCCGAGCGCGACGGCCACGACGGTCGGCACGGCGACGGCGCTCCACGGCACGCGGATGCGCGGCACCGGGCGAGCGACGGCGCGCAGCAGCAGCGTCGAGAGCCACGCGAGGGCGACCGACACCACGAGGATGCCGGCGCCGTCGATGATGCCGATGGACTGCGCACGGGCGCCGCCGCGCTCGAGGTACAGCCACAGCACGGGCCAGTGCCACAGGTAGAGGCCGAACGAGATGCCGCCGAGCCACACGAGCTGCTTCGTCGCGAGCAGGCGGCCGACGCCGACGGGGGCGACGACGCCCGAGCCGGCGAGCAGCACGGCGACGGCCGCGAGCGTCGGCACGAGCGTCGGGAGGCCCGGGTGGCTCCACTCGACGGGCATGAGGCCCGCGAGCAGCATCGTCGCGAGTCCGGCAGCGCCGACGAGCGTGCGCGTGAGGGTCGACCAGGCGATCCGCGAGCCGAGCAGCGCGGCGAGGCCGCCGAGCGCAAGCTCCCAGACGCGCGCGCCCGTGTCGAAGTACGCGAGCACGTGGTCGGTCGACACGGCGACGAGCGCGTAGGCGAACGACGCGGTCGCGACGACGGCGAGCAGCGCCGCCGCCGCGGGCCGGATGCGCGCACGCACGCCGCGACGCCGGCGCAGCACGAGCGCGAGCACCGCGATGGCGACGATGATGCCGAGCGTCCACTGCCCCTGCACGGCCATGGCCCAGAAGTGCTGCACGATCGACCGGTCGTGGCCGGCCTGCACGTAGTCGGTCGCCGCGGCGCGCAGCCGCCAGTTCTCCCAGAACGTGGCGGCGGCGATGAGGTCGAGGCTCGTCGAGCGCACGACCGTCGCCGGGCGCACGAGGTAGGCCACGACTGCGACGGCCGCGAGCACGAGCCCCATCATCGGCAGCAGGCGCGATGCCTGCCTGCGCAGCGCGCCGCCGACGTCGAGTCGGCCCGAGCGCTCGACCTCGCCGACGAGGCTCGTCACGAGCAGGTAGCCGCCGAGCACGAAGAACACGTCGACGCCGCCCGAGACGGTGCCGAACCAGATGTGGTAGCTCGCGACGAGCAGGGATGCGACGGCGCGCAGGCCCTGCACGTCGAGACGCCGCGCCCTCGCGGGCGCGGCGTCGATCGGCGATGCGGGAGCGGTCATGCGCTCGCGAGCACCTCCGCGAGCGTGGGGGCGTCGAGGTCCTTCTGGCTGATGATCGACCGGTCGTCGCGGTCGGGCTCGATGGGCCAGAGGATGCCGAGCTCGGGGTCGAGGGGCGTGATGGCGACGCCGGCCATGCCGGGCACCCACTCGCTCGTGAAGCAGTAGACGTACTGCGTCGGGGTGTCGCCCGTCGACTGGAAGCCGTTGCAGACGCCCTCGGGCACGAGGATCTGCGTGCCGGGCTGCAGGTCGGTCTGGAAGACGGCGCCGCGCGTCGGCGAGTCGGGACGCGTGTCGACCCAGGCGCCGTAGGCGGTGCCGTGGGCGATCGCGATGAGCTTCACCATCGACTCGCCGTGCATGCCGCGCATGCCGCCGGGCTTCGTCTCGGTCACGTTCACCTGCTGGAACGCAGGCAGCGCGTAGCCGGCCGCCTCGAACGCGGAGGCGCGGAAGAACTCGCGCACCGTGCCGCGGTCGTCGGTGATCTGCTTCATCCGCACGAGCGCGAGCCCATCGATCGTCGTCGTCTGCAGGTCGAAGTCGATGATGTCCACCACGATCGACCACCCTACCCGGGCGCGAGAGCCGCCCCGGCCGGGCCGCTACGGCTGCGAGGTCTCGCCGGCGGCGACGAGGGCGGCGTCGTGGCGCACCATCGCGGCGACGATGTCGTCGAACGCGACGGTCGGCGCCCAGCCGAGCTCGGTGCGCAGCCGGGATGCGTCGCCGACGGTGCGCGCGACGTCGGCGGGTCGCACGAAGCGCGGGTCGACGACGACGAGGCGCTGCCAGTCGTCGATGCCCGCCGCCGCGAAGGCGGCGCCGACGAAGTCGCGCACCGTGCGCGTCTCCCCCGTCGCGACGACCCAGTCGCCGGGGGCGTCGGCACGGGCGATGCGCAGCATGGCGTCGACGAAGTCGGGCGCCCATCCCCAGTCACGGTGCGCGTCGAGGTTGCCGAGCGACAGGTGATCGTCGAGCCCGGCGGCGATGCGCGCGACGCCGTGCGTGATCTTGCGCGTCACGAACGACAGCGGCCTCGCGGGCGACTCGTGGTTGTAGAGGATGGCGTTCGACGCGTGCATGCCGCGCGCGCGAGCCAGCTGCACCATGCGGTGCGCGTACGCCTTCGCGGCGCCATAGGGCGACACGGGCGCGATGGGCGTCGTCTCGCGCTGCGGGGACTCGGATGCATCGCCGAAGATCTCCGACGACGACGCCTGCACGAGCCGCGGGGCGGTGCCCGTGCGCTCCTCGACGCGCCACGCGCCCTCGACGAGCGCCGCGACCGCGGCGCCCGAGACGAGGCCCGTGCGCGCGGGCGAGCGCCACGACTCCGCGACCGACGAGATGCCGCCGAGGCTCACGACGAGCGACGGCGACGCGGCCTCGACCGCGTCGGCCAGGCCGTCGAGGTCGGCGAGGTCGCCGACGACGACCTCGACGCCCGCGTCGGCGAGGCGTGCCGCGCCCGCATCCTCCTCGCGCACGAGCGCGACGATCGACGCGCCGTCGGCGAGCAACCGATCGACGAGCAGGCCGCCGTCCTGCCCCGATGCCCCCGTGACGAAGACGCGGTCAGCCGACATGCTGCGACTGCTCGCGCAGGTCGTGCTCGACCATCATCCGCACGAGCTCCTCGAAGCCCACCTTCGGCGCCCAGCCGAGCCGCTCGCGCGCCTTCGCCGGGTCGCCGATGAGCAGGTCGACCTCGGCCGGGCGGATGAACTCGGGGCTCTGCTCGACGTACGGCGTCCAGTCGTCGATGCCGACCGCCGCGAACGCGACGTCGAGGAGCTCGCGGATCGAGTGCGTCTCGCCCGTCGCGACGACGTAGTCGTCGGCCTCGCCCTGCTGCAGCATGCGCCACATCGCCTCGACGTAGTCGCCGGCGAAGCCCCAGTCGCGCTTGGCATCGAGGTTGCCCATCACGATCGTGTCCTGCAGGCCGAGCGCGATGCGCGCGACGGCGATCGACACCTTGCGCGTCACGAACTCCGGGCCGCGCCGCGGCGACTCGTGGTTGAAGAGGATGCCGCTCGACGCGTGCATGCCGTACGACTCGCGGTAGTTGATGGTCATGTAGTGGCCGAAGACCTTCGCGACGCCGTACGGCGAGCGCGGCCACAGCAGCGTCGACTCGCGCTGCGGCACCTCCTGCACGCGGCCGAACATCTCCGACGACGACGCCTGGTAGAACCGCACCGCCGACGGGTCGGAGCCTGCGTACATGCGCGTCGCCTCGAGCATGTTCAGCACGCCCTTGCCCGTCACGTCGCTCGTGAGCGCCGCGTTCTGCCACGAGTACGCCACGAACGAGATCGCCCCCAGGTTGTAGACCTCGGTCGGCTCCGCGCGGTCGAGCACGCGCGCGAGGGCGAGCGGATCGGTGAGGTCGCCCGTGAGCAGCTCGACGTCGGGCACCGTCGCCCGCACCATCGGCTCCTTCGGGTTGAACTGCCCGCGGATGAGGCCCGTGACGTCGTAGCCCTTCTCGAGCAGCAGCTCGGCCAGGTACAGGCCGTCCTGCCCGCTGATGCCGGTGATGAGGGCCTTGGGCATGACGCGCGGCTCCGTCCGTCGTTCACGTGGGGGTCGCCGACCATCCTGCCACCGGCCACCTGGGCGCCCCCGACGAGCATCCGCCCGGACACGCAGAAGGGCCCCGCGCGAACGCGGGGCCCTCCTGATGCAGTCGGATGACTACTTGATGATCTTCGTCACCGTGCCGGCGCCGACCGTGCGGCCACCCTCGCGGATGGCGAAGCCGAGGCCCTCCTCCATGGCGATCGGCTGGATCAGCTCGACCGACATGTCGGTGGTGTCGCCGGGCATGACCATCTCGGTGCCCTCGGGCAGCGAGATGACGCCCGTGACGTCGGTGGTGCGGAAGTAGAACTGCGGGCGGTAGTTCGTGAAGAACGGGTTGTGGCGGCCACCCTCGTCCTTGGACAGGATGTACGCCGTGCCCTCGAAGTTGGTGTGCGGCGTGACCGAACCCGGCTTGACGACGACCTGACCGCGCTCCACGTCCTCGCGCTTGGTGCCGCGGAGGAGGAGGCCGCAGTTCTCGCCGGCCCATGCCTCGTCGAGCTGCTTGTGGAACATCTCGATGCCCGTGACCGTGGTCTTCTGCGTCGGGCGGATGCCGACGATCTCGACCTCGGAGTTGATGCCGAGCGTGCCACGCTCCGCACGACCCGTGACGACCGTGCCACGACCGGTGATCGTGAAGACGTCCTCGACGGGCATGAGGAAGGGCTTGTCCTTGTCGCGGACCGGGTCCGGGATGGACTCGTCGACGGCCTCCATGAGGTCGAGGACGGCCTGCGACCACTTCTCGTCGCCCTCGAGAGCCTTGAGGCCCGAGACGCGCACGACGGGAGCGTTGTCGCCGTCGAAGTCCTGCGACGACAGCAGCTCGCGAACCTCGAGCTCGACGAGCTCCAGGATCTCCTCGTCGTCGACCATGTCCGACTTGTTCAGCGCGACCAGCAGGTACGGCACGCCGACCTGCTTGGCGAGCAGCACGTGCTCGCGCGTCTGCGCCATGGGGCCGTCGGTGGCGGCGACCACGAGGATCGCGCCGTCCATCTGGGCGGCGCCCGTGATCATGTTCTTGATGTAGTCGGCGTGACCCGGGGCGTCGACGTGCGCGTAGTGGCGCTTCGGCGTCTCGTACTCGACGTGCGAGATGTTGATCGTGATGCCGCGCTGGCGCTCCTCGGGAGCGGAGTCGATCGAGGCGAAGTCGCGCTGCACGTTGGTCGCCGAGGGGTACTTGTCAGCAAGCACCTTCGAGATCGCTGCCGTGAGCGTGGTCTTGCCGTGGTCGACGTGACCGATCGTTCCGATGTTGACGTGCGGCTTGGTCCGCTCGAACTTGGCCTTGGCCACTGTGTCCTCCTAGGACGTCTTTCAGGTTGCTCCGCGCGCGCGGCGTCGAAGCGGTTCTTGGGGTATGCAGTTATGGTAGCCGGGCTCGGCCGTCAAGCCGAACCCGGCCGGGCTCACTCGCCCTTGGCCTTCTGGACGATCTCGTCCGAGACGGCCTTGGGGACCTCGGCGTAGCTCGAGAACTCCATCGAGAAGACGGCGCGACCCGAGGTCTTCGAGCGGAGGTCGCCGACGTAGCCGAACATCTCCGACAGCGGGACCTGAGCCTTGACGACCTTGACGCCTGCGGCGTCCTCCATCGACTGGATCTGACCACGACGCGAGTTCAGGTCGCCGATGACGTCGCCCATGTACTCCTCGGGCGTGCGGACCTCGACGGCCATGAGCGGCTCGAGCAGCACGGGCTGCGCCTTGCGGGCCGCCTCCTTGTACGCGATCGAGCCGGCGATCTTGAACGCCATCTCCGACGAGTCGACGTCGTGCGCCGCACCGTCGAGCAGCGAGGCCTTCACGCCCACCGTCGGGAAGCCCGCGAGGACGCCGACCTGCATGGCGTCCTGGATGCCGGCGTCGACCGAGGGGATGTACTCGCGCGGCACGCGGCCACCCGAGACGGCGTTGACGAACTCGTACGTCGTCTCCGCCGTGACCTCCATGGGCTCGAGCTTGATCTGCACCTTGGCGAACTGACCGGATCCACCGGTCTGCTTCTTGTGGGTGTAGTCGTACTTCTCGATCGTGCCCTTGATGGTCTCGCGGTACGCGACCTGGGGCTTGCCGATGTTGGCCTCGACCTTGAACTCGCGCTTCATGCGGTCCACGAGGATGTCGAGGTGCAGCTCGCCCATGCCCTTGATGACGGTCTGACCCGTCTCGGGGTTGAGCTCGGTCTGGAAGGTCGGGTCCTCCTCGGCGAGCTTCTGGATGGCCGTGCCGAGCTTCTCCTGGTCGGCCTTCGTCTTGGGCTCGATCGCGACCTCGATGACCGGGGCCGGGAACGTCATCGACTCGAGGACGACCTGGTGCTGCTGGTCCGACAGGGTGTCGCCCGTCGTCGTGTCCTTCAGGCCGATGACCGCGTAGATGTGGCCGGCCGTGACGGAGTCGACGGGGATCTCCTTGTTGGCGTGCATCTGGAAGATCTTGCCGATGCGCTCCTTCTTGCCCTTGGTCGAGTTGATGACCTGCGCGCCCTGGTCGAGGTGACCCGAGTAGACGCGGATGTAGGTCAGTCGACCGAAGAAGGGGTGCACGGCGATCTTCGACACGAGGGCCGCGAAGGGCTCCGTCGCGTCGGCGTGGCGCTCGATGACGACCTCGGGGTCCTTGACGTCGTGGCCCTGCACCGGCGGCACGTCGAGCGGCGACGGGAGGTACGAGACGACGGCGTCGAGCATGGGCTGCACGCCGCGGTTCTTGAACGCCGAGCCGCAGAGCACCGGGTACGCCTCGCCGGCGATCGTGAGCTTGCGGATGCCCGACTGGAGCTCCTCGATCGAGAGCTCCTCGCCCTCGAAGAACTTCTCCATGAGCGAGTCGTCGGCCTCTGCGACGGCCTCGACGAGGTTCGCGCGGTACTCCTCGGCCTTCGCCTGGAGGTCGGCCGGGATGTCCTGGACCTCGTACTTGGCACCCATGGTCACGTCGCCCTTGGCGTCGCCGGGCCACACGAAGGCCTTCATGGAGAGCAGGTCGACGACGCCGACGAAGTCGGACTCGGAGCCGATGGGCAGCTGGAGCACGAGCGGACGCGCGCCGAGGCGCGAGACGATCGTGTCGACCGTGAAGTAGAAGTCGGCGCCGAGCTTGTCCATCTTGTTGACGAAGCAGATGCGCGGGACGTTGTACTTGTCGGCCTGACGCCACACGGTCTCGGACTGGGGCTCGACGCCCTCCTTGCCGTCGAACACGGCGACGGCGCCGTCGAGGATGCGCAGCGAGCGCTCGACCTCGACGGTGAAGTCCACGTGACCGGGGGTGTCGATGATGTTGATCTGGGTGCCGTTCCAGAAGCAGGTCACGGCGGCAGACGTGATCGTGATGCCGCGCTCCTTCTCCTGCTCCATCCAGTCGGTCGTCGAGGCGCCGTCGTGCGTCTCGCCGATCTTGTGGTTGACGCCCGTGTAGAAGAGCACGCGCTCGGTGGTCGTCGTCTTGCCGGCATCGATGTGCGCCATGATGCCGATGTTGCGGACCTTCGTGAGGTCCGTCAGCACGTCTTGTGCCACAGGGGTTCCTTACTGGAGTGGATTGGCGGGTGGGGCCGCGAGGCACCCGGTCGGATGCCTCGCGGCCGGTGGTTCACCAGCGGTAGTGAGCGAAGGCCTTGTTCGACTCGGCCATCTTGTGCGTGTCCTCGCGACGCTTCACGGCAGCGCCGAGGCTGTTCGAGGCGTCGAGGATCTCGTTCATGAGGCGCTCGGTCATCGTCTTCTCGCGACGAGCCTTGGCGTACGAGACGAGCCAGCGCAGCGCGAGCGTGTTCGCGCGGTGCGGCTTGACCTCGACGGGCACCTGGTAGGTCGAGCCACCGACGCGGCGCGACTTGACCTCGAGGGTCGGACGGATGTTGTCGAGCGCCTTCTTGAGCACCGTGACGGGGTCCTGGTCCGACTTCGAGGCGACGCCGGAGAGCGCACCGTAGACGATGCGCTCGGCGAGGCCCTTCTTGCCGTCGAGGAGGATCTTGTTGACGAGCTGCGAGACGATCGGTGCGCCGTAGACCGGGTCTGCGACGACGGGGCGCTTCGGGGCGGGTCCCTTACGAGGCATGGTTCTCAGCCCTTCTTCGCGCCGTAGCGGCTGCGAGCCTGCTTGCGGTTCTTGACGGCCTGCGTGTCGAGCGCGCCGCGCACGATCTTGTAGCGCACGCCGGGGAGGTCCTTCACACGACCGCCGCGGACGAGCACCATCGAGTGCTCCTGCAGGTTGTGGCCCTCGCCGGGGATGTAGGCGGTGACCTCGGTGCCGTTGGAGAGCTTGACGCGGGCCACCTTGCGGAGGGCCGAGTTCGGCTTCTTGGGCGTGGTCGTGTAGACGCGAGTGCAGACGCCTCGCTGCTGCGGGTTGGCCTTGAGCGCGGGCGCCTTGGTCTTCGAGACCTTCGGCGTCCGGCCCTTGCGGACCAGCTGCTGGATGGTGGGCACGAATGCTTCCTTCTGCTGCACGGTGACAGCATCGATGTGATCTGCCGGCGGGGCCGGCGCCATCGGTGATCCTGCGCACGCGAGCGAGCTCGTGAGCGACGGGATATGCCGTGGGGGCTCGGACGGCTGTCCGACTTCCCATCTGTGTGCTCGCCGCATCCCGCGCATGACGCAGGGCACGCCTGGGCGCACACCCGAGCAAGCATACGGCCGCCCTCATGCACGGGTCAAGGTCGCGCCGCTCGCCCTGGGCGATCGTGCGCGCTGCGGCGCGGGCCTCGGGGTCGTCGAGCGCGTGCCGCGACATGGAGCCTGCGATCGCCCGCCGCACGCGTGCTGCGCCTGCCAGCCGTTCGACGCCGGGCGTGCACCGCCCGTCCAGGCTCCGGCCACGCGACACCCCCTAGGCTCGGCGCGTCCCCCTGAGAGGAGCATGATGCCCACCATCACGAACCGCGCCCTGCGCGGCTCCACCATCGTCGCCTTCGCCGCCATCGGCGTGCTCGGCCTGGCCGGCTGCAGCGGCGGCGGCGGCGCCGACGAGGAGCCCACGTCGAGCGGCGCGAGCGAGGAGTCGGCCGCGCCCGAGGGCGACGCGTCGGGCGAGGTCTGCTCGTCGGAGCAGATCAACACGCTCATGTCGGCGTCGGGCGGCCTGCCCGAGGCGGCGACCGCGGCGGCGACCGCCGACTTCCAGCCCGCCGACCTGCTCGGCGACCTGCCCACCACGTGCCTCTTCGCGGTCGAGCAGGGCGGCGTCTCGGCGTCGTTCGCCGTGCTGCCCGGCGGCACGGCCACGCTCACGACGATCGCCGAGCAGGGCAACGCCGCGGGCGGCTCGCTCACCGACGCGGGCGGCGCCATCACGGGCACCGTCGGCGACCTGACCGTCGCGGGCGTGCCGTTCACGAGCTTCACGCAGGAGACGGCCGGCTTCGAGGGCGTCGACGACCTCGTGGTCGTCGCGTCGACGAGCCTCGGCGGCTGATCCAGCGCAGCCACGCGGCCCCCGGACCCTCGCGGTCCGGGGGCCGTTCGCGTGTCGGGCCGCGTGCCGGGTCGAGTCAGGCGCGCAGCTCGGCGGCGAGCGGCGAGTCGGAGGCGAAGCGCGCGCCGACGACGATCTCGTCGAAGAGGTCGCGCAGCAGCGCCGCGAACGGCGTCTCGGGGGCGACGGCGTGCACGAGCATCGCGTGCCGCTCGCCGGGCACCGTCACCCAGTAGTCGACGCGCAGCGTGGGCAGCACGCCGAGGTCGGCGTCGTCGACGCGCTCGATCGTCGGGCGGCGCAGCACGAGCGAGCGCGGGGTCTCGAGCACACGGTCGTCGGGACCGGCGACGGCCGAGCCGCCGTGCGGCTCGTGCGCGGCGCGCAGCACGAGCGGCACGAGCGCATCCATGACCGCCCTCGGCGACGCATCGGCCGCGATGCTCACGGCGATGCCGGGGTAGACGGCGATCGACGCGGGCAGCGGCGCGCCACCGTCGAGCGCGCGCCCGAGGTGCAGCTGCTGCGCCCTCCCCCGCTCGGCGTGCGCGAGCGCGAGGTGCAGGCGACGGCGCAATCGGATGCGGTCGACGGCGCGTGCGTCGGCCGTGCCGTGCACCTCCTCGGCGAAGCGGCGGATGCGCGTGCGTGCGTCGGGTTCGCCGACGGGCAGCGCGTACCAGTCGCCCGGCAGCGGCAGCTCGAGCCTCATCGCAGGCCCCGCACCGCGGGCGCGTCGACGACGATCGACCGCCGAGACACGATGCCGAGGCCGACGAGCCCGGCGTCGGCGGCGATGCGCCGCGCGTCGAGCCGCACCTCGTGCGGGCGGTGCGTCGTGAACGCGACGGTCGCGCGCGGCATGCCGGCGCCGGCGCTCGCGAGCGCCGCGAGGGCGCCGCGCGCGGCGTCGCCCGGCGCCTCGGCGACCGCGGGGTCGAGGTCGACGTGCACGACGAGCGCCGTGCGCCACGGCGCACCGTCGGCGACCTCGGCGACGGATGCGCTCACGACGCCATCGACGGCGGCGATCGCCGCCTCGAGCGCTGCTCGATCGGTCATCCGGCCTTCCCCTGCCCGCGCTGGTAGACCGACGAGTGCTGCGTCTCGGTCTCGCTGAAGTACCGATCGAGGCCGACGCGCTCGACCCACTCCTGCGCGACCGATCCCGACAGGTCGCCCTGCTGCTGCAGCGTCGTCTCGTACGCGGCGCCCTCGTGCGGCACGAACGGCGCGTCCGGCGGCGGGTCGATCTCGATGCGCGTGCGGTTCGGGTCGTCGCGGTGGTAGCCGCCCGACGGGTCCTCGAGCAGCGGCACGGGGTCGCCGACGTGCTCGACCGACAGCACGGGGATGTGCGAGGGCACGGCCACGTCGTCGACCGGCGAGCCCGCGACGACGACGGCGTCGACGTCGTACTGCGCCGTGAACGACGGATCGGCGGCGAGGTTCGCGGCCGTGATGCCGCCGAGGCTCCACCCCGACAGCACGACGCCGGCGCCGTCGGGCACGCCCGCGTCGGCCATCGCCTGCCGCACGGCGCGCTCGAGCTGCGTCGGGTCCTCGCCGAACTTCGCGGCGGCGTCGCTCGAGATGTCGTTGAAGCCGTCGGTGCCGGGCGTCCACTGCTGCGTGCTCGGGATGTTGACGCGGTATCGCGTGACGCCGTCGGCGCCGACGACCTCGGTGACGGTGATCATCGTCGAGTTCGACGAGTCGTAGCCGTCGGGCGCACCCGTGACCGCGTCGACGTCGCGGTTGCCTGCCTGCAGCTCGGCGAGCAGGTCGCCGGCCGTCGCGTCGTCGAGGTCGCGCTCGACGACCTTCTCGCGGTTCCACTTCAGCTCGGGGTCGCCCGCATCCTGCTCGATGAGCCAGTCGAGCACGCCGGGCGCCGTCGTGCGCAGCGTCTCGATGGCGCCTGCCATGAGCGCCGCGTCGATCTCGCCCGTGCGCAGCAGCGTGCGCACGAACGCCTCGGCGCCGCCGTTCGTCACGAACAGCACGACGGCGGCGAGCAGCAGCCCGCCCAGCAGCGCGACGATGCCGCCGACCGCGATCAGGGCGACGGCGATGGCGGCGAGCACGATGACGGCGACCGCCACGAGCACGACGGCCGCGATCCACTCGAGCACCGCGACGATCGCGTCGGCGATGGCCTCGAAGAGGTCGGTGATGCCGCCCCACAGGTCGTCCCAGAACGAGTCGTTGATCTCTGCGTCCTCGACCTCGGCGCGGATGCGCGCCTCGGCCTCCTCGGCGGCGGAGCGCTTGCGCTCGACGGCGACGAGCCAGTCGTCGTACGCCTCCTGGCGCGCGGCCTCGTGCGCGGCGACGACCGCCGCCTGGTCGCCGACGGGGTCGCCAGCGGCGTCGTCGGGCGTCGCCGCCTCGAGGTCCTTGCGCCGATCCTCGGCGTCGCCCGCTGCGGCATCGGCCGCATCCCAGCGATCGATCGCGTCGTCGGCCGACGTCTGCGCGAGCCGCAGCTCGGCGGCGTAGTCGACGAGCGCCTGGCCCGTGACGTCGTAGCGCGAGCGCGCCTTGGCGATCTGCTCGGAGACGTCGCCCGCGGCGTCGCGCACGCGGTCGAAGGCCTTCGCGATCGTCGAGTCCTCGTCGCGGATCGACCGCAGCCGCTCGATCGCGGCCTCGATGGCGTCGGCCGTGCCGACGTACGCGGTGCCGTGGCCCTCGACGACGCTCGCGTCGCCCGTGAGCGGCTCCGGCCTCATCGCTCGTCCTTCGCGAGCTCGACGTCGAGCTCGACGAACGCGCGCATGATGTCGTCGATCGACCGCGCGAGCCCCTCGGCCGCCTCGCGGAAGTCCTTGCGGTTGTCGTCCCACGTGTCGGCCGACTCGCGCACCTGGTGCGCGAGTCCGTCGTGCCCGACCGCCGCCGCGGCGGCGTCGGCGGTGTCGTCGTGCGCCGCGAACTGCGTCGCGACGTGGTCGAGGTTCGTCACGGCGCCGCGCAGGTCGCCGTACGAGATGCGGATGTCGTCGCCCACCGTGCTGCCTCCTCGCCGTCCCGCCCAGGCTATGCGTCGGCCCTGCGCGACCCCATGGGCAGGACTCCCCATCGACGCGTCGGGCGGCGATGCCTTGCCGCCCCGGACACGACGAAGGGGCCGACCACCGTGGTCGACCCCTTCGTGCGCGGATGGCTGCGGATCAGCCGCCGGCGAGCTGCTCGTCGAGCTGCTGGATCGCCTGCATCATGCCCGTGAGCGCCTCGGACATGTCGCCGATGCCGTCGACCGCCGTCGTCAGGCCCGAGGTCAGCTCCTCGTAGCCCTCGCCGAACTTGCCCGACGCGTGCTGCGTCTTGAAGTCCTCGCCCAGCAGCGTGTCGACCTTGCCCTTGAGCTGCTCGAGCGTCTGCACGATGTCGTCGCGCCCGTCGACGAGCGCCGCCGCGACCTGCTCCATCTCGCCATAGCTGGCACCGAAGTCCGTCATGGTCATCCCCTTCGTTCGGATCTCGCGGCCCGAACGGACCGTGTGCCACCACGCTACGAGCGCTGCCTGGGAACCACCATGGGCAGGACTCCCCATGCACTCGGCATGGGCAGTCCTGCCCATGCGTCAGTCGACGAGGCGGAGGGTGCCGAACGTCGCGATCGTCGCGTCGTGCAGCTGGCCGAGCGCACGCGGCGAGACCGGCGACGACTCGAGGCGCACGTGCCACGGTCCTCGGCGAGCGCCAAGCACGAGCACGCCCACGAGGTCGCCGTCGTCGCCGGCGAGGAGGTGCTTCGCGACGCGCGCCTCGTCGAGGTGCTCGGCGACGACGACGTCGACCGCGGGTGCGAGCACGCCGTCGTCGCCGAGGCCGACGAGCCGCGCCACCTCGACGTCGCCCGACGCGTCGGCGTGCGCGACGAGCAGATGCGCCGACGCGGGCTCGTCGGCGACGAGCGACAGGAACGTCGTCTCGTCGGTCTCGCGCCGTGCGCCGAGCGCCTCGTCGACGACCCTCGACGCCGAGGGCCCGTCGAGGCCCCAGCGTGCGGCGACTCGGCGTGCGAGGTCGTCGCGCCAGTCGTCCGCGACCGGCTCGCCGATGCCGGGCAGCGGCACCCAGGACGCGTCGTGCTCGAGCTCGATCCTCATGCTGCGACGTCCCACTCGAACGTCGCGAGCATCGCATCCGCGACCTGCTCGCTGCCGACGAGCAGCGGATGGTCGTCGGGCGCGTCGTCGGCGACGAGGATCGTCGCGACCGCGAGCAGGGCTCGCGTGCGTTCCGTGCCGGGCACGGGCGTGAGGTACGAGATCGTGCGGGTGCGGACACGGCCCTCGCCGACGGCCGTCGACGCATCCGTCGTCCAGCGCAGCATGCCGACGTCGCCGCGCAGCGGCTCGGCACCGTGCTTCGCGACGATCGCCGAGACCTGCTCGTCGAGCGACCCCGACGCCGCGGCGTGCTCGGTGAACGAGATCGTCATGGGCGCGAAGAAGCCGTCGAAGTCCTGCACCTGGTGCAGCACGAGGAAGGTGCTCGTGCGGCGCAGCCTCGCGCGGGCCTGCGCGAGCATCGCGCCGACGCTCGCGTCGAGGTCGGGCCGGTGCGCCGCCGCGAGGCGCGCGGACGCGGCGTCGCGCAGGGCGCCGACGCCGTCGTCGTCGGGGCGCAGCCCGTCCCAGCACGGGGCGAGCAGGATGCGGAACGGCGGGATGCGCGAGCCGGGCTTGCCCAGCAGCAGCTCGCGGACGCTCATGGTGTCGGACATCAGTCGCCCATCAGCCCGGCGGCCGAGTACGACGGCACGACGACGTTGCGCACGAGCACGTCGCCCGTGTGCCCGAGCAGCATCTCGGCGACGCCCGCGTTCGGGCCGAAGCCCAGCAGGTTCGTCGGGCTGAACGGGCGCGTGCGCTTCGCGACCTCCGCGACGCCCTTGATCGAGCCCGTGAGCAGCTCGATGGGGCTGCCCGCCTTGCCCGTGCCGTTGAGGATGCCGTTCTTGAAGCCCTGCTTGAACGCCGAGATCGTGTCGGGGTCGATCGCCGCCTTCAACGACTTGGCGTCGATGACCTTGCCGATCTTGCCGAACGGCACGACGCCCACGGCCGCCCACGCCACGTCGCCCCAGTCGGCGCGGCCCTGCGTCTTGAGGTAGAGCGTGCCGACGAGGGCCAGCACCGCGACCACGGCGGCGATCGCGCCGAGCACGGGTCCCGCGAGCACGAGCGCCGCGATCGCCAGCGCGATGCCCACGTACGTGAGCACCGTCACGAGCACCTCGACGATGTCGGCGAGCTTGTCGCGCCAGCCGTCCTCGAGGTCGTCGTCGATCGCATCCTCGAGCCCGTCGCGCGCGGCCTTGTACGCCGTCCACCAGGTGTCGTAGGCCTCGTCGAACGCCTTCGAGCGCTGGTCGTACGCCTCGCGCGCCTCGCTCGCCGCCGTCTGCGCCGCGCCGAGCGCCGCGAGCAGGTCGCCCTTGCCCTGACCGGGAGGCGCGGGCGCCTCGGGGTCGTCGTCGGGCGCCGACGAGTGCGCGTCGTCGGCCGTCGCGACGGCGTCGTTCGCCGTGAGGCACGCCGCCCACAGCTCCTCGAGGTCGGCGACGACGGGCGTCATCTCGGAGCGCGCCTCGATGACGGCGAGCCCGTAGGCCTCGATGAGCGCGCCGCTCGTCGAGTACCGCTCGCCCGCGGTGTCGAGATCCTCGTGCGAGCCCTTGACCGAGTCCTTGATGGCCGTGATCGACAGGCCCTTCTCGCCCGTCGCGCCATCCTCGTACTGCTTGAGCAGCGTCGCCGCCGTCTGCATGGCCTCGCCGAGCTCGCCCATCGTGCGTCCGCGCGACTGGATGGAGTAGCCGCGTCCCTCGATGACCTCGGGCTTGTGCTCGCCGACCGTGTACGGCAGCGCGCTCACGAGCCGGCTCCCTCGAACTGCGCGGCGGACTCCTCGTCGAGCCGCGTCCACTCGCCATGCGTGTTCTTCACCTGGTCGTAGACGGCCTGCAGCTTCTCGGCGAGCTCGCGGCGGTGGATCTTCCAGTTGTCGTGGAAGTCGCCGACGCGCTGCCGCAGCTCGCTCTCGCCGTCGGGCGAGCCGATCTCGTCGGCGAGGGTCGCGGACTCGGAGCCCGACGAGTCGAACTCGGCGAGGATGCCGGCGAGCTGGTCGCGCAGGTCGGCCAGGTCGTCGAGCCTGATGAGGATGTCGTCACCCAAGGGAGCGCCTTCCGTGTCGTCGCGTCATCGTGACGCAGGGCGGCCGTTCGGGCTCACGCTAGGTGGCCGGCCTGGATGTGTCGTGGACATGCGTCGGGGCCGGCCCCTCGGGAGGGACCGGCCCCGTGCGGCGAAGGTCGCTGGATCAGCCGCCGGCGAGCTGCTCGTCGAGCTGCTGGATCGCCTGCATCATGCCCGTGAGCGCCTCGGACATGTCGCCGATGCCGTCGACCGCCGTCGTCAGGCCCGAGGTCAGCTCCTCGTAGCCCTCGCCGAACTTGCCCGACGCGTGCTGCGTCTTGAAGTCCTCGCCCAGCAGCGTGTCGACCTTGCCCTTGAGCTGCTCGAGCGTCTGCACGATGTCGTCACGGCCGTCGACGAGCGCCGCCGCGACCTGCTCCATCTCGCCATAGCTTGCACCGAAGTCGGTCATGGCACTTCCTTCCCTGAAGTCCGTGATGGCCCATCCGGACCATCTGCGGACAACGCTACGAAGCGCGACGCGACCTGTCGATGGGCACAACTGCCCATGCGGTCAGCGCGCGTCGGCCATCCAGCGTCCGAGCCGACCGAGCGGTGCCTGGGCGGCGGCCGCGGCGGCCCCCGGCGACACGACGCCCTGCATGCGCAGCCACGCGACGGCGTCGGCGCGATCGGCGAGCAGGCGGTCGCGTTCGGCGTCCGGCAGGGCCGCGACGAGCCGCTCGACGGTCACGTCGTCGGGCGCGCCGGTCGCGACGGTCGACGGGGCCGAGCGTCTCCGCGCGAGCCGCAGCACCACGAGGTGCGCGACGCACGCGAGCGGACCGAGCAGGGCGACCGCGAGCCATGCCTGCCAGGCGTCGACGCCCTGCCGCTCGCCCACGAGCCCGATGCCCACGACGACGAGCAGCGCGACGAGCCCGATGCCGATCGTCGCGCTCGTGCCGTCGCCCGACGTGCCCCGGCGAGCGGCACGCACGGCGAGCACCGCCTGCACGAGCGCCGTGACGACCATCGACGCCGCCGCGACCGGCACCGCCGTCGCGCCGTCGACCGGGTCGATGCCGAGCGGGTCGCCGATGATCGCCGCCGCGCCCCACAGCGGCGCCCACACGACCGCGAGCCCCACGATCACGACGGCCACGACGGCGATGCCGAAGCCCACGCGCCAGCCCCTGCCGCCCATCGCGACGGCGCGACCGGCCGCGCCGAGCGCGCGCAGGATGCTCGGATGCTCGTGCAGCACGTGCGCCTCGAGCTCGTCCCAGTCGGGGCGCGCGCCGCGCGGCAGCGAGCGCACCCACTCGGCGGCGCTCGTCACGCGCGCACCGTCCACTCCTCGCCGCCGTGCGAGAGCCCGGGATCGCCGAGGTCGGCGCCCTGCCACGGCTCGCCGCCGATCGCGAGCGCCAGGTCGCGCGCGAGCACGCGCACGTCGTCGAGCAGCGCCGGCAGCAGCATCGCGAGCGTCGGCTCGAGGGTCACGACCACGAGCACGCGCTCGTCGGCGAACGCCGCCTGCCAGCCCATGATCGCGACGTCGTCGACCTCCTGCGAGTGGAACCACTCCCAGCCCACGCCCATGCGCGCCTCGCCGAGCGCCGTCACGACGTCACCGTCGTGTCCGAGCAGCTCCGCACGCACGGCGTCGACGCCCGGCGACTCGTGCACCGACACCCGCACGACGCCCGCGACGGGCACCGCCTCGGGCCACAGCTGCAGCACGAGCACGTCCTCTGGCTGCACGAGCTCCGTCGCCCGCTCGACCACGGCGGGCACGAGCACCTCGCCCGCCTCGCCCCAGTGCGCCGTCGCGGGACGGATGCGATCCGTCGCCTCCGCGATCCACGCAGCGCGTGCGGCGTCGTCCACGCCGAGCGGCACCTGCAGCACGCGGTCGCTCGACGCGTGCGCCTCGACGACGACGTCGAGCGTCGTCATGCGCTCGCCCCCGCGGGGCGGCGCCATCGCAGGGTCGCGACCATCGCATCCATGAGGAACCGCGTGGCGACGAGCAGCGGCTCGTCGTCGGGCACGTCGACGGGATGCGGCATGACGGCCGTGAGCACGAGCATGCGCGAGCGGTTCGTGCGCGGCACGGGCGTCAGGTAGTGCACGGTCGTGATGCCGAGGCGCTGGCCGTCCTGCACCGTCTCATCGCGCGCCTCGCGGCGCACGAAGCGCCGGTCGTCGCCGAGCGGCGTGCCGCCGTCGGCGATGAGGCCCGCGACGGCGGCGTCGAGGCCCTCGCCGCCGCTCCCCGACCGGAACGCTGCGCTGAGGCTCGCGGGCACGTAGCCCTCGACGTCGCCGATCGGCAGGATCACCGCCGCGCCGCCCGCGCGCTGCAGCTGCTCGAACGCCTCGAGCAGCGACTGGCGCATGCGGGCGTACAGCTCGGGCCGATGCGCGCGCATGAGCCGCTCGCGAGCCTGCTGCAGCAGGGCGTCGCGCGAGTCGTCGGAGGCATCCATCCGCACCCACCCGTCGGGCAGCTGCAGCACGAACTCGGGATCGGAGGCGCCGAGCTCGGCGCGGAGCGACGACATCACGCCTCGACCCTACCGATCGAGTGCCGAGCCATCAGTTGAAGAGCCGTGCGTAGAGGCCCTCGCCGGTGCCGAGCCCGAGGCCGGTGTTGAGTCGGCCGAGCATCGTCATCTGCGTCGACATGAAGATGTCGAGGCCCTGCATGCTTCCGAGCTTGCCCATGTCCTTGCCCGTGTGCAGGCGCGCCATGATGTCGACGAACCGGCCCTCGGTGCCGTGGTTGCGGGCGAAGTGCGAGAACGAGTTGCGCAGGCCCTGCGACATCGACCCCGTGTGGCGGAACGCCGCCTTGCCCGAGCCGAGCACGACCGACATCTCGGTGCGGATCGCCGACCGCCCGGGACCCGTGAGCAGGCCGCCGGCCACGTCGTCCATGAACTTCATCGAGCCGAGCTTCGACAGGCTGCCGAAGGGTATGACGCCGATCGCGGCGCCGATCACGTCGCCCCAGCCCGCATCGCCGCGGCTCTTCTGGTAGAGCGTGAGCACGAGCGTCGCGATCGCCACGACCGCCGCGAGGGCGCCGATGATCGGGCCGCCGATGACGAGCGCCGCGACCATGAGCACGACGCCCGCCCACTTCAGCACCGTCAGGGCACCCGCGACGAAGCCGTCGAGGTCGTCCCAGCGGGAGTCCTTGATCTTGCCGGCGAGCGCGGTGCCGATGTCGTCGGCCGCCTGCTCGAACGCCGTCTCCCACGTGTCGTAGTCGTCGTCGAACAGGTCGGCCTCGGCGAGCCAGGCGTCGTACGCCTCCTGCTTCGCGTCGTCCTCGGCCTGCTGGCTCTTCGCCTCGTCGCTGCCCTCGTCGGGCTGCAGGAAGCCGCCCACGCCGCGACCGTCCTTGTCGCCGGGCAGGTCCTCGTACGTCTGCCAGAGGGTCTCGCAGTTCGTGACGTGGTCGTTGAGGCCCTCCTGCACCTGCGAGAGCGCGAAGCCGTAGCGCCACACGACGGGACCCGTGGGCGTGTACAGCTCTCCGGCCTCCTTCAGCGTGCCGTGCGAGCTGCCGACGCCCTCGATGAGCTTCTCGACCGCCTTGCCCTTGAGGCCGTGGGTGCCGTCGGCGAGCGACTGCAGCACCGCGGCGCTGTCGGTCATCGTCTCGCCGAGCTGCCGGATCTCGGTGCCGCGCTGCATGATGCGCCCCGGCCGACCCTCGAGCCGCTCGATCTCGCGGTCGTCGCGCGACCGCTCCATGCCGCCGAACCAGCCCATCAGCCCTCCATGCCCTTCGCCGTCTCGACGTCCCAGTCGGTGAAGCCGTCGAGCACGCCCTGCACGTGCTCCTGCACCTTCTTGAGGTCGTCGCGCAGCTCGTCGCGCTTGTCGTCCCAGCGATCCTCGAAGTCCTCGACGGCCTCGCGCAGCCGGTCGCGGCCGAACGGGTCGCCGATCGCCTCCTCGAGGCGGTCGGCGCGACCCTCGGCGGCGTCGAACTCGCCGACGATCGTCACGAGGTACTCGTTCAGCGTGCGCAGGTCCTCGAACTTCACGAGCACGTCCATGCGAGCCTCCTAGCAGCCTGATGGGGAACGACCTCCACGCTAGGAGGCGCCGCTGGACGACGCCATGGGGAGGACTCCCCATGGCGTCGTCACGCGGGAGGCAGGACCGTCGCCTCGCTCACGAGCTCGTCGGCGGCGCCGGCGGGCACCGCGACGCGACCGAGCGGCACGGGCGCCGTCGCCGTCTGCACCAGCGGCATCTGCATCGTGACCGCACGGCCCGACTGCACGAAGATCCCTCGGCCCACGGGGAAGTCGACGCGCTTGACCTTCGGGAAGGGCACCTTGAACACCGAGTCGCCGTCGAACGAGTCGGGCTTGAGGATGATGCCCTTGCGGCCCGCCTTGAAGTCGCCGATGAACCCGAAGCCGCTCGTGACCTGCGCCACGTCGACGTCGCCGACGAGGAAGTGGTCGGAGCGGTTCACGGCCTGCATGAGCTCCTTGAGCTTGCGCTCGGCGTCGGAGTCGGCGAACTGCGGCACGTTCTCCATCACGATCATGATGCGACCGGGGATCGTCTCGTCCTTCACGATGTCGACGAGCTCGGTCGCGAGCGCCTTCGCGTCGTCGACCGTCACGGCGCTGCGCACCCACGGCGCGTAGTCCTTCAGCACCGTGCGGCGGCCGGCGAAGTGGAACAGGCGCACGTCGGGGTCGTAGCGCAGCATGCTGTTGACGATCGCCTTCATGGCGTTCGTCTTGCCCGACTCCGGCGGTCCGGCGACGATGAACGTGCCGATCGGGTCGAACTCGCGCGGCGCGAGCGTGTCCTCGGCGACGCCCAGCACGGGGAAGTCCTTGATGCGGGCAGGCAGCTTGTCCTCCGACAGCCGCGTCGGCAGCGCGCCGATCTCCTCGACCTCGCGCGCCCCCTGCCTGCGCAGCTCCTCGGCCAGCTGCCCCATGAGCTTCGACTGCTCGGCGACGTTCGGCGTGCCGCCGAGCACGGCGATCTGCGTCTCGAAGCCGTCGACGATCGCGCGGCCGGGCGCCGACTGCTCGTCGAGCACGTCGCGCGCGACGCCCACCATGACGTACGCGTTCTCGTCGGCGAGGCGCAGCACGACGCGGCGCGACACGTTCGACGAGACGCCCGTCGGCACGGCGCCCGAGCGGTCGGCCGTGAAGATGGCGTGCACGCCCAGCGGGCGACCCTCGCCGAGGATCCGCATGAAGACGGCGTAGAACGGCGCCCGCGCGCTCGTCATGTCCCACTCCGACTTGAACTGCGGGAAGTTGTCGATGAGCACGAGGATGCGCGGCATCCGCTCGCCCGTGATCTCGCGGAACTCGGAGATGTCGGAGGCGTTGGCATCCGAGAAGCGGCGACCGCGCTCGTCGAGCAGCATGCCGAGCGAGCGCAGCAGGCGCTGCACGCGCTCCGCGTCGTCGCCCGAGATGACCGATCCGACGTGCGGCAGCACCTCGAGCGAGCGCAGGGCGCCCGAGGCGAAGTCGAGGCCGTAGACCTCGACGTCGTTCTCGGGACGCATGCCCGCGCCGATGCCGACGGTGCGCAGCACGCTCGACTTGCCGGCGCCCGACGTGCCGTAGACGAGCAGCGAGCCGTCGCGGTCGGGCAGGAAGTACATCGACTCCTGCATCTGCCGCTCGGGGATGTCGGCCTTGCCGAGCAGGATGCGCCGGTCGTCGTGGATCGGCAGGTCGCGCATGTCGACCGTGCGCTCGAGGTCGTCGAGCCACGGGCGACGCGGCGCGGGGATGCCCGCCTCCCCCACGGCGTCGATGAGCGTGCGCACGATGCGCTTCTGGTCGTTGGGACCGGGGTCCACGTCCTCGTCGACCTCGACCTGCTGCTCGCGCTCCCACCGCACGAGCGAGCCGAAGCGCAGCTCGGCGACCTGCACGTCGGCGGTCTGCACGACGTCCTCCTCGGTCCAGCCGCCCGCGTACGCCGACTGGAACGGCACGAGGCGACCGGGACCGGTCTTCGCGATGCCGCGGCCGGGGATCGACGGGTCGAACGTGCCGGCGACCGGGTCGTCGACGACGTCCTTCGAGTCGGACTCGTCGGCCATGCGCAGCGCGACGCGCAGGTTGGTGTTGGCGCGCAGGTTGTCCTTGATGACGCCCGCGGGGCGCTGCGTGGCCATGATGAGGTGGATGCCGAGCGAACGACCGCGCTGGGCGATGTCGACGACGCCGTCCACGAACTCGGGCACCTCGCCCGCGAGCGCCGCGAACTCGTCGATCACGAGCACGAGCGCGGGCGGGCAGTCGGGGTCGCGTCGCTTCTCGAGCTCGAGCAGGTCCTTGACCTTCTTGCGGTTGAAGAGGTGCTCACGGTGGTGCAGCTCGGCGCGGAGGCTCGTGAGCGCGCGGCGCACGAGGTGCGGCGACAGGTCGGTGACGAGGCCGACGCAGTGCGGCAGCTCGACGCAGTCGGCGAACGCGGATCCGCCCTTGTAGTCGACGAAGAGGAACGTGACGCGGTCGGGGCTGTGGGCGGCGGCCATGCCGAGCACCCACGCCTGCAGGAACTCCGACTTGCCGGCACCCGTCGTGCCACCCACGAGGGCGTGCGGGCCCTGCGTGCGCAGGTCGAGCGTCATGGCGTCGGTCGCGCCCTGGCCCATGACGGCGCGCAGGTTGCCCGCCTTCTTCATGCGCGGCTGCTGCGCGCCCGAGCGGTCGATGATCGTGTTGTTCTGGCGCCAGCGCTCGACGACCGCCGAGGGCTCCTTGGCGATCTCGTGGCCCGTGAGCGTCAGCAGGTTCACCGAGTTGGGGATGTCGGAGGAGTCTTCGATCACGGTCGACGAGTCGACGACGGGCGCGAGGCGCTTCGCGAGCATGTGCATGTACTCGTTCGACACGCCCTCGACGACGACGTCGCGGTACGTGACGCCCGACCGCACCGTGCCGACCTGCGCGGATGCGAGTCCGTCGGTGACGTCGATGAACGTGCGGCACGCGGCGGGCAGCGACTCGACCGTGGGCGCGACGAACAGCGTGTAGACGCCGACGTCGGGGCCGCGCTCGAGGATCTGCGTGAGGCGCGGGCGGTCGACGGGGGCGTCGTTCGTGACGATGAGCACGATGGCGGTGCCGCCCGCGTACTTCGACTCCTTCGACGCGCGCTCGACGTCGGTGCCGAAGTCCATCGGATCCCAGTCGTCCTTGTACGGCGCGCGCAGGTCGGCGTCGGTCTTCTTCGACCGCCGCATGATGTGCTCCTCGATCGCCGAGAGCAGCGCCTGCCCCGTCGGCGCCGAGTCGGCGAGCGGCATGTCCTTGAACGGGTTCTTCTCGCTCGTCGTGTGCGGCAGCCACTTGAGCCACTCGAGCTCCTCGACCCAGTCGGGGTCGGCGAGCGCCACCGAGACGACGTCGTTCGGGGCGTGGAGGCCGAAGAGCTGCACGCCGAGCCCGCGCATCGCGTCGCTCGCCGCCGCCTTCGGGCCGGCGACGCCGAGCGAGCCCGTCGACAGCAGCGTCTCGAAGACGGGCACGTCGCTGATGGTCGCGTACCGCTCCTCGAGCGCGTCGACGCGCTCGACGTACTCGGGCAGGCCCTCCTGCACCTCGGCGCGCTTGATCTCGTTGCGGCTCTCGGTCGTGCACGTGCCCAGGCGCACGCCCAGGAAGCTCCAGTGCTCGGGGCGACGCGTCCACAGCATGGGCCCGAGGCGCATGGCGTGGTCGAAGACCTCGGCGACGGGCGGCGCCTCGAGGTTGCGCACGCGGCGCTCCTCGGGGATCGCGCGGTACAGCAGCTCCTCGAGGCGCTCGAACTGCTTCTCGAACGTCGCGGCCTCCGCCTTGATCTTCTGGCCGAGCTGCGTGCGCTGCGAGATGAAGTTGCCCGCGAGCATGAGCGGGGTCATGAACGCGACGATGAGCGAGCGCGCGCGGCCCGTCATGGCGAAGAGCGTGGAGGCGAGGATGATCGGCGCGATGAGCATGGGCCACGGGAACATCCGCGACGACGGCTCCTTGGGCATGCGCGGCTCGTCCCACGCCTCGCCCGAGTAGCGCTCCTCGACGCGCGGGCTGCGGTTGAACATGAGCGAGCCGCCGCGCTCGAGCACGGGGTCGGCGCCGCCGGCGTCGAAGCTGCCCGCGAGCTGCACCTCGAGCACCGACTCGCCGAGCGTGAACGGCTGGCCGGGGATGACGCGCAGTCGCGTGACGAGCTGGCCGTCGACGAGCACGCCGTTGGCCGAGTTGAGGTCGACGACCTCGATGTGCGCGCCGACCTCGATGCGCGCGTGCCGCTTCGACACCTGGCGGTCGCCCACGACGACGTCGCACGACGGGTCGCGGCCGATGGTGTGCTGGCCGGCGGCGAGCTGCACCTCGAGGCCCGCGGCGGGGCCGCCGACGACGCGCAGCACCGCGAGCGCGGGGCCGCCCGCGTTGGCGGCGCGCTGGCCGCGGCGCTGGCCCAGCGGCATGACGGCGGCGTTGAAGCCCGAGCCGATCGCCGCCTCGCCGATGAGCGCGTCGGGGTCGAGCGGCTCGAGGCGCGGGCTCGTGGGCGGCGCGACCGCGAGCGTCACGACCTGCTCCTCGCCGATCGCGATGCCGCCCGCGGGGTCGGCGTCGGCGATCTGCCTCGCGACGTCCTCGACCGTCGCGGTCGAGTCGGCGGTCACGACGATGTCGCGCGGCGCGGCGCCGTCCTTGTGGAGCGTGAGCTTGACCTTCATGCGTCGCCTCCGTCGTCGTCCGCGCCGCGCAGCGCCTCGTCGTCGAGCAGCCCGAGGTCGGCGCGCGTGACGAGCTGCGACGACACCGCGTACTCCACGAGCCGCGCTCGACGGTTGCTCGCGAGCTTGCCCGCGCCGCCGCGCAGGCCCTGCACGCCCATGCGGTCGAGCTTGTCGCACACGTTGTCGAGCTTGCGGTTGAACCGCGACATCGACCATCCGAGCCGCTCGGCGGCCTTCGTGCTCGTGGGCAGCTCGCTCACGCCGACGCCCTCGCGGCGCAGCATCGGCTCGGCGAGCGCCACGATGAGCGCCTTCTGCAGCGCCGTGAGCTGCGACGGCATGACCGTGGCGTCGCCGACGCCCGCCGAGGCGCCGCTCGCGGCCATCGCGAACGGGGCCGTCGTCGTGTGCACGCCGATCTCGTACGTCGTCGGACCCGCCGTGAACACCACGACGCACTCGGCGAAGACGAGCGGCAGGCTCGCGCCCGGCGACAGCCACGACTGCACGGCGCCGCCGGCGCTCGAGAGCGTCGCCGACAGTCGCGTGCCCACGTTCGTGAGCCACCACAGGCCGTCGCGGTGCGCGATCTCGAGGAACGCGCGGTGCAGGTACGGGTTGTCGTCGACGGCGAGGTCGCCCTCACGGCCGATCGTGAACGGGCGGTCGACCTCGGGGTCGAACCACTCGCCGGCGAACTCGACGCGGATCACGGTGGGTTCAGGCATCGATGCAGAACTCCTCGTAGGCGGATTGCTGACCCGTCGTGCGCTGGATCGCGACGGAGAGGCACGTCTGGCCGTCGGGGTCGATGGGGATCGACAGCTCGGGCAGCACGGGGGTCTCGCGGATGGGGTCGCCCTCCGAGGGGTCGGAGCGCACGATGAAGACGTCGCCGTCGACGGGCGAGGGGTTCGCCCACGTGAAGCGCACCTCGTCGCCCTCGACGGTCGCGGTCATCGCGATGGGCTTCGAGGGTGCGTTGGGCTGGGGCGCCGCGATGGTCGTCTCGGGCCCCGGCTGCGACGAGCCGTTGCCAGAGGTCACGACGAGCCAGATGCCGACGCCGACGACGATCGCGAGGACGCCGGCGGCGATCGTGGCGACGATCGGCGTGCGCGAGCGCTTGCGCCGCACGGCCTGCGCCTGCTCCGACGCGACGCCCCACGGCGATCCGGCCTCGGCGGCGACGGGCAGCTCGCCAGGCCGCGGGATCGCGGGCCCGGCGGGCGCGCGCACGACGGTCGCATCGGAGACGATCTGCGTCGCGGCGGCGTAGCTCGGCATGGCCGGCGCCGGGCTCGACGTCGCGAGCCGCGGGCCGTCGCCGACGTGCGGGTCGATCTCGACGACGCCGCGGATGCGCGTCGCGCCGCCGTCCTGGTCGTCGACGGCGTCGACCGGCAGGGAGTCGTCGAGCACGTCCATCTGCGTGACCGACAGGCTCATCTCGGCCTCGACCTGCTGCAGCGCGCGACCGAGCGCCTGCGCGCTCGAGTAGCGGCGGCGCGGGTCGACCTCCATCGACGAGCGCAGCACCGCCTCGAGCGACGCGGGCACGTCGGAGCGCGCGAGCGGCGCGACGTCGCCGCGCTCGATGCGGGCGATGACGTCGAGGCTCGAGTTCGAGCCGCCGGGCAGCTCGAACGGCGAGCGGCCGGCGAGCAGCGTGTAGAGCGTCGCGCCGAGGGCGAAGACGTCGGACTCGCGGCCGCTCCACGGCTGCGCCGCGAACGCCTCGGGCGGCGACCACGGGATCGACATGCCCGTCGACGCATCCGCCTCGCCCGTCGTCGTCGCGATGCCGAAGTCGGTGAGCGCGGGCCGGTTGTAGGCCGTGACGAGGATGTTCGCGGGCTTGATGTCGCGGTGCAGCACGCCTGCGCGGTGGGCGGTCTCGACGGCACCGGCGATCTGCACGCCGAGCGCGAGCACCTCGGCGACCGAGAAGCGGTCGCTGCGGTAGCGCACGCCGAGGTTGGGGCGCGGGCAGTACTCCATCACGAGGTACGGCCGGCCGTCGTCGGAGACCGCGGCGCCGTAGATCGTGACGATCGACGGATGCGACGACAGCTGGGCCATGACGTTGGCCTCGCGCCGGAAGTGCTCGACGACGTCGGTGTCGACGGCCTCCGACAGCAGCACCTTCACGGCGACGGGCCGCGACGGCAGCACCTGCTCGTAGAGGAACACGTCGGCGAAGCCGCCGGAGCCGAGCAGCCGGCGATGCTCGTAGCCGGGCAGCAGCGGCGGCGGCGCGGGCGCGCGCTTGGGGCTCACGACGCACCCGCCGTCCTGGCGCGCTCGACGCGCACGATCACGCCGTCGCCGAGGTCGAGGCGGTCGCCGAACGCGACGAGCTGCGGCGCGTCGGCGCGCAGCCGCATCGGTGCCGCGCCCTCGCGCAGCAGCACGGTGCCGTTCGTCGACTCGAGGTCGATCGCGAGCACGTTCCAGTCCTCGCAGCGCACCTCGAGGTGGCTGCGCGAGATGTCCTCGCTCGGCGAGTGCACCGTCACGAGTCGCGGCACGCGGCCGTCCTCGATGCGGCGGCTGCGCGGTCGCCTGCCGAGCACGACGCCGCGGCCGAGCGGCACGCGCTCGCCGTTGGGCAGCACGAGCTCGGCGAACTCGGGGCGCGAGCGCTGGTCGGCAGAGCCCGTCGCGATCGGGGCGCCGCACGCGCAGCTCGTCGCGCCCGGCGGGTTCACGTGGCCCTCGGCGCACAGCGTCGAGAGCACGACGGGGCCCGTGGCGGGGCCGAGCACCGGAGCGGCGGCCTGCGGCTGCTGCTCGCGAGCCGCGGCGGCGAGCGCGCGCGCAGCGTCGCCCGTGATCGTCATGCCGTCGTGGTCGCCCATCGGCAGCTCGTCGGGCACCTCGACGACGGTCGCGGGACGGATGAAGCCGGGCACGGAGTCGATGAGGCCGACGATGGGCTCGGGAGCGGGTGCCGGGGTGGATGCGGGGGCGGGCTCGGGTGCGAGCTCGGGCTCCGGGGTCGGCTCGGGCTCCGGCTCGGGAGCGACCTCCGCCACCGGCTCGGGCTCCACCGCAGGCGCCTCCTCGGCGACCGGCGCCTGCGCGCTCGGCGCCTCGGGCGCATCCTCGACCGGCGCGACCGCGTGCAGCGGCACGATGGCGCCCACGACCTCGGCGTCGTCGGCCGACGCATCCACGAGCTCCACGCGCACGGCGCTCGCGCGCACGACGCCGCCCTCGAGCGGCATGGCCTCGTCGAGCGCGCCGACGGCGCCGAACGCGACCGTCGCGCCCACGGGCAGCAGGTCGCTGCCCCACGCCTCGCCGCCGCGCTCGGGCAGCGGCACGTCGGCGACGGCGGGGACGCCGCGCCTGCGCCACAGCAACCAGCCGTCGACGACGGGCTCGAGCACCGCGAGCGCCAGCGGCTCGTCGCGCAGGCCCGCCGGCGTCATCACGGCGTGGATCGCGGTCGCCGTGGGGGCGTCGAGGCCGCGATCGAGCACGACGAGCAGGCCGCCGTGCACGATGCACCACGCGTCGCCGGAGACGTAGGCCGTGCGCATCAGCGTCGCCCTCCCGTCGGGCGCGTGTCCTCGTCGAGGCCGCCGCGGTGGGTGTCCTCGAGCTCCCAGTCGCCCGTGACCTCGTCGACGTCGACGACGACGACCGTCACATTGTCGCGCCCGCCGGCGTGCAGCGCACGCGCCACGAGCGACGCCGCGGCGTCGGCGGGCGAGGGCGTCGCGCGCAGGAGGCCGGCGATCTCGTGGTCGTCGAGCTCGCTCGAGAGGCCATCGGAGCACACGAGCAGCCGCTGGCCGCGCTCGGCGGGCAGCAGCCACGAGTCGGGCGCGTGCTCCTCGCCGGCGCCGATCGCGCGCGTGATGACGTGGCGCTGCGGATGCGTGCGCGCAGCGTCGCGCTCGACGGCTCCCGCATCCACGAGCTCCTGCACGACCGAGTGGTCGACGCTCACCTGCTGCAGCTCGCCGCGGTCGAGCAGGTACGTGCGCGAGTCGCCGACGTTGAGCACGTACCAGTGGGCGGCGCCGCCGACGTCGACCGCGACGGCGCCCGAGAGCGTCGTGCCGCCCGCGGCGCCGTGCCATGCCGCCTCGTGCCGCACGGCGCGGAAGGCGCGCTCGACGCTCTGCTCGACGCCCTCGACCGTCGCGAGCGCGCGGCCCTTGAGCGTGCGGAACGACTCGACCGCGAGCGCGCTCGCCACGTCGCCCGACGCCTGGCCGCCCATGCCGTCGGCGACGAGGAAGACGGGGAACGACGCGAAGACCGAGTCCTCGTTCATGGCCCGTGCGCCCTCGTGCGTCGCCGCCGCCCAGCGCAGCTGGATGGCTGCGTGCTCGAAGCGGTACTCGCCGACGTGCAGCTCAGCCACGTGAGATCACCGCCCGCCGGTCGCCGAGCAGCACGGTGTCGCCGACCTCGGCGCGCGTGGGCACGCCGCCCACGAGGCGCGTCTCCTTGCCGCCGTGCACGATCGCGGTGCCGTTCGTCGAGTGCCGGTCGATCACCTGGATCGTGCCGCCCTCGACGTCGATGGCGACGTGCGTCTTCGACACCGATCGCGTGTCGTCGGGGATGGGCACGAGCGTGCCGGCCTCGCCGGGCTGCAGCGTGGGGTTGCGGCCGATGAGCACGCGGCCGCCGAGCTGGATGCGGGCGCCGTCGTCGAGCTCGAGCACGAGCGCGCGGGGGCGCACGATGCGCGTGGCGCCGAGGTCCTCGTCGTCGTCGTCCGCATGGAGCTGGCTGGGCACGATCGTCGCGTCGGGTACCGAGGGGGCCGCGGGTGCCGGGGCTGCCGGGGGCTGCGCGACCGGAGCCTGCGCGACCGGAGCCTGCGCTGCCGGCGGCTGCGCGACGGGCGGCTGCGCGGGAGCGGGCTGCGGCACGGGCTGGGCGAGCGGCGGCGTGGGCGGCACGACCGGCGCCTGCGGCGCCTGCCACTGCTGCGGCGCGACGGGCGCCTGCTGCGGCACCTGCTGCGGCGCGACGGGCGACGCCGTGGGCACGCCGACCGACGGCTGCCCCGCCTGCGCGAGCTGCGGCGCGCTCGGCACGCCCGACGGCGTCGCGAACGGCGACGACGGCACGGGCGGCACGTCGGGCATGCCGCTGAGCTCGCCAGGGCGGTACGGCGCCGACGGCGTCGGCTGCTGCGGCGCCGGGGCCGACGGCTGCGCCGCCTGCGACGACGCGATGCCCACGGTCTGCTGCTCGCCCGGCGCGTGCGGCCGCGCGACGCCCAGCACGCCCGCGCTCACGCGCGCGCCCGGCTGGTACGCGACGGGCGCGCCGTGCTGCACGGGCGTCGCGAGCGACGGCAGCACCTGCTGCTCGGCGATGGGATCTGCGGAGACGGTCTTGCGCGCGATGCGCATGCGCTTGACGTCGTACGGGTCGAGGCCGTTCGTCGCGTCGACGAGCCACGTGCGTCCGACGAGGTCGAGCCATCCGCGGCGGCGGCCCGTGCGATCCATGAGCGGCGACGCGAGGAAGAGCGCGGGCCCCACGACGGGCACGATCGACGAGGCGTACAGCACGACGCCGCGCAGCAGCACGCGCCCGAAGCCGGGGCTCGCGAGCGTCGCGACGTTGACGGTGCGCAGTCCCGTGAGCGCCTTGCCCAGCGTGACGCCCTTGCGACCGTGCAGCACGAGCTGCACGATCGTGAACGCGAGCGTCAGCACGACCGACGCCGCCGTGAAGACGAGCGTCAGCACGAAGTCGGGGTGGTTGACGAACCCGTACCAGCTGACGGCGCCCGTGAGCAGGCTCACGATGCGCGGCGACGCCCCGATGACGAGCGGCAGCGCCAGCAGCGCGTACACGGCCGCGTCGACGAGCGTCGCGGCGATGCGGCGACCGATGGGCGCCGGCACGAGGCCGAGGCTCGCGGCGTACGCGGGGTCGGGGATGCCGTCCTCGTCGACGCCCTCGGGACGCGTGTCGCGCCCCTCGTCGATCGACCAGATCATCGGCCCCTCCGCTCCGCTCGGCGACGCAGGAACGACCGCACCGACACCATCCCGAGGATCCTCGTGCGTCGGCTCGCCTCCTGCCGCATGGCTGCCACGCTGCGGTCGACATCCTTCCAGAACGCGTCGATCTCGCCCTTGTGCGGCTCTCCGGGCCCGAAGACCCCGGCGTCGACGTACTCGCCGATCGCCGTCGCCCGCGACTTCGGGTACCGATCCTCGACGTCGGCGGCGACCTCGCGCCGCGTGACGCCGGCAGGCACCGGCAGACCGAGGTCGACGGCCTCGTCGACCACCTGATGCCAGCCGCCCGCGAGGCGTTCGCTCTCGGTCGCGGCCTCGAAGCGCCTGCGCCTGCGTCTCGCCTTCAGCAGGCCGATGACGATGAACGGGGATGCGAGCACGAGCAGCGCGAGCAGGATGCTGCCCGCGACGGCGAGCACGACGAGCCACACGCTCGACGACTGCTCGTCCTCGTCGTCCTGCGCCTGGTCGGGCTGCGTGTTCGGCAGCAGCTCGGCGGGCTCCTCGGGCGGCTGCGGCGGCTGCAGCACCTGCGGCCGCGGATCGGGCTGCGGCTGCGGCTCGGGCTCGACCTGCGTGTTGTCCTCGGGCGGCGTGGGGTCGATCGGCACCCATCCGACGCCCTGGAACGACACCTCGACCCATGCGTGCATGTCGCCGCCCGTGAGCTCGACGGCCTCGCCGCCCTCATCGAAGCCTTCCTCGCCCGGGTACATGCCCATGACGACGCGCGCGGGCACGCCCGAGAAGTCGAGGGCGAGCGCGAAGGCGGCAGCGTACTGCTCGTCGTCGCCCAGCAGCGTCTCGGCGTCGAACATGTCGGTCAGCCGCCGGTAGCCGTGGCCCGAGAGGGAGGGTGCCTCGTCGTCGCCCACGCCGTGGCTGAAGGCGCCGTACGTCTGCATCTGGGTCGCCATCGCGACGATGTTGTCGAGCGCCGTGCGCTCCGTCGCGTGGGTCGACGCCCACGCGGTGATGAGCTCCGGCATCTCCGCCGGGTCGGGCATGTCGATCTCGGACGTGGGGATGCCGGCGAGGTCGGAGAGCTCGGGCACCTCGGGCACGATCGCGTCGACCGTGTACGTGTCGCCCGGTCCGAGGCCCGCCTCGGCGATGACATTGCCGGTCGAGCCGTTGTAGGCGAGCGACGACTGCAGCGCGACGGCGTCGTCGCCGCCGAAGTCGATGCGCTCGGCGTAGCCGACGCTCGGCACCCACACGCCCGTGTACTCGCCGACCTCGACCTGGATCGTCGTGGGCGTGCCGGGCTGCGACGTGCCGATCGCGTCGCCGACGCGCGAGAACGACCCCGATGCCGACGACTCCTGGCTGCCCGCGACGGCGTAGACGGTGCCGTCGTACCAGTCGAGCGTCGCGAGCCGCAGCCGCGACCCCTCCGGCATGCCCGAGACGGTGAGGAGCGTCGCCTCCTCGAAGTTCTTGTGCCAGCCGCGGAAGCCCACGAGGGGGCTCGGGTAGTCGGCGAGCTCGATGGGCGGCTCGACGTCGTCGCGCAGCACCTGGCGGTTCGTGAACGCGATCGGCAGGGCGGCGACGCTCGCGACGACCGCGGCCGCCGTCACCATGCCGACGCCGCCGATGAGGCGACGGCGCGCGAACGCCTTGCGGTTCGCGTCGTCGCGCGTGACCTCGACCTCCTCGGCGAGGTTGCGCCTCGCGGTCGCGCCGCGCCATGCGATCCACGCGATGGATGCGCAGGCCGTGACGACGCCGAGCACGATCGGCTGCGCGGCGATGCGCGTGCCGAACGCGATGCCGACGACGAGGGCGACGACGCCGGGCAGCATCGCCCACGCGGCGCCGCGCCGCAGGCGCAGCGCCAGCACCGTCGCGATCGCGCCGCACACGAGCATCGTGAGCATCGGCACGACGAGCAGGCTCGGGAATCCCTGCACGGGCGGCTGCGCCGTGAGCAGCGACCGCCACGAGATGAACGAGCCGAGCATGAGCTCGCGCAGCCCGTCGAGCGTGGGCAGGACGCCGCCGATCGTCGCGTGCCGCACCGCGAGGGCCGGGCCGACGACGACGTAGGCGACGACGATGCCCGCGACGGTCACGAGCCAGCCGCGCAGCGGTCGCAGCGACGTGACGACGCCCACGAGGATGCCGGCGAGCGCGCCGCCGACGCCGGCGATGAGGTAGTCGACGCCGCCGAAGACGGGCCCGAACGCGAGCGTCGCCATCGTGAGCACGACGAGCACGACGGCGCAGTCGATCGCCGCCTGCCACGGCGCGCGCGGCAGCAGCGGCTGGCGCGTGCGGGCGGCGGAGGGTGCGGGTGCGGGTGCGCTCACTGCTCGCTCACCGCCCTCACGATGCGCGGCAGGTCGGCGATCGACGGCAGCTGCGCGAGCGTGGCGCCGCCGAGCGGCTGCACGCGCGCCTTCGCGCCGTCGACGGCCTGG
This sequence comes from Agrococcus jejuensis, assembly GCF_900099705.1. Classification (NCBI taxonomy): domain Bacteria; kingdom Bacillati; phylum Actinomycetota; class Actinomycetes; order Micrococcales; family Microbacteriaceae; genus Agrococcus; species Agrococcus jejuensis. Next base: position 1,095,575 of record NZ_LT629695.1, read on the forward strand.
ATGACGAGGATGCGCGCCTGCGATGGCAGCAGCGACGTCGCACGGCGCACGGTCGCGAGGTCGACGCCGCGGCCCGCGTGCAGCATGACGACGGAGGCACCGGGGTGCTCGCGGCCGATCTCGGCGGCGAGCCCGACGAGCCGGTCGTGCCGGGGGCTCCACGCGACGCCCGAGAGGCCGTCGAGCAGGCGCTTGCCGTTCGTGGCCGGCAGCGCGCGCCGCGACGTGCGCACGACGACGTCCATCTCGTCGCGGATCGCCTGCAGGCCGAGCGAGCCGAGCACCGAGATCGCCGTCTCGAACTCGTCGGGGTGTCCGTAGTCGTCGGGGTTGGTCGCGAGGCCGAGCGCGAGCACCGAGCGGCGCGTCTGCTCGAACTGGCGCACCATGAGCTGACCGGTGCGCGCCGACGACTTCCAGTGGATGTAGCGGCGGTCGTCGCCTGCGACGTAGTCGCGCAGCGCGTGGAACGCGATGTCGGAGTTCGTGAGGTCGCGGGTCGTGATGCCCTCGAGGTCGCGGATGAGGCCGGGCGTCGTCTCGTCGAGCTGCACGGTGCGCGGGTGCACGAAGAGCTCGACGGGGTCGGTCCAGCGCACCTGGCGACGCAGCAGGCCCAGCGGGTCGCCCTTGACCGATCGCACGGGGCCGACGCGCAGCACGGCGCGACGCGAGGTGGGGATGGCGAACACGTCCTCGTGCACGTCGCGCGGCTGCATGCGCGGCAGGTGGAAGGCGGCGACGGCCGAGCCGACCGGCACCTCGATCGTCGCGGGCATGAGCGGGCGCGAGGAGGCGGAGTGGATCTCGATGCGGCCGAGCGCGCGCTCTCCGACGACGACGCGCGTGTAGGCGAGGTCGAGCTCGATGCGGTACATCGTGCGACCGATGACGTAGGCGATGGCGATGGCGAGCAGCACGCCGCCCGCGATGGCGATGACGACGAGCTCGGTCCACTGCAGCGCGAGCCCCGCGATCAGGGCCACGATCGTGATGGCGAGCGCCACCCATCCGAACCTCGTGACGGGCGCGAGCACGGGCACGACGGCGCGCACCCCTCGGGCGACGCCCTTGCGGACCGCGCGCAGCGCCTCCGAGCCGAGGGCCGAGCGGATGCCCGCGCGGGCCGCGCCGAGCATCTGCCGCGGCGAGCGCGGCAGCGAGCGCCGTGCGCGCGGCGGCTCCTGCTGCTCCTCGGCCTCCGGCGCGGGTGCGCTCGGCGGCGGCACGACCTGGGACATCAGACGAGCGCCCGCTCCTGCGGCGCCGGCACGTCGGCGATGGCGCGCTCGACGACTCGCTCGCCCGTCACGCCCGAGAACTCGGACTCGGGGTCGAGCACGATGCGGTGGGCGAGCACGGGCTGCGCGAGCGACTTCACGTCGTCGGGCAGCACGTAGTTGCGACCGCGGCTCGCCGCCCACGCCTTCGCGGCGCGCGTGAGCGCCATGGCGCCGCGCACCGAGACGCCCAGGCGCGTGTCGGTGGAGTCGCGCGTGTGCTCGGTGAGCGCCGCCACGTAGTCGAGCACCGCGGCGTCGACGTGCGCGGTGGCGGCGAGGTCGATCATGTCGGCGACGACTGTCGTCGTGACGATGGGCTGCACGAGCGACGACGCGTTGCGCTGCGAGGCGCCCGCGAGGATCTGCACCGTCTGCGCACGGCCGGGGTAGCCGATCGACGTCTTCATGATGAAGCGGTCGAGCTGCGCCTCGGGCAGACGATAGGTGCCTGCCTGCTCGACGGGGTTCTGCGTCGCGATGACCATGAACGGTCGGCCGACCGGGTGCGGCTCGCCGTCGACGGTGACGCGGCCCTCCTCCATGACCTCCAGCAGCGCCGACTGCGTCTTCGGGCTCGCGCGGTTGATCTCGTCGGCGAGCACGATCTGGGCGAAGATCGGGCCCTTGTGGAACTCGAAGGCCTGCGTCTTCTGGTCGTAGACCGTGACGCCCGTGACGTCGGAGGGCAGCAGGTCGGGGGTGAACTGGATGCGGGCGTTCGAGCCCGCGACCGTCGCGGCCATCGACTTCGCGAGCTGCGTCTTGCCCGTGCCGGGCGCATCCTCGAGCAGCAGGTGGCCCTCGGAGAGCATCGCCGTGAACGCGAGGGCGATGACGTCCTCCTTGCCGAGCACGACGGCGCCCACGTTGTCGACGAGACGCTGGAACGTCTCCTGGAACCATGCCGCCTGCTCGCGGGTCATCGTCATCGCCATCGTGGTGTCTCCTCCATGATCATGGCCAGCCTCGACGAGGCGTCGCAATGCGGTCGATATTGTCCGGTCCGCCCCAGATCTCCATCCACGCATCGCCGCTGAACTCCGAGTAGCAGAGGTTGCCCTCGGCGTTCGAGCCCGCGTGCGTGCTCCCCGAGGCGGATCCGATGCGGACCGTACCGGGGTTCGGCACGTTGAACGGGTTGCCGGACCCGTTGCCGGAACCAGTGTTGAAGCACTGGTAGCTGTAGTTGCCCGGAGTCAGGTTCTGCCAATTCAGCTCGTACTCGTAGCACGTGCCGTTGCAGCCGGGGAAGACCGGACCACGGGTGAGCGAGATCGTCGGCACCCGTGCGGATGCGTCCGCCCGCGTCGTCTGAGCTCCATGGCCGTTGCCGTCTGGCAACCCTGTCGTGGCTTCGACGACGACGGTGACCTGCTGCCCGCCGTTTGCCGGCACGGTCTGGGAGCCTTGGTTGCCGACGTTCTGCCAGCCCCCGCCGTTGATCTGGATGCGCACGGAGACAGGACGGCCGTTGGCGTTCGGCGCGGACCAGCTCACCGTGACGCCGTTCGCGGCGGGACGTGCGGCCGCACTCGGGTTGCCGATCGGGCCGTAGGGCGCCGCCTGGACCGTGTTCGACGGCTCGCTCGTGTAGGTGATGCCCTGCACGGTCGAGACCGCGCGGACCGAGATGTTGTACGGGTTCTGCCGATTCTGCAGCGGGATGCGACCGCCCGTCGAGGAGACCGTGCCCTGCGGCGTGCCGCCGATGAGCACCTGGTACTGCACCTCCTCGGAGCGCGCGCCGTTCGTCGAGCCAGCCGTCATGACGATGTCCGCGAAGCCGTCGCCCTCGGTCACGCCGTCGATGCGGGGCGCGCCCGGCGTCGTCGCGTCGCGCACGCCGTTCGACGGTGCCGACGCCTGCGACGGTCCGACCTCGTTGACGGCCTGCACCGTGAACGTGACCGTCGCGCCCGTGCCGGCGGGCAGCGTCCCCGCACCGAACGTCGCGCGCGTGGCGTCCGCGCCGTTCACCTGCACCGTCTGCCCGCTCGACGCGGTCACGACGTAGTGGGTGATCGCCGCTCCGTTGGCCTGGTTCGCGTGGGGGGACCAGTCGACCTGCACCTGCACGTTGCCGGGGATCGACTGGTCGCGGGTCGCTGAGACGCCGGTCACCTGGAACGGAGGCCCGGCGGGCGTGACGGGCGCCGACTGCGGACTCCACTCGCTCGGCTCGGGCGCATCGTTGTACGCCTGCACGCTGAACGTGTAGGCGGTGCCGTTGGCCAGCCCCTGCCACACGTAGCTCGTCGTGCCACCGGGCACGACGACGGTCGGCTGGCCGCCCGCGGGCACGGGGCTGATCTGCAGCAGGTACTGCGTGATCGCCGAGCCGCGGTTGGCGGGCGTCTGCCAGGCCACCGAGAGCTGCGTGTCGCCGCGGGTCGCCTGCGGCGCCCCGGGCGGGTCCGGGCGCACGTCGGGCCGCGCATCCGCCGAGGCCGGCGAGGGGTCGGACTCGCCGACCTCGTTCCTCGCCACGACCTGGAACTGGTAGGTCTGGTTGTTCACGAGCCCCTGCAGCGAGCAGGTCGTCGAGCCGCACTCCTGCGTGAACGAGCCGTCGGCGCTGCGCACCGCGTAGCCCTGGATCGGCGCGCCGTTCGCCGCGGGCGCCGCCCACTGCAGCGTCACCGTCTGGTCTCCCACCGACAGCACATTCGGGCGGATGGGCGCCTCGGGCCGGCCCTTGACGTTGAGCACGACCTGGGCGGTGCGCTCCCGCTGCTGCGTGTCGGTCGCGTCGCGCACCGTGTAGCGCAGAGTCAGCACCCCCGAGAAGTCGGCACCGGGCGTCACCGTGACCGTCGACCCGTCGGTCGACGGCTCGCCGACCCCGCTCACCACCTGGACATCCACGACCTGCAGCGGCGCCTGACCCTCGAAGGGGTTGAAGTCGTTGGCGAGCACGTTGATGCTCTGGGCGACGCCCTGCGTCCCCTCGCCCGCGTCATCTCGAGGGATCGCGAATGGTGCGTTCGAGATCACGACCGTGGCGATGAATGTGCCCTGCGCGGAGTTTCCATGGCGATCGGTCGCCTCGACGGTGAACGAGACCGACGATCCCACGTTCGCGTCCACCGGCGCCGACAGCGTGAACGTCTGATCGACCACATCGGCATCCACCTGGTCCGAGGCTCCGCCGACCAGGTCGTACCGCATGTTCGGGATGTCGTCGGGATCCGGGTCGACGGTCGCCGTCGTGAGGTCGAACTCGACCGTCTCCCCCTGCGGCACGGCGATCTCGGCACCGTTGACCTGCGGGGGCACGGCCGACGAGGGACGGACGTACAGCGCGATCGACAGCGTCGCCGTGTTCGCATCCGGATCGGACTCGTCGGTGCCGTCCGTGACCTCGAACGAGAGCGTCGCAGGCCCGGTGTACCCGAGCTCGGACGTGTACTGCAGGGTCCGCACGTCGACGACGAGCGAGTCCTCGTTCTCGTTGGTCGCCTGCACGCGGTCGGCGGTGGTGATGCGCGGGCTGTTGCGAGCGACCGCCACGTACTCGTCGAGCGGGAACTCGCGCGAGATCCCCGACTGCACCTCGACGACGGCGTCGGAGACGAGGTAGGGCGCGGGATCGCGCGCGAGCGGCACGAACACGAACGCCTGGGCCGTCTCGCCGTCGGGGTCCGTGACCCGGTACGTGATGACCTGGAAGTCCTCGTCGCTCGGCGTGACGCGGATCGCGCCGTCGACCTCGGTGCCGTCGCCCTGGAGCACCGTCACCTCGAGCGCGTCGGGGCTGCCGTCGGGGTCGAGGTCGTTGTCGAGCACGGGCACCTCGATCGGCACCCCGGCCTCGACGTCGGCGGCGGGCACGACGTCGTCGACCGCGATCGGTGGCTCGAGCGGCGCGTCCTCGGCGACCGTGACGAGCACGACGCCCGTCGTCGCGCCGCCGCGCCCGTCGCTCACCCGGTACTGCAGCGAGTACTCCCCCGGCTCGTCGGGCGAGGTGAAGTCGACCGTGCTGCGGTCCTCGTCGATGCGCACGGGCTCGAGGGCGTCGGAGATGTCGGAGAGGCCATCCTCCTCGAGGGTCAGGGGATCGCCGTCGGGGTCGAAGTCGTTCGCGAGGACAGGCACGGCGATCGCGCGCCCGGGTTGCACGAGCACCTGGTCGGTCTCGGCGAACGGAGCCTGGTTCACGTCGGGCGGCGGCGCGATGCCCACGCGCACGGCGCCCGTCGCCTCGACGCCGAAGCGGTCGCGCACCCGATAGGTGAACGAGACGGTGCCGGAGGTGCCTTCGTACGCCTCGTAGACGAAGAAGCCGTCGCCGGTCTCGACGATGCGGCCCGCATCGGGGGCGTCGTCGTACTCGACGAGCTCGACGCCGTCGCCGTCGGGGTCGATGCCGTCGAGCGGGATCGGGATCGAGACCCTGTTGCCCGCGACGACGCGCGACTCGACCGTCTGCGCGACGGGCGGATCGTTGCCCGCGTCGCGGCGCACGACCGTCACGTCGATCGCAGCCGTCGCGAATCCGCCGTTCTCGACGCCGACCTCGTAGACGAGGCGCACGGATGAGGGTCCACCGACCGGCACGAAGAGTCGCACGGTGTCGCCGTCGACGAAGGCGCAGCCCTCCGCCTCCTCGCCGACGACGTCGCAGCCATCGTCGTTCGACGCGAACGTCGTCTCCACGAGCTCGTCGGAGAGCGTGAGCTCGAGGTTGTCGGGGCTGAAGTCGTTGGCCAGCACCGGGATGGTCACGAAGTCGCCCTCGCGCACCGTCGCCGTGTCCGCCACGGCGGTCGGCGGCCGCGGCTGCTCGGGCGGCGCGACCGGGATCACGATGACCTGCCCCGTCTCGGTGTATCTGCCGTTCGAGACCGTGTAGGTGATCGTGGCCTCGTCGACGATGCCCTGCGTGTCGACGAGGCGCAGGACACGACGTTCGAGGAGCTGCGCCGACACCGGGACGCCGTTCGCCGTCACCGACTGCACCACCAGCACGCCACCCGACGGGTCGACGTCGTTCGCGAGCAGGTCGACGAGCGTCTGTCCGCCCTGCGGCAGCAGCGCGATGTCACGCACCGCCACGGGCCGCGCCTCGTCGTCCGCCTCGCGGATGTCGACGCGGATGCGTCCGTTCGCCGACGCCGCGCCCGCGGAGATGAGGTAGTTCAGGTAGTAGGTGCCAGGCGTCTCGCCCGTGACCGTCACGATGCCGGTCTCGCGATCCCACGAGCCCGTGATCCGCGGCTCGGCCTCGAACGCCACCTGCGCGAGGCGAGCATCCTGCGGGCCCGGCACGTAGTCGTTCGCGAGCGGCTCGAACGACGCCTCCTGCCCGACGGTCGTCGAGACGAAGTCGGCGTTCGCGACGACGGGCGCCGTGTTGCGCTCCATGACCGTGACGGAGATCGTGCCCGAGGCCGACGCACCGCGCGCATCGACGATCGTGATGTCGATGCTCGTCACGCCCGGAGAGCCGGTCGCCGTATACAGGATGCGGCCGGCCGGGCTCGCCTCGATCTGGTCGCCGCTCGGACTCGTGGCCGACTCCAGGTAGAAGTCGTCGCCGTCGGGATCGAACCATCCCTGCAGGCCCGAGTATTCGAAGCGCGCGGTCTGCTCGATCGTGAAGGACTGGTCGAACAGCGGCTCGGGCGGGCTGTTCTCGTCCGGGGCGCGCACGGTCACGACGACCGTCGCCGTGTCGGTGCCGCCGCGGCCGTCGTCGACCTCGTACTGGAAGGTGATGAGACGCTCCGAGAACGACGCGGGGATCTCGATCTGCAGCTGCGAGTCGTTCGCGATCGGCGACACCGTGACGCCCGAGGGCAGGTCGGAGACCACGCGCGCCGTGAGCACGTCGCCGTCCTGGTCGGAGTCGTTCGCGAGCACCGGCAGGATCGTCGCGCGCCCCGGGCGAGCACCCAGCTCGTCGTCGGTCGCGACCGGCGCGTGGTTCTCCTCCGACGGCGGCGGCGTCGTCTGCTGCAGGATGTCCTCGAGCGACTCGTCCTGCTCCTCCGACTCCTCCTCCGACGGCGGCGGCACGAGATCGTCCCAATTGTCGACGAGCACGACCTGATCGGTCACGAGCCACGACTGCCCCGACTCGAACTGGTTCAGCACGACCATGCCGCGATTCACGCGGAACACGGCCGGCCCCTCGAGCCCGTCGATCGCCTCCTCCGCATTGCGCGACGAGTCCTGGCACGACCGCACGAACTGACCGTTCGACGGGAAGGCCGCGTACAGGCAGCCGCCGAGCTGCACGGGCGCCACCACCTCGCCACCCTCCGCGCCGATCGACTGCTGCGCGAGCTCTCCCACGCCCAATGGCTGCCGCAGCAGCAGCTCGCTCGTCGCGAGCACCACCGACGACGCACCATCGCCCACCTGCTGCAGCCTGGCATCCTCGGGCACGTCGACCGTGCGACCAGGCAGGAACAACCGTTCGCCACCGAGCGCCACGGCCTGGTCCCCGACCAGCGTCAGCGCGACGTCGTCGACGTCGCCGAGACCGTCGCGAGCCTGCGTCGTCGGGTCCTCGAAGCCGCCACCGTCGGCCACCTGCCATTGCAGCACCGCGCCCTGCGCGGGCGATGCGATGGCGACGCTGCCGTCGTAGCCGACGGCGACCGCGGCGTCGTCGCCGACCTCGGCGAGCGGCTCGACCTCCTCCGCATCGAACGCGCCGACCTGCGTCACCGGCATCGCCCAGAGCCGACCGTCGGGATCGAGGATCGCGACGGTGCCGCCTCGCTGCTGCACCTGCACGTCGGAGGCGAGCGGCACGCTGGCGCCGAGCGTCATCGTCGCGGGATCGATCTGGATGAGCGTGCCGTCCCCGTCGCGCAGGAACACGTTCGCGCCGTCCTGCAGCACGTCGAACGACGTCGAGCCCGACGGCGCGTAGACGTGCCCGTCGAGCTCCTGCGCCTGCACGTTGAGATGGCCAACCTCCGACGTCGAGGTGCGCGTGACCCACACGCCGCCGTCGTGCAGGTCGACGTCGGTCTGCGTGAAGCCCTCGTACGTGAATGCGAGCACGCCCAGCGCGATCGTGGCTGCCGACACGATGGCGATGGATGCGGTCGCCTTGCGACGTCCCTTCATCCAGCGCAGCACGCCCACTCGACCACCCCTCGCACGCTCGACTCGACGATCATGCCGTACCCGTCGGCGCGGGGCCTGGACGATGGCTGAGCCGTCAGCGACGCGCTAGGGCCAGGAGACCCGCGGAGATGTGAGGTTCACGTTGTCCGGCCCGCCCGTCAAGGTGAACCAGGCGTCACCCGGGTAGCCGTTGTAGCAGAGGCGGCTGCCGCTCTTCCGGTACTGCGTGCTGCCGTTCCCTGAACCGACGCTGATCGTGCCGGGGGTCGCGAACTCGCTCCCGCTTGCGGACTCGGTGTGGTGGCACTGGAACGTGTAGTCGCCAGGAGAGAGGTTCTCCCAATTGATCTGGAAGTAGTAGCAGGGGGCGTTGCACCCCTCGGGTCCAGCCGCGCTGTCGCCTCGCGTCAGTCGCACCGACGGATTCGCCCGCGCGGTGGCCGCGGCGCTCGTCTGCGTCGTCTGCGTGCCGTGCACGCCCTCGGCCTGCCCGGTCGACGCCCGCACCTGGATGCGCGTCTCGGTGCCCGCATTCGTCGGCACCGAGCGCGAGCCGGTGTTGGCGACGTTCTCCCACCCGCCGCCGTTGATGTTGATCTGCACCGACACGGGGCGGCCGTTGGCCGCCGGCGCACCCCACGAGACGTTCACGGTGTTCGTGCCTGCGGTCGCGTTCGCGCTCGGCGCCTGGATAGGCCCGTACGGGGCGGCCTGCACCGCATTCGATGGCGGCCCCGCGTAGGTGATGCCCTGCACCGTCGACACGGCGCGCACGGTGACGTTCGCGCCCGGCGCGTTCTGGTTCGCCACCGTCACGCGGCCGCCGGTCGCCGAGACGGTACCGCGCTGGGTGCCGTTGACGAAGACCTGGTATGCGACCTCCTCGGCGCGCGCACCGTTCGTCGGCCCCGGCTGCATCGTGATGTCGGCCCAGCCGTCGCCGTCGGAGACGCCCGTGATGGTCGGCGCGCCCGGCGTCGTCGCGTCGCGCACGCCGTTCGACTGCGCCGACGCCTGCGACGGCCCGACGTCGTTGACGGCTTGCACGGTGAACGTCAGCGTCGCTCCGGCGCCCGCAGGCAGCGAGCCTGCACCGAACGTCGCTCGCGTAGTCGTCGCGCCCGTGACGCTCAGCGGATCGCCGTACGCGGCGCCGTTCGAGTACGGCTGCACGAGATAGTTCGTGATCGCGGCGCCGTTCGACTGCGTCTCGTGCTGGGACCACGTGACGTGCACCTGCACGTTGCCGGGAATGGACTGGTCGCGCTCGGCGGCGACGCCCGTGACCTGGAACGGCGGGCCGGCCGGCGTCACGGCGGCGCCCGCAGGGCTCCACTCGCTCGGCTCGGGGGCGTCGTTGTACGCCTGCACGCGGAACGAGTAGGCCGTGCCGTTCGTGAGCCCCTGCCACACGTAGCTCGTCGCGCCGCCGGGCACGATGACCGTCGGCTGGCCGCTCGCGGGCGGCGGGCTGATCTCGAGCAGGTACTGCGTGATCGCGGAGCCGCGGTTGCCGGGCGTCTGCCACGTCACCGACAGCTGCGTGTCGCCGCGCTCGGCACGCGGGGCAGCGGGCGGGTCGGGGCGCACGTCCGGGCGTGCGTCGGAGGACGTCGGCGACGGGTCCGACGAGCCGACCTCGTTCCTCGCGACGACCTGGAACTGGTACGTCTGGTCGTTCACGAGCCCCTGCAGCGTGCACGTCGTCGAGGTGCAGAGCTGGGTGAACGAGCCGTCGGCGCTCTGCACCGTGTAGTCCTGGATGGCCGCGCCGTTCGCCGCCGGGGCCGCCCACGCGAGCGTCACCGTCTGGTCGCCGACCGACAGCACGTTGGGGCGGATGGGGGCCTCGGGGCGTCCCTTCACGTTGAGCACGATCTGGCCGGTGCGCTCGCGCTGCGCGGTGTCCGTCGCGTCTCGCACGGTGTACTGCACCGTGAGCACGCCCGAGAAGTCGCCGCCGGGCGTCACGGTGACGGTCGAGCCGTCGGTCGACGCCTGACCCTGGCCGCCGACGACGACCGCGTTCGTGACGACGAGCGGCGCCTGGCCCTCGAAGGGGTTCCAGTCGTTCGCGAGCACGTTGACGTTCGACGCGATGCCCTGCACGGCCTCGCCCGCGTCGTCGCGCACGATCGCGAGCGGCTCGTTCGAGATCACGACGGTCGCGACGACCGTGCCGGGCTCGCGGTTGCCGTGCCGGTCGATCACCTCGATCGAGTACGACACCGACGTGCCCACGTTCGCATCCACCGGCGCCGACAGCGAGATCACCTGGCCCGAGAGCTCGGCGTCGATCTGGTCGGACTGCCCGCCCACGAGCTCGTACTCCATCGACTCGAGGTCGCCGACGTCGGGGTCGCGCGTCGCGGTCGTGAGGTCGAAGTCGACCTGGCCGTTCTGCGGCACCGAGATCGCCGCGCCGCTGAACGTCGGCGCGACCGCCGACGACGGGCGCACGAGCAGCGCGATCGACAGCACGGCCGTCGTGCCGTTCGGGTCGGTCTCGCTCGTGCCGTCGGTGACCTCGAACGACAGCGTCGCGGGGCCCGTGTAGCCGAGCTCCGAGGTGTACTGCAGCGTGTCGACGTCGAGCACGAGCGGATCCTCGTTCTCGTTCGTCGCCTGCACGCGGTCGGCCGTCGTGATGCGCGGGCTGTTCTGCGACACCGTCACGTACTCGCTGAGCTCGAACTCGTACGAGATGCCCGACTGCACCTCGACGACGGCGTCGGAGGTCAGGCGAGGAGCGGGGTCGCGCGCGATCGGCACGAAGACGAACGCCTCGGCGGTCTCGCCGTCGGGGTCGGTCACGCGGTACGTGACGACCTGGAACTCCTCGTCCGACGGCGTGACACGGATGCCGTCGGTCACGACGTCGCCGGGACCCTGCAGCACCGTGACCTCGAGGGCGTCGGGGCTGCCGTCGGGGTCGAGGTCGTTGTCGAGCACCGGCACCGAGATGGGCTCGCCCGCCACGACGTCGGCAGCGGGCACGACGTCGTCGACGGCGACCGGTGCCTCGAGCGGCGCATCCTCGGCCACCGTGATCAGCACGACGCCCTGCGCCTCGCCGCCACGGCCGTCGTCGATCGTGTAGCGCAGCTCGTACTCCCCCGGCGCCTCGGGCGCCGTGAAGTCGACCGTGTTGCGGTCCTCGTCGATCGTGACGTCGCCGAGCTCCTCCGAGGCGCCCTCGATGCCGTCGACCTGCAACGTGAGCGTGTCGCCGTCGGGGTCGGAGTCGTTCGCGAGCACCGGCACGGCCACGGCACGGCCCGGCTGCACCGACACGGCGTCGGTCTCGGCGAACGGCACCTGGTTGATGTCGGGCGGCGGCGCGATGCCGATGACGACGGCGGCCGTGGCCTCGATGCCCCACCGATCGCGCACGCGGTACGTGAACGACGTCGTTCCCGCCGTGCCCTCGTACGCCTCGTAGACGAAGAAGCCGTCGCCCACCTCGGTGACGCGGCCCGCGTCAGGCGCCTCGTCGTAGCCGACGAGCTCGACGCCGTCGCCATCGGGGTCGATGCCGTCGAGCGGGATCGGGATCGACACGCGATTGCCCTCGACGACGCGCGCCTCGACGGTCTGCGCGATGGGCGGGTCGTTGCCGGCGTCGCGCGCGATGACCGTGACGTCGATCGGCGCCGACGCCCGGTTGCCGAACTCGTCGGTGATCTCGTACACGACGCGCACCGACGACGGGCCGCCGACCGGCACGAACACGCGCACCTCGTCGCCATCGACGAACGCGCAGCCCTCGACGTCCTCGCCCGTCGCGTCGCAGCCATCCGTGCCGCCGGCGAACGTCGTCTCGACGAGCTCGCTCGTCACCGTGAGCTCGAGCTCGTCGGGGCTGAAGTCGTTGTCGAGCACCGGGATCGACACGAAGTCGCCCTCGCGCACCGTCGCGGTGTCGGCCACCGCCGTCGGCGGCGTCGGCTGCGACGGCGGGGCCACGGGGATGATCACGACCTGGCCGGTCTCGGTGAACCGGCCGTTCGAGACCGTGTACGAGATCGTCGCCTCCGACGTGAGGCCCTGCGCGTCGATGAGGCGCAGCACGCGCCGCTCGAGCAGCTGCGCCGTCACCGGCACGCCGTTCACCGTCACCGACTGCACCACGAGCACGCCGCCCGAGGGATCGACGTCGTTGGCCAGCAGGTCGACGAGCGTCTCGCCGCTCTGCGGCAGCAGCGCGATGTCGCGCACCGCGACGGGCCGTGCCTCGTCGTCGGCCTCGCGCACGTCGACGCGGATGCGCGAGCTCGCCGAGGCGGCACCGGCGGACACGAGGTACGGCAGGTAGTAGGTGCCCGGCGTGTCGCTCGAGAGCGTCGCGATGCCGGTCTCGTCGTCATGATCGCCCGTGATCTGCGGCGCCTGCTCCCACGAGACCTGCGCGAGGCGGGCATCCTGCGTGCCGGGCACGTAGTCGTTCGCGAGGGGCTCGATCGAGACCTCCTGCCCGACCGTCACCGATACGAAGTCGGCGTTCGCCGTGATCGGCGCCGTGTTGCGCTCCATCACGATCACGCCGATGCTGCCCGTCGCCGTGTCGCCGCGCGAGTCGGCCACGACGATGTCGACCGACGTCGGCCCCGGCGATCCCGTCGCCGTGTACAGGATGCGGCCCGAGGGATTCGACTCGATCTGGTCGCCGGACGGGCTCGTGGCCGACTGCAGGTAGAAGTCGTCGCCGTCGGGGTCGTACCAGCCCTGCAGGCCCGGGTACTCGAACCGCGCGGTCTGCTCGATCTGGAACGACTGGTCGAACAGCGGCTCGGGCGGACTGTTCTCCTCCGGCGTGCGCACCGTCACGGTCACCGTCGCCGAGTCGGTGCCATCGCGGCCGTCGTCGACCTCGTACTGGAACGTGATCGTGCGCTCCGAGAACGAGGCGGGGATCTGGATCTGCAGCTGCGAGTCGTTCGCGATGGGCGAGACCGTGACGCCCGAGGGCAGGTCGGAGGTGACGCGTGCCGTCAGCACGTCGCCGTCCTGGTCGGAGTCGTTCGCGAGCACCGGCAGGATCGTCGCGCGACCCGGTCGTGCACCGAGCTGGTCGTCGGTCGCGACCGGCGCGTGGTTCTCCTCGGTCGGCGGCGGCGTCGTCTGCTGCAGGATGTCCTCGAGCGACTCGTCCTGCTCCTCCGACTCCTCGTCCGACGGCGGCGGCACGAGGTCGTCCCAGTTGTCGACGAGCACGACCTGATCGGTCACGAGCCACGACTGGCCCGACTCGAACTGGTTCAGCACGACCATGCCGCGGTTCACGCGGAACACCGCAGCGCCCTCGAGGCCCTCGATCGCCTCCTCGGCGTTGCGCGACGCATCCTGGCAGGCACGCACGAACTGGCCGCTCGACGGGTACGCCGCGTAGAGGCAGCCGCCGAGCTGCACGGGCGCGACGACCTCACCACCCTCGGCGCCGATCGACTGCTGCACGAGCTCGCCGACGCCGAGCGGCTGGCGCAGCAGCAGGTCGCTCGTCGCGAGCACGACCGTGGCTGCGGCGTCGCCGACCTGCTGCAGCACGGCGCCCTCGGGCACGTCGACCGTGCGGCCGGGCAGGAACAGGCGCTCGCCCGCGAGCGCCACGGCCTCGTCGCCCACGAACGTCAGCGACACGTCGTCGGCGCCCTCGAGGCCCTCGCGGCCCTGCGTCGACGGCTCGTCGAAGCCGCCCTCGTCGGAGGGCTCCCAGACGAGCACGGCGCCCTGCTCGGGCGACGCGATGGCGACGCTGCCGTCGAGCGAGACCGAGAGGGCCGCGTCGGCGCCGACCTCGGCGATCGGGTCGAGGTCCTCGGGGTCGAACGCGTCCATCTCGGCGACGGGCATCGCCCACAGCTCGCCGTCGGGCGACAGGATCGCGGCCGTGCCGCCCCGCTGCTGCACGTCGACGTCGGCGGCGAGCGGCACCGTGGCGCCGAGCGTCATCGTCGCCGGGTCGATCTGCAGCAGCGTGCCGTCGCCGTCGCGCAGGAACACGTTCGCGCCGTCCTGCAGCACGTCGAACGACGTCGAGCCCGACGGCGCGTAGACGTGGCCGTCGAGCTCCTGCGCCTGGACGTTGAGGTGGCCAACCTCGGAGGTCGAGGTGCGCGTGACCCACACACCGCCGTCGTGCAGGTCGACGTCGGTCTGCGTGAAGCCCTCGTACGTGAACGCGAGCACGCCCAGCGCGATCGTGGCTGCCGACACGATGGCGATGGATGCGGTCGTCTTGCGACGTCCCTTCATCCAGCGCAGCACGCCCACGACACCTCCGTCGACTCGGACCGACCCGACGATCATGCCCTAGCGGCGGTCCACCGTGCTGGACGGGCGCTGTGCCGTGCGCACGACCGAGGCCCGGCGAGCATCGCTCGCCGGGCCTCGTCTGCGTCCGCGCGTCAGGCGCGAGTCGCCTCGTACTCCTCGAGGCGACGCGCCTGCTCGGCCTCGTACTCGTCGAGCGCCTCCTTGTTGCGGCGCTTCGCGCTGCGCCCGCGCCGCGCGACGATGCCGCCGAACCACACCGGCACCTCGCGGGCGACGAGGAACGTGACGATCGAGGTCGGTGCGACGAGCAGCAGCCCGAGCTCGGCGCCCGTGATGTCGACGAGGCCCATGACGTCCCACACGTTCGACTGCGTCTCGAGGAACGAGCCTGCGACGTGCGCCGCGTACGCGAGCAGCGCCACGATGAAGCCGCCGAGCACGTGCGCCCACCAGCCCGCGCGGTTCACGATGAGCGTCACGAGCCAGTAGGCGACGAAGAACACCGCGACGGGCAGGATCCACGCCGGGCGCATCCAGAGCGCCTGCAGCTCGTCGGCCAGCACGAAGTCGCGCTCGAACAGGTACGTGGCGAGCAGCATGAACGCACCCAGCAGGGCTGCGAACACGATCGTCGACAGCAGCGCGACGAGGAAGCCGACGCCACGGGCGCCGCGCTTGCGGGGCGGCGTCGGCGTCTCGACGAGCACGATGGGCGTGCCCGTGGCCGCCTGCCGTGCCGTCTCGTCGTCGACCGAGATCGATCCGAGACGCTCGGTGCGCTGCTCGGGCGCGACCGCCGGCGCCACCGCGGTCGGCTCGCCGACCTCGAACTGCGGCTCGCCCTGCTGCTCGGGCAGCAGCGCCGTCTGCGCCTGCGTCGGCGCCGGCTCCTCGGCAGCCGGCGTCGTCGGCATCGCCTGCGTCGCCTCGGGATCGGTGAGGCCCGCGAACGGTGCCGTGTCGGCGAGGTCGGGGCGCTGCTCGCCGCGCAGGCTCAGGCTCGGGCGACGCGGCTCGACGAGCTCGGGCGGCGCCTCGGGCGTCTGCTCGAGCGACGACTGCTCGACCTCGGCATCGTGCGACGGGCCGCGCAGCGACGACGGGGCGATGACGGTGGGCTCGATCTCGCCGCCGCCCGCCTCGTCCCACGAGCGCTGCCAGTCGTCGGACTCGTTCGCCGGCGCCTCGGGCTCCGTGGCGTGCGCAGGCGCGTCGCCCTGCGTCGGCAGCTGCTGCGTCGGCGCGTCGCCGTCGTCGACGAGCGGCTGGTGCGCGTCGTGGTCGGTCACCGACGTCGATGCGTCCTCGGCCGAGACGGTCGGCTGCACGCCGTCGTCGTCGCCGACCTGGCCGTCGCGGTTCGTCGTGTCGCTCATGCGTCGCTCCTTGGCTTCCTCAGCGCAGCGCGCTGCGCTGGTGGATGAGCCTAGCCAGGGGACACGCCGGGGCCGGGGAGGCACGCGGGCTCGCCCGGGAACGCCGAAGGGCCGCGCCTCGCGGCACGGCCCTTCGGGATGGATCGGTCAGATCAGCGGTAGACGCCCGGCTCGTCGCCGAACGAGTCGCCCGAGGTGAACGAGTCGAAGTCGACGAAGTCGAGGTCGCCGTCGCCGAACGACGACGCGTCGCCGAACAGACGGTTCGGGTAGCGCTCCGCCTTCGCCTCCTCGGTGGCTTCCACCTCCACATCGCGGTACCGGTGCAGACCGGTACCCGCGGGGATGAGCTTGCCGATGATGACGTTCTCCTTGAGGCCGACGAGGGAGTCCTTGCGGCCGTTGAGCGCGGCCTCCGTGAGCACCTTCGTCGTCTCCTGGAACGAGGCGGCCGACAGCCACGACTCCGTCGCGAGCGACGCCTTCGTGATGCCCATGACCTCCTGGCGGGCCGACGCGGTCTTCTTGCCCGACGTCAGCGCAGCACGGTTGAGGTCGTTGTACCGCGAACGGTCGACGAGCTCACCCGGCAGCAGGTCGGTCTCGCCGTGGTCGACGACGGTGACCTTGCGGAGCATCTGACGGACGATGACCTCGATGTGCTTGTCGTGGATCGGCACACCCTGCGAGCGGTACACGTCCTGCACGCCGGACACCAGGTGCTTCTGCACCTCGCGCACGCCTCGCACGCGCAGCACCTCCTTGGGGTCGATCGCGCCGACCTGGAGCTGCTCGCCCTGCTCGACGTGGTCGCCGTCCTGCACCATGAGCGTCGCACGACGCAGCACCGGGTAGGCGATCTCGTCGCTGCCGTCGTCGGGGACGATGACGATGCGCTTCGCCTTCTCGTCCTCCTCGATGCGCACGCGGCCTGCGGCCTCGGCGATCGGGGAGGCACCCTTGGGCGTGCGGGCCTCGAAGAGCTCCGTCACGCGGGGCAGACCCTGCGTGATGTCGCTCGCGCCCACGGAGCCACCGGTGTGGAACGTACGCATCGTGAGCTGCGTGCCGGGCTCGCCGATCGACTGGGCCGCGATGATGCCGACGGCCTCGCCGATGTCGACGAGCTTGCCCGTCGCCAGCGAACGGCCGTAGCAGGCAGCGCAGACACCCGTGGTCGACTCGCAGGTCAGGACCGAGCGGACCTTGACCTCCTCGACGCCTGCAGCGATGACCGCGTTGATCTGCACGTCGCCGAAGTCGGCGCCGGCAGCCGCGAGCACCGTGCCGTCGGGGGCGACGACGTCGGCAGCGAGCGTACGGGCGTACACCGACGACTCGACGTTCTCGCCGCGCACCAGCACGCCGTCGATCGTCTCGCCGATGGGCATGTCGAGGCCGCGCTCGGTGCCGCAGTCCTCCTCGCGGATGATGACGTCCTGCGACACGTCGACGAGACGACGCGTGAGGTAGCCCGAGTCGGCGGTACGGAGGGCCGTGTCCGCCGAGCCCTTGCGAGCACCGTGCGTGGCGATGAAGTACTCCGCCACCGACAGACCCTCGCGGTACGACGAGATGATCGGACGGGGGATGACCTCGCCCTTCGGGTTCGTCACGAGACCGCGCATGCCGGTGATGTTGCGGACCTGGATCCAGTTGCCGTTGGCGCCAGCCGTGACCATGCGGTAGATGGAGTTGTTCTCGTCGAACGCCTCCTGCGTGGCCTTCTGCACCTCGTTCGTGGCGTTGGTCCACAGCTCGGTGAGGTCCTGACGACGCTCGGCATCGGAGATGAAGCCGTTGTCGTACTGGTCCTGCACCTTCTGCGCCGCGACCTCGGCCTTGGCGACGATCGCCTTCTTCTCCGCCGGCGTGATGACGTCGGAGAGGGCGACCGAGATGCCCGAGCGCGTGGCCCAGTGGAAGCCGGCGTCCTTGATCTTGTCGAGCGTCTCCGCCACGACGACCTTCGGGTACCGCTCCGCGAGCGCGTTCACGATCTGCGAGATGACCGGCTTGGTCGTCGCCTCCTGCACGAACGGGAAGTCCGCGGGGAGGGTCTCGGCGAACAGCGCGCGACCCAGCGACGTCTCGAGCAGGAACGGCTCGCCGTCGACGAAGCCCTCGGGACGGTCCTGCTCGCGGAAGTGCAGACCCTCGATGCGGATCTTCACCTGCGCGCCCAGGTCGAGCGAGCCCTGGTCCATCGCCATGATCGCCTCGGCGACCGACGAGAACGCACGGCCCTCACCCGTCGCGCCCGGCTTCACCGTCGTGAGGTGGTGCAGACCCGACACGATCTCGTGCGTGGGCAGCGTCACCGGACGGCCGTCGGACGGCTTCAGGATGTTGTTCGACGCCAGCATGAGGATGCGGGCCTCGGCCTGCGCCTCCACCGACAGGGGAAGGTGCACGGCCATCTGGTCGCCGTCGAAGTCGGCGTTGAACGCCGAGCAGACGAGCGGGTGCAGCTGGATGGCCTTGCCCTCGACGAGCAGCGGCTCGAACGCCTGGATGCCGAGACGGTGCAGCGTGGGTGCACGGTTCAGCAGCACGGGGCGCTCGGAGATGATCTCCTCGAGCACGTCCCACACCTGCGGCTTCGAACGCTCCACCATGCGCTTGGCGTGCTTGATGTTCTGCGAGTGCTGCAGGTCGATGAGGCGCTTGATGACGAACGGCTTGAACAGCTCGAGCGCCATCTGCTTCGGCAGGCCGCACTGGTGCAGCTTGAGCTGCGGGCCGACGACGATGACCGAACGGCCCGAGTAGTCGACGCGCTTGCCGAGCAGGTTCTGACGGAACCGGCCCTGCTTGCCCTTCAGCATGTCCGAGAGCGACTTCAGCGCGCGGTTGCCGGTGCCCGTGACGGGACGGCCACGACGGCCGTTGTCGAACAGGGCGTCGACAGCCTCCTGCAGCATGCGCTTCTCGTTGTTCACGATGATCTCGGGAGCACCGAGGTCGAGCAGGCGACGCAGGCGGTTGTTGCGGTTGATGACGCGACGGTAGAGGTCGTTCAGGTCGGAGGTCGCGAAGCGGCCACCGTCGAGCTGCACCATGGGGCGCAGCTCCGGCGGGATCACCGGCACGACGTCGAGCACCATCGCAGCCGGGCTGTTGCCCGTCTGCAGGAACGAGTTCACGACCTTGAGGCGCTTGATCGCACGGATCTTGCGCTGGCCCTTGCCCTCGGCGATCTCGGTGTGCAGGTTCTCGGCCTCGGTCTTGAGGTCGAACGCGAGCAGGCGACGCTTGATCGCCTCCGCACCCATGTAGCCCTCGAAGTAGTCGCCGAAGCGGTCCACGAGGTCGTGGAAGACGGCGTCCTCGGGCTTCAGGTCGCCGACCTTCAGCGAGCGGAAGTCGTCGAACACGCGCTCGAGGTGCGCGATCTGCTCGTCGGTGCCCTTGCGGATCTGCGCCATCTCGCGCTCGCCCGCGTCGCGGACCTTGCGCTTCTGGTCGGCCTTCGCGCCCTCCTCCTCGAGCTGGGCGACGTCGGTCTCCAGCTGCTGCAGGCGGTCGGCGATGGCCGAGTCGCGGCGCTTCTCGAGCTCCGCCATCTCGAGGCGGATCTCCTGCTCGATGCCGGGCAGGTCCTCGTGACGGCCGTCCTCGTCGATCTCGATGATCATGTACGCGGCGAAGTAGATGACCTTCTCGAGGTCCTTCGGCGCCATGTCGAGGAGGTAGCCGAGACGGCTCGGCACGCCCTTGAAGTACCAGATGTGCGTGACGGGGGCGGCGAGCTCGATGTGGCCCATGCGCTCACGGCGCACCGACGACTTCGTGACCTCGACACCGCAGCGCTCGCAGACGATGCCCTTGAAGCGCACGCGCTTGTACTTGCCGCACGAGCACTCCCAGTCCCGCGAGGGACCGAAGATCTGCTCGCCGAACAGCCCGTCCTTCTCGGGCTTCAGCGTGCGGTAGTTGATGGTCTCCGGCTTCTTCACCTCGCCGTACGACCACTTGCGGATGTCCTCCGCAGTGGCCAGGCCGATCCGGAGCTCATCGAACGTGGTTGCGTCGATCAATGTTGTTCCCTTGGCTGAATCTTCGTAGCGGACCGGATCAGATCTCGTCGATCGACGAGAGCTCCGGACGCGAGATGTTGATGCCGAGCTCCTCGGCGGTGCGGAGGGCCTCGTCCTCGTCGTCACGCAGGGTGACGACCTCGCCGGCGGCGTTGAGCACCTCGACGTTCAGGCAGAGCGACTGCATCTCCTTCATGAGCACCTTGAAGGACTCGGGGATGCCGGGGTCGTGGATGTTCTCGCCCTTGACGATCGCCTCGTACACCTTCACGCGGCCGACGATGTCGTCGGACTTCACCGTCAGGAGCTCCTGGAGCGTGTACGCAGCGCCGTATGCCTCGAGCGCCCACACCTCCATCTCGCCGAAGCGCTGGCCACCGAACTGCGCCTTTCCACCGAGCGGCTGCTGGGTGATCATCGAGTACGGACCCGTCGAGCGCGCGTGGATCTTGTCGTCGACGAGGTGGTGCAGCTTCAGGATGTACATGTAGCCGACCGAGATCGGGTACGGGTACGGCTCGCCCGAGCGGCCATCGAACAGACGGGCCTTGCCCGAGCCGTCGATGAGACGGTCGCCGTCGCGCGTCGGGAGCGTCGAGTCGAGGAGACCGATGATCTCCTCCTCCGTCGCACCGTCGAACACGGGGGTGGCGACCTTCGTGCCGGGACCGGCCTTGAGGATCTCCTTGGGCAGGTTCTTCGCCCACTCCGCCTTCGCGTCGGCATCCCAGCCCGTCGCCGCGATCCACCCGAGGTGGGTCTCGAGCACCTGGCCGAAGTTCATGCGCTTCGGGATGCCCAGCGGGTTCAGGACGATGTCGACCGGCGTGCCGTCGGGGAGGAACGGCATGTCCTCCTCGGGCAGGATCTTCGCGATGACGCCCTTGTTGCCGTGACGGCCGGCGAGCTTGTCGCCCTCGGTGATCTTGCGCTTCTGCGCGATGTAGACCACGACCTTCTCGTGCACGCCCGAGCCCAGCTCGTCGTCGCCATCCTCGGCGTTGAAGTGCTTCACCGCGATGACGGTGCCCTGCTCGCCGTGGGGCACCTTGAGCGACGTGTCGCGCACCTCGCGGCTCTTCTCGTTGAAGATCGCGCGGAGCAGACGCTCCTCGGCCGACAGCTCGGTCTCGCCCTTCGGCGTGACCTTGCCGACGAGGATGTCGCCGGGACGCACCTCGGCGCCGATGCGGATGATGCCGCGCTCGTCGAGGTCGGCCATGAGGTCGAGGCTCACGTTGGGGAGGTCACGCGTGATCTCCTCCTTGCCGAGCTTCGTGTCACGGGCGTCGACCTCGTACTCCTCGATGTGGATCGAGGAGAGGACGTCGTCCTTCACGAGGTTCTGGCTGAGGATCATGGCGTCCTCGTAGTTGTGGCCCTCCCACGGCATGAACGCCACGAGGAGGTTCTTGCCGAGCGCCAGCTCGCCGTTCTCGGTCGCGGGGCCATCGGCGATGACCTGGCCGACCTCGACGCGGTCGCCCGCCGAGACGATGACGCGCGTGTTGTACGACGTGCCCTGGTTCGAGCGGTCGAACTTGCGCAGGTAGTACGTCTGCGTGCCGCCCTCGTCGAGCTGCACCGTGACGACGTCCGCCGAGACCTCGGCGATGACGCCGGCCTTGTCGGCCGTCACCACGTCGCCGGCGTCGATGGCTGCGAAGCCCTCCATGCCGGTGCCGACGAGCGGCGAGTCGCTGCGGAGCAGCGGCACGGCCTGACGCTGCATGTTCGCACCCATGAGGGCGCGGTTCGCGTCGTCGTGCTCGAGGAACGGGATGAGGCTCGTCGCGACCGACGCCATCTGGCGCGGCGAGACGTCCATGTAGTCGACGCGCTCGGGCGTGATGAGCTCGACCTCGCCGCCCTTCTTGCGGGCGATGACCTTCTCCGACGTCAGGCGACCCTTGGCGTCGAACGGCGAGTTCGCCTGCGCGATCGTGTGCTCGTCCTCCTCGGAGGCCGTCAGGTAGTCGATCTGCTCGGTGACGACGCCGTCGACGACGCGACGGTACGGCGTCTCGATGAACCCGAACGCGTTGATGCGGCCGAACGTCGCGAGACGACCGATGAGGCCGATGTTCGGACCCTCAGGGGTCTCGATCGGGCACATGCGGCCGTAGTGCGACGGGTGCACGTCACGGACCTCGACGCCTGCACGCTCACGCGAGAGGCCACCGGGGCCGAGCGCCGACAGCGTGCGCTTGTGGGTCAGGCCCGCGAGCGGGTTGTTCTGATCCATGAACTGCGACAGCTGCGACGTGCCGAAGAACTCCTTGATCGCCGCCGACACGGGGCGGACGTTGATCAGGGTCTGCGGCGTGATCGCCTCGATGTCCTGCGTCGACATGCGCTCGCGCACGACGCGCTCCATGCGAGCCAGACCCGTGCGGACCTGGTTCTGGATGAGCTCGCCGACCGCGCGGATGCGGCGGTTGCCGAAGTGGTCGATGTCATCGGTGTCCAGGCGGATGTCGACGGCCTCGCCCTTGCGGACGCCGGGCAGCGTGGTCTCCTGCGCGTGCAGCGCGACGAGGTACTTGATGGTCGCGACGATGTCGTCGACCGAGAGCACCGAGTCGCTCATGGGCACGTCGATGCCGAGCTTGCGGTTGACCTTGTAGCGGCCGACCTTCGCGAGGTCGTAGCGCTTCGGGTTGAAGTAGAAGTTGTCGAGCAGCGCGCGCGCAGCCTCGGCAGCGACCTGCTCGCCCGGACGGAGCTTGCGGTAGATGTCGCGGAGGGCGTCCTCCTTCGACATCACCGGGTCCTTCTCGAGGGTGGCGAGGATCGACTCGTAGCCTGCGAACTCGCGGGCGATGTCCTCGGTCTCGAGGCCCAGGGCCTTGAGGAAGATCGTGACCGACTGCTTGCGCTTGCGGTCGATGCGCACGCCGACGGCGTCGCGCTTGTCGATCTCGAACTCGAGCCATGCACCACGGCTCGGGATGACGCGAGCCGAGTAGACGTCCTTGTCGGAGGTCTTGTCGGCGGTGCGCTCGAAGTAGACGCCCGGCGAACGCACGAGCTGGGACACGACGACACGCTCGGTGCCGTTGATGATGAACGTGCCCTTCTCGGTCATGAGCGGGAAGTCGCCCATGAAGACCGTCTGCGACTTGATCTCGCCGGTCTCGTGGTTCATGAACTCGGCGGCCACGTAGAGGGGCGCCGCGTACGTCTTCGAGCGCTCCTTGCACTCGTCGATCGTGTACTTCGGCTCCTCGAGGGACGGCTCCGAGAAGGAGAGCTGCATCTTCTCGCCCAGATCCTCGATGGGCGAGATCTCCTCGAAGATCTCCTCCAGGCCGGACTGACGGGAGACGTCGTCGCGCCCCTCCGCCTCGGCCGCGGCCAGCCGGTCCTGCCAGGCCTTCGAGCCGATGAGCCACTCGAAGCTCTCGGTCTGGAGCGCCAGCAGGTCGGGGACCGTCAGGGTCTCGGGGATCTTCGCGAAGCTCAGTCGGGCGGCGCTGCGCCCGGTGATGGCATCTGCCAAGGTGACTACCTCCGTGCCGCATGCGGGTTGCAGCCGCTGCGGGTCGACGTCGTAAGGTGAGTTGCCATCCGGCCCCGATGAAGCGCTCGAGAGCGCACGCCGACCGCAATATGAGGGCATGGGGAAGCCAGAGGCAAACTCCTACGATACGCGCGGCGGATTCTCGTGTCCACTCCCGGCGTGTCTCGCGATCCCCCGATCCGTGCGCTCGCGGCGAACGCGTCCGTCTCGCGGCGACCTCGCCAGTCGATTGGCCGCCTTCTGCGATCGGTTGGCCGCCTTTCGCGTGATTGGCCACCTTCTGCGATCGATTGGCCACCTCTTGCGACCGATCCCGGTCGATCGGCGCCAATTGGCGCCAATCGATCTGCAGCCCCGGCGGGAAAGGGACAGCGCCGTCGCCAGGACCCGGGCGGCACGCGGCAGGATGGGGGCGTGTCCGCACTCCCCTCGACGACGCTCTCGAACGGCATGCACGCCGAGATGCGCTTCTCGGGCGACGGCGGCTACCAGCTCGTCGTCGACGGCACGCCCCAGTCGCACGTCGACCCCGAGCGCCCCGAGCTGCTCGTCTACGAGTACGTGCAGCGCATCGGCCACGTGCTCGACGCCATGCGCCCCGGCCCGCTCACGGCCGTGCACCTCGGCGCCGGCGCTCTCACGCTCCCCCGCTACGTCGCCCGCACGCGGCCCGGCTCGCGCCAGCAGGTCATCGAGCTCGAGCCCGGCATCGTCGAGATCGTGCGCGAGGTCGCGCCGCTGCCGCGCGAGGCGAGCATCCGCATCCGCTACGGGGATGCGCGCGCCGTGCTCGAGCGCCTGCCCGGCGGGCTCGTGGGCGCGTGCGATCTCGTGATCGTCGACGTGTTCGCCGGCTCGCAGACCCCGGCGCACGTGACGTCGGTCGAGTTCCACGAGCGGGTGCGCGCGCTGCTGGCGCCCGGCGGCGTGCTGTGCGTCAACCTCGCCGACGGCCGCGAGCTGCGCTTCGTGCGCTCGCAGCTCGCGACGCTCACGCACGTGCACCCGCACGTCGCGGCGATCGCCGACACCGGGTTCCTCAAGGGCCGGCGCTACGGCAACCTCGTCGCCGTCGCCTCCGACGAGCCGCTGCGCCTCGACGGCGTGCCCGCGGCGCTGCAGCGCGACCCGTGGCCCGCGAAGGTCGTCGAGGGCGACGAGCTGCGGCGCTTCGCGTCGAGCGGCGCCATCGTGACCGACGCGACGGCGCTGCCCTCGCCGCCGCCCAACCGCTCGGTCTTCGGGTAGCGGCACGGCGCCGCCTCGGGGCTCGCCATGAGTCTCGGATGCGTCGGGCGATGCGCGCGGATCGCGTCGGTGGTCGGGTGCAGGATGTGCGCATGCATGCGGTGCTCGGCTTCGACGTGACGACGTTGCGTCCGACGGTCGACGTCGCCGCCGCGACGGCGCGCATCGACGCCATCGGGCTGTCGCGGGCGATGGCCGACCTCGCCGAGCGCGCCTGGCTGCTGCTCGCGATCGGCCGCGTCGACGAGGCGGCAGGCAGCGCCGCGCGAGCGCTCATGGTCGCGCGCGCCACGGGCGATCGGCGCGAGAGCGCGCGGATGCGGCTGCTGCGCGCCGCGATCGCCGTCGGCGGCGGCCAGCTGGTCGCCGCATTGCGCGACTGCGACTCCGTCGTCGACGAGGCACGCGCATCGGGCTGGGATGCCGTGCTCGCCGAGGCGCTGCACGAGCGGGGCGTCGCGCGCTTCGCGGCGCAGCGCTGGCGCGAGGCGGCCGACGACCTCGCCGAGTCGCTCGCGCTGCTGCGCGCCGCGCAGTCGACGGCCGGCGACCTCGCCGCGGCGGGCGAGGTCGACGAGGCGGGCGACGCCGCCCGGGCCGAGGCGATCGATGCCGCCGAGGTGTCGCTGCTCGTCGCGCTCGACCGCGCGGATCGCGCCGAGGGTGCCACAGGGCGGGCGCGGCCGACGCATCCGCTGTTCGGCGGGCGCTGAGCGCACCGCCCTCAGCCCTCCAGCTGGTCGAGGAGGCCCCGAGCGCAGCGAGGAGCCGTCACGAGACCTCGCGAGGTGCTCGCTCGACGCGACCATGCGCGTGGCTGCGCGGGAGCGGCGGTCGCGTGGTCTCGTGACGCGGGCTCGCCCAGGGGCTGGCGCGCTCCTCGACCAGCTGGTGAGGGCCCGCGTACCCCGATCCGTCGCCGTTCGCGGGGTTCGGCTTCGGAATGCGTCGCGTGTGTTGCACAGGGGTCACGGATCGGTGACGATCCGATCTCGCGACCACCGGATCCATTGCCCCGGCCGCATCCGCCCACCTACGCTCCTGGAAACCGAGCGCCCGACGCGCGGCGCCCAGCCCCAAGGAGCACCGATGGCACGACGACCCATCCGCATCCTCGCGAGCCGCGCAGGCTCGCAGGCGATCACGAGCGAACTCACGCGTCGCGGCTTCCTCGCCGTCGCCGCAGGCTCGGGCGCGACGGCCTTCCTCGCGGCATGCTCCGGCCCGTCGACGAGCGAGGCTCCCGAGGCGACGGGCGGCGCGCTCGAGGATGCGCTCGCCATCTACACGTGGGGCGACTACGACGCCCCCGAGACCCTCACGGGGTTCACCGACGCCGAGGGCCCGCAGATCACCCTCGACTCCTACTCGTCGAACGAGGAGATGATCGCGCGCCTCGTCGCCGCCAACGGCACCTCGGGCTTCGACATCATCGTGCCGACGGGCGTGTTCATCCCGCAGCTCATCGAGCAGGGCCTCATCCAGGAGCTCAACCTCGACCTCATCCCCAACCTCGCGAACCTCGACCCGGCGTTCGCGGCGCAGGACTGGGATCCCGAGAACGCGTACTCGATCTGCAAGGACTGGGGCACGACGGGCTTCGTGTTCGACTCGACCGCCATCAGCCGCGACCTCGTGACGTGGGAGGACTTCCTCGACGCGGCGCAGAACGAGGCGAGCGGCCGCACGAGCCTGCTCGACGCCCCCGAGAACATCACAGGCCTCTACTTCTGGGCCAACGGCATCCCGTGGACGACGACCGACGAGGCCGACCTCGCCGCCGCCGAGGACTTCCTCGTGAACACGCTCGCGCAGCACATCTCGGCGTTCGACTCGTACCCGGGCTCCGGCGCCATGCAGCAGGGCACGCAGGTGCTCATGCAGTGCTGGAACGGCGATGCGCGACTCGGCATCCTCGAGTCCGAGGACCCCGACCGCTGGCAGTGGCGCCTCGGTGCTCCCGACACCGAGCTGTGGATGGACAACTGGTGCATCCCCGTGGGCGCACCTCACCCCGAGGCCGCGCACGCGTTCATCGACTACGTGCTCGACCCCGTGGTGTCGCTGCAGGAGCTCGACTACATCGGCTACCACACGGGCGTCGCCGGCATCGAGGACGCCGCGAACGCCGAGGGTCTCGAGCGCACCGACATCGTGTTCTTCACCGAGGAGCAGCTCGCCACGATGCACAACGGCGAGGTCAACGATGCGCAGCCGCGCGGCGTGGAGATCTGGAACGCCATGAAGGCTGCGGCGGGCCAGTAGGCATGACCGACACGGCAGCGCAGGCAGCGCTCCACGCGGCCGCCGAGGCGCAGGCGGGCGACGTCACCCTCACCGGCGTCACCAAGCGGTACGGCGACGCCGTGGCCGTCGACGGCCTCGACCTGCACATCGCGCAGGGCGAGTTCCTGTCGCTGCTCGGCCCGTCGGGCTGCGGCAAGACGACGACGCTGCGCATGATCGCCGGCTTCGAGGAGCCCGACGCGGGTGACATCCGCATCTCGGGCGCCTCGGTCGTGGGCGTGCCGCCGCACCGGCGGCACGTCAACACCGTCTTCCAGCAGTACGCGCTCTTCCCGCACCTCACGGTCGCCGAGAACGTCGCGTTCGGGCTGCGCCGCACGCGCGTGCCACGATCCGAGATCGGCGACCGCGTCGTCGAGGCGCTCGACATGGTGCGGATGCGGTCGTTCGCCGACCGCAGGCCCACCGCGCTCTCGGGCGGCCAGCAGCAGCGCATCGCCCTCGCCCGCGCGCTCGTGAACCGGCCGTCGGTGCTGCTGCTCGACGAGCCCCTGTCGGCGCTCGACCGGCAGCTGCGCGAGGAGATGCAGGTCGAGCTCAAGCTGCTGCAGGCGCGCCTCGGCACGACGTTCGTGTTCGTGACGCACGACCAGGGCGAGGCGCTGTCGATGAGCGACCGCATCGCCGTGATGCGCGCGGGCCGCATCGAGCAGCTCGCCGACGCCGACACCGTCTACGGCTCCCCCGCATCCGCGTACGTCGCCGGCTTCATCGGCAGGCAGAACTTCTTCGCGGGCACCGCCTCGGGTGCGCTCGTGGAGGCCGACGGCGTCACGCTGCGCGGCACCGCCGACCTCGTGGCCGGCACGCAGGTGCGCGCCGCCATCCGCCCCGAGGCCGTGACGCTCGCAGCGGGCGAGGATGCGGGCGAGAACCGCATCATCGGCCGGCTCGTGGGCATCAGCCACCTCGGCGAGTCGATGCAGTTCATCGTCGAGTCGGGCCGCCACTCCATCGTGGTGCTCACGCCGCGCCCGACGGCGCCGCGCGTCGAGCCCGGCGAGGCCGTGACGTTGTCGTGGTCGCCCGCCGACGTCGCCGTCTTCCCCGACGAGACCGTCGCAGCACCCGCCGAGGAGCCCTCGGCGTGACGGCGCTCGGCTCCGCCCCGCGCCGCGCGGCGACGCCCCCGCCGCGCCGCCGCCTGCGTGCCCCCGCGTTCCTGCTGGCGCTGCCCGCGTGGTGCTGGTTGCTCGTCTTCTTCGTCGCGCCCGTCGGCCTCGTGCTCTACTACTCGTTCGGCTACAAGCCGAGCCTGTTCGAGACCGTCGCGACCGACCAGCTGTCGTTCGACCGCTACCTCGAGGCGCTCTCGCCGACCTTCGCCTCCGTGTTCCTCAACACGCTCTGGGTCGGCGTGATCGGCACGATCCTGTGCCTCCTCATCGCCATGCCGGCCGCGTACTGGATCGCCACGAAGGTGCCCGCGCATCGCCGCGGCCTCATGCTCGGGCTCGTGCTCGTGCCCTTCTGGACGAACTTCCTCGTGCGCACCATCGGCTGGCGCGTCATGCTCGCGCCCGAGGGCTTCCTGTCGGAGTGGATGATGGCGCTCGGGCTCGGCCCGATCGAGCTGCTGAACACGCGCGCCGCCGTGCTCATCGGCGTCGTCTACAACTACCTGCCGCTCATGATCCTGCCGCTGTACGTCGCGTTCGACCGCGTCGAGGGGCCGCTGCGCGAGGCGAGCAAGGACCTCGGTGCCGACCGCGTGCGCACCTTCCTCACCGTGACGCTGCCGCTCGCGCGCCCCGGCATCGTCGCGGGCGTGCTCTTCGTCTACATCCCGCTCATGGGCGACTACATCACGGCGACCGTGCTCGGCGGCGCGCAGGGCACCATGGCCGGGCAGCTGGTGGCGAGCCAGTTCCAGACGGCGCAGAACTGGGCGCTCGGCTCGGCGATGGCCGTCGTGCTCATCCTCACCACCGTGCTGTCGGCCGTCGCCGCTGCGGCGATGCTGTGGCTCGTGACCTGGCCGGTGCGCTTCGCGACGCGCCTGCGGATCGGAGACGGATCGTGACCGCTCCCGCCGTGCGCCGCAGGCGCCGCCCCGTGACCGACGTGCTGCTGTCGGTGTGGGGCTGGCTCGTCATGGCCTTCCTCTTCGCGCCGATCCTCGTGATCGTCGTCTACTCGTTCAACGACGGACGTCTGCTGTCGGCGTGGGGCGGCTTCGGCTTCTCGGCGTACGAGGCGGCGTTCGCCAACCGGCAGATCGTCGCGACGGTGCTCGTGACCATCCGCGTCGCCATCTGGTCGGCGCTGCTCGCGACCGTGCTCGGCACGATGGCGGGCATCGCGCTCGCGCGGCGACCAGGCAGGTGGACCGTGTGGTTCACGGCGCTGCTGCTGCTCGTGACCGTGACGCCCGAGATCGTGGATGCCGTCGCCCTGCTGCCGTGGTTCGTGCAGCTGGGCACCGAGCTCGGCATCACGCTGCTCAACGACGGCATCGTGCGCCTCGCGATCGGCTCGTCGCTGTTCTCGACCGCCGTCGTCGCCTACCTCGTGCGCTCGCGCCTCGTGGGCATGGACGAGCACCTCGAGCACGCGGCGACCGACCTGTACGCGACGCCGTTCCAGGCGCTCACGCGCGTGACGCTGCCGCTCACGGCGCCCGCGGTGCTGTCGGGATTCCTGCTGTCGTTCACGCTGAGCCTCGACAACACGATCATCGCCGCGTTCGTCTCGGTGCAGGGCTCGACGCCGTGGCCGGTCTACATCCTCGGCTCCGTGCGGTCGGGGCTGCGGCCCGAGATCGCCGCGATGTCGACGGTGATGCTCGTGCTCACGCTGCTCGTGCTCGTGCTCGTCGCCGTCGTGCTGCGTCGCTCGGGCGACTCGACGGCGCAGATCGCCCGCACGATGACGGGCGGCTGACCCCACCCTCCCGACCGCTCGCGCGGTCGCACGCACCACACGACCCTCGACGGAAGGCGGACCACGTGGTCGACGCGATCTTCACGAACGGCCCGATCTTCACCGCCGACGCCGCCCGCTCGTGGGCGACGTCGCTCGCGGTGTCGGGCGACCGGATCGTGGCCGTGGGCCACGACGACGTGCTCGAGCTGCGCACCGCATCCACCGAGATCGTCGACCTCGGCGGCCGCCTGCTGACGCCCGGCTTCGTCGACAGCCACGTGCATCCCGCGTGGGGCGGCCTGGACATGCTGCGCTGCGACCTCGCCGGCAGCGACGTGTCGCGCGACGCGTACCTCGACGCGATCGCCGACTACGTCGCCGAGCACCCCGACGAGCCGTGGCTGCTCGGCGGCGGGTGGGCGATGGCGGCGTTCCCCGGCGGCACGCCGCTGGCCTCCGACCTCGATCGGATCGTGCCCGATCGCCCCGCCTTCATCACGAACCGCGACGGGCACGGCGCGTGGGCGAACTCGGTGGCGCTGCGCCTCGCCGGCATCACCGCATCCACCCCCGACCCCGCGGATGGGCGCATCGAGCGCCTCGCCGACGGCTCGCCGAGCGGCACGCTGCACGAGGGTGCCATGACGCTCGTGAACCGGCACATCCCCGTCGAGTCGCCCGAGCGGATGGCCGAGGCGCTGCGCGTGGCGCAGCGGTACCTGCACTCGCTCGGCATCGTCGGCTGGCAGGACGCGATCCTCGGCGACTAC
Source organism: Agrococcus jejuensis (assembly GCF_900099705.1). Taxonomy (NCBI): domain Bacteria; kingdom Bacillati; phylum Actinomycetota; class Actinomycetes; order Micrococcales; family Microbacteriaceae; genus Agrococcus; species Agrococcus jejuensis. The sequence continues at coordinate 1,126,346 of NZ_LT629695.1, forward strand.
GGCGACGCCCCGAACCCCGGGCCGACGTACCTCGCGCTCGCCTCGTCGGGCGAGCTCACCGCGCGGGTGCGCGGAGCGCTGTGGTGGGAGCGCGGGCGCGGCGTCGACCAGATCCCCGAGCTCGTCGAGCGGCGCGACGCGTGGACGGCAGGCACGTTCACGTCGACGAGCGTGAAGATCATGCAGGACGGCGTCGCCGAGAACTTCACCGCCGGCATGCTCGAGCCGTACTGCGACGGCCACGGGCACGCGACGGCGAACGACGGGCTGTCGTTCCACGACCCCGCCGTGCTCGCCGAGGCGCTGCCCGAGCTCGAGCGGCTCGGCTTCCAGGCGCACTTCCACGCGATCGGCGACCGCGCGGTGCGCGAGTGCCTGGACGCGGTCGAGGCCGCGCGCGCCGCGAACGGGTGGACGGACTCGCGGCCGCACATCTCGCACATCCAGGTCGTGCACCCTCTGGACCGGCCGCGGTTCCGGTCGCTGGGCGTCGCGGCGAACATGCAGATGCTGTGGGCCGTGTTCGAGGACCAGATGCTCGACCTCACGATCCCGTTCCTCGGTGGCGAGGGCGCAGACCGCGTCTCGTGGCAGTACCCGTTCGCGTCGCTCGCCGCCGCCGGCGCCGTGCTCGCCGCCGGGTCGGATTGGTCGGTGTCGACGCCCGACCCGTGGGCGGCGATCCACGTGGGCGTGAACCGCACCGAGCCGGGCACGCGCGGCGCGCGACCGTTCCTGCCGTCGGAGGCGCTGCCGCTACCGACCGCGCTCTCGGCCTACACGGCGGGCTCGGCGTGGCTGAACCGCTGGGAGTCGGGCGTGCTGGCCCCCGGCCGCCTCGCCGACCTCGCGATCGCCTCCCGCGACCCGTTCGCCGGCGCCCCCGACGAGATCGGCGACACCGCGAACGACGAGACCTGGGTCGGCGGCCGCAGGGTCTTCGTGCGGGAGTGAGCGATCACTTCTTGCGGTGATTGGTCACTTCTTGCGGTGATTGGTCACGTGATGTCGATGAGTGGTCAGTAGATGTCGCCGACACGCCGTCGGGACGACATCTACTGACCACTGTTGGACCGCTCGGGTGCGCACCGCATCCATCACCACCGCATGCGCGGCCGCGATCACCACCGCGACGCGCACACGAGCAGACGGCTAGTGCGCCGAGTACCCGCCATCCACCATGTGAGAGCTGCCCGTGATGAACGACGCCTCGTCGCTGAGCAGGAACAGCGTGAGCGCCGCGACCTCGGCGTCGGTGCCGAGTCGCTTCGTCGCGTGCTCGGCCTCGAGCGCCGTGATCGCCTCCGGCGAGAGCCCGGCACGCACCGCGGGGGTGTCGATGAACCCGGGAGCCACCGCGTTGGTGCGCACGCCGTCGGCGGAGTACTCGAGCGCCGCGACCTTCGTGAGCCCCGCGAGGGCGTGCTTCGCCGTCACGTACGCCGCGTTCTCGGCGAGGCCGACATGGCCGAGGACCGACGCCATGTTCACGATGGCACCGCCACCCGAGGCCACGATCGCGGGCAGCTCGTAGCGGAGACCGTAGAAGACGCCGTCGAGGTCGATCGCGCGCACGCGGTCCCACGTCTCGATGTCGTAGTCGCCGATCCGCTGCTGCGGCGCACCGATGCCGGCGTTGTTCACCGCGAGGTGCAGGCCGCCGTAGGTCGTCTGCGCGAAGGCCACCGCCGCCTCGGACTCCGCAGCCTTCGCGGTGTCGTGCGCGAACGCGACGGCCACGCCGCCTGCGGCAGCGATCGCATCGACCGTCGCCTGCGCCGCATCCAGGCGGATGTCGGTCACGACGACCTTCGCGCCCTCGGCGGCGAGCCTGCGCGAGATCTCCGCGCCGATGCCGCTGCCGCCGCCGGTGACGATCGCGACCTTGCCTTCGAACCTGGCCATGTGCCGGCCCCTCTTCCTTCGCTCTGCGAGCGGGTGCCGATCGGCGCCCGGGAGGTCGACAGGCGCGGGGTCCGGCGAGCGGCGCGAGGTGCGTCGTGCGAACGGGCGTCGCGTCGACGGGACCTCCATCTCGATCCAACCACCATCGGCGGGCTGCGCTTCCCACGGCTCGGCCGCGCCCGTCGGTGGGTGGTCGGTGCGACGATGGATGCGTGGGGATGCGGTCGGCTGCGCGGGTACGCGCGTGCGGTGCCCTCGCCGCGCTCGAGGTGCGGCGTGGCTGACCTCGCGCGCGTGCGGGTGTGGGCCGAGTCGCTCATCCGCATCCACCTCGACGACTCGTGGACGTTCGCGTTCGACCACGCGAAGCGGCGCGCGGGGCTGACGGATCATGCGACGCACCGCATCTCGGTGTCGCGGCACCTGGCGTCGCGGTACGAGGACGACGAGGTGCATCAGGTGCTGCTGCACGAGGTCGCGCATGCGCTCGCCGGCTTCGATGCCGGGCACGGCCCGCGGTGGCGGCGCGTGGCGAAGGAGCTCGGCTACGTGGGCGGGCGCCTGCACGACGGCGAGATCGCGTCGGAGCTCGCGCCGTGGATCGGCCGCTGCCCCGCCGGGCACGTGCACCATCGGTTCAGACGGCCGACGCGGGCGGCGAGCTGCGGGCAGTGCTCGAAGCGGTTCGACGCCGCGTACCGGATCGCGTGGGAGCACGTGCGGTGACGTCGGCGCCCGAGTCGGTGCGGCTGTCGAGCGGGCAGTCGGCGTCTATCGTCGTGCTCGACGACGGCTGGGCGCTCGAGATCGACGGGTTCCGCCAGTCGCACGTGGGCGACGACGCCGAGCCGTCGCCGCATGCGACGGTGCGGTGGATGCTCGCGGGGCTGTCGTCGCTGCTGGGTCCTGCTCCGCGCATCGCGCACCTCGGCGGGGCGGCGATGAGCCTGCCTCGGCAGGTCGCGCACGCGTGCCCGTCGGCCGCGCAGACCGTCGTCGAGCTGGAGCAGGCGATCGTCGACCTCGTCGTCGCCCACGCGCCGCCGCCTCGCGGGGTGTCGGTCGTGGTCGGCGATGCTCGGGCGTGGCTCGACGCGGCGCCCGCCGCCTCGTTCGAGGCCATCGCGATCGACGTCTACGCCGGCGGCCGCATCCCGCCGGCGCTCACGTCGCTCGAGTGCGCGCTCGCGGCCCGCGCTGCGCTCGTACCCGGCGGCCTGCTCGTGGTGAACGGCGTCGCCGGGCCCGAGCTGGACTTCACCGCATCCCACCTCGCGACGCTGTCGGCGGCGTTCGGCCATACGGCGCTCATCGTGCAGGGATCGGTGCTGGCCGGCGCGCGGTTCGGCAACGCGGTGCTGCTCGCGAGCACCTCGCCCATCGCACCCGACGCCATCCGCGCGGCGCTCGCGGGCGACGCGTCGCGGGGCGCGTTCGTGGGCGACGTCTCGCGCATCGTCGGCGACGCCGTGCCGCTGCAGGATGCCGACGAGCGGTGGTCGCCGGAGCCGATCCGCGCGGCGTTCATCCCGCCTGCGGGGTGAGTGCCTCGGGCGTCGCGCATCCGCTGGTCGGCGGCGACCCGTGGCGTGATTGGCGACTTCGACCAGGGTGATCGGCGAGTCGGACACGGTCGAAGTCGCCGATCGGTGGCGGAAGTCGCCGATCCCAGGTCGATTGGCCACTTCGTGTGGTGATTGGCCACTTCGTGCGGTGATTGGCCAGTTCCCGTAGGTGCGCACCGGTCGATTGGTCCACAACTGGACCAATCGGCGTCCGGCATGCAGCACGCGGGAGGCGCCGAGACGTCAGGCGGTCGCCGCGACCTCGCGCGTCGCACGCTCCGCGCGCACGAGGTGGCCCGTGGCGCCCCGCAGCGTGACCGCCGCAGCGCACGCGACGGCGGCCTGCGGCGAGTGGAAGTCGATGCCGCGATCGGCGAGCGCGTCGACGACTCGGCCGGCGACGAGGGTGTCGGCCACGCTCACGCGCAGCGAGCCGTCGGGCCACGCGTCGCCGGCGGCGGCGATCGTGATGGATGCGCGGCGACCGAGCCGCGTCTGCTCGACGAGCACGATCTCGGCGATCTCGTCGGCCGTCTCGAGCGTCGCGGCGAGCACGAGGCCCGCATCCGCGGCGCGCAGCGCGTCGCCCGACTCGCCCGCATCCGCGTCGGCGACGATCACGACGTCGGCGGGGTGGGCGCGCAGCGCCTGCACGCCCCACTCGAACTGGATCTGGTAGTCGGCGGACACGATCGCGAGCGTACGCGCGCACGGTGCGGCGCCGAGCATCCGCATGTCACGCAGCGTCACGGACGCGCGGGAGTCGTTGTGGGGTGCGCTTCTCCTGCTCAGGTGCGGCTCTCGGCGCACCTCAGCAGGAGAGGCGCACCTCGCAACGAGGCACGCCCCACGAGGCGAAGCGTCAGCGCAGCGCGCCGAGGTGCGCGAGGGCCGTGCGCACGAGCGCGCCGCGGCCGCCCTCCATCTCGGAGGTGACGAGCTCGGATGCGGCCTGGTCGGGCGAGAGCCACGTGAGCTCGAGCGCATCCTGCCGCGGCTCGCACGTGCCCGTGACGGGCACGATGAACACGAGCGACACGGCGTGCTGCCGGTCGTCGTGGTACATGCCGTCGCCCGGGATCGGCAGGTACTCGGCGACGTGGAACGGCGTCGGGCACGGCGGCAGCTGCGGGAACGCCATCGGCCCGAGGTCCTTCTCGAGGTGCCGGTCGAGCGCGTCGCGCAGCGTCTCGCCGTGCATGACGCGGCCCGAGACGATCGTGCGCGCGATGCCGCCCGAGGCGCCGACGCGCAGCAGCAGGCCGACGTCGGTGACGCGGCCCTGGCCGTCGAGGCGCACGGGCACGGCCTCCACGTAGAGCATCGGCAGTCGGCGCCTCGCGTCGGCGAGGTCGTCGTCGCTCAGCCATCCGGGATTGCGGTCGGGAGTGCGCACGGACATGCCTCCATCGTGGCATCCCGCGGGCGTCGCGGGCCGTCATGTCGCTCGCGGCGCGCGGATGCGGTCGCGTCGCGGCGGGACTGGTCGCAGATGCACGGGACCGGTCGCAGATGCACGCATGACTGGTCGCAGTTGCACCGAAGCTGCGACCAGTGCGGTGCAACTGCGACCAGTCATCGCCGAACGTGACCCCTCGAGCCAGCCAGGCACCGCATCCCACGTCACCCGGCGGCAACGCGTGCCGCCTATGCTGGCGCCGACAGCGCCGCGTGCGCGCGAGAGGAGCGGGGATGCCCACCTTCACCACGACCCTGCTGACCCAGGGCAACAACGTCGGCATCGAGGTGCCCGAGGACGTCGTGCTCGGCTTCGGCGTCGGCAAGCGCGTGCCCGTCACGGTCACGCTCAACGGCTGCGTCTACCCGTCGACCATCGCCGTCATGGGCGGGAGGTACCTCATCCCGGTGTCGGCGCAGATCCGCGAGGATGCGGGCGTCGCCGGCGGCGAGGAGCACGCCGTGACGCTCGAGCACGACACGTCGAGCCGCGACACCCCCGTGCCCGACGACCTCGCCGCCGCCCTCGACGCCGCCGGCGTGCGGGCCGCGTTCGACGCGCAGTCGCCGTCGAAGCGCAAGGAGCACGTGCGCCAAGTGGAGTCGGCGAAGGCCGAGGACACCCGCGCCCGCCGCGTCGTCAAGGTCGTGGAGTCGCTCGCGTGAGCGCCGACGCCGCACGCGCGACGCATCCGATCGACGCCGACGCCGTGCTGTGGCGCGACGGCGCCGACGGCCGCCCTGGCAGCGACCTGCTCGTCGTCATGCACGGCATCGGCAGCCACGAGGGCGACCTGTTCGCGCTCGCGCCGTTCCTGCCCGACCGCCTCACCATCGCCGCGCTGCGCGCCCCGCTGCAGTACGGCCCCGGCTTCGCCTGGTACGCCGCCGGCAGCCAGATGTCGACCGACTCGTCGCTCATCGACGCATCCGCCCGCGGCGTGCTCGCGTGGCTCGACGGGCTCGGCGACGAGTTCCGCTCGGTCACGCTGCTCGGCTTCTCGCAGGGCGGCGCCATGACGCTGCAGCTGCTGCGCCACGCGCCCGAGCGCTTCGCCGCCGTCGTGCAGCTGTCGGGCTTCTCGTTCGCGGGCACGGCCCCCGGGGATGCGGCGCTCGCCGCCGCCGAGCCGCGCGTGCCCGCGTTCCAGGCGTACGGATCGGCCGACGAGATGATCGCCCGCGAGGCGACGACCCGCACGATCGAGTGGATGCGGGCGCACACCGACGTCGAGGTGCACGAGTACCCGATGGGGCACTCGATCGTGCAGGACGAGCTGCAGGACGTCGTGGCGTTCCTGGATCGGGTGCTGCCGGGCTGACGGAGGCCGCCGTCACGGCTGGCGGCAGCTTCGATTGGTCCACGTGTGGACCGATGAGCGGCGCGCCACCGCAGAAGGTGGCCAATCGACGCAGAAGGTGGCCAATCGACGCAGGAAGTGGCCAATCGATGCGGCGAGGACGGCGCCGGTGGGGCTCGCTTCGAGGCTCGCTGCGCTCGCACCTCACCGAGCGGTCTTGGGGACGAAGCGTCTCGCCTAGCGCGACGACCGGGCCGAGCGGCCGCGCGTGATCGCGACGAGCGCCTGCACGTCGTCGCCGTCGCGCTCCAACCGCCACACGAGCGCGACCGTCGTCGGCGGCAGGTCGGCGACGGGCAGCGAGGCGACGTCGCGGCGCTGGTGCAGGCGCGCGAGCGACTGCGGCATGAGCGCGATGCCCGCACCCGACGCGACGACCTCGACGAGCTCCGACCACGTCATCGTGCCGCGCGCGATCATCGACTCGTCGGCGAGGTCGGCGACGACGACCGACTCGAGGTCCGCCGCCGCGTGGTCCTCGGGCACGACGACGAACGCGCGCTCGTCGTAGAGGCGCACGACGTGCAGGCCGGCCTCGTCGATCGGCAGGCGCACGATCGCGGCATCCGCCTCGCCGGCGCGCAGCGCATCCAGCTGCTGCTCCTCGGCCACGAGCTCGTGCTCGAGGCGCTGCGGCATGCGGTCGACCCACGCGCGGATCCACTTCGCCGGCGTCGCACCCTCGACGTATCGGAGCCGGAACGGCTCGAGCGCGACGGGCTCGGATGCGGGCGCAGCCTCGGCCGCGCGGCGCGCGGGCTTCGGCCTCGCCCGCTTCGCAGCGCCCGCCCCCTGGGCGCGCTTCGCCCCCGGCCGCCCGGGTCGGGCGGGCCGCGGCGCGCGCCCCTTCGGGCTCACCAGGCGCGCTCCAGCACCACGGTCTGCTTCGCGGTCGTGAACCCGAGGCGCTCGTAGAGGCCGACGGCGCCGGTGGGCGACTCGGAGTCGACGTCGAGCACCGCCTTCTCGAGCCCCGCATCCCGCGCCGCCTCGAGCGTGCGCGTGAGCAGACGCGGGGCGATGCCCTGCCCGCGGTGGTCGCGCACGACGCCCACGAGCGCGATGTAGACCGACGAGTAGCCGGCGACCTCGGCGTCGTCGGGGTCGTGCTCGGCGAGGCAGAAGCCGACGATGCGGTCGCCCTCGATCGCGACGGCCGACAGGTCGGAGCGCATGACGTCGCGGTTCGTGAACCGACCCCAGCGCTCGGGCGTCGTGGGCTGCGAGCCCCAGTGGTCGCGGAACGCGTCGTTGCGCGCGATGCGGCCGGCCTCGAACAGGTCGGGCGTGAACGGCACGATCGTGAGGCCGCCGTCGTCCATCGGCACGATCGGCTGCGACAGGTCGCGGTGCAGGTCGGTGAAGTAGCGGGCGATCGTGAAGTCGACGCCCGTCAGGAACGGCACGACCGCCGAGTCGGCCTCGGTGTACGTGTGGATCTGCGCAGGCAGCTCGGAGTCGCCGTGCGCGTGCAGGCGCTCGGCCGCTCGCCGCTCCTCCCACGCGAGCAGCACGGCACCGATGCCCTGCCGCCGCGCCTCGGGCACGACGGTGCCCGCCAGGTACACGCGGCGCACGTCGACCTGCCCGTCGGGCATGACGGCGCTGCCGATCGCCACGATCTCGCCGTCGCGCTCGCCCACGACGAAGTCCTGGGCGACGTCGACATGGCTCGCCTCGAAGTCGTCGAGCACCTCCTGCAGCGGCACCTGGAACTCGGGGTGGTCGACGCGGCCAGACAGGTTGTACGCCGCGTGCATCGCCGGCGCATCCGCGATCGTCGGGCGGCGCCATGCGACGCCCGCGACCGCATCCGGCAGCCCGGACTCGCCGAGGTCGGGGACGCGTGCGGAGATCGGGGCCGTGCTCATGCCTGAAAGCCTACGGGCGCGCACCCACCAGACTGGCCGCATGGCCACGCGCATGCTGCTGCTGTCGGACACGCACCTGCCCGCGCGGGCGAAGGCGCTGCAGCAGCAGGTGTGGGCGCTCGTGGATGCGGTCGACGTCGTCGTGCACGCGGGCGACTGGGTCGACGTCGCCACGCTCGACGCCCTCTCGGCTCGCGCCGCTCGCCTCGTCGGCGTCGCGGGCAACAACGACGGCCCCGAGCTGTGGGCGCGACTCGGCGAGGTCGCGCGCGTCGAGGTGGAGGGAGTGCGGTTCGCGGTCATCCACGAGACGGGAGCCTCCGCAGGTCGCGAGCGCCGCATGGACGAGCGGTTCGGGCCCGGCTCCGACGCGCCTGCCGACGTGCTCGTGTTCGGGCACTCGCACATCCCCTGGGACTCGACCGCCCCATCCGGCCTGCGGCTGCTGAACCCCGGATCCCCGACCGACCGCCGCCGCCAGCCGGTCGGCACCGTCATGACGCTCACGGTCGACGACGGTGCGGTGCGCGACGTCGCGCTCGTCGAGACGCCGCGGTAGCGGCCGCGTACCGTGGGACGCATGCCCCTCATCCTCGTGCCGGCGCCCGGGCTGCCCGCCTGGGCGAGCACCGTGATCATGCTCGTCGTCGTCGCGGCCGGCGTCGTCGGCATCGTGAGCATGATCATGGCGATGCGCCGCAACCGCGACCTGCAGGACGGCGCCCCGCCGCTGCCGCCTCGGCCGTGGTCGCAGCCGTCGGCCGAGACGCCGCTGCCCGGGCCGCCCTCCCCCGTCGCACCCGACGACGTGCCGCTCGAGCAGCGGCTCTCCGAGATCGACGACGCCTACTTCTCGGGCCGCATCGACGCGTCCGAGCGCGAGCGGGCGCGGCGGGCGCTGCTCGGCGACGATCCCGACGAGGAGCGCTGAGGCCTCGAGCCCGCGCGGAGCGATGCGCAGCGCCGCCTCGAGCGCACATCGCAGACGAACATCCTCACAGCATCGCTCGGTGCGCCGTCGGCGACGCCGACCGCACTCGCGAGAGGGTGGAGGCATGACCGACCTGGACGACGCATTCGTGGAGGCGGTCGCCCAGACCGCGCTCGAGATCGACCACCGCGGCACCGACGTGCTGCTGCGAGCCCCCGAGGCGGAGGCCGCCTACGAGGCGGCGACGAGCGGCGACGACGACGAGGCCTCGGCCTTCACGCTCGACGGCGGCGCGGATGCGGTGCTCGAGGTCGTCGTCGGCGGCGAGGTCGTCGGGCTCATCGTGCCCGTCGGCGACGGCTACGGCGTGCTCATGGTGCCCGAGGACGGCGAGGAGCCGTCGGGCGAGCTCGAGACGCTCGAGGACGCGCTCGACGAGCTCGGCGTCTGACCCGAGCCCACACATGCAAGAAGCCCCGACCAGCTGGTCGGGGCTTCTTCGTGGCGGTGACGGTGGGATTTGAACCCACGGTGGAGGGTTACTCCACACAACTTTTCGAGAGTTGCACCTTCGGCCGCTCGGACACGTCACCGCCGACGAGAATACACACGTCGGGGCCGCTCCCCCAAAACGGCGGCCTCGCGAGCCGTCAGGGCGCGGGCAGGATGCGCACGCGCGCGTGGTCGACGAGGGTGCGCGTGGGGTCGGTGTCGGGGTCGTCGAGCGTGGCGCCGTCGGGCTCCCAGCCGTAGCGCGAGTACGCCGCCTCGGCGGGTGCGTTGCCCTCGAGCACCCACAGGTACGCGCGCTCGAAGCCGGCTGCGGCGAGCCGCGCCTCGACCTCGGCCATCATCGCCCGACCGATCCCCGACCGCGCCGCGAGCGGGTCGACGTAGAACCCGGCGAGCTCGCCCCATCCATCGCGCTCGCGTCGGCGCGCGGGGCCGTACGTCGCCCATCCCACGACCTCGCCGTCGCGCTCGGCGACGAGCATCGCGTGGCGCACGTCGCCATCGGTGCCCTCGCCCGCGAGCGAGCGCTCGAGCCAGCGGGTCCACGACGCGGTGCGGTCGGCGACGTCGAGGGCGTCGAGCACGGGCTGGTGGATGAGGCCCGCGTACGCCTGCCGCCAGGCGGTGACGTGGATGCGCGCGACGGCCGCGGCGTCGGCGACGGTCGCGTCGCGGAACGCGAGCGTCACAGCGCCTCCCCCAGGTCGCGGATGCGGCGGCGCTCGAGCAGCGGCACGAGCACGCCGCCGTAGCCGAAGCGCTCGTCGATCCACGTGTGGCCGTCCTCGCGCCAGCCGTGGCGCTCGTAGAAGCCGGCGGCGCGGTCGTTGCCGTCGAGCACGTACAGGCACGCGCGGTCGAAGCCGCCGTCGCGCAGCCGCTGCTCGGCCTCCTGCACGAGGGCGTGGCCGACGCCCGACGACCACGTCGCGGCGAGCGCGTAGATCGCGAAGAGCTGGCCGTGGCCGGGCAGGTCGTCCTGGTCGGTCGGGCCGACGCACGCCCAGCCCACGACGTCGCCGCCGCGCTCGGCGACGAGGTCGACGACGCGCGGGTCGCGGTGGCGCTCGGCCCACGTCTCGGCGCGGCGCTCGGCGTTGCGGTCGACGTCCATGCGGCGCAGCAGCGCCTCGGGCATGAGGTCGGCGTAGGCCGAGCGCCACGTCTCGACCTGCACGATCGAGATCGCGCGGGCGTCGTCGACGGTCGCGGTGCGCACGGTGGTGTCGGCCATCGTTCGACGCTAGCGGGATGCGGCTGGGCGGTCAGGCGCGCGCGACGCGGTGCCGCACGAAGCCGTCCCACCCGGCGGCGTCGATGACGCAGAAGCGGTTGCCCTCGGGATCCTGCATGATCACGTAGTCGGCGTCGTCGGGCTGCTTGTCCCATGGCACGACCTCGGCGCCGAGCGCCTCGAGCCTGGCGACCTCCGCACGCTGATCCTCGGCGTACAGGTCCAGGTGGATGCGCGGCGGCAGCACCCGCTCGCTCGGATGCGCGTCGAGCGACACGTTGGGGCCGGCGCCCGATCGCGAGCGCAGCAGCGCGAAGTCGACGTCGATCGGCTCGCGGGCGACGTAGTCGAGCGCGGCGGTCCAGAACGCGAGTTGCGCGTGCAGGTCGGCGACGCGGATGACGATCGATCCGACCACGAGCATGTCGTCACCCTACGCGCCGCGACGTTCTGAGGTTCTCGGCCCCTTCTGACATCGGAAAGGGCCGAGATCCTCAGAACGTCGGGTGCGAACGGCGGTGTCGGCGGCGGCCGGTACCGTCGGGAGCATGCCCAAGACCGACGCGCGCTTCCGCTGCTCCGAGTGCGGCTGGCAGGCCGCGAAGTGGGTGGGCCGCTGCGGCGAGTGCCAGCAGTGGGGCACGGTCGAGGAGGTCGGCGCGCAGGCTGCCGAGCGCGTGAAGGCTGCGAGCATCCCCGCGTCGCGCATCGCCCGCCCGATCACCGAGATCGACGTGTCGGATGCGCCGCGCTGGGCGACCGGCATCGGCGAGTTCGACCGCGTGCTCGGCGGCGGCATCGTGCCCGGCGCCGCCGTGCTGTGCTCGGGTGAGCCGGGCGTCGGCAAGTCGACGCTGCTGCTCGAGGTCGCGAGCCGTGCCGCGCAGTCGGGGCGGAAGGTGCTGTACGCGAGCGCCGAGGAGTCGGTGGCGCAGGTGCGGCTGCGCGCCGAGCGCACGGGTGCGCTGCAGGATCGCCTCTTCCTCATCGCCGAGACCGACCTCGCGCAGATCATGGGGCAGGTCGCCGCCGTCGAGCCCGACCTGCTGATCGTCGACTCCGTGCAGACCGTCTCGAACGCCGACAACGACGCCATCGCCGGCGGGCCGAGCCAGGTGCGCGACGTCGCGAACGCGCTCACGCGCCTCGCGAAGACCACCGGCATCCCCGTGCTGCTCGTCGGCCACGTCACGAAGGACGGCACGATCGCCGGTCCGCGCGTGCTCGAGCACCTCGTCGACGTCGTCACGCACTTCGACGGCGACCGGCAGACGGCGCTGCGGTTCGTGCGCGCGACGAAGAACCGCTTCGGCCCGACCGACGAGATCGGCTGCTTCGAGATGACCGGCGAGGGCATCGCCGAGGTGCCCGACCCCTCGGGCCTCTTCCTCTCGCGGCAGACGGCACCCGACTCCGGATCGTGCGTCACGGTCGCGCTCGAGGGTCGCCGCGCGATCCCCGTCGAGATCCAGGCGCTCACGGTCACGTCGACGGCGCCGAACCCGCGCCGCGTCGTGAACGGGGTCGACTCGTCGCGCGTCGCGATGCTGCTGGCCGTGCTCGAGAAGCGCGTCGGCCTCAAGCTCGGCGAGCGCGACGTCTACGTGTCGACCGTCGGCGGCATGCGCCTGCGCGAGCCGGGCGTCGACCTGGCGATCGCCCTCGCCATCGTGTCGTCGGTGCGCGACGTACCGCTGCCCGCACGCCTCGTCGCCGTGGGCGAGCTGTCGCTCGCGGGCGAGATCCGACCCGCATCCGCATCCTCGAAGCGCGTCGCCGAGGCCCGCCGCCTCGGCTACGAGCACGTGCTCGACGACTCCGCGGTGCACCTGCGCGGCGCCGTCGAGACGATCACGCTGCTGTCGGATGCCCTGCGCGAGCCCGTGGGCGTGCGCGAGTTCTGACGCGGGCGTCGGGGCTGAGCGCCCGAGTGCCCGCGACGGCGTCGGAAGCCTCGGCCCCCTCCTGGCAGGCGCTCCGTTGCGTTCTGCAGGCGATCCGGGTGGGCGGAGGGAAGATGCCCCTCTGCCACCCCTGATCGCCTGCACAACGCAAGCCACCCGACCCGGACGTTGCGTTTCGCAGGCGATTCCGGGTCTTGAGGGAAGATTCCCCTCCAGAGGCGGAATCGCCTGCAGAACGCAGGAGCGCGACACGAGAGTGGGCCACGGTCCGCGCGACGGGAGATCGCTGCGGAGCCGTGGCCCGGGTGCCCGAGGAGCCGACCCGCTCCTCGAGACGTCTCAGTCCTGCACGCCCTGGGAGGTGACCTCCGTGTCGATCATGCCCGTGGCGGTGCCCGCATCCAACGTCTGCCCGCGGAAGAAGCCGGGCTCGCGGATGCGCTGCACCACCATGACGATCGCGCCGAGCACGAGCACGACGACGCCGAGCACGAACACGAGCCCGAGGCCGCCGATCGACGAGCCCGAGCCGTAGTCGGGGTCCATCGAGTCGACGAGCGTCGTGACGAAGAGCACGCCCAGCACGACGCCACCGACGAGCGGGAAGACGAGCTGGAAGAACACGTTGCGCACGGACGCGAACCAGGTGGTGCGGAAGTACCAGACCGTCGCGAACGCGGTGAGGCCGTAGTAGAAGCAGATCATCATGCCGAGGGCGGTGATGGTGTCCCACAGCACGTTCTCGCTCACGAAGCGCATGACGGCGTAGAACACCGACGCGACGATCGCGGCGACGAGCGTCGCGTAGCCGGGCGTCTTGAAGCGCGACACCTCCGAGAACCGCGACGGCAGCGCGCCGTAGTGGCCCATCGCGAGCAACGTGCGCGCCGGCGACACGAACGTCGACTGCAGCGAGGCCGCCGACGACGACAGCACCGCGAGCGACACGAACGCCGCGAGCGGGCCGAGGATGGGGCCGGCGAGCGCGAAGAAGACGTTGTCCTGGATGTCGGGGTTGCCGAGGCCGAACTCGCCCTCGCCCGTGCCCGCGAACGCGAGGAGCCCCATCGTCAGCAGCAGGTACAGCGCGACGATGACGACGACGGTGATCGTCGCGGCGCGGCCGGGCGTCTTCTCGGGGTCCTTCGTCTCCTCGTTCATCGTGAGGGTGACGTCCCAGCCCCAGAAGATGAAGATCGAGAGCGAGAGGCCCGCGACGAGCGCCGAGACCGAGTCGACCGCGAACGGGTCGAACCACGACAGCGAGACGGGCGTCGCGTCGAACGCGGTGCCGTTCGCGACGTGCACGAACGCCGCGATCGCGAACACGACGAGCACGAGCACCTGGAAGCCCACGAGCACGTACTGCACGCGCTGCGTCGTCTGCATGTCGCGGTACGCGATGAACGTCGCGGCTGCCATGAACGCGAGGCACGTGACGACGTTGACGAGCGGATTCGTCGCGAGCGCCGCGATCTCGGAGGCCCCGGTGATCTGCGCGATGAGCAGGTACAGGAAGTCCACCGCGATGCCGGCGAGGTTCGACAGCACGAGGATCGTCGCGGCGATGAGGCCCCATCCGGCCATCCACCCCACGTACGGGCCGAAGGCGCGCGTCGCCCACGTGAACGACGTGCCGGAGTCGGGGATGACCGAGTTGAGCTCGCGGTAGCCGAACGCGACGAGCAGCATCGGGATGAACCCGAGCAGGATGATCGCGGGCGCCTGCGAGCCGACCGCCGACACCGTGGGCCCGAGCGCCGCCGTGAGCGTGTACGCAGGGGCGATGCACGAGATGCCGATGACGACCGCGCCGACGAGGCCGACCGAGCCCCTGGCGAGGCCCTTCTGGGCGACCTTCTGCGCCGCGATCTGGCCGCTCACGAGCCGACGCCCGCCGAGGTCGAGGCGAGCGCTGCGGCGACGTCGGCCGCGGCGGCCCAGCCCGAGCGGATGCCGCCGTCGACGTGCTGGAAGCCGAGGCCGGCGAAGTCGGAGCAGGCCCAGTGGATGGGGCCGACGGGCGTGCGCTGGTCGGCGCCGTAGCGGCTGAGGCCGCCGAGGTCGTACGAGGCGCCGTACGCGCCGCGCGTCCACTCCTCCGTGCCCCAGTCGGACTCGTAGTAGACGACGGGGTTCGCGGCCTCGGGGCCGTAGTACTCGGCGAGGTCCGCGAGGATGCGCGCCTTGCGCTCCTCGGCGGGCAGGGCGAAGACGCCGTCGGCGTGCTCGTCGGAGACGAAGCCGACGAGCGTGCCGCGCGCATCCTCGTGGTTCGTGTTGTCGTACGCCTCGTGCACGAGCCGGTAGGGGCTGAAGGCTGTGCCCGAGAGGCCATCGGCGCGCCAGAACGGCGTCTCGTAGACGGCGTGCACCTTGATGACGAGGCCGAGGGACAGGTGCTGGTGCAGCTGGTGCTGGCGGCGCGGCAGCGGCGGCTGGTAGTCGATGCGGCCGAAGAGGTTCGGCGGCATGGCGACGATGGCGCGGCGGGCGCGCACGACGACGCGGTCGGACGTGACGACGACGCCGGCGTCGGAGTGCTCGAGGCGGCGCACGGGCGTGCCGGTGCGCACGCGGTCGCCGAGGTTCGCGGCGAGGGTGAGCGGCACCATCTGCAGGCCGCCGACGACGCGCTTGTCGAGGATGAACTCCGAGTCGACGAGGTTCGAGAACGAGCCCGCGGATGCGGCCATGAGCACGGCCTGCAGCGCCGAGAAGGCGTGCGCGGGCTTCGTGAGCATCGCCTCGCCGATGAAGAGGGAGATGTGGCGGCGGGCGACCTCGTCGTCGGACTGCTGCTCGAGCCAGCGCGAGAACGAGACGGTGTCGAGCTCGCGCGCCTTCGGGTGCGCCCACGGGGCGTCGGCGCCGATCTCGGCGACGAGCTCGTCGAGCAGCACGGTGAGGCGCTCCATCTCGGCGACGGTCGCCTCGGCGACGGGCAGCTGCTCGCCGGTGAAGCGGATGCGCTCCCCCGACTCGTCGACGTACACGGAGTCGCCGTCGCGGTAGCGCGAGAACGTCTCGAGCCCGAGGGTCTCGAGGGTCTCGAGCAGCGCGTCCTGGTCGGGCGACACCCACTGGCCGCCGAGCTCGAGCATCGCCCCGTCGATCGTGTCGGTCCAGAGGCGACCGCCGACGCGCTCGCGAGCCTCGAGCACGACGACGTCGTGCCCCGCCTCGACCAGCCTCGTGGCTGCAGAGAGCCCGGCGACGCCGGCTCCGATCACGACGACGTCGGCCTCGACGGTCTCGACCTGCTGCGGATCGCTCATCCGAGATGCTCCTTCACGATGGATGTCGTGGCAGCATACGCCCAGGACGACGGATTCGGTAGCCCCGAGCGCACGCGGCCACCGAATCCGCACTCAGGTTCGGTTGATGCGACACCGCGTAGCCTTCGAGGCATGAAGCCACTCGAGCACACGTCCGCCCTCGGGTGGATCATCGCCCTCTCCGTCATCGGAACGCTGATCTTCCTGTTCGCCACCGTCGCGAGCAATGGGTACGGCGGCCCCTCGCCGGTTTGGATCGGCCTCACGGCATTCTGCGGAGCGTTCTTCGTCCCCGCCGTCGTCGGAAGCATCGTGCTGCACGGCGTCAAGCAGATGCTGACCCAGACCCGTGGCTCCGAGACCGTGGCGACGAGCATCGCGGACTCGACGGTCGCCCCTCCCACGACCGAGCCGCCCGCTGCGATCTGAGATTCCGAGCCGACCCAAGGATGCCGGAGAACCGCATGCCCCGCCCACGTCGTCACGGAACCGTCTACTCGCGGCGGAAGGGATGCACCTGCGAGCCCTGCATGGACGCGGCCCGTGACTTGCAGCTTCGACGCCGATACGGCATCAGCATCGAGCGCTACCGGCAGATGATGACCAATCAGGATGGTCGCTGCAACGCGTGCGGTCTGGAGTGGGAAGGCTGGGAGCAGCGCTTCTCCGTCGACCACGACCATGCCACCGGCAACGTACGCGCCCTGCTCTGCCAGCCGTGCAACCTCGCGTTGGGACACGTCCAGGACGACCCTGAGCGATTGCAGCTCCTGATCGACTACCTCCGCCGCCATTCCTTCGGCTACTGATCGATCTCGGAGCCTGACGGGGAGCACCGTACCGCCGACTTTTCGCCCACAGACTCCGCCCGGGTTTCGACTGCCGGGAAGCGGCTCGCTCTCGCAGCGAGTCGACCTCAGTAGAGAATGACCTCTCCCCCACCGACGGCCGGGCAACAAGAAGGACCACGATCCCCGGAATGACGCGGATCGTGGCCCTGTGGGCTACGAGCAGGAACGACCCTTCGTCACTGATGCTGCGGACTCCTTGCGGACTGAGCGGCGCGCTCGGCGTCCTCGTGCGCGATGCGCACTGCCGCACGTTCCAGCACGCGAGCGGCCCGCGGATCGCCTCGTCGCGGGACATCGCGAACATCAGAACAAGGTCGACGCCTCGGCCTGATCGACCGTGGGGATCAGGCCGCGCTCGGTGGCCTTCTGGAAGAGCCGGAACCGGATCGAGCGCTCGAGTACCTTGGGCGTCTCGCGGTAGTCGATGAAGCAGTGACCGGGTGCGCGGATCTCGTCCGGCTCGAGCGGCGCCGCGGTGTCGTCGATCACGAACACCTCTTCCTCGAGGATCTCAGCAACGGTGAGGCCCATCACAGCGATCGACTCACTCTTTGCGTGCTCGTTGTGCCAGTCCCGGGCATCCTGCGCTGACGCCACGCTCTCGCGCGAGTACGACGGCATCCCCGCGTCTGCAGTGCTTGACCCGAATGCGCTCGTCTGCAGAGCACCGCCCTGCAGCATCCATCCGCAGATCTGCCGCAGGACCAACTCGCCGTCGGGAACGAGCGTCTCGCCCTCACCGAGCTGCAGCGCGACGTCGGTCACGAAGTCTCTCCAGTCACGAAGGCGGCGACAGCACGACGGTTCCGCTCGGGCCTTAGGGTGCCGACGCGGTCGTTCGCGCGCATCTCAAAGAGCTCGAAGGAGCCATCATCGAGGACTTCCACGGCGCGGATCCCCTCGTTGCTGATCCACTCGAACTGCACTCCACCCTCGGGAGTGGGTGCCATCGTCCGAGTGGGGTCGTCCTCAGGCAGTAGACGCAGCAGCGAGTGCGCTGCCTCGAGCGCGTCGGAAGTAATCGCGACACCGCGGCCACCAGCCCAACCGTCCACGAGGGTCGCGAAGCCCGACAAGGCCACGCCTCCCTCCGTGTCGTCGAACTCGACGACGTCGACCGCGGTCGTTTCCCAGAATCGCCAAGGCTCACCCGCCTTGAAACGCATCTCGCCCGTTACGCGAGTCAGCGGCCCCTGCTCCGCCTCGTCGAGAACCTTTTTCAGGTCGGCCAGCGTCTCCGGCGCCGTCTTGTAGTGGGCGAGGATCGGACCGTAGGCATCCGTGTCGAGCGTGAATCGATGCTTGTCGGCGTCGATCCGCGTTACTCGACCCACCACGGTCATCTGCTTGGGGTCCACCTCGACAGCGACTGCCAACGTGGGCGCTTCGAAGAAGTCGTCGCTGAGGACGAGTCGCCCGCCCGCATCCTCGCGCGTCACCGGGGTGATCTCGACGGCGACCGCAGGCTCGCCCTCGAGCTCGACATAGAACTCGATGGCTTGATCGGGCGCGAGAGTCGATCCGATCTCCGCAATCGCGCTTCGGATCTCGTAGGCAGACCCAGGCGGCAAGTCCGGGAGCGACTGACCCGAGTAGGCCGCGGCGATCTGCTCATCGACGGCGTCCTGAGCCTGCTCGATGTACTCGCGGTGCTCCGAGACCTGTTCGAAGGCCAGGAAGACGTCGGCGCTGCCGTCCTCGATGCGCTCGATCGTGAGCGCGAGGGAATCGTCAAACCCGGGAGGCAGGGGCTCCTTCGGGTGGTCCCGCATCCACTCCTGCTCGGCCACGAGACGAACAGCCGCCTGGTACTTCTGTAGCTCGACCAGCGAATCGACCGGGAGCCGGCCACCCTTGAAGCGCTCGCCGGTCAGCCTGATGCGCTTGCTAGAGCGAGCGTCATCAGCCATGCGGTCATGCTAGAGGACACCACCCCGCCGAGATCCTGGGAGCGCGACTGCCGCACCACGACCTCCGGCACCTCTACGCGTCCGGCCTCATCGCCGCCGGCTGCGACGTCGTGATCGTGCAGCGTGCGCTCGGACACTCGACGCCAACGATCACGCTCAACACGTAGCCACCTCTCGCCGACCGCAGAGGACCGCAGAGGACCGCACGCGCGCCGCGGCGGAGGACCTGGCGCGCGCGGTTTGCGGACCATCTGCGACCGGGCCCCGTGCTGCCCAGTGTTTCCGAGGTCAGCGCTAGTACAGGATGACCTGCTGCTCCGACGCGCTCGCGATGCCGGAGACCGTGATCGACAGGTGGTAGCTCGCGCCACCGCCGACGACCTGCTCGCGCGGCGACGCGCACGTCTCGGGCGACGAGGCCGTGCGGTCCCACGTGACCGGCAGCGTGCGCTGCGGCACGCCTGGCGCGAGCTCGACGATCTGGTCGACCTCGTCGACGGGGCAGTCGTCGGAGCGGTAGACGACCTGGTCGCCCGTGCGCACCTGGTACGACTGCTGCGTCGTGCCCACGTTGAGCCTGCACGGGTCGCCCGACACGTTCTGGATCTGGAACGACATCTGCACCTGCTGCCCCGCCGCGTACGTCACCGCATCGGTGATGGGCGTGATGAGCAGCTGCTCGGGCGTGCACGCGGCCGAGCCGTCGCCCTCCTCGGGGATGCCACCGATCGGCGTGTACGGCGGCGCGTCGGTCGGGCTCGGCGTCGGCGTGGGGGTCGGCGAGGGCGTCGTGGATGCGCTGGGCGCGGGATCGGCGGATGCGTCGCCCGACGCATCCCACGGCCGCCACATGAGCGCGATCACCACCAGGGCCGCGACCACGAGCAGCGTCAGCAGCGCGAGGGTGCGACGTCGACGAGCGACGGCCTGCCGCCGCCTGCGCTCCCGATCCGTCGTCACCTGCCAAGGGTAGGCGGCGACAGGGCTCTAGAGGCGCTTCACCATGCGGGTGTTGCCGAGCGTGTTCTGCTTCACGTGCGCCAGGTCGAGGAACTCGGCGATGCCGTCGTCGTTCGAGCGCAGCAGCTGCTGGAACACGTCGGGCGGCACGATCTCCTCCGCGACGGCCTCGAAGCCGTGGCGGCCGAAGAAGTCGGTCTCGAACGTGAGGCAGAAGAGGCGCGTGAGGCCCAGGTCGGCGGCGCGCGCCTGCAGCGCCTCGAGGATGACGTGGCCCACGCCCTTGCCGTGCACGTCGTCGGTGACGGCGATCGTGCGGATCTCGCCGAGGTCCTCCCACATGACGTGCAGCGCGCCGCAGCCGACGACGCGGCCGTCGACCTCGGCGACCACGAACTCCTGCACCGCCTCGAACAGCGTCACGAGCTCCTTGCCCAGCAGGATGCGTCGCTGCACGTACGGCTCGATGAGGTCGCGCATGGCGCGGACGTCGCCCGTGCGGGCATGGCGGACGGCGACTTCGGGCATGCATCCACGCTAGCCCCGGTGGGATGCGGGGGCGGACACCCCAGCAGCTGGTCGAGGAGCGCGCGAGCGCAGCGAGCACGCGTCACGAGACCTCGTGACGTGCGCGCTCGACGCGACCATGCGCATGGCTGGGCGGGAGCGGCGAGTCGCGTGGTCTCGTGACGCGGGCTCGCCCAGGGGCTCGCGCGCTCCTCGACCAGCTGGAGGAAGGGCGGCTGCTAGCGTCGCCGCATGCGCGTCGTCGACCGGGTGGGGGCTGCCCTCACGGCGGCGCTCGTCGCATCCGAGACGCCTCCGCCACCGTCGACGCTCGTCGGCATCGTGGGCGAGGCGATCGGCGCCGACCGGTGCGAGCTGCGCCTCGGCACGAAGGCGCTCAGCTGGAGCGCGCACGATGCCCCGGCGCACGCGCAGGAGGCGACGCTCGTGCTCGGCACGAGCCCCGACGTCGTCGCGACCGTCGCGCCCGCGCACGTCATGCCGTCGCCCGAGGCGTGGCAGCCGCTGCTGCTGCTGCTCACGCCGTACGCGGCCGAGGACGCCACGTGGCATGCGCGGCGCAGGCAGCAGGAGGCCGCGGGCCGCATCGACGACGTGCGGTGGCGCGCATCCGCCGACATGGAGCACGAGCGTCGGCGCCTCGAGCGCGACCTGCACGACGGCGCCCAGCACCACCTCGTGGCGTTGCGCATGGCGCTCGCGCTCGCCGACCACCGGCGCGACCAGCCCGACGCCGAGGCGCGCATCGCGGCGCTCGGCGCGCAGCTCGACGCCGCCGAGGAGCTGCTCATCTCGACGGCGCGCGGCGTGCTGCCGAAGTCGCTCGCGAGCACGGGCCTGCACGGCGCGCTGCGTGCGCTCGAGGCGACCGACGTCATCGTGCAGGCCGACATCCCCCGGCTCATGCCCGCGGTCGAGTCGGCGCTGTACTACCTGGCGCTCGAGGCCGTGAGCAACGCGCACAAGCACGCGCCCGGCGCGACGATCGTCGTCGAGGCGCGGCTCGACGCCGAGCGGGCGCTCGTCGAGGTGCGCGACGACGGCCCCGGCTTCGTCGTCGGCGACGACGTTGGCGGCCTGTCGTACCTCGCGGATCGGATCGAGGCGATCGACGGCACGCTCGAGGTGCGGTCGGCGCCCGGCGCGGGCACGACCGTCACCGCATCCGTGCCGTACTGAGCCGCGAGCCTCAGCGCACCAGCAGGCCGACGGCGCTGCGCTCGAGCACCTCGACGGCCCTGCGACCCGCGCTGCCGAGTCCCGGCCGCGCGGCGACGCGCTGCCAGTGCTCCACGGCCGCGAGCGCCGCGGCGCGCACGCGCTCCTGCTCGGCGTCGACCGGCAGGCCGAGCCGCGTGTGCAGCTCGCCGCCCTCGGCTCCTGCGAGCCGGGCGGCGGATGCGTCGACCACCGCGGGCGCCTCGCCGCGCGCGATCTCGTCGAGCAGCACGTCCTCGACGAGCTCGTGCGCGCCGGCGCGCACCTCGTCGATCTGCCACCGCAGGTCGACGGCGTCGTCGTCGGCGGCGTGCTCCGCGAGTCGTTCGAGCACGCGACGCGCGGCGAGCACGGGCGCGCGGGCCGCGAGCTCGGCGACGGCCTCGGCGGGCGCGATGCCGTCGCGGAAC
Organism: Agrococcus jejuensis; assembly: GCF_900099705.1. NCBI lineage: Bacteria > Bacillati > Actinomycetota > Actinomycetes > Micrococcales > Microbacteriaceae > Agrococcus > Agrococcus jejuensis. The sequence continues at coordinate 1,148,243 of NZ_LT629695.1, forward strand.
AGCAGCTGCCCCGGTCGCAGCCGAGCGGCGAATCCCGGTCGCGGCGCGAGCGCGCACACCACGGCGTCGATCGCGCCCCAGCGGCCGTCGCGCGCGCGGATCTCGTCGGCGAGCGCCACGTCGGGCGCCGCATCGCACAGCACCGTCTGCACGCCGGGCATCGGCGCGGGCAGCGGCCCCTGCACGACGAGCAGCACGATCGGCGCGACGAGCGCGTCGCGGCACGCCTCGCGCTCGTCGTCGCCGAGCGCCGCGACCTCGACGAGCGTCGCGACCCTGCCGTGCACGGGCCGCGCGGCGATCTGCCGGTTGCCGATCGGCAGCGACGTCACCTCGCCGCGGTCGGGCATCGTCACGGTGACCTCGACGCCGGCGTCTCCCTCGCGCACGCGGGCGACGAGCTCGCCGCCGAGCGACGCGATGCGCTCGGCGTCGGCGACGAGCAGGCGCGCGACGGCAGGGCCATCGAGCGGCGTCGTGCTCGCGACCGTCGCGACGAGCGCGGCCCCGTGGTGCAGCGCCACGGTCGCGGAGGCGCCGGTGCGCGCGATGGCCGTGAGCGTGCCCGCGACCGCGTGGTAGAAGCCCGACTCGATGTCCCAGCCCGCGCGGCGGCCCAGGTCGCCGACGACGTCGACGGGCACCGGCAGCGCCGCGGCGAGCTCGCGCAGCGTCTCCTCGACGCCGCGATCGGGCAGCATCGCAGGGAACACGCCGCGCACGGCGTCGCGCAGGTCGTCGATCAGCCGGTCGGCGAACGCGTGGATGGCAGGCCACTCGAGCGAGTCGGCCGGAGCGGCGAGCATCTCGCGCAGACCGGCGAGGTCGTGCACCGTCGCCGTCGTGATGGTCTCGACGAGGCGGATGCGCTCGCCCTCGCGCACGCGCGCGGCGCGCACCTGCGCGCGCTCCGCATCCGTCTCGCGCTGCAGCGCGTCGCGTCGTGCGCGATCGAGCGTGCGCATGCTGCGGGCGGCGCGCACGGTGGCGCCGAGCCACGCGCACGTCTCGTCGACGAGGCGGCGACGACGCGCGGCCGCGAGGTCGGGGGCGGGCCGGATCTCGAGCACGCCGACGCCGGGCACGAGATGCCGGTCGGGCTCGGCGTGCGACGGGACCGCGCCCTCCTCGATCCACGCGGCGATCTGCTGGTGGTGACCGTCGGCGAAGCGGCGCAGCAGCCGCAGCTGCGGTGCCACGGCCCCGCGCACCGTCAGCCCGCGCGCGAGGTTCTCGAGCAGCGCGAGCGCCAGCGCCTCGCGCGGGGTCGTCGCGAGCACCTCGACGACGTCGCGCGGGGCTGCCTGCGCCGTCATCGGCCCGAGCCGTCGACCTTCTGCGCCTGCAGGTAGCTGAGCACGGCGAGCACCCTGCGGTGGTGCATCGTCGCGTCCTCGGGGATGCCGAGCTTCACGAACAGCGACGCGACATGCTTCTCGACGGCCTTCACCGACACGAAGAGCTCCTCGGCGATCGAACGATTCGCCCGGCCCTCCGCCATGAGTCGCAGCACGTCGAGCTCGCGCTCGCCGAGGGCGCCGATCGCGCCGTCGCGGTGCTCGCCGATCTCGACGAGCCGCGACGCGAGCACCGGCTCGATGACGATCTCGCGGGCGAGGATGCGCTCGAGGGTGTCGTTGAGCATCTGCACGCTCGCGATGCGCTCCTTGAGGCGGTAGCCGATGCCCTCGGTGCCGATCGACAGCATCGTGCGCAGGTAGTGCGACTCGGCGTAGTGCGACAGCAGCAGCAGCCCGATCTGCGGGTGCTGGGCGCGGATCCGCGCGGCCGTCGACAGCCCGCCCTCGTCGCCGGGCGGCATGCGGATGTCGAGCACGGCGATGTCGACGTCGTGCTCGCCGAGCATCGCGAGCAGCTGGTCGCCGTCGTCGAGCGCCGCCACGACCTCGTGGCCGGCGGCGTCGAGCAGCATGACGAGGCCCTCGCGGAAGAGCGTGCCGTCGTCGGCGATCGCGACCCGCATCGCAGCCCCCTCCGCAGCCCTCGCATGCCCGCGGCCACGGGCCCGAAGTTCAGCCTATGGGGACCCTGCCTCGGGAGAGACGCCACACCCGCGTCACATCGGTCGTCTATCGTCTGCTCCGTGGGACCCATGCGATATTCCATCGGCGTAGACCTCGGCACGACCTCCCTCGCGGTCGCGATCGGCGACGACCTGGGCACGCGCGCCGCCCAGCTGTCGCCGGTGCTCACGGAGCCGTCGGTCGCCTTCTGCTCCGCCGATGGCACGATCCTCACCGGCCAGGCAGCGCTCGACGCCGCCGACGGCGACGGCGACGAGACGAGGCTCGTGCGCGGGTTCAAGCGCCGCCTCGGCGACCCGACGCCGATCATCGTCGGCGGCGTGGGCTTCGCACCCGAGGCGCTCATGGCCGCGCAGCTGCGCGACGTCGTGACGCAGATCACCGAGCTGCAGGGCGAGGCGCCCGCGCACGTCGTGCTCACGTGCCCGGCCGCGTGGGGCCCCTACCGACGCGAGCAGTTCGCGCAGATCGCCGAGCTCTCGGGCGTCGCGATCGACGAGATCGTCACCGAGCCCGTCGCGACCGCGACGTCGGTGTCGCGCGAGCGGCCCCTCGACGACGGCGCGATCGTCGCCGTCTTCGACCTCGGCGGCCGCACGTTCGACGCGACCGTGCTGCGGATGGGCGCGGAGGGCCTCGAGGTGCTCGGCAGCCCCGAGGGCGTGGAGCACCTCGGCGGCGACGACTTCGACGACGCCGTGCGCGGCCTGCTCGACCAGCGCGTCGGCGGACGCATCTCGGCGCTCGACGCCGCGAAGCCCGACGAGGCGGCGACGCTCGCCGCGATCGACGAGGCGTGCACGCTCGCCAAGGAGGCGCTGTCGGTGCGCGAGGAGACGGTCGTGCGCCTGCCGCTCGACGGCGCCGACCATCCGATCACCATCATGCGCGCCGACCTCGAGCGCGCCATCCGCCCCGCCGTGGGCCTCGCGGTCGCCGCACTGCTGCGCACGATCCACTCGGCAGGCATCGACGCGGATGCCGTCTCGACCGTGATCCTCGCGGGCGGCTCGTCGCGCATCCCGCTCGTGGCCGAGGAGGTCGCGAGCATCGGCAGGCCCGTCGCCGCGACGCACCACCCCAAGTTCACCGTCGCGCTCGGCGCGGCCGAGCGGGCGCGCACGATCGCGGCGCAGGCGCTCGCCGGCGACGGCGAGGTCGCGCCCGTCGCGGCGCCCACGTTCACGTCGTCGATCACCGTGCCGACCTCGGCGCCCACGGCCCCGGCGGCTGCGCGCGGGCCGTGGCGCCCGCGCATCCACCGCGGATACGCGCTCGTCGCCGGCGTCGCGGTCGCCGCGCTCATCGCCGGCGCGATCGTCGTCGGCGCCATGCTGGGCCGCGCGGGCGGCCTCGACGCCGCGACGCCCGACGCCAACGCGCAGCCGCAGTCGAGCGAGCAGGCCGGCGCCGAGCCGAGCGTGCCGCCCACCCTCACCGCCACGGCGGCGCCCGTGCCCGCGAGCGCGCAGGACGAGACGGAGGCGACCGTCGCGTCGCCCGTCTTCACCGGCGGCAGCTCGACGGCTGGGCTCGACTGGTTCATCCAGTCGGCCGACCCGTCGGGCGCGTGGGGCCTCACGCCCCTGCTCGACGGCGAGGCCATCCGCCCGAACCTCACCCTCACGCAGTCCGACGGCGGCCTGCGGGCGCAGTGGACGAGCGGCGGCCCCGCCCAGCTCTACGCGCAGACGCTCGGCGAGCCCCTCGACCTCAGCGAGATCGCCGACGACGACGGCGCGCTCGTGTTCGACGTCACGATCAACGCCGGCACCGCCGAGCACCTCGAGATCGCCACGCACTGCGGCTACCCGTGCGGCGGCTCCGTCGACATGACGAGCGTGGTCGCCGGCATCGGCCAGGGCGAGACGGTGCACGTCATCATCCCCGTCGAGTGCTTCACGGCGTCGGGCCTGCTGCCCGAGGCCGTCGACACCCCCTTCCTCGCCCTCGGCTCGGGCGACGTCGACATGACGTTCCGCGAGATCCGCTGGGAGAACCTCGCGGGCGCCGACCCTGCGGCGGTGCGCTGCGGGCCATGACGGGCAGGTAGGGACACCCCTACCCGCGGCGTCGGGATGACAGCCCGAGCGGGGGGATGAGCCCAGAGACACCGCCTTCGCGCGGTCGGACGATCGAGAGAGACGTCGACCGACGGGAAGGACGCGCTCATGGCCATCGCCGCAGCACCCCGCAGGACCACCACCGAGGACACGAGGGCGTTCGACGCACTCGTCGCCACGCACCGACCGGGGCTCGTGCGCTACGCCACGCGGCTCATGAGCGGCGACGTCGCCGCCGCCGAGGACGTCGCGCAGGAGACCATGCTGCGCGCCTGGAAGCACCTCGACCGGCTCACCGAGCAGCAGGGATCCGTGCGCGGCTGGCTCACGCGCGTCGCCCACAACATCGCCATGGACCAGCACCGCGCCCGCCGCTCGCGCCCGACCGAGATCGCCTGGACCGAGTTCGACGAGGAGCGCGCCGCGTCGCTCGACGACCCTGCCCGCGAGGTCGAGGACCGCGTGCTCGTGACCGAGCTGCTCGCGCACGTCTCGCCCATCCACCGCTCGACCCTCGCCGAGGTGTACCTCAGCGACCAGACCGCCGCCGCGGCCGCCGCGCGGCTCGGCGTGCCCGTGGGCACCGTGAAGAGCCGCGTGTTCCACGCGCTGCGCACCATGCGCACGCAGGGCGGGGCGGCGCTGGCTGCCTGACGCGACTCGCTCGACGGATGCCCGCCAGGTGCGCCTGGCGGGCATCGTCGTGTGCGGGGGGTCGCCGCTCCCCCACCAGCTGGTCGAGGAGCGCGCGAGCCGCCAGGCGAGCACGCGTCACGAGACCACGCGACCGCCGCTCCTGCCCAGCCGCGCGCCTGGTCGCGTCGAGCGGGTGCGTCGCGTGGTCTCGTGACGGCTCCTCGCTGCGCTCGGGGCCCCCTCGACCAGCTGCTGGGGCGCTCCGCCGCGACGGCAGCGATCAGCGGCTCACGCGCCGATCGCGTCCGGCGACGGCACGTCCTCGGGCAGCAGCAGCACGAGGTCGTCCATCGTGGGGTCCTCGATCGTACGGGTGCGGCGTGCGTGGTTCGCGATCGCCGCATCCATCACCTGGCGCGCGTAGCGGCCGTTGCCGAACGACGCCGTGCGGTCGACCGACGTGAAGTGGCCGCGCAGCGCCGCGACGGTCGAGCCCGTGCACTCGTAGCCCGAGCTCGTCGCGTGCTGGTTCACGATCGTCACGAGCTCGTCGGGCGTGTAGTTCGCGAACCGCACGCGGTGCGAGAAGCGCGAGTCGAGGCCCGGGTTCGTGGCGAGGAACTGGTCCATCTCGCGCTCGTAGCCGGCCGCGATGACCACGACCTCGTCGCGGTGGTCCTCCATGAGCTTCACGAGCGTGTCGACCGACTCCTTGCCGAAGTCGGCGCCGTTGCCGCCGCCCGAGGCGAGCGTGTACGCCTCGTCGATGAACAGCACGCCGCCGCGAGCGCGGTCGAACGCCTCGGTCGTGCGCCTGGCCGTGTGGCCCACGTACTCGCCGACGAGGTCGGCGCGCGACACCTCGGTGACCTGGCCCTGCGCGAGCACGCCGAGCGCCGTGAGCAGCGACCCGTAGAGGCGCGCGACGGTCGTCTTGCCGGTGCCGGGAGGGCCCGCGAAGATCAGGTGCCTGCTGAGGGATGGCGCGGGCAGCCCCGCCGCCTGCCTGCGGCGCGCGGAGGTGAGCAGGTCGACCATGCCCTGCACCTCCTCCTTCACGCCGTCGAGGCCCACGAGCTCGCGCAGGGTGCCGAGCAGCTGCTCGACGCGCTCCTCGTCGACGCGGCCGACGCCGGCGCCGATCGACGAGCCGGGCAGCGGTCCGAGGTCGTCGGGCACGAGGCGCGTGAGGGTGAGCGAGTCGACCTCGGCGGCGTTGCCGAGCCGGTACGCCTGCCTGCCGAGCATCTCCTCGAACACCTTGCGCGCCGTGCGGCCGTTGCCGAACGTCTCGTCGCGCGGCAGCTTCGTGAAGTAGTCGTGCAGCGCAGCGCGCGTCTCGAACTCGAGGCTGTAGTGGTTGCCGCGGCAGAGGTTCTCGACGATCGTGACCATCTCGGCCGACGAGTAGTCGGCGAACTCGATCGTGCGCGAGAAGCGCGACGACAGGCCGGGGTTCGCGGCCATGAACGTACGCATGTCGTTCGTGTAGCCGGCGACGATCACGACGACGTCGTCGCGGTGGTCCTCCATGAGCTTCACGAGCGTGTCGATCGCCTCGCCGCCGAAGTCGTTGCTCGAGCCGCCGTCCTTCGACAGCGCGTACGCCTCGTCGATGAACAGCACGCCGCCGAGCGCCTTGCCGAACTGCTCGGAGGTCTTGATGGCCGTGCCACCGATGACGGCGGCGACGAGGTCGGGGCGCGCGACCTCCACGAGCTGGCCGGTGCGCACGACGCCGAGGGCGGCGAGGATGCGGCCGTACAGGCGCGCGACGGTCGTCTTGCCGGTACCGGGCGAGCCCGCGAACACGAGGTGGCGCGACACGGGCGGCGACGGCAGTCCCGCCTCGGCGCGGCGCTCGGCCATCTGGTGCATGCGCACGAGCGTCTCGACCTGGCGCTTGACGCTGTCGAGGCCGACGAGCTCGTCGAGCTCGGCGAGCAGGCGCTCGAGCTCGTCCTGCCCGGGGCGCTCGGGCGCCTCGCCCGGAGCCTCCTCGCCGCGCGGGCGGGCGGGTGCGCCGTCCTGCGCGTCGTCGTCGTCGACATCCTGGGGCTGCTCGACCTCGACCTCGGCGTCGGGCCCGATGCGCACCTCGTCGGCGACGTCGACCATGCGCGTGCGTCGCAGCGCACCCGTCGCGGAGTCCTGCCAGTCGACGCCGACGCTCGAGCCGCGCACCGAGCCGCCCTCGAGCACGAGCCGCGACGCGTCGCGCGCGACGGCGCCCTCGCCGTCGGCGTCGACGATGCGCACGTTCCTGAGCGACGCCGTCGCGTCGTCGGATGCCGTGACCCCCGTGCCCGCGGCGCGCTCGATCGTGGAGTCGAGGAGCGTGAGCGACGCCGTGCCCGCGACGACGATGGCGTCGTGGCCGGCGCCGCGCAGCTCGCACGCCTCGGCCGTGAGCCGGGCGCGCTCGATGAGGTGCAGCGCGTGCGTCGCGCCGTCGTCGATGCGCACGCGCGACAGCTCGACGACCGCATCCGCCATGCCGACGACGCCCTGGCCGCCGAGGCGCTGCATCGCGACGTCGCGCAGCGTCGCGGATGCGCCGGTCGTGACGAGCAGGCCGATGCCCTCGCCGTCGGCGATGAGCGTGCCGGTGGCGTCGAGGCTCGCGCCGCCCTCGACGGTGACGGCGGCGTTCTCGACCGAGCCGATCGTGCCGCGCACGAGCGTCAGCTGCCCGCCGTCGGCCACGAGCAGGCCGCCCTGCACGGTGTCGACGGCCGCGTCGGTGAGGTGCGCCGAGCTCGGGCCGCGCACGACGAGCGCCGTCGTGGCGATGTCGTGCAGGCGTCCGCCGACGATCTCGGTCTTGCCGCCCTCGTACACGAGCACGCCGGCGCCGGCGTCGTTCATGACGTTCGTGTCGTGCATCGACAGCTGCGCCTCGGCGCGCACGACGAGCGCGACCTCCGTCGACGCCTCGACGGTGCAGTCGTCGAGCGACAGCGCCCCCGACTCGACGTCGACGGCCACGTCGCCGCCCGCGCGCGCGATCGTGACGCCCGAGACGCGCACCTCGACGGCGGCGCCGCGGATCGCGGGGCCCGTGCCGCTCTCGATGCGCACCTCCCCGGCGTCGCCGACGCCCGAGAGCGAGACGACGCGGTCGATCGTGAGCGACTCCCGGTAGAGGCCGGGACGGATCGAGATGACGTCGCCGTCGTTCGCGGCGGCGAGCGCCGACGCGATGGACTGGTGGCAGTCGGGGTTGTCGGCGGCGACCGTGAGCACCGCGCGCTCGGGGGCGATCAGTCGAGTGGCCATGTCGTGCCCTCCCAGGCGTCGGGGCGGATGGCGGCCGACACGCGCCGCCAGGTCTCCGCGTCGATCGGCGCCGCCGGCCCCGCCGCCCGCAGGTGGGCGACGAGCTCGGGGTCGGGCGCGATCCAGTGGTGCTCGAGGTAGTAGGCGACGGCGTCGCTCCAGATCCAGGCGCCGTCGGATCGCAGGTCGGCGGGCACGGCGGCGTCGACGTCGCCGAGGTCGTCGCGCAGCGGCTGCGAGGCGCGCACGACGATCGAGCCGGAGCGCAGCAGCGCGAGCAGCTCCTCGCGCTCGCGCTGGTCGACGATGACGGGGTGGTCGGCCGCGAACCACGGCTTCCCGTCGCGCTGCCCGTCGAAGACGCGGGCGACGCACGGCGGCGGCATGCGACGCCGCGTCGAGAGGCGGCCGGCCACGTCGCGCAGCAGGGTGCGGATGCGGTGCGCGCCGCTCGCCGCCGTCGGCGTCGCGGATGCGGGAGCCGCGGGTGCGGCGGTCGCCGCGTCGGGTGCCGCGGCCTCGACCGGCGCATCCGGCACGTCGGGCTCGACCTGCGACGGCATCGGCTCGTCGTGCTGCTGGGATGCGGGGAGCTCGTGCGTCATGCGATCCACCTCAGGCCGCCAGGGGAAGGTCGCCGAACCAGCGATCGATGGCATGCGTGCCGACCTCGCCGCGAGCCTCCGCTGCCGCCTGCAGTCGCGCGAGCGCCTGCTCGGCATCCGCGCTCTCCTCGGCGAGCAGCAGTCGCGGCGACGGACCCTCGGCGCTGCCGAGCACGCGCAGCCGCACGCCGGCGGGCAGCACGACGTCGGCGGCGCCCGGCGTGCCGTGCAGCACGCGGTCGAGGCGGCGTCCGCTCGTGGTCCAGATGAGCGCCTCCGACGGGCCGGTCGCGGGACCGTCGGCCGCGGCGGCGACGAGCGGCGTGCGCAGCCGCAGGAGCGAGCCGGGCGTGGCGTCGACGCCCGCGGGGATGCCGCGCACCACGACCGAGCGCGCCGTCGGCAGCATCGCGAGCCCCTCGGCGAGGCACGTGTGGAAGTCGAGGTCGTACTCGGCGTGCGGCTCCGTCGCGAACACCCGCACGAGCGAGAGGCCCGTGAGCATCGCGGAGCGGTCGGTCGCGACGCGCATGCCGGGCTGCTGCGCGAGCAGCTGCGCGACGGTGCGGCTCGCGACGTCGTACCGGGAGCCGAGCGCCGAGCGCACGCGATGGCGCTGGTCGGCCGTCGAGCGCACGCCGAGCGGCACGTCGATGGCGGATGCGGTGGGGCGCGGCGCCGGGGCCGGAGCCGGTGCCTGCGCGGGCTCGGGCGCGACGGCGGCCGTCGCGACGACGGGCTCGACCTGCGCTGCGAGGGCGGGCGTCGCCGCCGGCTGGGCGGGCGCCGGTGCCGCGACGCGCTCGGGCGCGGCCTCGCGCTGCTCGCCGACCTCGGTCGTCGGTCGCGCCGTCGCGCCGCGGGTGCCGCCGCCGAGCAGTCGTGTCGCGGCCGATCCCTGCAGCGCCCGCGAGAGCGCGTCGTTCGCTGCGCCGGCGGCGGCCCGCGTCGGCGCTGCGGGGGCGCCGGCCGCAGCGGCCGCGGCAGCGGCGGGCTCGGCCTCCTTGGGCGCGGCCGGTCGCGCCCGCGGCGCCGCAGGAGCTGCCGCCTCGGGCGCGATGGTCGGTGCGGGTGCCGGCGCGGCAGCGGGAGCGGGCGTCTGCTGCGCGTCCGAGGGCAGCGCCGCGTCGTCGGATGCCTCGGCCGGGGTCGGGCGCCGCACGGCGGCCGCGTACCAGGCGGCCGCCGCCGTGTCGACGGTCGGCACGTTCGTGACGTGGGCGTCGCGTGCGCGTCGCGACGCGGCGCCTGCGCTCTCCTCGGGCGCCGGGGCGTCGTCGTCGCCGCCGATGACGGCGTCCACGGTCGCGGGCGCGAGCGATGCGGGCACCGCTGCCGCACGGACGGGGGTGCGCGAGGGCTGCTCGGTCGCGTCGCTACGGCGCTGCGCCCGCGTGCGCTCCGGCTGCACCGTGCGCTCCGGCTGTGCAGGCGCGACGTCGTCGGCCGCTGCGGCATCCGGCTGCTCGGCACGCAGCGACGCGACCGCGACGGCGACGGCGATCGTCGCGAGCTCGACGGCCTCGACCTCGGTGGCGGGCGTCCCCTCGGCGACGGCCTCCGTCGTCGCGGCAGGCGCGACCGGCACGTCGGTGTCGCCGCTCGCGTCGGCCGCGGCGGCGACGATGCGCCCGTCGGCCGTGATCGCGAGCGACTCGGTCGGCGCCCACTCGCCCGGGTACGCGTCGCGCACCACGCGCCTCGCGGCGCCGTCGACGGGATGGATCGTCACGGCGCTGCGCTGCTCGAGCCGCTCGCGCAGCGGCGCGAGCAGCGCGGGCAGCGCCGCGGGCTGCTGCGCGCCATCGCACTGCACGAAGATGCCGAGCGACGCTGCGGGCGCCTCGAGCGCCGCATGGTCGACGAGCGGCTGCCCGGCGGGGCGCACGACGAGGCCGGCGGAGACGACGTGCACGACCCACCGGTCGCCCGCGCGCCGCCTGGTCGTGGGGGTCTCGCCGAGGCGGTACTCGACGGCGTTCGCGGCGACGAGCCCGGGCGGCGGCGCCCACCGCTCGAGCGTCACGGTGCCGTCGGGGGCGCACACGCTCTCGAGGGCGAGCGTCGTCGGCAGCGCATCCTCGTCGCCGTCGATGCGCACGGGGGCGCCGTCGAGCTCGACGCCGTGCGCGACGCGCAGCGGCTGGTCGAGCGCGGCCGCGAGCGACCGCACGACGTCGAGCGGCAGGCTGCCTTGGCCGAAGCCCGCCAGCACGACCGCCGAGCGCGTCTCGACGGGCAGGGATCGCAGCACCGCGAGCAGACGCTCCTCGGTGGGCGCGGGCTCTGAGGGGCTGCCCGCGACGACGAGCAGCTGCCGCTCGCGCACCGCGATGCCCGCGAGCCGCATGGCGTGCCTGGGCGCGGTGCCTGCCGTGATCCACAGGCCGGCCGGGATGTGGGCGGCGCCGCGCAGCGACTCGGGCAGCTGCGACTGCCAGGCGGGCGCGGGGTAGCGTCGCCCGGCGCGCACGCGACCGCCCAACGGGCTCTGCGCGATCCATCCGTCGCCGCCGCCGACCGAGAACAGCGTGCCCTCGCAGCGCACGATGCGCCCCTCGGGCGCGACGACCGAGACGCCGAGCGCCTGCGCGAGGCGCGTGCTCTCGGCCTCGCCGTCGTCGCCGCGCTTCGCGAGGCCCGCCTCGGGCACCACGACCTCGCCGTCGAGGTGCGGCAGCACGGCGTCGACGACCTCGGCGTCGGCGCTGCGCAGCGCATCGCGCAACGCGGGCGTCGCGGTGAGGTACCGGGCGGCGCGCAACGGCGGCAGGCCCTCGAGGACCGCCGTGGCCTCCGCGTCGTCGCTCTCGGCGACGACGATCCCGAAGCCGGTGCGCTGCACGGTGATCGACGTCACGGCACTTCCTTCCCTCAGCACGATCACGCGCCGAGCGTCGGCGGCGGTTCACCGCCGCGCGGCGCGTCCCCCGCGCGTCGTCAGGAGCGGCTGAGCGCGTCGTCGAAGAAGGCCTGCGCGTCGAACGTCGAGCCGTCGCCCGTGAGCGTGCCGTCGGGCAGCACGATGCGGTCCTCGAGCTCGTCGTCCTCCTCGGGCACGAAGCCGCCCGTGGGCGCGTCGGGGATCCAGGTGTCGTGGTGCGGTCGCTCGGGCGTCGTCGGCTCGTCGGTCGCGAGCTCCGGCTCGCGGGGGCGCTCGGTCGACGCGTCGTCGTGCACCGACTCGACGTCGGCCGCGTCGGCCGCGTCGGATGCGTCGGATGCGGGCGCGGGCTGCGCCGACGCCGGCGGCTGCGCCGGGGTCGGCGTCGGCGTCGGGATCGGCGCGGGCGCGACGGGCGGCAGCGGCTCGGATCGCACGGGCGGCACATCCCTGGGGCGCGGCGGCGCGGGGCGCGCCTGCGGCTCGTCGTCCTCGCCCTCCGACGCCGTGAAGTACTCGTTCGCGGTCTCGTACTCGGAGGTGGACTCCGTCTCGACGGCGTCGTCGGCGGCGTCGACCTCGACGTCGCCCTCCTCGGCCGTGAGGTATTCGTCGGCGGTCTCGTACTCCGAGGCGGCGTCGTCGCGGGCGGTCTCGACGGCGGGCGCGGGCGTGGTCGGCGGCGTCGGGGTCGTCGTCGGCGCGTCGTCGTCGGCGAGCGACGCGAGCTCGTCGTCGACCATGCGGTCGGCGTCGTCGTCGGCCTCGTAGCCGTCGTCGACCCGGTCGCTCGGCGCCGGGCGCTCGTCGAGGGCCGTCTCGGTCGCCTGCTCCTCGCGCTGCGCAGCCTCGCGCTCCTGGGCCCGGCGGCGCTCGGCAGCGTCGGCGCGCTCCTCGGCCCGCGCCCTCCGCTCGCGCTCGGCGGCGTCGCGCTCGGCGGCCTCGCGCTGCTGGTCGCGACGCTGCTCGGCAGCCTCGGCACGTCGGCGACGCTCGGCCTCCTGCTCCCTGCGCTCGACGGCCTCGGCGCGGCGGTCGCGCTCCTCCTGACGCTGCTCCTCGCGCTGCTGGTCGTCGGCCTCCCGCTGCTCGGCGTCGCGGCGCCGCTCCTGCTCGCGCCGATCGGCAGCCGCCGCGCGGCGCTCGCGCTCGTCGCGCACCTCGCGCTCCTGACGCTCGACCTCCCGCTGCTCGGCCTCCGCGCGCTCCGCGTCCTGGCGATCCCACTCCCGGCGCTCCGCATCCAGACGCTCCTGCTCGCGGCGCTCCGCGTCCTCGCGCACTCGCTCGCGACGCTGCGCCGCCTCGCGCTCCTGGCGCTCCAGCTCCCGACGCTCCCGCTGCTGGCGCTCGCGCTCCCTGCGCTGCTCCTCCTCGCGGCGGAACCGCGCCAGGCGCTCCTCGGCCTCGCGCCGCTCCGCGTCGCGAGCGCGCTGCGCCGCCGCCTCGCGCTCAGCGCGCGCCGCATCCTCGCGGGCCGCGGCCTCGGCGCGCTCGCGGTCGGCCTCGGCGGCGCGCGCGGCGTCGCCGGCGGTGTCGGCGGGCACCGCGAGCCCGAGCGCCGAGAGCTGCTGCTCCCACACCTGCAGCACGACGGGCACGTCGACCTCGCCGGGCTGCCGCGGTCCCCCACTGCTCACGATCGTCGACGTGCCGGCCGTGATGCGCAGCCGCAGGTGGGCGTCGACGATGAACGAGCGGCCCTTGTGCGTGATCTTCTCCGACGTCTTCACGTCGGTGCCCTGCTCGTCGGTGCGGCTCGTCGAGCTCTTGAACGACGGCGCGAGCACGCCCGCGAGCAGCCCGGCGTCGGTCATGCCCGAGAGCCCGAACGGCAGCGACATGCCGGCGTCGTCGGCGCGCTTCTTCGCCTCCGCGATGCCGACGCCCAGGTCGACGGTGTGCTGCAGCGTCGTCGAGGGCGACGTCGAGCCTGGACGGATGGAAGGCTCGACGAGGCCGCCCGAGATCGACAGGTCGGAGCGCAGGTCGCGGAACGCGCCGCGGCGCGCGATGAGCTCGTCGATGCTGAACGTCTCGCCCGACACGATCCTGGGGATCGCGTTGAACAGCATCGGGTTCGAGATCGCGGTCTGCAGCGCCTCGTCGTAGACGTCGCCCCGACGCGCCCGACCGCCCTTCGCGGCGAGCTTGTCCTCGACCATCGTGCGCACGTCGTCGACGCCGGCGTGGTCCCAGCGCACGGGTCGCCATGCACCGACCGCGGGCAGCTGGTGCTGCTGCGCGGCGCGATCGGGGGCCGGTGGCGAATCGAGCGCATCGGGCGAGTTCGTGGGCTCGAGCATGTCGACGGTGCCGCCCACGGAGATCGGCGCGAGCGGCGTGTGCGAGCCCTTCGTGATCGCACGCGGCAGCAGCGAGTCGAGGGCGCCGCCGACGTGCTCGTGCAGCTCGAGCCGCACGTCGTAGGTCACGGGCACGTGGTGCTGCTCGAGCGACTCGTGCTCGGCCGTCGTGGCGAGCTTCGGCGACTCGGGCCCCGAGGCGCTCGTGTCCCACCGACGGTTGAAGACGGTCCAGTCCTGCTGGGTCGCGGCCTCGCCGCCCGGCAGGTCGTCGACCTCATCGGGCCTGGTGAAGAAGCCGATCCGGCCGTCGGCGCCGATGTTGACGAGGTGGAATCGACCCCGCTTGCGCGTCGCGCCGCCCGAGCGCTCGGTCGAGAGCGTCTCGCCCTGCAGCGACTGCTGCGTCGCCGGGTCGGTGGCGTCGGGCCGATGCGAGACGTCGAGCTCGATCGTGACGGTGCGCTGCGTGAACGGACCGGCGGGCAGCGGCACGGTGATGCGGGTCGGGCCCACCATGGCGTCGCGCACGAAGCCCGAGCCGGAGCTCTGGGTGAGCACGCGGCGCACCTCGCCGAGGATCTGCTGGCGCGTGCGCTCGTCGATGCCCACGGGACGCCAGTTGCGCTCCATGCGGGCGAGCGCATCCTTGGTGATGCGGCTCTCTCCCACGACGGCGTCGGAGTCGTCGCGGAAGGGCGCGAGCGGGTCGGCGGCGGGGGCGGCAGGCGGATTCGCGGGGTTCGCGGGCGGGTTCGCAGGCGGATTCGCGGGGTTCGCGGGCGGGTTCGTCGGATCGCGGGGCGGCAGCGAGCCCAGCTCGATGCCCGCGGGCGTCACGACGGGCGGGGTGGCGACGACGGGCGGGGCGGGGGTCACCGGCGGCGCCGCGGGCGGCGTGGGCGCGTGCTTGACGAGCTCGGGCGGCAGCTCGATGCCGTGCTTCTGCAGCAGCGCGGCGGCCTCGCGCACGGGCAGCTCGACGTCGACGGATGCGGGCTCGTAGCGCGTGTACGACGGGTTGGCGAAGCCGCTGCGCCACCGCCAGCGACGCAGCTCGACCGTGGGCCTGTAGCTGCGCTCGGCGTCGAACCGCAGCACGGCCGTCTCGCCGACCTTCGACCGCTCGCTCGCGGTGCCCGACGAGCGCTCCGCCTCCTTCGACCGGCCGTGCGTGTAGCCGAGCTTCGCGCCGATCTGGGCGAGGAAGTTGTCCTTGCCGCCCGGCGCGGTGGCGCGCACGATGCCGTCGAGCCCGCCGTTCAGGCTCCACTCCTTCGACGTGCCGACGGCGCGGTCGTCGGCCGAGCCGCGCATGAGCGTGCGGTTGTCGCGCGTCGTGACGAACGAGGGGTTGCCGAGCCGCTGCTTGACCTCGACCGAGCCGTGCATGTCGCGGATCTTGCCGGACAGCACCATGTCGCCCGTCGTCACGCCGCGATCGCCGAGGCCCTCGTTCGCGATCGTGCGCAGACCCGCGTCGGAGCCGAGGCCCTGCACGGTCGCGGCCGTCACCTCGCCGGGCTTCGTGAACGGCGAGCGCGTGATCGTCGGGCCCGCGACGGGATCGAACGCGCGCGATCCCCAGCTCGAGAAGTTGCCGCTGCCCAGCGGGCTGCGGTGCTTGGCACCGGTGCCGCTCGTGACGTCGGCTCGCTTCGACAGCGAGGCGTCGAGCAGGCTCGCGTGCGCCTCGTGGCCGCTGACCCGCTCGACCTTCGCGTAGGCACCGAGGTCGGCGGCGTCGATCTCCTGGAACCGCGGGTCGCCCACGTCGCCGACGAACGTCCGCGGACTCGTCGCGTCGGGCGTCGTGCCGTCGAGCTGCGGTCGGCGCACGGCGACGCCATCGATGTCGATCGACTGGCCGAGGTCGGGGCGCTCGACGGTGTGCCGGTCGGCGGTCGGGCCGCTGCCCAGCAGCCTGCCGCCCGCGAGGCCGCGCTGCAGGAAGCTCGGGTCCTTCGTCGACTCGTGCACGACCTTGAGCGTCGTCTTCGTCGGGTGGTAGCCGGCCGGACCGATGCTCGATGCGGCGCGGGTGTCCTTAATCGTGTGCTGCGCGGCGTTCTTCGCCGTGCGCTGATGCCCGCCCGAGAGCTGCAGGATCGCGTTGCCCCAGTTCTTCTCGGCCGTCGGCGATGCAGCCGCGGCCTGCGAGGTGGTCGAGGCGAAGGATGCGATGGCCTGCGACCCGAACGTGAAGCCCTGCGTCGCCTTCGAGTCCATCGTGATCTCGCGCTTGCTCGACACCGACTCCTCGTGCTTCGACGTGCGCGAGTCCGCCGTCGTGCCCACGTCGCCGAGCGTGACGTCGGCCGTGATCGTGATGCGGTGCGTGCGGCCGCCCTCGTGCCACACGGCCGTCGTGCCGTCGGTGGCCGCGTCCTGCATCGAAGCCTTGGCCTTGGCGTCGTCGGCGAACTTCCTCGCCACGGCCTCCCTGCCCTTGTCCGAGAGCTCGAGCCCGTCGCCGATCCGGGTCGACAGGTCGGGCGGCACGGACACGAACGAGTCGCGCGACGGGTCGAAGGTCGACTCCGGGCGGAACGGGCCCTCGTGCATCGTCATGCCCTCGGGCCGCACGGGTCCCGGCAGCCAGAGGCCGCGCGCCGCGGCGTCGGCGATCGGCACCGAGAACGTCGTCTGCACCTCGACCGACCGCGGCGAGCCGAGGCCGAAGCGCGGCTGCACCTGCACGGTGCGGCTGAGGGAGTAGATCGCGACCTTGTCGTCGTCGCTGCGCGCCGACGAGTGCTTCGTCTCCTTCGAGCCGCCGATCTGGCCGCTCGACGTGACGGTGAGACCACCGCCGATGCGCAGGAAGCTGCGCAGGCGGCCACGTGCGCCCGCCGTGGCGCTGAGGTCGACGCCCTTCGACCATCCCGACGAGAACGCCGTGCCGCGCGTAGTCTTGCTACCCCCGTCGGCGATGCCGAGGTAGGCGGTGCGCGGGGCGTCGTCGGTCACCGAGAACGTCGACCGGTCGCCGCGTGCCTTCGCGTCGCCGGATGCGGTGAGGATGCCCGTGAGCGCGTCGACGTCGCGCTGCGAGCGGGGCCGCACCGTGCCGTCGGCGAGGGTCGTGACGCGGCGCGGCCCGATGCCGCGCAGGTCGGCGTTCTGCCACGTCGACGCCTCGCCGGGGACGCGCCCGTCCTGCCTCGGGGCGGTCGCGGACGCGTGCGAGACCTCGGGCATCGTGAGGTTCGCCTCGACGTCGACCTGCGTCGTGCGTCCGTCGGTCGTCAGGTCGAAGGTGACGTCGGCGTGGGCGGGCGTCAGCCCCGCCTTGGGCGCCGCCGTGTCGCGCAGCGTCGACTTGAGCCCGAGGTCGGCGCCCGTCGTCGCCCCGATGCCGAAGGTCGCGGCGGGGAAGCCGGGCGTCGGTCCCATGGCGACCGTGAGCTGCAGCTCGGCCTTCGCGGAGTTGCTCACCGAGGTCTTGTCGGAGCGCTCGACGTCCTGCGTGCGGCTGAAGACGTCGGTGGGCTCCTGCACCTTCGGCGCGGGCTCGGGCTTGGCCTCGCCGTCGGCCGTCGCGTCGGTGCCGCTCGCGCGGTTCGTGCCGTTCGTGCCATCGGCGTCAGTCGCGGCATCGGTCGACGGCTTCGGCGTGACGGCCGCGACCGGCGTCACGGCCGGCATCTGCACGTCGGCCGTGCGCACGGTGGCCGTGCGGCCGTCGACCGTGATCGACCCGGCGTCGAGCACGCCGCGCCAGGCCTCGGCGACCTGCGCATCCGTCGACGTGTCGGTGAGGCCGAGCGCGTCGCGCACGCGGTCGGGCGTGACGCCGAGGTGGTTCGCGACCTGCGTGTGCATGCCGTCGGGATTGCGGATGGACGCGAGCGGCAGGGGCTGCCCTTGCAGCAGGTCGTTCGCCGGGTACGTGTGCTCGGGCAGCTGGCGCTCGCCGTCGGCGATGCGCTCGATCATCCAGAGGTTGCGCGGGTAGAGCGCTGCCCCGTCGCGGTGCACGGCGTCGCCCATGATGCCGTCGTCCGTGTGCACGGCGCTGCGGGTCGCATCCTGCTGGAACACGCGGCGCGGGTCGACCGACTCGTCGGCGAGGCCGAGGGAGTGCAGCAGCTCGTGCGTGTAGACGCTGCCGCGCTCGTCGCTGCGCCAGTGGCGCTGGTCGGTGCCGGTGGGCCGTCGACCGTCGGGGCCGCGTCCCGTCTCGCCGATCTCGTCGACGGGGGCGACGACCTCGATCGTGCTGTGGGCCTCGGCGGCGGTGTCGACGAACTGCACGTCGAGGTGGAACTGGTCGCCGCTCGGCAGGCGGTAGCCCTGGTTGGCGATCGCCTCGACGCTCGTGCGTGCGCGCTCCTTGGCTGCGGTCACGTCGGCGTCGCTCACGCCCTGCCCGCGCTCGAGGTGCACGCGCACCGTGTAGACCTGCACGGCGCGACCGTCGGGCACGACGACGCGGGCGCGGTCGTAGCCGAGGATGCCCTCGAAGCGTGCGAGGCGGCCGCCACGGCCGTCGGTGCGCACGTCGGCCACCCGCAGCGAGACGGTGTGCGGCGTCGCGGATGCGAGCCGCGACCGCCAGTCGGTCTCGGCGATGGGCGTCGCGGTCGGGTCGGCCCAGGGCGCCCTGCGGTCGGGCGCGTGGCGCCATCCCTCGTCGCGCGTCGCGGGGATGCGCGGGTCGGGTCCGCGTCGCGGCGGGGTGGGGCGACGGCGACGGGGCGGCCCCTGCTCGTCCCTCGCACGCAGGCGCGGCGCAGGACGCGGCAGCGGCGGCGGCGTGGGCGCCGTCGAGGTCGGGATGGGCGTCGCGGTCGCCGGCGTGGGCGTGGGCGTCGCGGACTTCGAGGGTGTCGGCAGCGGCGGTGCGGGCGGCACCGTGCTGGGCCGCTGCGACGCCGGCGCCTTCGAGGGGTCGACCTTCGACTCGCGGATCGGGTCGGGCTTCGTGGTGCCGGCGGTGGCCGTCGCCGTCTCCGGACCCTTGCGGCCGGGCACGGGCGCCTGGGCGGTGGACTGCGTCGCGGGCTGCGTCGTCGGCCGCTGCGGCGACTGCTTCGCGGGGGGCGTGGCGCCCTTGGCCGTGCCGGTGGTCGCCGGGGACTGGGTACCGGTCTGGCCCGGAGCCTGCGTGCCGGGGGCCTGCGTGCCGGGGGCCTGCGTGCCGACCGCGGCTGGCGTCGTCGTCGGCGACTGCCCTGCGACCGGCACGGGGGTCGGCGTCGGCGCGGTGCCCGAGGTGCCGTCGTCCGATGCCTGCGCGTCGGTCGCGACGTCGGTGGAGTCGACCGTCGTGATGCTCGACGCGTCGCTGCCGTCGTCGCTGAAGATCGAGTCGACGTCGGTCTCGGTGTCGCTGTCGCTGTCGCTGCGGGCGTCGGCGTCGGCGTCCGCGTGCGTGGCGTCGGGAGCCGGCGCGTCGTCGCGCCGCGGCTGTCCGTCGACGTCGGTGGCCGGATCCTGCGTCGACGGGTCGCGCGCGTCCTGCTGTCCGTCGGGCGTCGTGTCGGTCGTGACCGGCGCGTCGGACGTCGCGTCGACGTCGACGGTGGACGTCGTGTCGGTGGACTGCCCAGGCGTCGGGGTCGGCGCCGGCGTCGTGTTCGACGGCGACGTGCTGCCGGGCGTCGAGGCGGGAGGCGTGGCTGCGGGCGACTGCTCGGTGTCGGTCTGCTCGGTGTCCGACTGCGTCGTGTCCGACTGCGTCGTGTCCGTCGTCGTGTCGGCCTGCGTCGGCGCATCCTGGTCGACTGTGGAGTCCTGCCCGACGGTCGAGTCCTGGCCCACCGTCGGATCCTGGCCGACCGTCGAGTCCTGCCCGACGGTCGAGTCCTGACCCACGGTCGAGTCCTGACCCACGGTCGAGTCCTGACCGACCGTCGAGTCCTGACCCACGGTCGAGTCCTGACCCACCGTCGAGTCCTGCCCGACCGTCGAGTCCTGACCCACCGTCGAGTCCTGCCCGACCGTCGAGTCCTGACCCACCGTCGAGTCCTGACCCACCGTCGAGTCCTGACCCACCGTCGAGTCCTGACCCACCGTCGAGCCCTGACCCACCGTCGAGCCCTGACCCACGGTCGAGTCCTGCCCGACCGTCGAGTCCTGACCCACCGTCGAGTCCTGACCCACCGTCGAGTCCTGACCCACCGTCGAGTCCTGACCCACCGTCGAGCCCTGACCCACCGTCGAGCCCTGACCCACCGTCGAGTCCTGACCCACCGTCGAGTCCTGACCCACCGTCGAGCCCTGACCCACCGTCGAGCCCTGACCCACCGTCGAGCCCTGACCCACCGTCGAGCCCTGACCCACCGTCGAGCCCTGACCCACCGTCGAGCCCTGACCCACCGTCGAGTCCTGACCCACCGTCGAGCCCTGACCCACCGTCGAGCCCTGACCCACCGTCGAGCCCTGACCCACCGTCGAGCCCTGACCCACCGTCGAGCCCTGACCCACGGTCGAGCCCTGACCCACGGTCGAGTCCTGACCCACGGTGGAGTCCTGCTGCGAGCCCGGCGTGGTCGGCCCCTGCTGCTGCGATCCGGGCGGCGTGGCGCCCTGCTGCTGCGCGCCAGGAGGCGTCGATCCTTGCTGCTGCTGCGCGCCATCCTGCTGCGAGCCCGGCGTCGACGGGCCCTGCTCCTGCTGTCCGGACGGGGTCGACGATCCTTGCTCCTGCGACCCGGGGGTCTGGCCGCCGGGCTGCTGCCCTGCCGGAGGGGTCTCGCCCGCGGCGGCCTGCGCCTGCTGTCCCTCGGGATCGGGGCGGCCACCGAGGGGATCGGGCGCGTTCGAGGTGCTGCCCGCGAGCGGGTTCGGCGCGTTCGTGGTGCCGTCGCCCTGCTGGCCACCGGCATCCTGCTGCGAGTCGTCGCGCGGACCCTGCTGCGACCCCGAGCCGTCGACGGGCCCCTGGCCGTCACCCGCGCCCTGGCCGTCGCGCGGTCCCTGGCCGTCACCCGCGCCCTGGCCGTCGCGCGGTCCCTGGCCGATCCCGGAGCCCTGGCCGTTGCCCGAGCCCTGGCTGTTGCCGGAGCTCTGGCCGTTGCCCGGGCCGGACCCGTTCGCGGATCCCTGGCCGCCTCCGAGCCCGGGTCCCGCGCCGAGCCCCGGACCTGCACCGAGACCCGGACCGGCACCCAGGCCGGGGCCGGCGCCGGTGTCGGTGATGGGGGTCTGTCCCGCGCCGGGGTCGGAGCGCGTGCCGCCGTCGCCGCCCGAGCCGCCATCCGACGGTCCCGGGCCCCCGAACGCGGTGCCGGCGTGGTAGCCGGCCGCGGTGCCGAGCCCCGTGCCGATGCTCGACGACGCCGCCGAGAGCACCCCACCGACGCCCACCTGGAAGCCCTCGCCCTGGATGGCGCTGTAGGTGCCCTCGGTCATGACCTCGACGAACGCCTCACCGACGAAGTCGGTCGCGATGTCCTGCGCCGTGTCCTTGATGCCGTGCGGCTTCGGCGCGTCGTTCGAGCCCGTCGTCGGCGGCAGGTCGCCATCGGCGCCCTTGCCCGGCGGCGGCACGTCCACGCCGTCGCCGCCGTCGGCGCCCTTGCCGGGTGGAGGCGTGCCGATGCCATCGCCGACGTCGTCGCCCACGCCCTTGCCGGCGCCCGACCCGATGCCATCGCCGACGTCGTCGCCGATGCCCTTGCCGGCCCCCGAGCCGATGCCGTCGCCGACGTCGTCGCCGACGCCCTTGCCGACGCCCGACCCGACGCCATCGCCGATGCCGTCGCCCGCGCCCTTGCCGAACGCCTTGCCGAGGCCCGCGCCGCCGACGATGACGACGCCGCCGAACATGCCGGCGAGCGCGCCGCCCGCCGCGGCGCCCGACGTCTTGTCGCCATCCCACTCGGTGCGGTTCCCCTCGGCCATCTGCACGAGCTGCGCGACGGCGTCGATCGCGACCTCGCTCAGCACGTTGAACGCGGCACCCTTCGCGATCTCGGCGAGCAGCTTGCGCAGGATCGTGCGGAACAGGATGGTGTACATCGCCTTGCGCGCCGCGAGCCAGGCCATCGACGCGCCGAACGACGGCACGGCCATCGCGATCGCCCACGCGATCTCGGCGATGAGGGCGATGAGCGCGCCGATGAGCGTGTACTTGGTGTACTCGACGTCGAGCGCGAGCTTCTCGAGGAACTGCGAGCTCGACAGCATCGACTCGGCGACCTCGCGCAGCGCGTCGCCCTCGGTGAGCGACGCCACGTACTGGTCGTAGGCGTCGGCGCTCATGCCCGAGAAGCCCTGCTGCGTGGCGGCGAGGTCGCGGCGCATGTCGCCGTCGAGGTCGTTCAGCTCGCGGGCCGCGAGCTCCCAGCCCTGCGCGAGCGCGCGCAGCTGGTCCTCGTTGGCCATGGGGAAGCGCTCGCCCGCGAGCACGAGGAAGAGGTTGGCGGCCTCGTTGCTGACCATGAGCGCCATCGCATCCTCCTCTCCCTCGAGCCCGAGCGGGCATCCCTCCGGGTCCGGCGGACCCGGGTCGCCCTACATCTGGTGCCGGCTCTCGCGCGTCGCGGTGTCGTCGGTCTGCGCGAACTCGCGCGCCACGGTCGCCGTGTCCTCGGCGATCTCCTCGACCGACGACGAGAGCGCGGTCATGAACTCCTTCGCCGCAGCGGCGGCCGGCACGTAGTTCTTGTCGTACGACTCCTTGAAGTCGCCGTCGCCTGCTGCCTGCGGATAGCGCGAGGCGAGCTGGTCGACCGTCGACGAGAGCCCGTGCACGCGGCTCTGCAGCGCGCGGAGCCGCTGCGCGCTCTGACGCAGGCGATCGGGGTCGGCGGCGAACGGCTCAACGCTCATGACGCACCTCCCCGAACTGCGCCACGAGGCCCTGCATCATCGCCGTCATCTCGTCGGCCGACGGCAGGCCGGCCATCGGGTCGAGGCCCTCGGGGCCGTCGCCGTCGGCGAGGAGCGCCTTCGCCTGCTCCTGCACGTCCTGCTGCGCCTGCGCCACGATGGCGACGATCTTCGAGCACAGCTCCTTGGGCGCGAGCTCGCGCCAGGACTGCCCCGTGATCTTGAGCTCGGTGAGCACGCCCTGGGCGTCGACCGTCGCGCTCAGCACGCGATCCTTCGACGTCGCGGTCGCCGTGAGCGCGTCGACCTCGGCCGCACGCTCGGCGAGGTCGGCGCGCGTCTGGCGCACCTCGGCCATCATCTGCTCGATGTCGTCTCCGGTGAGCTGCATCACGATGCTCCCTCCCGCTGCGCTGCCGCAGCCTGCTCCGTCGCGCCGGACTCGGCACGCCGCTTCGCCTCCGGTGCGCGGCCACCGGCCACGCCCGCAGGCACGTGGGCCGGCTGCACCGGCTCGCGCTCCTCGCCGAGCCCGATGACGCCGTTCCCGTCGGCGTTGGTCGTGCCCCAGATCGACTCGTCCTCCGCGAGCCAGGTGTTGCGCTCGCGGTCGCGATCCTTCGACCCCTGCGAACCCGGAGCCATGGGCATCATCGGCATGCCGCCGCCGCCCATGCCACCGCCGGCCATGCCGGCGTTCGAGCCTGCGCCATTGCCTGCGCCGTTGCCCGCGCCGCCGCCGGCACCGAAGGCGCCGTCGTCGCCGCCAGCGCCGCGCGCGCCGAACGCGTCGCTGCTGCCCGCGGCCTCCCCGCCGGGGGTGCCGAAGGATGCGCTGCCGCCGAGGCCGTCGCCCAGACCCGTCCCGGCCCCGCCGAGCGCGCTCGAGGGTAGGCCGCCGAGACCGCCGCCGGGCGAGAATCCGCCTCCGCCTCCGCCTCCGCCTCCGCCGGCGCCGGAACCCGAGCCGGACCCGGACCCGCCGAACGCGGCATCGCCGCCGCTGCCAGCACCGCCGCCAGCCGCGAAGTCGTCCCATGCGCCGGCGCCCGAGCCACCCCACTCGGAGCCCGCACCGTCACCGCTGCCGCCCGCGCCGAACCAGTCGTCGCCGCCCGCGCCGGAGCCACCCCACTCCGAGCCGGCACCGTCGCCGCCGACACCCGAGCCACCCCACTCCGAGCCGGCACCGTCGCCGCCGACACCCGAGCCACCCCAGTTCGAGCCCGCACCGTCGCCGCCCACGCCAGGGCCACCCCACTCCGAGCCGGCACCGTCGCCGCCGACACCCGAGCCACCCCAGTTCGAGCCCGCACCGTCGCCGCCCACGGCAGAGCCACCCCATTCGGAGCCAGCACCGTCGCCGCCGACACCGGAGCCGCCCCAGTTCGAGCCCGCACCGTCGCCGCCCACGCCAGAGCCACCCCATTCGGAGCCAGCGCCATCGCCACCCGCGCCAGAGCCGCTCCAGTCCGAGCCGGCGCCATCGCCACCGACGCCGGAGCCGCCCCACTGCGAGCTCCCACCGTCGTCCTGGCCGATGCCCCCGGAGCCGTCGGACCCCAGAGCGCCATCGCCGCCGAGGCCGCCATCGGGGGTCCACGCCGAGCCGTCGGGCATGACCGAGCCGCCACCGCCGGCGGTGGCCTCCTGGCCGCCGCCGTCGGTGCCGCCGCCACCGCCTGCGCTCGCGCCGCCGCCGTCCTCGTCAGGCGACGTCAGCTCGGAGAACACGTCGTTCGGGTCCGCGAGGTCGGGCATGTCGACGTCGCCGAACGCTCCCGAGCCGCCGTCCTCCTGGTCGGTCGAGCCGGAGCCGCCGTTCTGACCGCCCTGACCGCCGTTCTGGCCGCCGCGGGAGCCGCCGAAGCCGCCACCGCCTCCGCCGCCACCAGCGACGAAGCCCCCGCCGCCCCCGGCGCCGCCGCCGCCCGCGCCGTCCTCGGCCGACCACGAGCCCGCGCCGTCGCCGCCGAGCCCGTCGCTGCCGAGCCCGTCGCCGCCGCCGAAGTCGCCGCCACCGGCGCCGCCGCCACCGACGTCGCCGAACACGCCATCGCCGTTGCCGCTCACCCCGTCGCCGCCACCACCAGCGCCGCCACCGCCGAAGTCGCCAGCGCCACCGCCGCCAGCGCCACCGCCGCCGGCGCCGTCGCCACCGACGTCGCCGAACACGCCATCGCCATTGCCGCTCACGCCGTCGCCGCCACCGCCGGCACCGTCGCCACCACCGCCGATGCCGTCACCGCCGCCGATGTCGCCGCCGAGGCCGTCACCACCGCCGGGACCGTCGCCGAAGACGTCGTCGCCATCGCCACCGATGCCGTCGCCGCCGGGCCCGTCCCCGCCCGCGCCGTCGCCACCGACGCCGTCGCCGCCAGGCCCGTCGCCGAAGATGTCATCCCAGTCGATGTCGGGCGGGCCGTCGCCGCCCGCGCCGTCGCCGCCGATGCCGTCGCCGCCGTCGTAGTCGGCCGTCGTGTCCTCGGGCATCGCAGTCGGGTCCTGCATGTTCTTGAGCGCGCGCAGCGAGGTGCGCATCGTCGTCTCGAGGGTCTGCTGCGCCGTGAACACCTCGGCGGCCATCGTCGCGACCGCGTCGCGGACCAGCTGCGAGATCGCTCGGTTGATGGCGCCGTAGGTCGCCTCGCTCTGCAGGTTGCCGCCGACGCTCGTGAAGCCCT
Source organism: Agrococcus jejuensis (assembly GCF_900099705.1). Lineage (NCBI taxonomy): Bacteria > Bacillati > Actinomycetota > Actinomycetes > Micrococcales > Microbacteriaceae > Agrococcus > Agrococcus jejuensis. Next base: position 1,173,526 of record NZ_LT629695.1, read on the forward strand.
CGGGCGCGAGCCCGCCGCGATCCGCCCACGTGTAGGCGGCGTACACGCCCTTCGCGTGGTCGACCGTCATGCCGTTGCGGCCGCTCGCGCCGGCGCGCCACTTCTGGTCCTCGTCCTCGATGTACTGCACGATGTCCGCCATGACGGCGTTCTTGGCATTCCAGGCCAGGTTGCCCATCGTCGGCCCGTGCGTGTTCCACGTGTTGAGCACCGACGTCATGAAGGTGCGCACCGCCTCGGCGACGGTCTCGAGCCCGGCCGCGACGCCGCCGTCGTCGGTGAGCTGCCGGTGCATGGCCTCGAGCGACTTCTGCTGCGCGGTGAGCTGCGCCAGCAGGGCGGCCGCCGCGGATCCGCGGATCGACGAGTCGTCGGCGCCGAGCGCCGTCGCGAGCGCCGAGATCTGCTCGGCGTTCTGGCCCGTGACCGTCGTGAAGTTCGCGAACAGGGATGCCGCGGTGTCCGTGCGCCTGGCACTGAGGCCGGGCGCGTTGTCGTCGGCGATCGTCTGGACGTTGCGGCGCAGCGCCTGGAATGCATCCGAGAACTCGGGCTGCGGGCCAGGGTTGTCGATGAGCTCGAAGCTGCGGACGTCGTCCTCGTAGTGGTAGTACCCGTACCGCATGTTCGCCGACCATGCGTCGCGGCCGTCACCGCCTGCCGTGCCGGTGATCCATCCGCTCTTGGGATCCTGGTTCGTCTCCAGCACGGCCGCGAGGCCGCTGTCCGGCACGCCGGTCACGAGGCCGAGGAGCGCCTCGAGACCCATGTCGCCCGTCGCGGTCGACCCGGTCGACGAACCCCCTCCGCCCGAGGCTCCGTGGTCGCCCGAGCCGGTCGTCTCGTCGTCGGCCATGTCGTCTCCTCGTGCGCAGGGGGTTCGTGTTCGATGGGTGGGCCGTCAGGCCTGGGCGTCCGCGACGCTCAGGTCGTCGGTCTCCTCGAAGAGCTTCTCCGCCTTCTCCAGCTGGTCGCGGAAGTTCGGGAGCGTCTTGTCGGTGAAGGTGTCGGTGAACGTGCGCACCTGGCCTGCCAGGGCCGACACGTCGTTGCCGACCTGCACGGCGACCTCCCAGCGGGCCTCCGCGGGCTGCGCCCGCAGGTCCGAGCTGATCGCGTAGCCGTCGGTGCCGTAGAGGGCGTCGTCGTTCGTGCGCTCGACGTCCGTGACGAGCTGCTGCACCTTGCGGTACTGCTCACGGTCGAACGCGACTCTCGTGCCTTCGTCTGCCATGGGGTTCTCCTCTCTCGAGAGCGGCCGAGGGGTGCCCGCGAGGTCGCGGGCACCCCGTCGGGCTCAGCTGAAGACGGCTGCGCCTCGCACGTCGCCGTCGAAGAACTCCTCGCGCACGCGCACGGCGGCGTTCTTGATGTTGACGCCCGCCTGCTGCACCTCGGTGTACTCGGTGTTCCAGCGCTGCTGCAGCTCGCCCCACACGGGCAGCGAACGACCCCACTGGGCCTCGCCCATCGGACGGATGGTGTCGTAGATGTTCTGCAGGATCTGCTCCACCTCCTGGCACGACGCGTTGAGCGACTGGTTGGCGGTCTCGAACTGGACGAGGTCGACGTTGAAGGACATTGCGGTTCCTTTCGTGGAGGGGTCGGGGATCAGGCCGCCGCGGAGGCCGCGGTCGACTCGTCGGTGTTGGTGCGCTGCGTGAGGAGCGTCTGGACCTGGGTGTTGAGGACGTCCAGCTTGTTCTTGATGTCGCTGTACTCGCTCTGCCACTCGGTCAGGCGCTGGCGGAGCACCATGCCTGCCTGCGCCTCTGCAGCGGCGGCCATGGTCTGGGTCGCGTCCTCGACGCGGCCGCGGGCGGACTCCATCGCGGAGACCTGCTCCATCGTGCGGGTGATGATCTGTCGAAGCGTGTTCGCCTCGAAGCCGGTGAGCTGTGCCATTGCGTTCTCCTTGGTGTTGGTGTTCTCAGAGTCGTTCGATGGTCAAGGGGTCGGGGTCGGGGGTACGTGCGTCGAAGGGCGGTCTCCTCTCCTACGTCGCGATCGTGGGCCCCGTCGGCAGCAGCGCGAGCAGCGCTGCGGGCACGGCGGGGGAGCTGGTGGCGTCGAGCCCGAGGGCTCCCGCGGTCTCGGCGTCGGCGACGGGGTACTTCGTGCCGTCGTCGCCGACGAGGTAGAGGCCGGCGCCGCTGACGCCGGGGGCCGCGGCGGTCGCGACGAGCAGGCCGGAGCCGGGCGCGACGGCGACGACGCCTGCCGACTCGGCGAGCGCGGCGCCGTCGACGGTCGTGATGCTCGTCTCGCCGTCGGCCCACACCGAGCACGGGGCGAGGCCCGCTGCGATGGCCGTCGGCGGCGTCTCGGGCAGCTCGGACTGCCAGGCGGCCGGATCGGACACCGTCGTGGCGACGAGGTCGCGCGGCGTGATGGTGCGCGGCTCGGGGAGGCCCTGGTCGGGCACGGTCGTGAGCAGCGCCGCGACGGTCTCGGTGATCGGCATGAGGCCGTCCTGCGTGACGACGTAGCGGGCGCCGTCGTCGGTCTCGACGACCTGGCCGAGCGTCGTCGGCTCGCCGGCGATCGCGGGGCCCTCGCCGCCGAGCGTGAGCGCCGACAGGTCGAGGTCGCGGCCGCTGGGGATGGTGTCGAGCCATGCGGCGTCGACCGACAGTGCAGCGTTGGGCTCGAAGCCGATCGCGCGTGCCGCCCACGGGCCGCCGAGCTGCGAGCGCACGCCCTGCCAGACGAGCGACAGCTCGCCGTCGGCGGTCACGAGCACGGCCTCGTCGGCGGCGATGGGCTCGCCGTTCTCGACGGCGCCGATCGCCAGGGTCGTGCCCTCGACGGCCGCGCACGCGGCCCACTCGGGCGACGTCTGCTGCGCACCGGGCAGCTCGTCGGGCAGGCCCGGCGCACCCAGGGCCTCGCCGCGCGGCACCGATGCGAGGTCGTCGCTCGACACCTGGATGACGGCGGGCGGCGCGCCGGCGAGCAGCGCGGCCGACGCGAGGTTCATGACGGGGTGCAGCGTGCCGTCGATGAGCATGTAGCGGCTGCCGGTCGACTCGTCGACGAGCAGCGCGCCGGGCTGCTCGCGCCAGCTGTCGTTCGTGGTGAACAGGAAGATGTTCAGCACCACCACGACGACGAGCGCGGCGGCGGCGACGGCCACGCCGATGCCCATGCCGGTCGACGTGCGACGCAGCGGACGGTCGGGGGCGTCGGGGTCGGAGCGCAGCACGGCGGCCGAGAGGCGCCCGCGCAGGAAGAGGTGCGCATCCACGAGATCACGTCTGCCGTACATGCTCAACCCTCCTTCCTGCCTTCGCTTCGACCACGACCGGACGGCCGCGGATGGTTCACACGAGGTCGGCGACCCACGCGTAGAGGCCGACGACCGCGAGCGCGAGCGCGGGCACGGCGATGGCGCAGAGCCAGTGCATGACGTCGCCCGCCCGGCCCCACGTGGGCGCGAGGCGCTTGCGGGGCAGCAGCAGCGCCGCGACGCACGCGTTGGCGGCGACGACCACGAGGCCGCCGGCGATGAGGATCTGCCACAGCGTGTCGAGGCGCGTCGCCTGCGCGACGGCGAGCACGACGATCGGCATGGCCGCCGCGACGAGCACGGCACCGCGCTGCAACGTCGCGTGCAGCTCGCGCGCCTGCAGCAGCACGCCGAGGCTCGCGGCGACCGAGAGCGCGATGCCCGACCAGTGCGTGTCGAGGGCGAGCACGCACATCGCGGCGCACAGCACGGTCGCCCACGCCATCCACAGCGCGGTCGCCATCGCCTGCGCGATCGTGGCCTTGCGCTCGACCTCGCCGGCGGGCACGGCGTCGAGCCCCGTCTGGAACTCCTTCGTCGACAGCGGCACGGGGTCGACCGCGAGACCGCCCACCCAGGCGGCGAGGCCAGGGATGCCGCGGGCGACCGCGAGGGCGATGAGCACGACGATCGCGGCGCCGGCGACGAGCTCGAGCCGCAGCACGAGGGGCGCGGCGAGGCCGATGACGACGATGATCGACGCGCCCGCGACGGCGAGCAGGGCGGGGCGGATGCCGCCGCGCGCGTAGGCCGCGGCACCGGAGGCGACGCCGGTGGCGGCTGCGGCGACGGCGACGGCTGCGACCGCGGGCGTGCCTGCGTCGGGGAAGAGCGCGGCGGGCAACCCTGCGCCGGCGACGGCGGCGCCGACGACGCCGCTGCCGATGAGCAGCGAGCCGATCGCGTCGTCCCAGAGCCTGCCGACGAGCGAGCCTGCAGCGAGCAGCACGAGCGCGAGCGAGCCGACGACGATCGGCGCGACCGCGCCCGTCGAGGCTGCCGCCGCGACGGCCGCGAGGCATGCGATGGCGCCGGCGGCGAGGGCCGCGCGGCGCGTCCACGTCGCATCCCACGCATCCTCGCGCGCGTCCAGCACCGACTGCACGCCGTCGACGAGGTCGTCGTACTGGGCTTGCGCGAGCGCGCCGGTGCGCGGCCGCAGGTAGAGCACGTCGCCGTCGAGCAGACCGGCGGCGGCGGTGCCGAGGTCCTCGTCGAGGGGCGGATGCCCGAGCCGCTGCAGCACCCAGCCGCCGTGGTCGAGGCCGCGCGTCGCGAGCATGGGGTCGAGGTGGCCGACGATCGTCGGCAGCAGCTCGGCGATGGGGATGTGCGACGGCACGGCCAGCTCGACGCGCGACGTGGGCCCCACGACGCTCAGTCGGCACATGTCGCCGGCGCCGGCCGCAGCCGTGACGGCAGCCTCCGCGGACTGCGCCCGGCCGAGGGCCGGGGTCGAGCTGCTCTCCATGCGCTGTTCGAGCGTCGTCATGCTGTGCACACGCCTCTGCGCTCACCGACGGTTCATCGCATCCGCCGATCCATCGATCCGCTGCGTCGGTGAACCGCAGGAGGGGGTGCCGCGCGTGCTCACGGTGACGCATCCATCGAGGAGACCCGAGATGAGCACCATCCCCTTCCGCAGGCAGCAGCGGGCGAAGCCGCCCGAGATGCCCTCCGGCGACATCGAGCTGCAGGAGCCGCCCTCGCTGCCCGAGCTGCAGCCGAAGGACCCGCTGATGATGCTCATGATGGTGCCGATGATGCTCATCAGCGGCGTCATGATGCTCGTCTTCCTCGGCCAGCGGAACCCGGCGCTCGCCGTCGGCCTCTTCCTCGGCATGCTCGGCCTCGCCGTGCTCATGGTGCTCGTGCAGCTCACGCGCGCCGCCGCCGAGCGCCGCAACACCGTGCGCGGCGACCGCCGCGACTTCATGCGCTACCTCGCGCAGATGCGCGCCAAGGTGCGCGGCGCCGCGGCGCAGCAGCGCTCGTCGCTCACGTGGCGGCACCCCGACCCGGCGTCGCTGTCGAACCTCGCCATGACGGCGCGCCTCTGGGAGCGCCGCGGCAGCCACGGCGACTTCGGCGAGGTGCGCATCGGCACGGGCTCGCACAGCCTCAGCCAGCGCATCACGCCGCTCTCGACGAAGCCGATCGCCGACCTCGAGCCGCTCTCCGCTCGCGCGCTGCGTCGCTTCATCGCCGTGCACGGCTCCGTGCCGCAGCTGCCCGTCTCGCTCTTCCTGCGTCGCCTCGCCGACATCCGCCTCATGGGCGACGACGACGCCGCGCGAGCCATGGTGCGCGCCATGGTCGCGCAGGCCGTCACGGCCCACGCACCCGACGAGCTGCGCATCGCCGTGTGCACGACGACCGAGCGCGCCGACGACTGGGACTGGGTGAAGTGGCTGCCGCACGCGCAGCACCCCAGCAGCCAGGACGGCGCAGGCTCGACGCGCCTGTTCGACGTCGACGTCGCCGACTTCACCGAGCTGCTCGACGGCGACCTCAACGGCCGCTCGCGGTTCGAGCCCGGCGCCGCCCCCACGGCCGACGAGCCGTACCACCTCGTGATCTTCGACGGCGTCGCGCCGCCGCCCGGCTCGCGCATCGCCTCCGCCGGCTACCGCTGCACCACCACGCTCACGCTCGGCGTCGAGGTCGACGAGACCGACACGTCGGGCCTGCTGCTCGACGTGCAGCCCGACGTCGTGCACATGCTGCGCACCGACCGCACCGAGGGCGTGCAGCGCACCGTGCTGTGCACGCCCGACGCGCTGAGCCTCGCAGCGGCGACGGCGCTCGTGCGCGTCATCGCGCCCTACCGCACCGGTGGCCGGTCGGCGGATGCGAGCGAGCCGATGGTCTCGGACTTCGAGCTGCCGACGCTGCTCGGCATCGACGACGTCGACCGCTGGAGCCCGCAGGGCTTCATGCGCGAGCAGCTCGACCGCTCGCGCCTGCGCATCCCCCTCGGCGTCGACGAGCGCGGCCACCCCGTCGACCTCGACATCAAGGAGGCCGCGCAGGGCGGCATGGGCCCGCACGGCCTGCTCATCGGCGCCACGGGATCCGGCAAGTCCGAGCTGCTGCGCACGCTCGTGCTCGGCATGGCGATGACGCACTCGTCGGAGACGCTGAACTTCGTGCTCGTCGACTTCAAGGGCGGCGCGACCTTCCTCGGCCTCGACGAGCTGCCGCACGTGTCGGCGCTCATCACGAACCTCGCCGACGAGGCGACGCTCGTGACCCGCATGCAGGATGCGCTCGCCGGCGAGCTCAACCGCCGCCAGGAGTACCTGCGCGCGGCCGGCAACTACTCGTCGCTGCTCGAGCACGAGAAGGCGCGCCTCGCCGGCGCGCCGCTCGAGGCGATGCCGACGCTCTTCGTGATCGTCGACGAGTTCAGCGAGCTGCTCGCATCCAACCCCGACTTCGCAGAGCTCTTCGTCATGATCGGCCGCCTCGGCCGCTCGCTCGGCGTGCACCTGCTGCTCGCGAGCCAGCGCCTCGAGGACGGCCGCATGACGAAGCTCGAGAGCCACCTCTCGTACCGCATCGGCCTGCGCACGTTCTCGGCGATGGAGAGCCGCAGCGTCATCGGCGTGCCCGACGCGCACCAGCTGCCGAACGCGCCGGGCAACGGCTTCCTGCGCAGCGACGTCGCCACGCTCACCCGCTTCAAGGCCGCGTACGTCTCGGGCACGTACCGACGCCGCACGCGCGAGCAGCGGCAGGAGGAGGTGCGCCAGCAGGTCGTCGTGTTCCGCGCCGAGCGCGTCGCACCGCCCGCGATCGACGAGTCGCTGCAGCCCGCGCTCGAGGATGCGGTGGTGGCGCCCGCGCCCGCCGCGGCCGAGTCGCCCGACGAGACCGTCATGGGCATGATCGTCGACCGCCTCGTCGGCTTCGGCCCGCCCGCGCACCAGGTGTGGCTGCCGCCGCTCGCCGACCCGCCCACGCTCGACCAGCTGCTCCCGCCGCTGCTGCCCGACCCCGACCGCGGCCTGCACGCGATCGGCTGGACCGGATCCGGCCACCTCGCCGTGCCGATCGGCGTCGTCGACAAGCCGTACGAGCAGACGCGCGAGCTGTACGAGATCGACCTCGCCGGCGCGGGCGGCAACGTCGGCGTCGCCGGCGGTCCGCAGTCGGGCAAGACGACGATGCTGCGCACGATGGTCAGCGCGCTCGCGCTCACGCACACGCCCGCCGAGGTGCAGGTCTACTGCATCGACTTCGGTGGCGGTGGCCTCTCGACGCTCGAGTCGCTGCCGCACGTCGGCAGCGTCGCCACCCGCCGTCAGGGCGAGCAGGTGGCGCGCACGATCGCCGAGGTCAGCACGCTGCTGCGCGACCGCGAGCAGTTCTTCACCGACGCATCGCTCGAGGGCATGGCCGAGTACCGTCAGCGCCGCGCGGCGGGCGAGTTCGCCGAGCAGCAGTTCGGCGACGTCTTCCTCGTGGTCGACGGATGGGCTGCGCTGCGCGCCGAGTTCGAGCAGCACGACATGGCGCTGCGCGAGATCGCACGCCAGGGCCTCGCGTACGGCGTGCACGTCATGATCTCCACGAACCGGTGGACCGACGTGCACAGCTCGCTGCGCGACCAGCTCGGCACGCGCGTCGAGCTGAAGCTCGGCGACCCGATCGACTCGGTGCACGGCATGCGCAAGGCCGCGACCGTGCCGCAGCTGCCCGGCCGCGGCATCAACGCCGACGGCATGCACTTCCTCGCCGGCGTGCCGCGCATCGACGGCGCGACGACCGTCGACGGCCTCGCCGCCGCATCCCGCGACCTCGGCGACGCCGTGCGCGAGGCGTGGAGCGGCGTCGTCGCTCCCGAGGTGCGCATGCTGCCCGCCGTGCTCGACGCGGCGCTGCTGCCCGCGCCGACGGCGCCCGGACCGCGCATCGCGCTCGGCCACGGCGAGCAGGACCTCGAGCCCGTGTGGCACGACTTCGCCGCCAAGCCGCACCTCAGCATCGTCGGCGACTCCGCGAGCGGCAAGACGGGCGCGATGCGCCTCATCGCGAGCGGCGTCGTCGACGCGTACTCGGCGGAGGACGCCCGCGTGACGATCATCGACCCGCGCCGCGGCGTCGTGGAGTCGGTGCCCGAGGAGTACCAGTTCGCCACGGCGTTCTCGACGTCGGCGACCGAGCAGGTCGTCGCGAAGCTCGTGGCGGAGCTGCGCGAGCGCGTGCCGAGCGCCGACGTCACGCCCGCGCAGCTGCGCCGCCGCGACTGGTGGAGCGGCCCCGAGCACTTCGTGTTCGTCGACGACTACGACCTCATGCTCGGCACCATGGGCGGGCCGCTCACGCCGCTCGTCGAGCTCATCCCGCAGGCGGGCGACATCGGCCTGCACCTCATCCTCGCCCGCGCGGGCGCCGGATCGAGCCGTACGGCGATGGATGCGGTCATCCGCCGCCTGCACGAGTCGAACACGCCGGAGCTCACGCTGTCGCTGCCCGCATCCGAGCCGCTCACGTTCACGCCCGGTCGCGGCAAGCCGCTGCCTCCCGGCCGTGCGGCGCTGCTCACGCGTCGCGGCGGCGAGGGACTGCAGATCGGCTGGACGGAGCCCGTGGCATGAGGCGCGCAGGGCTCGTCGCGGCTGCGTCGACGCTCGCGGTCGTCGCGAGCGTGCTGCTGCCCGCCGCGACAGCGACGCCCGCCGTCGCGTCGTGCGCGGCGACGTCAGGGTCGCCGGTCATCGAGACGGCGTCGTGGGGCCAGCAGCGGATGGGCGCAGAGCGCGCGTGGCCGCGCACGACGGGCGACGTCGTCGTCGCCGTCGTCGACTCCGGCGTGAGCGCGGCCTCGGCGTCGCTGCAGGGGTCGGTGCTGCCCGGCACCGACCTCGCGGGCGGCACGGGCGACGTCGACTGCTACGGCCGCGGCACGTTCGTGGCGTCGCTCATCGCGGGTCGGCAGGTCGACGGCACCGAGTTCGCCGGCGTCGCGCCCGGCGCGACGATCCTGCCGGTACGCGTCACGAGCGACCCCGACTCCCTCTACCTCTCGAACGACCTGCCCGGACTGCTCGCGCAGGGCATCACGGCCGCCGTGCAGGGCGGCGCACGCGTCATCGCGATGCCGCTCACGTCGGCCGCGAGCTCTGCGGAGCTCGAGCAGGCCGTGCAGGCGGCGGTCGCGGCCGACGTGCTCGTCGTCGCCGCCGCCAACGCCCCCACGACCGACGCGCTCGCGTTCCCCGCGAGCATCGACGGCGTGCTGTCGGTCGCACCGCTCGACGAGGAGGGCGGCGCCGACCCCTCGCAGCTGGGCGCCGTGCCCGATCTGGCTGCGCCGTCCGGTGGGCTCGTCGGCGCGGTGCCGGATGGCGCGGGCCACGTGACGGGCGACGAGGCCGACCTCGCGGTCGCCTACGCCGCCGGCGCCGCTGCGCTCGTGCGCGCCGAGCAGCCGAGCCTCACGGCCGCCGAGGTCGCCGAGCGGCTCATGGCCACGGCCGACGCGCCGACGGCGCCGCTCGCCGAGGGCATGACGAGCGACCCGTCGATCGGCCACGGCGTCGTCGACCCGGTCGCCGCCGTCTCGCGCCTCGACCCCGAGTCGGTCGTCGTCGCGTCGGGCGAGACGCCCGTGCTCGACATGCCCGCCGAGCCCGACGAGCGCCCGTCGGACCTCGCGCTGCTCATCGGCATCGGCCTGCTCGCCGTCGCCGCCGCGGTGCTGGGCCCGGTCGTCGGCATCGTCTCGGTGCGCCGGAAGTCCCAATGACCGTTCCTTGAGATGCGAGCGAAGCGAGCCTCGAAGGGATCCCGACCGAGGTCATCGGCAGGGATCCCTTCGAGGCTCGACCTTCGGGCTCGCACCTCAGGGAGCGGTGGGAACGACCCCTGGAGGCGGGGCGGCGCTCCTCGACCAGCTGGCGGAAACGCCAACGCCCCCGCATCCATCGGATGCGGGGGCGTCGTGCGTGCGAGGGAGCGCGTCAGCTCGCGGTGGCCTCCACGGCCTCCGCAGCGCCGCGCTTGTCCTCGACCGAGAACGTGAACGCGCCGTCGACGAAGTCGACCAGCACGTGCGCGCCCGCGGTGAGCTCGCCGTGCAGGATCTTCTCGCTCAGCACGTCCTCGACCTCGTGCTGCACCGCGCGCCGCAGCGGGCGGGCGCCGAGCGCCGGGTCGTAGCCGAGGTGGATGAGTCGCTCCTTGGCCGCCGTCGCCAGCTCGATCGTCATGTCGCGGTCGAGCATGCGGTCGGCGAGACGCTTCACGAAGAGGTCGACGATCTGCAGCAGCTCCTGCGGCGTCAGCTGCGGGAACACGATCGTCTCGTCGACGCGGTTGAGGAACTCGGGGCGGAAGGACTTCTTCAGCTCCTCGTTGACCTTCGCCCGCATGCGGTCGTAGTCGTTGGCGGTGTCGCCCTCGAGCACGAAGCCCACGGGGCCGCCGGCGATGTCCTTCGTGCCGAGGTTCGTCGTCATGATGATGATCGTGTTCTTGAAGTCGACGACGCGACCCTGACCATCGGTGAGACGACCCTCCTCGAGGATCTGCAGCAGCGAGTTGAAGATGTCGGCGTGCGCCTTCTCGATCTCGTCGAACAGCACGACGGAGAACGGCTTGCGGCGCACCTTCTCGGTGAGCTGGCCGCCCTCGTCGTAGCCGACGAATCCGGGAGGGGCACCGAAGAGGCGCGAGACGGTGTGCTTCTCGCTGTACTCCGACATGTCGAGCGAGATGAGGGCGTCCTCGTCGTCGAACAGGAACTCGGCGAGCGCCTTGGCGAGCTCGGTCTTGCCGACGCCCGTGGGGCCGGCGAAGATGAACGATCCGCCCGGGCGGCGCGGGTCCTTGAGGCCGGCGCGCTGGCGTCGGATCGACTTCGCGAGCACCCCGATGGCCTCGTCCTGGCCGATGACGCGCTCGTGCAGCGCCTTCTCCATGAACACGAGGCGAGCGGACTCCTCCTCGGTGAGCTTGAAGACGGGGATGCCGGTCGCGTTCGCCAGCACCTCGGCGATGATGCCCTCGTCGAGCGTGCCCGTGGGGCCGCCGTCGCCCGAGCGCCACTGCTTCTCGAGGCGCAGGCGCTCGCCGAGGAGGTTCTTCTCCTCGTCGCGCAGGCGTGCGGCACCCTCGAAGTCCTGGTCCTCGATGGCGCGCTCCTTGCGCATGCGCACGTCGGCGATCTTCTCGTCGAACTCGCGCAGCTCCGGCGGGGCCGACAGGATCGACAGGCGCAGGCGGGCGCCGCCCTCGTCGATCAGGTCGATGGCCTTGTCGGGCAGGAAGCGGTCCTGCACGTAGCGGTCGGCGAGGTTCGCCGCCGCCACGAGGGCGCCGTCGGTGATCGTGACCTTGTGGTGCGACTCGTAGCGGTCGCGCAGGCCCTTGAGGATGTTGATCGTGTGCGCGACCGACGGCTCGTTGACCTGGATCGGCTGGAAGCGGCGCTCGAGCGCGGCATCCTTCTCGAAGTGCTTGCGGTACTCGTCGAGCGTCGTCGCGCCGATCGTCTGCAGCTCGCCTCGAGCCAGCAGCGGCTTGAGGATGTTGGCGGCGTCGATCGCGCCCTCGGCAGCGCCGGCGCCGACGAGCGTGTGGATCTCGTCGATGAAGGTGATGATGTCGCCGCGCGTGCGGATCTCCTTCGTCACCTTCTTGAGGCGCTCCTCGAAGTCGCCGCGGTAGCGGCTGCCTGCGATGAGCGAGCCGAGGTCGAGCGTGTAGACCTGCTTCTCCTTGAGCGTCTCGGGCACCTCGCCCTTGACGATCGCCTGCGCGAGGCCCTCGACGACGGCGGTCTTGCCGACGCCGGGCTCGCCGATCAGCACGGGGTTGTTCTTCGAGCGACGCGAGAGGATCTGCATGACCCGCTCGATCTCCTTCTCGCGCCCGATGACGGGGTCGAGCCGGCCCTCGCGTGCGGCCGCCGTCAGGTTGCGGCCGAACTGGTCGAGGATCTGCGACCCCTTCTGCTCGCCGCCCTGCTGCTGCGACTCGCCACCGACGGTGGTCGACTCGCGCGACTGCGTGCCCGAGAGCAGCTGGTTCACGGTCTGGCGCACGCGGTTGAGGTCGGCGCCCAACTTGACGAGCACCTGCGCGGCGACGCCCTCGCCCTCGCGGATGAGGCCGAGCAGCACGTGCTCGGTGCCGATGTAGTTGTGGCCGAGCTGCAGCGCCTCGCGCAGCGACAGCTCGAGCACCTTCTTCGCACGCGGCGTGAAGGGGATGTGCCCGCTCGACTGCTGCGCACCGGTGCCGATGATGTCCTGCACCTGCTCGCGCACGGCGTCGAGCGAGATCCCGAGCTGCTCGAGGGCCTTCGCGGCGATGCCCTCTCCCTCGTGGATGAGGCCGAGCAGGATGTGCTCGGTGCCGATGTAGTTGTGGTTGAGCATCTTCGCCTCTTCTTGGGCGAGGACGACCACACGGCGGGCGCGATCGGTGAACCGTTCGAACATCGCATGCCTCCTGACGTTGGATTCGAGGCTAGACCGAACGCGGGCGTCGCGGAGGCCTGTTCGCTGTCGGCATCGCGCACGGCGTCGCCGCCGGGCCGTCGACGCACAGGTGCGACCGATGCGGGCTGGATACCCTGCCACGCGAGGAGGTCCCGTGAGCCTGGACGACCCGAGTCGAGCCGGCGCGCCGACGCCGCTCGGCCGCCCGCAGCAGCCCGCCGACCCGACCGCAGCGGTCGAGAACCCGGCGACGACCGCCGATCGCGCGCCCGATCGCGTCGTGCCGTCGGGCTTCAGCCGCGGCGAGGATGCGATCTACCAGGCGCAGTGGGGCTCGCAGCAGGCGTGGCAGCCGCCCGTCGCCGCAGCCGCGCCGCCCGCGTGGCAGCAGCCGGCTCCGCCGCCGTCGCGCGCTCGCGTGCCCGCGGCGCTGCCGCTCGAGGGCCAGGTCTACGCGCAGGCGCTGCGCCCGCTCCCCCGCCGCGTCGGTCGCTGGTTCCTCGCGTGGGCGATCGCGATCGGCTTCTTCGCGCTCGGCCAGGTCGTCGCGCTCGCGCTCATGATGCCGAGCATCCTCGCGCTCTTCGACGACCCGCTCGCCGCCGCGAACGATCCGGCGTTCGTCATGGACGCCGTCATGGGCTCGCCCATGGCGTTCCTCGGCATCAACCTGTCGTGGGCGGCGATGATCCCGGGCGCCGTCGTGGCGCTCGCGGCGTACGGCGACAAGGCCATGGGCTTCGCGTTCTCGGTCGCCGGCCGTTGGCGCTGGGGCGCCGTGGGTCGCACGGCGCTCGTCGTCGCGCCGATCTTCGCCGCGTACGTGGGGCTGACGTTCCTCATCGACCCGTCGATCGAGTGGCGCTTCCAGCCCGACTGGCTGCTCGTCGCGATCGTGCTGCTCACGACGCCGCTGCAGTCGTCGGGCGAGGAGTTCGCCTTCCGCGGCATCGTCACGCAGCAGCTGGGCTCGTGGATGCGCAACCCGTGGGTGTCGTCGCTCGTGACGGGCGGCGCGATCGGGCTCGTGTTCGGCCTCGCGCACATCGGCTACCCGCCGCTCGCGATCCTGCAGGTGTCGCTCGTCGGCTTCACCTGCGCCATGCTCACGTTCCGCACCGGCGGCCTCGAGGCCGCGTGCGTCGTGCACACGGCGAACAACGTCTTCATCATGCTGCCGCTCGCGCTCATGGGCGTCTCGCCGTTCTCGACGTCGACGGGCGAGGAGGGACCGTTCTGGATCCAGCTCGTCGCGTTCGCCGCGTGCCTCGCAGCGCTCGGCCTGTCGTACGTCGCGGTGCACCTCATGTCGAAGCGCTGGCAGCGCCGCACCGAGGGTGCGCCCGGCGCCGAGCTGCTGCTGCTCCCGAAGCCGCAGCCGATGCTCGTCGCGCCGGCGATGGCGGGCGCGCCCGCGTACGCGGCGCCCGGGTACGGCGCTCCCGGCTACGGGATGCCGCAGCAGGCACCCGGGTACGCAGCGCCCGGATACGGGATGCCGCAGCAGGCCTGGCAGCAGCCCGCGCCGCAGCAGTGGGCGCCGCAGGCGACGCCGCAGCAGCCATGGGCGCAGCAGCCCGCGGCTCAGCCATGGGCGCAGCCCACGGCACCGCAGCAGGCTTGGCAGGCTGCGCCGGCTCCGGCACCGCATCCCGCCCCCGAGCAGCCCGGATGGGGTGCGCCGGTCGAGGCGACGCCGCAGGAGCCGCCCGCCGAGACGCCGCCGCCCGAGCAGCCTCGCGACGACCGCTGACGCACGAACGCCCGCACCTCACGGTGCGGGCGTCGTCGTCCAGGCGTCAGGCCTTCGGCGGCAAGCCGGCCTTCTCGCGCTCCTCGGCCTCGATCCGGTCGTAGACGCGGCGGGCCGTGCGGTCGGCGCGGAAGATCGAGCGCAGCACGAACCAGAAGACGACGCAGATCACGATGGTCGGGATCAGCGAGAAGATCGCGTTCCCCCAGAAGTCCTGCGGCATGGGTCCATGGTACCGCGCGGCGTGCGACCGGTCCCCGACCAGCTGGTCGAGGAGGCCCCGAGCGCAGCGAGGAGCCGTCACGAGGCCTCGCGACGTGCCCACCCGACGCGACCAGGAGCGCGGTCGAGCAGGAGCTGCGGTCGCGTGGTCTCGTGACGCGTGCTCGCCTGGCGGCTCGCGCGCTCCTCGACCAGCTGGTGAGGAGTCGACGCCTGATGGGACGGGGCCGAGACCGCTACGCCCCCAGCAGCGCCCGCAGGCGCTCCTCGCCGATCGCGAGCAGCAGCGTGGGCAGGCGCGGGCCGGCGTCGCGGTCGACGAGCAGGCGGTAGAGCAGCGTGAAGAACGCGCGCTGCTCGGCGGCGATCTCCTTGTCGCCCTTGACGATGGCCGTCGGCTCGAGGCCGCGCTGCACCTTCACGACGCCGTAGACCTGGTTCGTGAGGCCGTCGATCGACCACGCGTCGCCGATGGCGGGCAGGCCGCCGCCGCCGTCGAGCAGCAGGCCGATCGCCGCACGCTGGCCGGGCTCGAGCGCGTCGAGCGTGTCGGCATCCGGCGCCGCGCGCACGACGGTGCGCTCGTCGGCGGGCATCTGCGTGGCGACCCACGTCTCGACGCGGCCGAGGCGCGGCTGCAGCGTGCCGAGGTCGCCGATCGTCGCATCCACCTGGCGCACGAGGCGCACGAGCTGCTCGGAGTCGCCCGTCGACAGGTCGACGAGCGATGCGAGGGTGCGGAAGGCGACGCGGTGCGGCGTCGACTCGAGCGTCTCGTCGGCCGTGCCGATCGCGCGAGCGTGCGCGGCGATCTCCGCCGCGCCGGCGGTGCCGGCGTCGAGCTTGCGGCCGAGCGCATCCCACTCGTCGTACAGGCGCTGCAGCTCCGAGCCGAAGGCGACGTCGAACGACTGGTTCATGCGGCGGCGCGCGTACTGCCAGCGCAGCACGGGGCCCTCCATGACCTGCAGGGCGTCGATGGGCGCGGGGGCGCCGCCGCGCGACGACGACATCTTCGCGGCGCCACCGAAGCCGACGAACGCGTACATGGGGCCGTAGGGGCGCTCCCAGCCGAACAGCGGCGCGAGCTCGAGGCCGACCTGGAACGACGAGCCGGGCGACTGGTGGTCGACGCCCGAGGGTTCGAACACGACGCGCTCGTACGCCCAGCGCATGGGCCAGTCGACCTTCCACACGAGCTTGCCCGAGCGGTGCTCGCGCAGCAGCACCGTCTCGACGTGGCCGCACTGGCACGTGTACGACAGCTCGGTCGAGTCGTCGTCGTAGGCCGTGATCGTGGTGAGGTCGGTGCCGCACGCCGTGCAGTACGGCTTGTACGGGTAGTACTCGGCGCCGCCCGAGCCGTCGTCCTCCGACGCGGCGCCCGAGCCGGCGTCGAGCGCCTTCTGCAGCTCCTCGTCCTCGTCCTTCGCTGCGGGCAGTGTGCGGAACTGCGCGAGGATCGCGTCGATCTCGCGGCGCTTGCGCATGGCGTCGAGGATCTGCTCGGTGTACGCGCCCGACGTGTACTGCTCGGTCTGCGAGATGCCGCGGTAGCGGATGCCGAGGGCTGCGAAGCCCTCCTCGGCCTGCGTGCGGAAGTGCGCGGCCCACGAGTCGTGCGGCGATCCGGGAGGGGCGGGCACCGACGTGAGCGGCTTGCCGATGTGCTGCGCCCACGACTCGTCGACGCCCTCGATGCCGGCGGGCACCTTGCGGAAGCGGTCGTAGTCGTCCCACGAGATGATGTGCTCGACCTCGAGGCCGCGGCGGCGGATCTCGTCGCCCACGAGGTGCGGGCTCATGACCTCGCGGAAGTTGCCGAGGTGGATGACGCCCGAGGGCGACAGGCCCGAGGCGACGATGGGCGTCGTGCCGAGGCGCGCGGCCTTCTCGATGACCTCGTCTGCGAGCCGCGAGACCCAGTCGTCGCGGACGTCGGCTGCGTTCGGGGTGGGCTCGCTCACGGACATCGATCCTACGGCGACGGGCGGATGCCGACCGCATCCGCCCGTCGCCGCCGTCGCGTCAGACGTTGACCGCCACCGATCGCGCCACCTCGAGCATGACGCCGTGCTCGTACGAGCCGACGAAGCCGACGCCGCCCGGGTAGCGGTGGTAGATGAGTCCCTGCATGTCCGTGCCCCACGGCGTCGTCACCGACAGCAGTCCGCTGCCCGCCAGGATCGAGGGGTCGTAGCAGCCGACCGCGACGTCGGGGGCGCGCAGCAGCGCGACGCCCGTCGTGCCGCCGCCGAAGTCGAACGTCACGAGCTGGATGTCCGCTCCCGGATCGATGGATGCCGTCGCGAACGGGTCGACCGCCTCGCCCGACAGCACCTCGATGGGCACCGGCGAGCCGTTCGGCTGCGCGGGATCGCACCCCCACGGGCCCGACGCCATCCCCGTGCGGATGTCGAGCGCCTGATAGCCGTCGGGCGTCACGAGCGTGACGAACGTGCCGCCCGGACCGCCTGCGACGACGTCATGCGTGACGAGCGACCATGACGACGGGTACGAGAACGTGAGGGCGCCGTCGGGCGTCGTGTGCTCGATCCACGGCGCATCCGCGACGGGGTCGACGCCCTCGGGCATCGCATCCCACGGCAGCGGCTCGAGCTCGAGCGTCGCGAGCAGCTCGAGCGCCTCGGTCGTGCCGGGCGCATCGAGGCATGCGGTCGCGGTCGCTCGGTCGACGACGCTGGCGCACTCTGGCACGTTCGTGAGCGTCGCGACGAAGGTGTGCAGACGGTCGAAGCCCTCGGGGACGACCGTGGAGAACGGGGCCGCCGGGTCGGCCACGACGCCGGTCTCCATCCACACCGACCCGCTGCCGTCGACCGGGCTCGTCCACCAGACGGCGGCGTGCAGCCCGTCGGCCGCGGGGATCGAGCGCACGTCGCCGAGCTCGGACGCCGCGCGCACGTCGTCGCCGTAGCCGTCGAGGTACGCCGCGCGTCGCACGCCGTCCTCGTCGACCAGCGCGACCGAGTTCTGCCAGATCGGGCCGCCGTGGTTGCTGCGGGGCTGCAGCGCGCTCGTGTCCTCGACCGTCCATCCCGCCGGCACCTCGAACGACGCCGTGCCGTTCCGCGTCGTGAACCTCGTCGGCTCGGGCGTCGGCTCCGGGCTCGCGCTCGGCGTCGGCGTCGCGCTCGCGCCGACGGTCTCGTCGTCGACGTCGACGGCCGGCGTGCACGACGCCAGCAGCGTCGCGAGCGCGATCGCGCCGATGGTCGTGGCGATGCGGGATGCGCGTGCGGCCATCGCCGCCTCCTCTCGTGCGGCCATCGCCGCTCACCCCGTCATGTCCGGGATGCGACGGGGGTCACGCCTGCGAGGTCACGAATCGATCACGACTCGACGTCGCATGCGACCGACGCGATCACGGCTGCGGGTCGAGCACGAAGACGAGCTCGATCACCGACGAGCGATTCGGCTGATACGTGACGGGCGGCACGAGCTGGTCGGGGCCGTACGGGATGCCCCATGCGGCCTCCTCGCTCGCGCGGAGCGTGCCCGACTCCCACGTGCACGTGAAGGGCACGCCGCCCACCGTGTCGGCGCCGGGGCACGGCACCCAGACCGCTGCGACGCCGCCCACGCCCGTGCCCGCGGGGGTCTCGCCCGGTGCGGTCACGCGCACGACCCCGGTGAAGTCGCTGCTCCACGTCGGCTGCGGCGCACCCACGGACTCCTCCGTGTAGACGCCGAGCATGGCGATCACGGTGCCGTCCTGCAGTTGCGAGCAGTTGACGGTGCGCGTCGGCGTCTGCACGACGCCCTGCGAACGGCACAGCACGTAGACGTCGTGCTGCACGTACACGGTGCCGTCGCCTGCGGCGCCCGTGTCGCCGAAGCCGCCGACGGCCTCCAGGTCGTAGGTGTCGACGACGACGGGCTGGCCAGCGGCCACGCCCTCGAAGCCCGGCGGCGGCGTGGGCTCGGGGGTCGGCTCTGGCGTCGGCTCGACGCTCGGCTCGGGCGTCGGCGTCGCCGTGACCGACGGCGTGGGCGTCGGCACGGCCTCCACGCCGCCCTGCCCGCCCGCGCCGACCACCTGCACGCCGAGCACCGTCACGACGGCGATCGCCATCGCGCCGAGCGCGCCGCCGGCGATGCGACCGCGGATGCGTCGCGTGCGCGCCACCTCGCGGGGCGCCATGGCCGCGAGGCCGCTGCGCATGCGCCGCGCGAACTCGTCGTCCATCTCGGGACCGGTCTCGTGGCTCATGACACCTCCTCGAGCGTGGGGGCGACGCCTGCCGCCTCGAGGTGCGCGCGCATGCGTCCGCGTGCGCGATGGATGCGGGTCTTGGCGGCGCCGTAGCCGATGCCGAGCGCGCGGGCCGCGTCGGCGAGCGGCATCTCCTCGAGCATCACGAGCGCGATGAGCGATGCGTCGGCCTGCGGCAGCGCGCGCAGCGCCTCGGTGACCGCGGTCTTCGCCGCGTCGGCCTCGCTGCGATCGCCGACGACGTCGGCGGCGTCGGGAGCGTCGTCGGCGCGCGGGATGTGCGCGATGAGCCGCTCGAGACGCCGCTTGCCGCGGCTGGCGTTGCGGGCGCAGTTCGTGGCCGTGACGAGCAGCCACGGCAGCAGCGAGTCGTCGACGATGCGCACGCTCGAGCGCTTGCGCCACGCCTCGGCGAACGTCGCCGAGACGACGTCCTCCGCATCCTGACGGTGCTGCATCATCCTCCAGACGTGTCGCCACACGCGATCGCCGTGCCGGTCGAAGACCGTGGCGAACGCGACGCCGTCACCGCGCACGACGGCAGCCCACAGCTGCTCGTCGGTCTGCTCGGTGGTCACGCCCTGGATTGTCCATGAGTCGACCTGCGGTCACGCTGGACGCATCCCGGGCGTGTCGGGTGGTCACGGCATGGCGTCCCAGGGCACGTCATGCCGTTCGAAGGTCGCGAGCACCTCGAGGGTCTCGGCGACCATGTCGGACTCGAGGCACGCGGTGGCGGTCTCCTCGGAGTCCACGACGGCGCACTCGGGGATCCCCGTGAGCACGCCGTCGACGTTGGCGCTCCGACCCGACATCGTGACGATCGAGAGCGGCATGCCCGGGTCGTCGACGAGCGCGACGTTCGCCATCCAGAAGGGCGTCGAGCCGTCGGACGTGCCTGCCGACACCCACCACGCGACGGCCGTGAGCCGGTCGGGCGTGGGGATGGCGTCGACGATGCGCACCTCGGCGGTGCCGGTGCCCGTCGCGTCGGCCATGCCGTCGTAGTAGCGGATGCGCTCGACCCCGTCGGCATCGACGATGAGCAGCGCGTTCGACCAGATGTCGCGCCCCTCGTAGTCGATCGCAGGGCCGCTCGTGTCCTGCACGACCCAGTCGGCCGGCAGCGTCAGCGAGGACGTGCCGTTCTGCGTCG
The DNA here is from genome assembly GCF_900099705.1 of Agrococcus jejuensis. Lineage (NCBI taxonomy): Bacteria > Bacillati > Actinomycetota > Actinomycetes > Micrococcales > Microbacteriaceae > Agrococcus > Agrococcus jejuensis. The sequence goes on from NZ_LT629695.1 coordinate 1,193,635, forward strand.
TGAAGTCGACGCCCTCGGGCTCGGTCGTCGCGACGGGCTCGTCGGTCGGCGACGGGGATGCGCTCGGGTTCGTGCCCTGGTCGACCGGCGCCGGGTCGTCGTCGACGTCGCCGGTCGAGCAGCTCGTCGCGAGCGTGAGCGTCGCGGCGGCGCCGACCGCTGCGATCCAGGTTCGCGTGCTGCGCATGCGACCCTCCTCCCGGGCCCGCACGGTGCGCACCCTCGACCAGTCATGTCCGGCGCGCGGCGATGGTCACAGACGGATCTCGGCAGGGCGAGTCGCGCGCGTCAGGGGATGGCGTAGGTCGCGTTGTCGATGAGGCGCACGTCGCCCACGCGCGCGGCGACGAGCACCTGCACGGAGCCGTGGTGCGCCTCGCCCACGAACGCGAACGTCGCGGGGTCGACGACCGCGAGGTAGTCGAGCTGCACGCCCGTGTTCGACTGGATGACGCCCTGCGCCGCCGCGATCATCGCCTCGACGCCGCGGTCGGCCGACGAGCCGGCCGCCTCGAGCGCGCGCGACAGGTTGAGCGCCGTGCGGCGGTCGTGGTCGGAGAGGAAGCGGTTGCGGCTCGACAGCGCGAGGCCGTCGACGTCGCGCACCGTCGGCACGCCGACGATCTCGACGGGCATGTCGAGGTCGCGCGCCATGCGCTGCACGAGGAAGAGCTGCTGCGCATCCTTCTCGCCGAAGCACGCGACGTCGGGGCCGACGATGTGCAGCAGCTTCGACACGACCGTGAGCACGCCGTCGTAGTGGCCGGGGCGGCTGCGGCCCTCGAGCACCGTGCCGAGGTGACCGGCGGTCACGATCGTCGGCGACGTCGCGCCCGACGGGTACATCTCGTCGGCGGTCGGCGCGAACACGGCTGCGACGCCCGCCTCCGCGAGCCGCGCGCGGTCGGCGTCGAGGTCGCGCGGGTAGCGCGAGAGGTCCTCGCGAGGGCCGAACTGCATCGGGTTCACGAAGATCGACACGATGACGGTGTCCGCATGCTCGCGCGCGGCGTCGACGAGCGCGACGTGGCCGTCGTGCAGCGCGCCCATCGTGGGCACGAGGGCGACGCGCTCGCCGCGGCTCCGCGCCGCCCGTACCGCATCGCGCACGGCGGCGATCGTGGTCAGGGTCTCCACTACAGCGCCTCCAGGTCGTCGCCGATCGTATCCGCCTCGGGATGCGACGGCGCGCGCGAGAGCGCACGCTCGACGCTCGATCGCACGATGGGTCCCAGCAGCCGCACGGGGCGTGCGACGCCGATCTCGGCGAGGCGCGAGAGCGCGTCGGTCACGACCCGCTCCCCCACCTCGGTCGCCATCGCGACGGCGGCGGCGTAGTCGGCGCGGTCGGCCTCGGCGACGACGACGGGCTCGGCGCCCAGCTCGACGACGAGCGCCTGCGCGATGGGCAGCACGGGCGCTGGCGCCGTGACGGCGCACACCGCGTCGCGCAGTCGCGTGAGGTCGAGCGTCGTGCCCGTGAACGCCATCGCCGGGTGGATCGCGAGCGGGATGGCGCCCGCGGCACGGGCGGGCTCGAGCACCTCGACCCCGTGCTCGGCGGCCGTGTGCACCACGAGCTGGCCCGGCTGCCACGCCCCCGTCGCCGCGAGGCCCGCGACGAGCCCCTCGAGCTGGTCGGTCGGCACGGCGAGGATCACGAGCTCGGCGCGCTCGACGATCGTCGGCACGTCGAGCACCGGCAGGTCGGGCAGCATGACCTCGACGCGATCGCCGCCGCCCGAGATGCCCACGAGCGCGTGGCCGGCGCCCGCGAGCGCTGCACCGAGGACAGGGCCGACGTGGCCGGCGCCGACGATGCCGACGCCGAGACGAGCAGGCTTCACCGCTGGTGCTCGTCGCCGCGCGCCTCGGCGCCCGGGTGCTGCTGCGGAGCCGGCGCCGTCGGGGCGGCCGCGTCCGTTCGATTCGTCACGTGCTGCTGCTCCACGTCGATGGGTCCTGCGAACCCATCGACCGTACCCGGTCGCACGGGCTCGCCCGGCATCGCGGGCTCGGGCTCGCGCACGTGCCACGTCTCGGTCGTGTCGGCGCCGATCGCCGCAGGCACGACCTCGCGGGCGTGCGCGAACGTGCGCTGCGCATCGTCGACCGCGAGCGCGCCGATCGTCGGCGAGAACGCGTTGCCCACGACGTGCACCGCGAGGTGCGCGACCCCCAGCGCGCCTTCGAGCGGGCCCTGATGCATCGCGAACGACTGCGTGCGCGCGAGCGGCACGATGCCGAGCGACCGCCAGATGCGGCCCTTGCGCAGCAGCACGGCGTCGTCGGCGATCGCGACGCCGTTGCGCCGCCACGACAGCGGGCGCAGGATGCGCGCCGACCGCGGCGTCGTCACGAAGCCGTCGTGCGCCGGGGCGGGGGCGTCGCCGTCCTCGGCGACCGCATCCGCATCCGCCTCCACGACGCCGCGACCCACGAGGCCGTCGCGCAGCAGCCGGGTGCCGCGCAGCTCGGGCAGCACGAGGCCGATGACGGTGTCGACGTCGGCGAGCGACCCGACGGGCAGCAGCATGTTCGCGTACTGCCGCTGCTGGCCCGACGACGCATCCGTCGTCTTCGTCGCGCGGGTGAACGCGATCTTCCACCAGCCCATCGGCCGCCACAGCAGCGGCTGGCTCACGGTGATCGAGAACACGCGGCCGGGCGGCAGCACCTCGGTCGTCGTCGACAGCAGCCCGTAGGCGAGGCGGATGCCGTCGGGCGTCTGCGCGATCGAGTACCGCAGCTTCTGCGACAGCGTGCGCACCGTGATGCTCACGACCGAGATCACGGTGGGGATGAGCGTGAAGAGCAGCCACGGGATGTCGAGCACGACCATGACGACGACGGCTGCGACCGAGACGAGCACGCCGATGACGAGCCCCAGGTCGAGCAGCGACGACACGATGACCGTGCCGGGCTTGAGGCGCACGAGCGACGTCGGCGCGATGCCGGCGAGCTCGGCGTCGGGGCGCAGGAAGTCGTCGACGACGCGCTGCGTGCGCGAGCCCGTCTGCTGCTGGTGCTGCTGCGACGACGTGCGGCCGGCTGCTCGCGCGAGGATCTCGTAGCGCAGCGCGTCCGCGAGCCCGTTCGACAGGTAGGCGAGGTCGACGTTCGCGTCGGCACCCGCCGACTGGATCTCGAGCTTGCAGGCGCCGAAGATGCGCGCGAACCACGGCTTCTCGAGGTTGACGCCCTGGATGCGGGCGAGCGGCGCGCGCCGGTGCGAGCGGAACAGGATGCCCTGCCGCACCTCGACGACGTCGCCCGTGACGCGGAACGTGTGCACGCGCCACGCGAGCCAGAAGCCCAGCACGCACAGCGCGAGCACCGCGACGAGTCCCAGCAGCACCCAGATGAGCGTGCCGCTGCGCGCCAGCTGCTCGGCCGCCTCGATCGCATCGGGTGCGTCGCCGTCGTAGTCGAAGTCCTCCGGCAGGAAGAGCGCGACGACGCGGTCGCGCAGCGTGTTCAGCAGGAAGAAGGCGGCGACGATCACGGCGAGGCCGCCGCGCAGCAGCGGCGTCGCGGGGTGCAGGCGGTGCCACTCGCCGTCGACGAGCGAGCGGGCGCGCTCCTGCGCCTCGACGGGCGGCTGCTCGGCGGGCGGCACCATCGTCGCCGCGGCCGGCGGCGGCAGGATCCGCTCGCGCTGCCCGTCGCCGGGCGGCGGCGGCAGGATCCGCTCGCGCTGCCCGTCGCCGGGCGGCGGCGGCGCGAGCGGGTCGGTCACAGCCCCGCCCGACGGGACTCCGCGACCGCCACGAGCTCGTCGCGCAGCACCTCGGCATCCGACCCGGGCAGGCCCGGGATCGTGACGGCGCTCGTCGCCGCCGCCGTGACGAACTTCAGCGTCTTGAGGTCGAGCATGCGCTCGACGGGGCCCTGCGTCACGTCGACGACCTGCATGCGGCCGTACGGCACGCTCACGAAGCGGCGGAACAGCATGCCGCGGCGCACGAGCAGGTCGTCGTCGCGCATGAGGAAGCCGATCGTGCGCACGCGCAGGAAGCCGAAGAGGCCCGTGAGCACGAAGAAGACGAGCACGCCCGCACCGATCGCGATCGGCACCCAGCGGGGCCAGTCGCTCACGAGCCAGAGGAAGACGCCGACGGCGGCCGCGATGATCGCGCCCCAGATGGCGGAGGTCCACAGCTCTGCCCACGCGTACCGCGGGCTCACGCGGCGCCAGTCGGCGGCCAGGTCGATGCGCTCCATGCGTCCAGGCTAGGCCGCGGGGCTGCACGGCGGCTCCCGCTTGCGGCGGACGCCGGGCGGGGGATGCGGTGCAGCCGATCGAGCGGGGCCGGGAGGTTCGCCCGTCAGCTGGTCGAGGAGCGCGCGAGCGCAGCGAGCACGCGTCACGAGACCACGCGACGTGCCCGCCCGGCGCGACCATGCGCGTGGCTGAGCAGGAGCCGCTGTCGCGTGGCCTCGTGACGCGTGCTCGCCCTTCGGGCTCGCGCGCTCCTCGACCAGCTGTCGGGTCAGGCCGGCGACGCGCCGTCCTCGTCGGGCGGCAGCATGCACCACGACTCGGCGAGCAGCGCCGCGACGAGCAGCAGCACCGCGCCGCCCATCGTCGCGAGCGACATCGTCACGGCATCGCCGGACACGGCGGCGCGCGTGAGCAGGAACAGCAGCGCGCCGCTCGCCCAGCCGCCGAGCACGCCCGCGACGAGCGCCGACGCCTTCGCGCCCGCGAGCACGCCCGTCGCGTGCCGGAAGCCGACCTTGCGGCCGCCGCGCACCATCTGCCGCACGGGCCACGCGAACGCCACGAGCACGACGGCGATGCCTGCCATCACGACGCCGATCGTCGGCGGCAACGGCAGGATGGGCCGCCCGGCGCTCGCGAGCATCGCATCCACCGCGAACCCCGCGGCGGCCGCGACGATCCACGTGACGACGAGGGTCGTGGTCGACGTGCGCGTCATGCGCGCCCCTCGCGGTACGGCCACACGTCGCCGTGCGCGCACTCGGCGAGCTCGGCGATGCCGCCGTGCTCGGGCAGCTCGGCGTCGGGCTGCACCTCGAGCCACGGCTGCAGCACGAACTGCCGCTCGTGCGCGCGCGGATGCGGCAGCGTCAGCACCGGGTCGGAGGAGACGACGCGGTCGTAGGCGACGACGTCGACGTCCATCGTGCGGTCGCCGAAGCGCTCCACGCGCACGCGGCCAAGCGCATCCTCGATCGCGTGGACGGCGTCGAGCAGGTCGAGCGGCTCGAGCACGGTGCGCACGATCGCGACGGCGTTGACGTAGTCGGGGGCGCCGTCGGCGCCGTCGGGCTTCCAGGCGGGCGACTCCCACAGCCCCGAGCGAGCGGTGACGCGGATGCCGGGGGCGCGGTCGAGCAGGTCGATCGCCTGTCGCACGAGCACGGCCCGATCGCCGAGGTTCGCACCGATCGACAGCACGGCCTCGGCCTCGCGCAGCATCACGCGCGCCCGCGCTCGATCGTGACGGCCACGTCGCCGAACGGCACCGCGATGGGCGCGCTCGGCTTGTGCACCGTGACGCGCACGCGTTGCGCGGCGGCGAAGCCGAGGGCGACGGCGGCGACGCGCTCGGCGACGGTCTCGATGAGGTCGACGGGGTCGCGCTCGACGGCGGCGACGACGGCCTCGGCGAGCTCGCCGTAGTGCACGGTGCGGGCGAGCTCGTCGCCGCGCGCGGCGGTGGCCAGGTCGACCTCGACGTCGAGGTCGATGACGAAGCGCTGCCCGTCGCGGCGCTCGTGCTCGAAGACGCCGTGGTGCGCGAAGGCCTCGAGCCCGCGCAGCTCGATGCGGTCGGCGACGCCCACGACGGGTGCGGGTCGGCGCTCGACGGCACCGACGGCGTCGAGCACGTCGAGCACGCGCCTGGTCGACACGACGTCGTGCACGCGCACGCCCCACGCGCCCGCCTGCGCCGCGAGCACCGACAGCGCGGCCGTGCCGTGGTCGCGCGCATCCATCGGCGCGTCCGCCGGCAGCAGCGCGCCGAGGAACCGCTTGCGGCTCGCACCGACGAGCACGGGCAGCCCGAGGTCGACGATGCGGTCGAGGCCCGCGATGAGCCGCCAGTTGTCGTCGGCGTCCTTCGAGAAGCCGAGGCCCGGGTCGAGCACGATCCGGGCCGGGTCGATGCCCGCGGCGACGACGGCGTCGACGCGTGCCGAGAGCTCGTCGCGCACGTCGGCGACGACGTCGCCGTACGTCGTGCCGAGCGCGAGGTCGTGGCCGCGCCAGTGCGTGAGCACGTACGTGACGCCGAGGTCGGCGACGACGGATGCCATGCGTGCGTCGGCGAGGCCGCCCGAGACGTCGTTCACGATCGTCGCGCCCGCCTCGACCGCCGCACGGGCGGTGTCGGCGTGCATCGTGTCGATCGACACGGCGATGCCGCCCGACGACAGTGCCTGCACGACGGGCAGGATGCGCGCCAGCTCCGCCTCGACGGCGACGGGCGTCGCACCCGGCCGCGTCGACTCGCCGCCGACGTCGACGACGTCGGCGCCCTGCAGCCGCAGGCGGCGGGCGTGCGCGATCGCGGCCCCCGCATCCTCGAACCTGCCGCCGTCGCTGAACGAGTCGGGCGTCACGTTGAGCACGCCGAGGATGCGCGTCACCGCGACTCCCCGATCAGCGCCATGATCTCGGCGCGCTCGATCGGCTCGGCGAGCACGCCGCGGCTCGCCATCGTCACGGTCGACGACCGCACCTGGCGGGCGCCCCGCGCCGTGACGCAGCCGTGCGTCGCCTCGACCACCACGAGCACGCCGCGCGGCTCGAGGCCGCGCACGAGCGCGTCGGCGATCTCGTCGGTGAGCCGCTCCTGGATCTGCGGTCGCGACGCGACCGTGTCGACGACGGCGGGGATGCGGCCGAGGCCGACGATGCGCTCGCCGGGCAGGTAGGCGACGTGCGCCGTGCCCGTGAACGGCAGCAGGTGGTGCTCGCAGATCGAGCGCAGCTCGATGCCGCGCACGAGCACGAGCTCGCCCGTCTCGCCCTCGAGGCTCGTGGTGTCGGCGAGCTGCTCGGCGGCGTCGACGCCGACGCCCGAGAAGTAGTCGGCGTACGCCTCGGCGACGCGGCGGGGCGTCTCGGCGAGGCCCTGCCGCGTGGGGTCGTCGCCGATCGCGGCGAGCAGCTCGCCCACCGCCGCGGCGACGCGTGCCCGATCCACCGCCATCGTCAGGCTCCGCTCGCGCCTTCCGCGCCCGGTTCGTCGGCATCCACCTCGACGGCGGCGTCGACCTGCTGCGACACGGGCAGCGAGATCGGCGGCTGGTCGCTCACGGGCCGGCCGGTGCTCGAGAGCCACTGCTCGCGCGGCGTGAGCTTCTGCACGTCCTCGAAGATCGCGGCGAGCTGGATGTGGTCGAGCGTCTCCTTCTCCATGAGGTCGGTCGCGAGGCGGTCGAGCACGACGCGGTTCGCGTTCAGCACGGTCCAGGCCTCGTCGTGCGCCTGCTCGATGAGCGCGCGCACGGCGGAGTCGACCTCGCGCGCGACGTCCTCGGAGTAGTCGCGGCCGTGGCCCATGTCGCGGCCCATGAAGACCTCGCCGCTGCCGCCGCCGAGCTTTACGGCGCCCAGCATCGACGTCATGCCGTACTCGGTGACCATCTTGCGGGCGATGCCCGTGGCCTTCTCGATGTCGTTCGACGCGCCCGTCGTGGGGTCGTGGAAGACGATCTCCTCGGCGACGCGGCCGCCCATGGCGTAGGTGAGCTGGTCGAGCAGCTCGTTGCGCGTGACCGAGTACTTGTCGTTCACGGGCATGACCATCGTGTAGCCGAGCGCGCGGCCGCGGGGCAGGATCGTGACCTTCGTGACGGGGTCGGAGTGGTTCATCGCCGCGGCCGCGAGCGCGTGACCGCCCTCGTGGTACGCCGTGATGAGGCGCTCCTTGTCGTTCATGACGCGCGTGCGGCGCTGCGGGCCGGCCATGACGCGGTCGACGGCCTCGTCGAGCGACTCGTTCGTGAGGTGCTTCTGGTTCGTGCGCGCCGTGAGCAGCGCGGCCTCGTTGAGCACGTTCGCGAGGTCGGCACCCGTGAAGCCGGGCGTCTTGCGCGCGAGCACGGCGAGGTCGACGTCGTCGGCCATCGGCTTGCCCTTGGCGTGCACGCGCAGGATCGTCTCGCGGCCTGCCATGTCGGGTGCATCCACGCCGATCTGGCGGTCGAAGCGGCCGGGGCGCAGCAGCGCGGGGTCGAGGATGTCGGGGCGGTTCGTCGCCGCGATGAGGATGACGTTCGTCTTGACGTCGAAGCCGTCCATCTCGACGAGCATCTGGTTGAGCGTCTGCTCGCGCTCGTCGTGGCCGCCGCCCATGCCTGCGCCGCGGTGACGACCGACGGCGTCGATCTCGTCGACGAAGATGATGGCCGGCGCGTTCTGCTTCGCCTGCTCGAACAGGTCGCGCACGCGGCTCGCGCCGACGCCCACGAACATCTCGACGAAGTCCGAGCCCGAGATCGAGTAGAACGGCACGCCCGCCTCGCCGGCGACGGCGCGCGCGAGCAGGGTCTTGCCCGTGCCGGGAGGGCCGTACAGCAGCACGCCCTTCGGGATGCGGGCGCCGACGGCCTGGAACTTCGCCGGGTCCTGCAGGAACTCCTTGATCTCCGACAGCTCCTCGACGGCCTCGTCGGCGCCGGCGACGTCGGAGAACTTCACCTGCGGCATGTCCTTCGAGACCATCTGGGCCTTCGACTTGCCGAACTGCATGACGCCGCGGCCACCGCCGGCCATGCGGGTCATGATGAAGTAGAAGAGCGCGCCGAGCAGCAGCACGGGCAGCAGGATGCTCAGCAGCGTCATGAACCAGCTGGACTGCGGCACGGTGTCGTCGTAGCCGTCGGACGGATCGGCGTCGGTGATGGCCTGCACGATCGCCTCGCCGCGCTGCGAGACGTAGTAGAACTGCACGCGATCGGTGCCGAGGTCGTCGTCGACGTCGGAGAGCACGAGCGTGACGCGCTGCTCGCCGTCGATGATCTCGGCCCGCTGCACCGCTCCCGACTCGATGAGATCGATGCCCTGATCGGTGTCGATCTCGCGGTACGTGTCGGAGTTGAGGAGCGTGAATGCGAACACGCCGATGATGAGGGCGAGCACGACCCACGGGATGGGGCCGCGCAGCAGCTTCTTGATGTTCAACACACGTCCTTGCGTCGCGTCGGTGCCCATCAGGCTACCCGTGCGCCGCCGGGCGTCCCGCCGCTGTTCGCTGCAGGCGACGGAGCCTGTGGCGACGCCCAGCGCAGCCGTGGAGCGGCCGGTGGCTCAGGCCTCGTCCGCAGGCGCGTAGACGTGCGGCGCGAGCACGGCGACGCCCCGCAGGTTGCGGTAGCGCTCGGCGTAGTCGAGGCCGTAGCCGATGACGAAGTCGTTGGGGATGTCGAACCCGCAGTAGCGCACGTCGACCTCGACCTTGAGCGCATCCGGCTTGCGCAGCATCGTGCAGATCTCGACGGATGCGGCGCCACGCGAGCGCAGGTTCGCCTGCAGCCACGAGAGCGTGAGGCCCGAGTCGATGATGTCCTCGACGATGAGCACGTCGCGGCCGGTGATGTCGGTGTCGAGGTCCTTGAGGATGCGCACGACGCCGCTCGAGGTGGTGCCGGAGCCGTACGACGACACGGCCATCCAGTCCATCTCCAGATCGCGCTTCAGCGCACGCGACAGGTCGGCCATGACCATGACGGCGCCGCGCAGCACGCCGACGAGCAGGATCGACCGGCCCTCGTAGTCGCGCTCGATCTCGCGTGCGAGCTCCTCGAGGCGAGCGTGCAGCTCCTCTTCGGTGTGGAGGACGCCTGCGAGGTCCTGCTCGATGTCCTTGAGGTCCATGTGCTGCGCTCCTGGCGGTGGGCTGGCGGGCTCGGGGCTCCCAACCTACCGGCGGCGCGAGCGGCGCAGCGTCACGAGCAGCACGACGAGGCCGCCGAGGGCGATGAGCGGGCCGAGCACCGTCCACGTCGTCGTGTTCGTCATCGACGAGCCGCCGACGACCCCGATCCCCTGCAGGAAGAACAGACCGCCTGCCGCGATGAGGATGGCGCCGAGCACGAGGCCGAGGATGCGGGTCATGCGCCCACCGTAGGCGCTCGTCGGCGCTCCGGCCAGGGCTGCCGCCCGCATCCCGGCGAGTGCGTCCGTCAGGCCCGCAGGCGCAGCGACTGCACGACCTGCAGCAGCTGCTGGCCCTCGGCCGACTCGACGTACGCCTGCGCGTCGGGGAACGACGCGAAGCCCCACGGCTGCTCGCTGCCGGCTGCGTCGGGGTCGACGCCCGACTGGAAGGCGGTCGCGAACGACACGGTGCGCCCGTCGGCAGGGTGCTGCCCGATGTTGTAGACGAGGCACCGCGGCAGCGCGTCGTCGAAGGCGGTGTCGGGCACGACGCCCACGGTCAGCACGACCGAGCCGTCGGGCTGCTCGACGGCGTAGGCGGCGTCGACGAACGCCTCCTCGCCGAGCGGCGCGAAGCCCGCCTGCGACGGCTCCGACGCGAACGTCTCGACCGCGGGGTAGGTGTCGCAGGCGCCACCGATCCCGCCGACGCCCCCGAGGTCGTGCGAGTACGACAGCACCGTCGCGCCGTCGGCATCCGCCACGTCGACCTGCAGGACGCGACCGACCTGGTTCTCGACGCTCGTGTCGGTCGTCGTCCAGTCGGCGGGCATCGACCAGGTCGTGCCGTCCTCGAGCTCGACGGTCTGCCACGGCTCCTCGGTCGCCGAGGGCTCGGGCGTCGCGCTCGCCGACGGGCTCGTCGAGGGCGACGTCGACGGCGCGGTCGACGCGTCGGCGTCGGCATCGGTGGTCGTGCAGCCCGCGAGGGCGACGGCGGCGATGGCGATGGCGGCGAGCGGGGCGAAGCGGATGCGGCGCATGGGTGCCTCCTCGGGTGCGGGCTGGATGGGGTGGGTCAGGCGATCTGGAGCGAGCGCACGATCGACCAGGCGACGTCGAGCGTCTCGAGGTCGACGAGCGCGAGCGGGCTCACGGAGTCGGGGAAGGGGCCACCGAGCGAGGGCGGCGAGCTGGTGCCGGGGCCGGGGTGCCCGGTCGAGAACTGGATCGCGACGGTCCCGGTGCTCGTCGGCGCGACGTCGATCTCGGCGTCGCGCGCGCACATGCCGCCCGGCGTCCAGCCGTCCACGAGCGAGACCGACACGGCCATGCCGCCGTCGATGCGCAGCTGCGTCGAGGTCGGGCCGCGCGTGCTCGCGATGCCGATGTCGACGGGCTGCTCGTACAGCACCTCGAACTCGGCGGGCGGCCCGTCGGCGCAGTAGTCGTATCCGAAGGGCTCGTCGGCGAGGTGGAGCGTGAGGACCTGCTCGCCGTCGGGCGCATGCACGTAGGCCCAGTCGTCGAGGTCGTCCCGCGGCGGCAGTCCGGGGTAGTCCTGCGCCAGCTCGATCGTCCAGTCGGTCGGGTGACGGAACGTCGCGGTGCCGCCCGGCATCGTGAAGGTCGGCCAGCCGCTCGTGTCGAGCCCGCTGGGCGTCCACGGCACGATCGCCGGCGGAGGCGTCCGAGTCGGCTCGGGCGTGGGCTCGGGTGTGGGCGTCGCGCTGGGCGTCGGCGACGGCGCGGCCTCGGCGGTCGGCTCGGGCGTGGGCGAAGGTGCCGCCTCGAGCGCCCCGGGCGCGCATCCCGTCAGCGCGAGCGCGAGCACGCCTGCGAGGGCGGCGACGCGGGCGGTGCGGTGCATGGGGTCCTCTCGGATGGGTGCGGCATCCCGTCATGTCCGGCAGACGGGAATCGGTGAGGTCAGCGGATGCGGATGCCCTGCAGCAGGTCGGTGAGCGTCTGGTGCTCGGCGGTGTCGAGGTAGGCGAGCGCCTCGTCGCGCGTGTCGAACCGCAGGCCGTCTGCGGGGTCCTCGACGACGTAGATGCCCGTGGGGATGCCATCGGCGGGGTAGGTCACGAAGAACGGCTCGCACGACTCGGCGCCGAGGAAGACCTCCTCGGTGATGCCCAGCTCGACGACGTACGCGACCTCGTCGGCGAAGCCGATGCCGATCTCGCGCACGGTCGTGCCGACCTCGACGACCGTGCCGGCAGCGGTCCACGCGTCGGCCGTCGCGCCCTCGGCGCCGGCGTAGGGCAGGTGCTCGACGGCCTCGAACGCCGGCAGGTCCTCCGGCATGCAGACGAAGTCCTGCGCGTACTGCCCCTCTGGCACGCGGAACACGCTGACCATGTCGAGCCCGCGGTCGCTCACGACCATCCACGCGGTGTCGCCGCGCTGCTCGAGCGTCCACCCGTCGGGCAGCGGGATGCTCGCCCAGCCGAGATCCTCGCGCGCCCAGTCGGCGGTCGGGTCGGCGGGCTCGGTCGGGTCGGGCGTCGGCTCGACGCTCGGCTCGGGCGACGTCGACGGGCTCGCCGACGGCGAGGGCGACGTCGACGAGTCGGGGTCGGTGGCCGTGCCGCAGCCGACCAGCACGACGAGCGCGAGCACGGAGGCGGCGATGGAAGCTGCGGTGCGGTGCATGACGTGCTCCTTCGGGGTCAGACGGTGCGCACGGAGCGCAGGATCTCGAGGATGGTGGCGTACTCGTCGGTCTCCATGTACGCGGTCGCGTCGTCGAGCGAGGCGATGTTCCACAGCGGGTCCTCGCTGCCGAGGTGGAAGTGCGTGCCCATCGCGACGCCGCCGTCGCTGGACGCGAAGATGAAGTTGATCATGCACGCCGGCAGCATCGTCTGGCCGTCGAAGTGGTCGCCCGTGATGCCGATGCCCATCGAGAAGGTGCCGTCGTTCCACGCCATCGCGAGCGTCGCGATGACCACCGACTCGCCCTCGATCGACCGCACCGCGGCGGGCTCGGTCGCCAGCACGTGCAACGTGGGAAGGGCAGCGTCGCCGCAGGCGCCACCAACGTCGACGAAGTCGCTGGAGTGCAGCAGCTGCTGGCCGTTGGGCGCGGTCAGCGTGGCGGTGTCCATCCACCGCTGGTAGCGATCCTGCACGTCGGTGCGCTCGGCGTCGGGGTCGAAGAACTGCGCGTCGCTCGTGATCGTCCAGTCGGCCGGGTAGCGGTAGGTCATGTCGCCGTCGTGCGTCGAGTACTCGAGCCAGTCGCTCGTGTCGATGCCCTCGGGCTCCTCGGATGCCGAGGGCGTCGGCTCGGCGCTCGGCGCAGGCGTGGCCGACGGGCTCGCCGAGGTCGACGCCTCGGGCGCGGCGGCGGTGGCGCAGCCGGCGAGCGCGACGAGCGCGAGCGCGGCGACGGCGAGGGAAGCGGTGCGGGTCATGGGGTGCGGGTTCCTCATCGGTGGCGGATCAGGCGGTGCGCACGGAGCGCAGGATCTCGAGGATGGTGGCGTACTCGTCGGTCTCCATGTACGCGGTGGCGTCGTCGAGCGAGGCGATGTTCCACAGCGGGTCGTCGTTCGAGACCTGGAAGTGCGTGCCCATCGAGGTGCCGCCGTCGCTCGTGCCGAGGACGAAGTAGAACGGGCAGCCGAACGTTCCGTCAGGGCCGATCCTCTCTGCTGCCGTGATGCCCATCGCGAAGATCATCGGGTCGCCGTCGAACGCGATCGCGGCGATGACGGGCGTCTCGTCTCCCGTCGGCGACTCGAGGCCGATGGGCTCGGAGTGCAGCAGCTCGCCGGTCATCGGCGCATCGCACCACCCGCCGATGTCGACGAAGTCGTACGAGGTCAGCAGCTGCTGGCCGTTGGGCGCGGTGATCTCGACGGAGTCGAGCGAGCGGTTGCCCGTCGGCCCCACACCGGACATGGGCTCGGAGCGCGTCGTCTCGAGCGTCCAGTCCGAGGGGTGCCGGAACGTGAGGTCACCCTCGGGCGACGCGTACTCGACCCAGTCGCTCGTGTCGATGCCCTCGGGCGCCTCGGATGCCGACGGCGTCGGCTCGGCGCTCGGCTCCGGCGTCGCCGTGGCGCTCGGCGCGGGCGACGCCGAGGCATCGCTCGCCGACTCGGCATCGGCCGGGACGCAGCCGGCGAGCGCGACGAGCAGGGCTGCGGCGATGCCGACGAGGGGGGCGGTGCGGGCCAAGGGCGGGTCCTCTCGGAGGTGCTGCACGGATGCGGAGGCGGTCTGCCTCCACCCCGTCATGTCCGGCTCAGGGCGATGGTCACATCTCGATCGCCCGGCGCGTCGGCCGAGCATGCACGGCTCGGCATGTCGACGATCCCGGGGCGCGGATCGGACGTCGCGATCCGTGCAGGCACCACGCTTCCGGGTCGCGCTGGACGCCCGCTGCGACAGCGGGAGCCGTGACCGAAGCGTGACGTCACGGTTCGATCACGCGCGCATGCTCGCGACGGCATCGACGTGCGACCGGGCGCACGTCGGGAGACGTCAGGCGGCGGTGAAGAGCAGCAGCGAGCCCTCGCGCGCCACGCGGATGCCCGGCAGGTGGATGGGCCCCTGGCCGTGCCAGTCGGTCACGAGTCGCGAGACCTCGAGGGTCTGCTGGCGGGTGAGCGACGTGTGGAACTCGCTCTGCACCGCGAGGCGGATGATGCGCTGGCGCAGGGCGGGCGGGTTCGACGCGAGCGCGCCGGCGTGCAGCGACAGGCCGCCCTCGGCATGCTCCACGAGATCGCCGATCTGCTCCTGCGCGAAGTGCGCGAGCGCCTCCGCGTCCTCGCGCAGCTGGTCGGCAGTGCGCGTGAGCGCCTCGACGACGCCGCCGCCGAGCTCCTGGTCGAGGATCGGCAGCACGCGGTCGCGGATGCGAGCGCGCAGGAAGCGGTCGTCGTGGTTGTGCGGGTCGTTCCACGGCTCGAGGCCCTGGTCGCCGCACGCGGCCTTCGTGTCGGCGCGGCGCACCGTGAGGAACGGGCGGCGCAGGAAGCCGATCGCGGGGTGCATGCCCCACAGGCTCTCGGGGCCCGAGCCGCGGGCGAGGCCGATGAGCACGGTCTCCGCCTGGTCGTCGAGCGTGTGCCCGAGCAGCACCGCGGCCGCGTCGACCTCAGCGCGCGCCTTGAGCAGTGCCGCGTATCGGGCCTGGCGCGCGGCAGCCTCGGGGCCGCCGTGGCCATCCACCGTCACGCGGCGCACGAGCACGGGATCGAGGCCCAGGTCGCGCGCCTGCTGCGCAGCGGTCTCGGCGATCTCCGCCGAACCCTCCTGCAGCGCGTGGTCGACGACGACGCCGCCGACGCGCATGCCGGCGCGAGGGCCCTCGAAGGCCGTCGCCGCGGCGAGCGCGAGCGAGTCGGGGCCGCCCGAGAGCGCCACGAGCACGAGCGATCCCTCGTCGAGGCCGGCGAGCGACTCACGCACGGCGCGACGCGTGTCGGCGACCGCGGGGGTCAGCCGCGGGCGGCGGTCGTCGTTCGAGGGCATGCCATGATCCTATTGCCGATTGGAACACGCGAGACAGGAGCGCCCGTGGCCGCCTACGACGTCGTCATCGAGATCCCCAAGGGGAGCCGCAACAAGTACGAGGTCGACCACGAGACCGGTCGGGTCTACCTCGACCGCGTGCTCTTCACGACCTTCGTCTACCCGACCGACTACGGATTCTTCGACGAGACCCTCGGGCTCGACGGCGACCCCGTCGACGCCCTCGTGCTGCTCGACTACTCGGTGCCGCCCGGCGTCTTCGTCAAGGTGCGCCCCGTCGGCCAGCTGAACATGGAGGACGACGGCGGCATCGACACGAAGGTCATCTGCGTGCTCGAGAAGGACCCGCGCTGGGCCCACATCCAGGACATCGACGACGTGCCGAAGCAGACGCGCAACGAGATCGAGCACTTCTTCGTGCACTACAAGGACCTCGAGCCCGGCAAGTGGGCCAAGGTCGGCGGCTGGGAGGGCGCGGCTGCGGCCGAGGCCACCGTGCAGGCCGGCATCGCGGCCTACGTGCCCGCCGCGCACTGACGCGACCCGCACGCCACGAGGGCGGCGCATCCGATGGATGCGCCGCCCTCGTCGTGCGTGCGGGTGCGTGCGTGCGTCAGATGTTGACGCCGCGTGCGCGGAGGAACGCGAGCGGGTCCTGCGCGACGCCGCCGATGCGGACCTCGAAGTGCAGGTGGCAGCCCGTCGACCAGCCGGTCGAGCCCTCGTAGCCGATGACCTGGCCGGCGGCGACCGACTGGCCGTAGCCCAGCGGCGACGGCGCGGCCATGTGGTAGTACCGCGACTGCACGCCACCACCGTGGTCGATCCAGATCATGTTGGCGCCGTACGAGTCCTGACCGCGCACGGCGACGGTGCCCGCGGCCATCGAGTAGATCGGCGTGCCGCAGCCGGCGACGATGTCCGCGCCCGCGTGCAGCTTCGAGAACGAGCCCGTCACGGGGTCGGTGCGCCAGCCGAAGGTCGACGAGATGCGGCCGTAGTGCGGGGTCGTCCAGCCGCTCGCCGAGGTGCCCGGGCCGACGTAGCCACCGCCGCCACCGCCTCCGCCGCCGTTCTGGGCGGCTGCCGCTGCTGCTGCGGCGGCTGCCGCAGCCGCGGCGGCCTCGCGCTCCTGGCGCTCGCGCTCCTGGCGCAGGCGCTCCTGCTCGGCGAGGTAGGCGTACCAGTTCTGGCCGGCGTTGTAGTCGGCCTCGGTCGCTGCGCGGTTCTCCTCGAGCACGCTCAGCTGCGCCTCGAGCTCGGCCTTGTGCGCGTTCGTGCGGTCGACGGCCGCTGCGGCCTCGGCGGCTGCGGCGGTCGCGGCCTCGAGCGCGGCGTTGGCCTCGTCGCTGAGGCGCTGGCGCTCGTCGCGGGCGACGCTCGCCTGGTCCTGCAGCGACGACGCGGTGTTCGCATCCTGCTGCGCCTGCGTGTAGAGCGTGTCGGCCGTCGACGCGGCGCTGTCGAGCAGGCTCAGACGGTAGAGCCACTCGTCGGCGCTGCCCGGGTTCGCGAAGAGCTCGACGCTGAGGTCGCCTGCACCTCCCGTGCGGGCGAGCTGGGCCGCGAGCTGCGATGCCGCGCGCTGCGAGTCCTCGGCGACGCGCTGGGCGGCCGCAGCCTGCTCCTCGAGCTGCGATGCCGTGAAGGCGGCCTCGTCGTAGCGCTCCTGCGCCTGCGCGGCCTCGCCGGCGCGCTGGTTCGCGAGCGCCTCCGCGGCAGCCTGCTCGGACTCGAGCCGCGAGATGAGGTCGCGGATCTCGCCGATCTGCGCCTGCTGCGACGAGACGTCGTTGCGTGCCGCCTCGACCTCGTTCCACGTCGGGAAGCCCCACGCATCCTCAGCCTGCGCCGGGCTGCCGGGCGTCACGATCGTGATCGCGAGCGTGGTGACGGCGATGGCGGCGACGATGCCGAGGCGCAGTCGCGACGGACGTCGCTGCGGCTGCGCGATGCTCTGCATGTGGGGGACCTCGCCACGAGATGGGGGATGGAGCGGGCCGCAGCAGACTATCAACCAGAGGTTGAGAGTCAAGGATGCGCGCCGCCACCGTGCGTTCGGATGCCGGGGCGGCGATGGATTGCGCGCGTCGGCGGCGTCCATGGTCGCACGCGTCCCCCAGCGACACGCAGGAGGTGTTCGGGATCCATCCAGACAAGCGCGCGGATCCCCGTCGCGGGGGTCGCAGGCGACACGCGCGGCGAGGCTCGGACGC
The DNA here is from genome assembly GCF_900099705.1 of Agrococcus jejuensis. Taxonomy (NCBI): domain Bacteria; kingdom Bacillati; phylum Actinomycetota; class Actinomycetes; order Micrococcales; family Microbacteriaceae; genus Agrococcus; species Agrococcus jejuensis. Next base: position 1,211,203 of record NZ_LT629695.1, read on the forward strand.
GCGGATTTGCAGCGCGGCGCATCGTGACGTAGAGTCTTCCCTCGGTAGCCATGAGTCCTGGACACATGGCCCCATCGTCTAGCGGCCTAGGACATCGCCCTTTCACGGCGACAGCACGGGTTCGAATCCCGTTGGGGTCACTGGTCGATGATGCAAGGCCCTGTAGCGCAGTTTGGTTAGCGCGCCGCCCTGTCACGGCGGAGGTCGCGGGTTCAAGTCCCGTCAGGGTCGCGGTGCGACCCCTCGCGAGAGCGAGGGGTTCTCGCTAGGTCCGGGAGGTTCGCCTCCCGGCCTCAGGCTCTGTAGCTCAGTTGGTAGAGCGCACGACTGAAAATCGTGAGGTCACGGGATCGACGCCCGTCGGAGCCACGTAGCGGTCATTACGCCGCTGCTGAACCCTCGTGAGGCTTCTACTCGCGGGGGTTCCTTCATGTCCGGGTGCCTGCCGCGCCTCGGCCGTCAGCGCAGCCAGGTCCACTCGTCGACCGGCGGCAGCTCGGGCAGCGCGGGCTTCGCGTCGTTCTCGGTGACCTCGATCCAGAACGGCACGCCGTCGACGATCCGCACGTGCAGGTGCACGGACCCGCTCATGGCGTCGAGGTCGCGATCCTCGCCTGGCACGCCCGCGGTCGCATCCGACGGGAGCAGAGACACCGACGCGCATCCGCAGGCGCAGTTGGACACGGCCTGGAGCACATCGAGCCGCGACAGCCATCCGCGGCGCATCGCCGGCGTGATCTCCGGTCCGGGGCGCCCGTGGTATCCGATCGACGAGCCCTGCGTGATCGCCGCGTGCAGCGTGCTGCGCTCGCGCTCGGTGAGCGCACGCGCATCCGCGGGGTCGAAGAGGGCCACGCGGCGAGCCTACGAGCGCGGCGCTGAGAGGATGACGGCATGACCGACGAGCCGACGCCCGGGCAGTACGCGCACTTCAAGGGCGCGCCCTACGAGGTGCTCGAGGTCGCGACGCACTCCGAGACCGGCGAGCGCGTCGTCGTCTACCGGCAGGGCTACGGCGACCGCGCGCTGTGGGTGCGGCCCGTCGCGATGTGGTCGGAGCGCGTCCAGCGCGACGGCTACGACGGCCCGCGGTTCCGGCGCGTCGAGCCCGACGCATCCTGAGCCCTCGGCGTCAAGCGGGGACGGCGTCCTCGCTGCGCAGGCGCGGCTCGGTGCGCAGCTCGGGGCGCACGCCCGCCTTGTCGGCGTAGAACGCGCGGATGCGGTCCATGTCCTTCGACACGTCGCCTGTGAGCGAGAACGTGGGGCCGAGGCCCGCCGTCATCGTCGTGACGTCGGGGTAGCCGAGCGTGACGGGCAGACCCGTCGCCACCGCGATGCGGTGGAAGCCCGAGCGCCAGTGCGTGCCCGTGCCGCGCGTGCCCTCCGGCGTGACCACGAGCACGATCTCCTCGCCGTGCTCGATGAGCGCTACGACCTCGTCGACGATGCGCGACGGATCGCGACGGTCGACGGGGATGCCGCCGAGGCGACGCATGATCCAGCCCGCCGGTCCGCGGAACAGCTGGTGCTTGCCGAGGAACCGCGGGCTGATGCCGAGGTCCCACGCGATCGCGAGCATGAGCACGAAGTCCCAGTTCGACGTGTGCGGGGCGCCGATGACGATGCGCGAGCCGTGCACCTCGGGGCTCTCGCGCACGTGGGTCCATCGGCTGAGGCGCCAGTACGTCCTGGCGATCGCCCGCCGGACGGGCATGCGTCGTCGCGTCATCGTCTCCCCCGAGTCGTTGCGACCACGGTACGCGGCGGCGCATGCCGTGTCACGACCTTGCGCCCCTTCCACGTCCCAGGTCGGCGGCGTAGCGTGCGCGCATGCGGTTCGCCTGGGTCGACGACGTGATGCTGGCCGACGGGCGCGCCGCCGCGACGTTCGCGCAGGAGTGGTTCCGCGATCGAGCGACCGTCGCCGTCGGCGGCGAGACGTGGCTCTTCCGCAAGGAGGGCTTCGGCGGCGACTGGGCCGCGGCGCTCGACGGGGTCGACCGCATCCACGCGCGCAGCATCTCGATGTGGCGGATGCGGTGGGAGGTGTCGGCGCCGAGCGGCACGTACGAGGTGCAGCGGTCGGGATCGTTCCCGCAGGCGACGTTCTCGCTGCTCGCGGACGGCGTCGTCGTGGGCGACATCCGCTCGACGGGGTTCTGGACCTACAAGCCCGAGATGCACGCGCCCGACGCGATGCCCGCCGTCGAGGCCGCGTTCGTGCTGTGGGTCGTGCGCCGGGCGATCGGCCGCGCGTCGTCGGCGGCTGCGGCGTCGGCCACGTAGCTCGCCGCCGGCCCTCGTTGCGAGGTGCGCCTCTCGTCGCGAGGTGCGCCTCTCCTGTCGAGGTGCGCGGATAGCCGCACCTCGACAGGAGCAGCGCGCCTCGCAACGGGTACGCGACGCGTCAGCGGCGGTCGCGCTCCGCGCGCAGCACCGCGAGGCGCGAGCGGTACTCGGTCTCGTCGATGTCGCCGTTCGCGAAGCGGGTCGCGAGCGCCTGCTCCCCCGCCGCCGCGGCGTGCACGAACGGGCGGCGCCGCATCGAGCGGCGGAACAGCAGCACGAACGTGACGATGAGCGCGATCCAGAGCAGCGGGATGAGGAAGCCGAAGCCCCAGAGCGGGCCGCCGCCGGGTCCCCAGCGCGTGACCTGCTCCGCGAGCACGGGCGCTGCCTGCGTGATGGTGGTGAACATGCGTGGCTCCTTCTGCCGAGCGGCCGTCTGACCGCACCATCAGGCTCGCGCCGCGCACCCCATCCCCGCGTCCGGCGGCGGGATGCACGTGCCGCCTCCCGTGGGAGGTCTGACCGGTTGCGAGGTGCGGTTGCTGCGGTGAGGTGCGGGTGCAACCGCACCTCAGTGCACGAAGCGCACCTCGCAACGGCTCGGCGAGGCGCGTCAGCCCTGCGACCACCCGGGGCGCACGAGGCCCGTCTCGTACGCGAGCACGACGAGGCGCACGCGGTCGCGGGCGCCGAGCTTGCCCATCATGCGCGACACGTGCGTCTTCGTCGTGAGGGGGCTGAGGAAGAGGCGGCCGGCGATCTCCTCGTTCGTGAGCCCCTCGCCGACGAGGGCGAGCACCTCGCGCTCCCGCTCCGTGAGCTCGGCGAGCGGGGCGTCGTCGACGGGGCGGATGCCCTGCGCGACGCGGTCGAGCAGGCGCCGGGTGACCGACGGGCTGAGCAGCGCATCCCCCTCGGCGGCCACGCGCACGGCGCGCAGCAGGTCGACGGGGTCGGCATCCTTCACGACGTAGCCGCTCGCGCCCGCGACGATCGCATCGCCTACGAGCTCGTCGAGCTCGAACGTCGTCACGACGACGATGCGCGTCGCGGCGAGGGCAGCGTCGGCGACGATCTGCCGTGTCGCCCACAGGCCGTCGCGGCCGGGCATGCGGATGTCCATGAGCACGACGTCGGGCCGCTCGGCGCGCACGAGCGCCACGGCCGCCTCGCCCGTGGCTGCCTCGCCGACGACCTGCATGTCGCCCTCGGACTCGACGAGCGCGTGCAGGCCGGCGCGGATGAGCGCCTGGTCGTCGACGATCGCGACGCGGATCATGCGAGCCCTTCCGGGAACGTGGCGACGACCGCGAAGCCGCGGCCGCGCGGGGCGGCGTCGAGCGTGCCGCCGAGCAGGGCCGCGCGCTCGCGCATGCCGAGGATGCCCGTGCCAGCGCCCGGGCTCGACTGGCCCGCCGATGCGGGGCCGTCGTCGACGATCGCGGCGCGCACCGCATCCGCCTCGCGCGCCAGCGACACCGTCACGTGCGCGCCGGGCGCGTGGCGGGCGGCGTTCGTGAGGGCCTCGCGCACGATGCGCACGATCGCCGACTGGGTCGCGGTCGACGGCCGCGGGTGCAGCGCATCGTCGAGCTCGACGCGGATGCCCATGCCGGTCGCGCTCGCGACGATGGCGTCGAGCGCGTCGAGGCTCGCCTCGGGCACGAGCGGCCCGTCGGCCTCGCCGCGCAGCACGCCGAGCATGTGGCGCACGTCGTCGAGCGCCTGCCTGCTCGTGTCGCGGATGGTCGAGAGCGCCTCGGTCGCGCGCGCGGGCTCGCGGTCGGCGAGGTGCAGCGCGACGTTGGCCTGCACCGAGATCGACGACAGGGAGTGGGCGAGCACGTCGTGCAGCTCGCGCGCCATCGCCTCCCGCTCGCGTGCGTGGCGCGTGCGCGCCTGCTCGTCGGCCTGCTCGCGAGCCACGCGATCCTGCTCGCGACGGGCACGCCTCGCGGTCGAGATCACGAGCACGATCGTGAGCGCGACGCACGTCATGACGGTGCCGACGATCCAGCCGCGCGACAGCCCCGTGACGGCGATCGCGACGACCGTGACGGTGAGGGAGCCGACGATGCCGCCGACCGCCCACATCGCGGCGCCGCGGCGCACGGCGAGCACGATCGCGAACGCGTACGGCAGGGCGCCGAGCGGCGGCGGCCACGGCACGAGGATCCACGTCGCCGTCGCCGCGACGACCACGACGAGCGTCGCGGCGCGCGGCCAGCGGTCGATCGCGAGGAGGCCGAGGGATGCGACGGCGCCGGCGCCGATGCTCGCGACGGCGAAGGCGGGGACGAGGTGCGCGAGCTCGACCTGGCGCCACGTGGCATCCATGCGCGAGAGGACCGCGACGCGGCCGATGCCGGCGCTCGTGACGAGCACGAACGAGACGACGGCGCCCACGATCGCGAGTCTCGACGGGCGCAGGTGCGGCATGGCGTCAGCGTAGCCAGCGGCGTGCGGTGCGGGCGTCCGCTCGTGGGAGGCGCGTGCCACCTCCCCCGGGAGGCCGTTGCGAGGTGGACCTCGCAACGGCCCTGGGCCTCAGGCAGACGCCGGCGTGACGAGATGTGACGCCTCCGACGCGTCACATGACGACGCGTCCCTGCCATTCGTCGGGGGACGCCGCTACGGTTCCAGGCCATGGCGAACCTCCCCGTCCTCGACCTCTCCGAACTCGACCGCGGCGAGGCATCCGCCGCGTCGTTCCGCACCCGCCTGCGCGAGGCGACGCGCGACGTCGGCTTCCTCTACCTCGTCGGCCACGGCATCGACCCCGACCTGCAGAGCCGCGTGCACGGGCTCGCCCGCGCGTTCTTCGCGCTGCCCGAGGAGCAGAAGCTCGCCATCGAGAACGTCGGCAGCCCGCAGTTCCGCGGCTACACGCGCGTCGGCGGCGAGCGCACGGAGGGCAAGGTCGACTGGCGCGAGCAGATCGACATCGGCCCCGAGCGCGCGGCGGGCGACCGCGACGGCGCCGACTACTGGCGCCTCGAGGGCCCGAACCTGTGGCCCGACGCGCTGCCCGAGCTGCAGGTCGTGATCGACGAGTGGCACGACCGGCTGCGCGACGTCGGCAGGCGACTGCTCGCCGCATGGGCCGAGTCGCTCGGCGCTCCCGCCGACGTCTTCGACGCTGCGTTCGCCGACCCCTTCACGCTCATCAAGGTCGTGCGCTACCCCGGCTCCGACGCCGGCCGTGCGGGCCAGGGCGTCGGTGCCCACAAGGACTCGGGCGTGCTGACGCTGCTGTGGGTCGAGCCGGGCAAGGACGGCCTGCAGGTCGAGGTCGACGGCGAGTGGGTGGATGCGCCGCCCATCGAGGGCGCGTTCGTCGTGAACATCGGCGAGCTGCTCGAGCACGCCACCGGCGGCTACCTGCAGGCGACGCGCCACCGCGTGCTGTCGCCGCCGGCCGGCAGCGACCGCGTCTCGATCCCGTTCTTCTTCAACCCGGCGCTCGACGCGCAGATCCCGCTGCTCGACCTGCCGCCCGAGCTCGCCGCCGACGCGCGCGGCGTCTCGCAGGACCCGACGAACCCCATCCACTCGACCTACGGCGAGAACGCCCTGAAGTCGCGCCTGCGCGCGCATCCCGACGTCGCAGCGATCCACCACGCCGACCTCGTCGCCGCCCGGGCTGCGGCCGCGTGAGTTGAGGTCTTCGGCCCGATGTGAGGTCACATCGGGCCGAAGACCTCAACTCCGCGCGGGCGGGAGGGCTCGGAGGCCGCGCTCGAGCGTCTCGGGGCGCGCGGCGAGGCAGACGCGGACCCAGCCCTCGCCCGAGCGCCCGAACGCCGAGCCGGGCGCGACGGCGACGCGATCCTGCAGCAGCAGCCGCTCGGCCCACGCCGCGACGTCGCCGCCCGACGCGTGGGACACGTCGATCCACAGGTACATCGCGCCGGCCGGCACGAGGTGCGGGATGCCCGCCTCGGCGAGGATGCTCGCCGCGAGCTCGAGGTTCGCGCGGTAGTGCTCGCGCGCGACGGCCACGGCATCCTGCGGTCCCGTGAGCGCAGCGAGCGCCGCCCGCTGATCGGGCGAGGCGACGCACGAGATGATCGCCTCCTGCAGCGTGCGCATCCGCTCGGCGAGCCCCGACGGCACGGTGAGGAACCCGACGCGAGCACCCGTCATCGCGTACGACTTCGACACCGAGTGCACGCCGAGCACGCGCCCGTCGACGTCGAGCGCCTGCGGGCTCACGTGCTCGCCCGCCCACACGAGGTGCTCGTAGACCTCGTCGCTCACGACCCACAGGTCGTGCTCGCGCGCGAGGTCGAGGATCGCCTGGATCGTCTCGCGCGGCAGCACGACGCCGAGCGGGTTCGAGGGCGTGTTGAGCACGATCGCCCGCGTGCGATCGGTGACGAGCGCGCGGATGGCGTCGACGTCGGGCAGGAACGCGGGCGACTGCAGCGCGTACGGCACCGCGTGCGCCGACAGCATCGCGGGCGCCATCGAGAAGGTCGTGTAGCCGGGGTCGGGCACGAGCACCTCGTCGTCAGGCTGCAGCACGAGCGTCATGGCGAGGTGGATGGCCTGCGTGCCGCCGACGGTGACCCACACGCGCTCGCGGTCGAGCTCGACGCGCTGCTCGCGGCGCTGCTGCTCGACGAAGGCGTCGCGCAGCGCGGGCAGGCCGCCGTTGGGTCCGTACGACGTGTCGTCGGCGAGCCAGGCCGCGGCGCCGGCGTCGAGGATGTGCTGCGCGACGGGCTGGTCGGGCTCGCCGACGGCCAGCATGGCGACGTCGTCGAGCTGCAGCGCGATCTCGAAGACGCGGCGGATGCCCGAGGCGGGCACGGCGTCGATGTGATGGGCGATGCGGGGCACGTCGCCAGCCTAGGTTCGCGGCGGCGCTGCGCCGTGCAGGGCATGACTGGTCAGAGTTGCACCACAGTGGTCGCAGCTTCGGTGCAACTGCGACCAGTCATGGGTGCATCTGCGACCAGTGGGGTGCAACTGCGACCAGTCATGGGCGAACCGGAGACGCCACGCGCGCCTACCCTGGAGGGATGTTCACGCGTCGCGAGGCCGCCATCCGGCTCGACATCCCGGTCGAGATGGCCCAGCGCCACGGCATCCCAGCCACGATCTCCGACGCCGCGATCGGCGCGCTCGAGGCCGAGCCGCCCGCATGGCTCGTGCAGTCGCGCGCCAACCGCCGCCCCGGCGCCCGGCCCGTGTGGATGCGCCTCGAGTGCGTCGTCTGCGGGCTCGAGGAGTGGGAGCGGCCGAAGAAGTGGTGGCCCGAGTTCACGATGCTCGTGTGCGACCGCCACGACCCGTCGGAGGCGCCGCGTCGTGCCGCGGGCACCGTGCGGTCGGAGGTCGACGGCGTCGGCACGCGGTTCGTCGGGATCGTGGACTCGCCCGCCTGACGCGCTGAGGCGACGCTCCCCCACCAGCTGGTCGAGGAGGCCGACGGCGCTCGAGGTCAGCTGCCCAGCGTCTCCACGAGGCGCACGAGGTTGCGGGTCGCCATCGTCACGGTGAGCGGGCCGACGCGCGGCACGAACGCCGACGCGACCTCCATCGCCGACTCGTCGAAGTTGCGGCGCTCGGCGACGTTCACGAGCAGCGCGCCCGGCTTCAGCTCGGCACCCGTGATCGGCTCGAACGCGGCGGCGGGCACGGCCGACACGACCACATCCGCCTCTGCGAGCGCCTCGGCGCGCGTCGCCGTCGAGTCGCGCACGTCGTGCGTGTGGCGGCCGATGGCCGGCTCGAGCACGAGCGAGCCGTGCACGTCGAGCGAGTGCACGCGCGCGCCGTCGTTCGCGAGCATCGCCGCGAGCGGGCGGCCGACGATGTCGGAGCGGTTGATGACGCACGCCGTGAGCCCCTCGAGCGGCGCCTCCGAGCCCTCGCCCCGCATCCCCGCGTGCTGCAGCAGCTTGAGGATCGCGAGCGGCGTGCACGGCAGGATCGCGCGGTGCGCGCCGGCGTCGTCGACGAAGCGGCGGTTCTCGTAGAGCAGGCGGCTCCAGAACGAGTGCATGCCCTCGATGTCCTTGCGCGGGTCGACGAGCTCGCGCAGCCAGCGGTCGGCGATCGGATCGATGAGCGGGTAGTAGAGGAAGATGCCGTCGACGCTCGGGTCGGCGTTCGCGGCCGCGATGGCCGCCTCCACCTGGTCGGGCGCGACGTGCCGCACCTCCATCGCGATGCCCACGGCCTCGCAGCCCTTCACGGCGTAGCGCGCGTAGGTCGCGGCGGGGCCGTCGGCCTGGCTGAGGATGCCGACGACGCGCAGCGAGCGGTCGCGCTCGGCGAGCGCGGAGACGGAGGCGCGCACCTCGTCGCGGTAGGCGCGGGCGACCTCGGACGGGTCGACGACGATGGCGGTCATGCGGATTCCTCGCTCTGCAGGGCGGTGACGATGGCGTCCCACGCGCGCTGCCTGCGCTCGTGGAGCGCGGGCTCGCCATCGAGGCCCGCGAGGTTGACGTCGGCGGTGCGGATCGCCGCGCGTGCGGCGCCCAGCAGCAGGTCGCGGCCGGCGAGCACGTCGCTGCGCACGCCCGGCTTCACGAGCGGCTCGACCGCGACCGAGAACGCGACGGCCTCGAGCGCCGCATCCGCGACGTCGAGCGGCGCGACGGTCGCGACGACCGTCTCGACGCGGATGGCGGCGGTGCGGTCGGCGCGCTCGGCGTCGTCGCCGCGCGGCATCCGGTACGCGTCCATGAGCGCCTCGAACACCTCGACGTCGGCGTCGACGGCGGCGTGCAGCGTGGCGAGGATGCCCTCGCCGCGCCCGCGCGCCTCGCGCAGCGCTGCGGCGGCATCCTCGTCGGTGCCCTTCGCGCCGAGCGTGACGTCGATCGCCATGAGCACGAGGCCTGCGCCGAGCGACGCCGCGTGGGCGGCGATCGAGCCGCCGCCGGGCGTCGGATCGGCGGATGCGGTGCGCCGCAGCAGCTCGTCGCCGGACGCGGCCCACAGACTCTCGCTCACGTGCTGCGACGATACCGGGCGGCGAGGGTGGTGGATGCGCGGTCGGGTCGCTCGCATCGATTGGCCATCTTCTGCGATGCGGCTGGATCGATTGGCGCCAATGTGCGCCAATCGACAGGGTCCGGTCGCAGAACGTGACCACTCGATCGCAGAAGTTGGCCAATCACCGCAGAAGTTGGCCAATCACCGCAGAAGTTGGCCAATCACCGCAGAACATGGCCAATCACCGCAGAAGATGGCCAATCGATGCGGCGGGGATGCCTGCACCACGACGAAGGGCGGGCGCATCCCATGGATGCGCCCGTCCCGCCGAGAGCGTGGAGCGTCAGCCCCGCTTCGCCTGCTTCTCGGGCGTCGGCAGCGTGCCGGCGGCGCGCTGCTCCTCGTAGTACGCCATCGCCTCGGCCTGGCGCAGGCCCTCGGCGCCCGACGCGATCGGCGCGCGCAGGTGCTCGTCCTCGAGGCCGAACGCGGCGACGAGGTCGAGCGCGTGCGGGCGGATCTTCACGAGCAGCCGCTCGATCGTCGACGTCACGACCTTCGCGCGGGTGCCCGAGAGGCGCCCGTTGGCCAGGTACCAGGCGAGGTGCCGCTCGAGCAGCGTGAGCGCGAACAGGTCGCGCACCCACGTCATGACGCGCGCCGTCTCGCCCGTCATCCGCTCGACGGCCTCGGTGAGGGCCTTCCACTGCTGCAGCTCGGCCCACGCGCGCGCGGCCTCGATGAGCTCGTTCTGCACGTTGTTGAACGCCTTGGCCGTCTTCGCGGCGTCGCCGCGCGGCACGTGCCGCAGGCGGCCCGCGATCTCGGCGACCATCGTCTCGACGCGGTCGGTGAGCAGCTCGCGCTGCACCGCCGTGGTGCGCAGGGCGCGGGATGCGGGCGCCGGCTGGCCGAGGTCGCGCACGTCCTGCGCCACCTGGTGCAGGCCGACCTGCGCGGCGGCGCGACCGGCGAACTCCTTCGCGGCGAACTGCGCGAGGTGCGCGGCCGAGGCGCCGCGGAACTGCTTCGCGAAGTCGCCGAGCAGACGCTTGCCGACGAGCTGCAGCAGCACGGTGTTGTCGCCCTCGAAGGTCGCGTAGATGTCCATGTCGGCGCGCAGCAGCGTGAGGCGGTTCTCGGCGAGGAAGCCCGCGCCGCCGCACGCCTCGCGCGCCTCCTGCAGCGTGTCGAGCGCCGCCCACGTCGACAGCGACTTGAGGCCGGCGGCGAGCGTCTCGAGGTCCTCGCGCGCCTCGGGGGTGTCGGTGCGGCCCGAGAAGACGCCGTCGAACTCGGTGAGCAGGCGCTCGTGCGCGTACGACATCGCGTACGTCTCGGCGACGCGCGTGAAGAGGCGCTTCTGGTGCCTGCGGTAGTCGAGCAGCACCTCCTCCTCGACGTCGCTCGCAGCGTTGAACTGGCGGCGCTCCGAGCCGTAGCGGATGGCGATCGCGAGCGCGGCCTTCGACGCGACGGCCGAGGCGCCATCCAGGGAGACGCGGCCCTGCACGAGCGTGCCGAGCATCGTGAAGAAGCGTCGGCCGGGGCTCTCGATCGGCGAGGAGTACGTGCCGTCGGCGGCGACGTCGCCGTAGCGGTTCAGCAGGTTGAGGCGCGGCACGCGCACGTGGTCGAAGTGCAGGCGGCCGTTGTCGATGCCGTTGAGGCCGCCCTTGAAGCCGTCGTCCTCGCCGCCGATGCCGGGCAGGAACTCGCCGGTCTCGGGGTCGCGGATGTCGACGTAGAACGCGTGCACGCCGTGGTCGACGCCCTGGGTGACGAGCTTCGCGAACACGACGGCGGCGATGCCGTCGACGGCGGCGTTGCCGAGGTAGTCCTTCCACGCGCCGCGGAAGGGCGTGTGGATGACGAACTCCTCCGCGCCCACGTCGTACGTCGCGGTCGTGCCGATCGAGGCGACGTCGGAGCCGTGGCCGGTCTCGGTCATCGCGAACGCGCCGGGCACGTCGAAGCGCATGATCGGCGGCAGGAACGTCTCGTGGTGGTACGTGGTGCCGAGGTGCAGCACGGCGGCGCCGAAGAGGCCGTACTGCACGCCCGACTTGATCTGCAGCGACGGGTCGGCGAGCACGAGCTCCTCGAACCCGGCGATGTTGCCGCCGTGGTCGTCGCCGCCGCCGAGCTCCTTGGGGAACGCGACGAGCACGGCGCCGTCGTCGACGAGCAGCTGCAGCTGCCCGAACGTGCGAGCGCGGTGCTCGGCCATCGTCTGGTTCGGGATGCGCTGGTAGTCGGGGTTCGCGGCCTTGGCGCGCGCGGCGAGGCGACGCTCGGCCCATGTGCCCAGCAGGTCGCGACCGAGCCAGTCGACGTCGATCGCGGCGGTGCGCGGCTTCGGCTCGAGATCGAGGGGCGTGTGCACCTCGTCGGCCTCGAGCGGCTCGGATGCGGACAGGGTGTCGACCACCGGTTCCTCCTGCAGAATGCCTTCGTCGGACGCTGTGGCAGCGACGGTACGCCTGGATGCTCCACGCGTGGCGAGCGTTGACGGGGGCGACAGATCGGCCTCGACACGGGTCGTGCACGGTTGTGGGATGTCCACGACCACGAGCCGAATCCATGGTGCCGACCCTCCAAGCCCTACGGTGGCAGGATGCGCCCACCTCGCCCCGCTCCGCTCGCGCTGGGCGGGCTCGCGTGCGTCGTGGCGCTCGTCGCCCTCGCCGCTGCGGTCGGCGCGGGTGCGACCGAGCAGCTCGACGTCGCGGTGCACGCGTGGGCCGTCGACGCGCGCACCGAGTGGATGGCGTCGGCCGCGACCGCACTGGCGGTGCTCGGCGGCACCACGGGCGCCGTCGTGATGGGCGCCGTGGTCGTGCTCATCCTGCTGGCCGCCAGGCGTCCGTGGGCCGCGATCGCCGTGGCGGCGAGCGCGCTCGGCGCCTTCGCGCTCAGCGAGACGATCAAGGCGGCCGTCGGCCGGCTGCGACCGGAGGACGGCCTGCTCAGCGTGCCCGGCGCATCCTTCCCCTCCGGGCACGCGACCGAGGCGGCCGCTCTCGCCGTCGCCCTCGCCATCGCGGCCGGCACGCGCTGGTGGGTGCTGCTCGCGGCCGCATGGATGACGGCGATGGCGGCGTCGCGCCTCGTGCTCGGCGTGCACTGGCTCAGCGACGTCGCCGGCGGACTGCTGCTCGGCACCGCGACGGCACTGCTCGTCTGGGCGCTCGTGACGGCGCTGCGCCGCGTCGGCCGGCGACCGCGCGAGGCCTCGACCGCCTAGAGCGTCGAGTGCAGCACGTCGCCGCCGACCATCGTCAGCGCGACGGGCATCGATCGCAGGCGCTCGGCCTCGAGCGGGCCGTCGATCGCGACGAGGTCGGCGGGCAGCCCGACGGCGATCGTCGAGCGCACCGAGCATGCGAGCGCCGTCGCCACGTCGATGCCCTCGTGCGGCTGCCACGGCACGTCGCCGTCGCGCGAACGCGTGACCGCCGCCGCCATCGACACCCACGGGTCGAGCGGCGCGACCGGCGCATCCGAGCCCAGGATCACGCCGACGCCCGCATCCAGCAGCGAGCGGATGCGGTACGCGAGCCGCTCGCGACCCGCCCAGTAGAGGGCGATGAGCTCACGGTCGTCGAGCATGTGCTCGGGCTGGATGGATGCGGTGACGCCGAGCGCCCCCATGCGGGCGACGTCGGCGTCGGTCGCGAGCTGCGCGTGCTCGATGCGGCCCGTGATGCCCGTGGCCTCGAAGACGTCGAGCACGTGCGCGAGCGCGGCGTCGCCGATCGCGTGCACCGCGGGGCGCAGACCCATGCCCGCGCCGCGGGTCAGCACGGCGGCGAGCTGCTCGGGCGGCACCTCGAGCAGGCCGCGGCCGCCGTCGGGGTAGGGGTCGTGGCAGTAGGCGGTGCGGGTGCCGAGCGAGCCGTCGGTGATGACCTTGAGGGGCCCCACGTGCACGCGGTCGTGGATGGCCCGGCCCGTGCGGTCGCCGCGCGCCTCGGCGGCGTCGAGGTCGTGCGGGTAGACGCCCACCTCGACGCGGATGGGCGAGCCCGAGCGGCGCGACCAGGCGCCGACGGCGTCGTCGAGGTCGAGGTCGGTGATGCCGACGACGCCGCGCGACGCGGCGGCTGCGAGCGCGTCGCGGATCCAGCGCTCGCGCGTCGTGTCGTCGACCGTCGCCTCGAGCGTGCGCATCGCGGCGAAGCTCGGCGCCTCGCGCAGCATGCCGTCGCCCGGCAGCTCGACGCCGAGCATGCGCCCCATCGCGCTGCTCGACCACGTCGCGTGCAGGTCGGCGCTGATCGCCGTGACGGCCCGGTCGCCGGCGACGGCGTCGAGCAGGGCGCGGCTCGGCGCGTCCGACCACAGCCCCTCGCGCATGCCCACGGCGACGAGCGGCTCGTCGGCCGGCTGCGTGCGCAGCGCATCGCGGATGCGCGCGGCGGCCTCGGCGGCCGAGCCGACGTCGAGGATCGAGATGCGGCGGCGGTGCGCCGCCCACTGCCCGAGGTGCACGTGCTCGTCCCACAGGCCGGGCACGAGGATGCGGCCGTCGAGATCGAGGTCGCCGTCGGCGGTCGCCGCGGCGGCGCTGCCCGCCGGCGTCACGGCGGCGATGCGCCCGTCGGCGACCTCCACGTCGACGAGGGAGTCGTCCTGCAGGCGTGCGCGCGTGATCCTCACCTCGTCACGCTAGCGCCGCGTCGCCTCCCCACCCGGCCATGCCGCTTGCGTTTCGCAGGCGATCAGGGGTGGCGGAGGGAAGATGCCCCTCTGACCCCCGCGATCGCCTGCAATACGCAAGCGGCAGCGCGGCGTCAGGCGGTGCCGGGGCGCGCGGCCGGGTCGACGTCGCGCTCGGCGGGCGGATCCTCGACGACCGACGCGATCGTGATGGGCGCCGTCTCGGGCTGCGGACCGCGACGTCGCCCGCGCGCGACGTCGGCGATGCGCGTCGCGACGCCGTTCGCCACCGCGATGCCCACGAGCAGCACGCCGCCGCCGACGAGCTCTGCCGCCGACGGCCGCTCGCCGCGCAGAGCCACGCTCGTCGCGATGCCGATGACGGGCACGAGCATCGCGAAGGGCACGACGTCGGATGCGGGATGCCGCGCGAGCAGCGAGTTCCAGATGCCGTAGCCGACGAGGCTCGCGAGCACCGCCGTGTACACGACCGAGCCGATGCCGAGCGGGCTCACGTGCGTCAGCGCATCCACGATCCGCTCGGGGCCGTCGACGACGAGCGACAGCGCGGCCATGGGCACGGGCACGACGAGCGCCGACCACACCGTGAGGCCGAGGCCGCTCGACGCGCCGGCCTTGCGCGTGATGACGTTGCCCGTCGCCCACGTCGCCGCCGACGCGAGCACGAGCAGCAGCGCCACGAGCGGCACGTCGCCCGAGCGGCCGAGCGCCACGATCGCGACGCCTGCCACGGCGATGCCGATGCCGACGAGCTGCATGCGCCGCGGCCGCTCGCCGAGCACGAGCGCCGAGACGCCGATCGTCACGATGACCTGCACCTGCAGCACGAGCGACGCGAGACCCGGCGGCATCCCGAGCGACAGGCCGAGGTAGAGCAGCGCGAACTGGCCGAGCGACATCGTCGCGCCGACGCCGAGGATCGTGCGCCACGGCAGGTCGGGCTTCGGCACGAGGAAGATCGCGGGCACGAGCACGAGCACGAAGCGCAGCGCGAGCAGCAGGAACGGCGGCAGCTCCTCGAGGCCGACGTCGATCACGACGAAGTTCGAGCCCCACAGCAGCACCACGAGCAGCGCGAGGGCGACGTGACGGGGAGGCATCCGACCATCCTCACGCACCAGTGGCCCGCGCTCGGCGGGCCACTGGTGCGGTCGTGGCGTCAGCGTGCGACGCGCTGGGCTCGGATGCGGGGGCGGCGGGCCGCGACGTGCGGCGCCTGGCGCCAGGCCGCGAGCTCGGGCGGCACGGTCGGGGTGTGCGCGGCAGCGGCCGCGTCGCGGGCGTCGTCGAGGGTGCGCTGCACCTCGAGACGGTCGAGGAGCCGCTGACGCAGCTCGGGGTCGACAGGGTGGGCGCGGTAGCCGTCGGTGCGCACGTCCCACACGACGGCGACCACGGCGGCGATGCCGAGGACGATGACCAGGATCAGGAATGCGTTCATGGCAGCAATTCGACACCTTGCAAGATCCGGCCACCAGTGGCATGATCGCCAGCATCCGACAAGATCCCGCCAAGGGTGCGAGCGAGGAGCCAGCATGAAGGTCGCGTGCATCGTCGACGATCTCGTCAACCCGTTCGAGCTCGGCGTCGCCTGCGAGGTGTTCGGCGACGACCGCTCGGCGTACGGCGTGCCCCGCTTCGACTTCCGCGTCGTCGCGCCCACGCCCGGACGCGTCGCGGTCGACTACCAGGGCGGGTTCTCGCTCGACGTCGCGCACGACCTCGCCTTCGTCGACGAGGCCGACATCGTCGTCGTGCCCGCCTTCCGCGACTGCGCCCGCGACACGTGCGGCATCGCGGTGCTCGACGCCATCCACCGGGCGCACGCGCGCGGCGCCTGGATCCTCTCCCTCTGCACCGGCGCCTTCGTGCTCGCGCGCGCCGGCCTGCTCGACGGCGGCCGTGCCACGACCCACTGGCGGCACGCCGACCGCATGCAGGACGAGTTCCCGGCCGTCGACGTCGCCTGCGACGCCCTCTACGTGCAGCACGGTCGCGTCATCACGAGCGCGGGCACCGCCGGCGCGATCGACGCGGCCCTGCATCTCGTCACCGTCGCGATCGGCGCGCAGTCGGCGTCGACGATCGCGCGAGGCATGGTCATGCCCCCGCAGCGCGACGGCGGCCAGAGCCAGTACGCGACCGGCCCCGTCGCCGAGCGTCGCGCCGAGACGCTCGCGCCGCTCGTCGCGTGGGTGTCGGCGAACCTCGAGCTCGACCACTCCATCGCCACCCTCGCCGCGCGGGCGCACATGAGCGAGCGCACCTTCGCGCGCCGCTTCAAGGACGAGCTCGGCACGACGCCCGCCGCCTGGCTCGCGAGCCGCCGCGTGCGGCGTGCGCAGCAGCTGCTCGAGGCGACGGACCTCACGCTGGATGCCGTCGCCGCCGAGGCAGGGTTCGGCACGGCAGCGCTCATGCGCCACCACTTCCAGCAGCACCTGTCGACGACGCCGAGCGCCTACCGCCAGCGGTTCCAGGTCTCGCGCCCCGAGCTCGAGTCCGTGGCCTGACGCGGGCGGTCGGCACGCGGTGACGCGCAGCGGCGCACCGAGGGCGATCTTCCCTAGGCGCGCCGCTGGGCGTCACTTCGTGGCTGCAAGGACCTTGGGAGCGACGAAGCGCCGGCTGTCGCTGTCGGGATCGAGCCGCGACCCGCATCACGCACCCCGCCCACCGACCGCGCACCCCACGTCCCGACGGCGGCCAGGCCGCGCGCACGCCACGTCCAGCGCGGCATGCTGCACTCGACGCATGCATCGCCGCTCCACCGCCGTCGTCGTCGCCGCGCTCGCCGCGGCCCTCACGGGCTGCGTCATCCAGCCGCCCGAGCTCGCCGCCGTCACCGAGGTGTGGCGCGTCGACGACCGCCTCGTGACCGCTCCGGTCGAGGAGTCGGGCACGCTGCTCGCGTACACGACCGCCGGCCCCGACTCCCTCGACGTCGTGGCGTGGGACGGCGTCGCAGGCACCGAGCTGTGGCGCGCGGCGAGCGTGCCGATGTCGAACGGCGACATCGTCGACCTCGAGCCGATGGACGACGGCTCGGGCCGCCTCGTCGTGCCGATGCTCGTCGCCGAGGGCGACGGCGTGCGCTGGTCGGTGCGCGATCTCGCGACGGGCGAGGAGCAGGCGTGGTCGACGGCCTCGGCCGACGGCACCCAGACCACGTGGGACCTCGTCTACTACGCGTGGAGCTGCAGCCCCGACGTGCCGACGACGTCGATCTGCTTCTCGGTGCCCGACGGCACCGAGACGACCGCCGAGTTCCTGCGGCTGCGGCCGGGCCACGGCGTCGACGCGCTGCCGATCCCCAACGAGGGCACGGTCTTCGCCACCGACCTCGGCCTCTACACCGACCAGGCGACGCAGACGATCGACCTCATCGTCGACGGCCAGATCCGCTGGTCGCGGCCGTGGTCGGATGCGTTCGGCCACGTGTACGAGGACGGCGCCATCGAGCCGCTGCGCTCCGGCGACCTGCTGCTCGTGACGTCGGGACCGGCGTGGTGGTCGTCGACGCTGCAGTTCGAGTCGGTGGACACCGTCGCGCTCGAGGCGTCGTCGGGCGCCGTGCGGTGGACGGTCGAGGGCGCGTTCCCGTGCGCGATCGAGGATGCCGACGTCGTGATCCTCTGCGCGCTGGCCGGCGCGCGCACCGGCGCCGGCACGACGCTCACGGGCGTCTCGATCGTGGGCGTCGACGCGGCGACGGGCGCCGAGCGGTGGCGTGTGCCGTACTCGGATGCGGGCGTCGCGATCGAGAACGGTGCGGGCGCGTGGTCGTGGTTCAGCGGCTCGGCGGCGCTCGTGCCCGACGCGTCGGGCGCCCCCGTGGTGCTCGACGCCGCCGACGGCACGCCGCAGCCCATCGCGGCGGATGCGCCGCTCCCCTGCTCGCAGGGCGCCGAGGGCAGCGTCGCGTGGACCGACGGCGGCCTGTCGATCCCGATCGAGGAGCTCGCCGAGTGGTGCAGCCTCGACGGCGCGCGGCTGACGGATCCCGAGCTCGACGCCGACGTGCTGGCCGTCGTGGGCATCCCGGTCGGCGACGTGCGCGTCGTCGCGATGGCATCGGGCATCGCCGCCTACCGCATCGGCTGACGCACGACGCCGAGCCGCGACGCGACCCGCGCAACCCGTCGCCGATGTCGGTCGTGGGGCGCAGCATGGAGGCGATCGAAGGAGATCGCATGCTGCGTGGACTCGCGAACCTCAACCTCGTCGCCGACGACATGCCCGCCGCCGTCGCCTGGTACGCCGACGTGCTGGGCGCCGAGCCGTACTTCGTGCGGCCGGAGGACGGCCCCGTCGAGTACGCCGAGTGGCGCTTCGGCGACGACGACGACGAGCTGGCCCTCATGTCGAGCGCCTACCGCCCGGCGCTGGCGAGCCCCGGCGGCGCCGTGGTGTCGCTGCACGTCGACGACGTGGAGGCAGCCCTCGCGTCGCTCGTCGAGCGCGGAGCAGCGGTGTTCGAGCCGCTCATCGACCGCGGCGGCGGCTTCGTGACGGCGTCGATCGTCGACCCGTTCGGCAACGTGCTCGGCCTCATGCGCAGCCCGCACTGGGCTGCGCAGCACGACGGCTGACGCGCGTCAGGCGATCGGCAGCGCCACGATCGCGCCGCTGCCGGGCGGCAGGTGCACGGCGGCGTCGTCGAGCGCGACCGACGGCGACGTGCCGAACAGCAGCGTCGCGCCCAGCGGCACCGCTGCCTCCCACACGGCGTCGCCGACGTTCACGAGCACGTCGACCGGGCCCGTGCCGGGCGCAGCCTCGGCATCCGACGATCCCGCGACGCGCAGCGAGCCGCCGCGCGTGAGCCGCAGCGTGCGCGTCTCCTCGTCGACGACGACGCGGTTGGCGTGGAACGACGGATCGGTGAGCGCCGCCCAGTCGCGCCGCAGCTCGGCGAGCCGCCGGTATCCCTCGAGCACGACGGCGTGGCGGCCCGAGCCGAGCTCCTCCCACCGCAGCACCGAGCGCCGGAACGTCTCGGGATCCTGCGGGTCGGGCACGACGTCGGCATCCCACCCCATCGACGCGAACTCGGCGATGCGGCCCTCGGCCGTCAGCCTGCCGAGCTCCTCCTCGGGGTGCGACGTGAAGAACTGGAACGGGCTCGACGCCGCCCACTCCTCGCCCTGGAACAGCATCGGCGTGAACGGGCCCGCGTACAGCAGCATCGCCGCGACGAGCAGCTGCGAGTCGTCGAGCACGTCGACGATGCGGTCGCCCACGGCGCGGTTGCCGATCTGGTCGTGGTTCTGCGCGCTCACCACGAGCCGCCACGACGGCATGCGGTCGACGTCGATCGGATGCCCGTGCTCGCGCCCGCGGAACGTCGACATGGTGCCGTCGTGGAAGAAGCCGCGCTCGAGCGCCTTCGCGAGCGCGCCGAGCGGCTCGAAGTCGCCGTAGTAGCCGGTCGTCTCGCGCGTGAGCGCGACGTGGATGGCGTGGTGGTAGTCGTCGCTCCACTGCGCGTCGAGGCCGTAGCCCCCGCCCTCGCGCGGCGTCACGAGCCGCGGATCGTTGAGGTCGGACTCGGCGATGAGCGTGAGCGGCCGACCCTGGTGCGCCGACTCCGACGCGACCGCGACCGTGAGGGCCTCGAGGATGTGGTCGTCGGCATCGTCGACGAGCGCGTGCACCGCATCCAGTCGCAGCGCATCCACGTGCATCTCGCGCAACCAGTAGAGGGCGTTCTCGACGATGTAGCGGCGCACCTCGGGCTCGCGCACCTGCACGACCTCGCCCCACGTGTTGCGCTCGTCGCCGAGGTACGGACCGTAGAGCGGCAGGTAGTTGCCGCTGGGGCCGAGATGGTTGTAGACGACGTCCTGGATGACGGCGAGGCCCGCGGCGTGGCAGGCGTCGACGAAGCGCTGGTAGCCGGCGGGGCCGCCGTACTCCTCCTGCACCGCGTACCAGAGCACGCCGTCGTAGCCCCAGTTGTGCGTGCCGTTGAACGCGTTGACCGGCAGCAGCTCGACGTGCGTGACGCCGAGGGATGCGAGGTGCTCGAGCCTGCCTGCGGCGGCATCGAAGGTGCCCTCGGGCGTGAAGGTGCCGACGTGCAGCTCGTAGATCACGCCGCCCGCGAGGCGCCGGCCCGTCCAGTCGCCGTCCTGCCAGTCGTGCTCGTGCGGGTCGAAGGTGTGCGACCGGTCGTGCACGCCGCGCGGCTGCCTGCGCGAGCGCGGGTCGGGGCGCACGGCGTCGTCGTCGCCGATCTGGAAGCCGTACTCTCCCGCGGGCCCCGACTGGCGCCACCAGCCGCCGCCGGCATCCTCCATCTCGGTGGATGCGCCCTCGGAGACGAGGCGCATGCGGGTCGCGCGCGGTGCCCAGACTCGGTACTCGTGGTCGGCCATGCCCCCATGCAAGCAGAGGCGGGCGGCGGTGCGCCGACGGTTGCGCACCGTCGACGGCGGCGACTAGGCCGGGCGAGCGCGCTCCTGCGCACGCAGCCGAGCCTGGTCGGCGTACCAGGCGTTCGACGACGGCACGCACAGCAGCACGACGGCGACCACGGCGACGACGCTGCCGAGGTTCAGCCCCTCGCCCGACAGCAGGCCGGGGGCGACGCCGAGCACCGTGACGACGGTGAGCACGACGCGCGCCCACCCGTAGCCGTTGCCCGCCGCCAGCAGCAGCCCGGCCTGAAGCAGGCACACGATGCCCGCGATGCCGAGCACGAGGAACGTGAAGGCCGGGTCGACGGCGACCCCAGCCGCCGCCGCGCCGACGACGGCGACGGCGACGGTGAGCGCCAGACCGATCCACAGGATCGTGACGCCCCAGCGCACGGTCGAGGGCTTCGGCACCGCCCGAGGCGTCCACGGACGGTGCGGCCGTGACGGCGACCCGCCTGCCGCTCGGGCGTCGTCGACGCTCATCGCGTGGCGGTGGTGCGACGCTGCGCGTCGTACCACTCGTTCGACGCCGGCAGGAAGAGCAGCACGACGGCGACGATCGTGAGCACGGCACCGAAGTTCACCGAGCCGTTCGTGACGACGCCGATCACGAGGCTCGCGACGCACGTGATCGCGAGCGCCATGCGGGCCCACGCCTTGCCCTTGCCTGCCTCGACGAGGAACCAGATCTCGACGCCGACGAGCACGACGCCCACGACGAGCGCGACCGTCGCCAAGCCCACGACGGCGCCATCGCCCGCGGAGCCGGCCTGCGCGCCGGCACCGGCCAGCAGCAGGAAGGCGAAGCCGCCCAGCACGAGCGTCAGCACGACGCCGACCCAGAGGATGCCGAGCCCCCACTTCACGGTCGCGGGCTTCTCGACGCGGCGCGGCGGCTGCGGCGACGACGACCATGCGGGCTGCGGCGTCGGGCTGGCGGAGGAGCGGTCGTCGCCCGAGGCGTCGTAGGGAGAGGTCATGCCGCGACCCTATGCATCCGCCGTGCACGCACCCTGGTCGATGGCTGCACGCCAGCCGAGCCCTACGGCTCGCCCAGGAGGCGGCGGATGCGCTCGGGGTGGATCGTGAGCCATGCGCGCGACGTCGGCAGCAGCAGCAGGATGAGCGCCGCGACGGCCGCGGGCAGCGGCGCGATCGTGAGGAACGCCACGCCCGAGAACGAGACGAAGGCGAGCAGCGCGGCGGCGGCGATCGCCCCCGAGCGGCGACGCTTCGCGAACGCGGCGCCCAGTGCGGCGAGGCCGACGTAGATGGCGGTGCCGCCGAGGTTGCGCAGGATCGACGCGGAGTCGGGCGCGACGTCGAGCACGGCCGCCGCGGACAGCTGCCTGCCGATCGTGATCGCGACGCCGACCCCCGCGAGCCCCATGGCGATCCACAGCGCGCGACGGGCGAGGCGGATGGTGCGCGGCATGCCCGTGGGCTCGGCGGGTCGTTCGACGCGGCCGGCGGCGAGCCAGGCGGGCGGATCCGGCTGCGCGGATCGAGCGGGCGGATCGGCGGTGGGCGTGGGAGCGACGGCGGCGGGCGGATCGGGCTGCGCGGGCGCCACCGGGGTCGGTGGCGCGGGCTCGACGGGAGCCCGCGGCGCGGGCTCGACCGCCGGCGCGGCGGCGGGCGGCGCGGGCTGCGGCGTCGCGGGCGTTGCCCAGCTCGTGGTCGGCGCCGCCCAGTCGGTCGTCGGCCACGCGCTGCCCGAGGCCGAGTCGAGGCTCTGCGGCGCCCACGGCGTCGTGGGGCCGGGGCCGAGGTCGGTGCCCGCGCGCCAGTCCCACGTGGGCACCGCGCCGACGCCGGGCTCCTGCCGCGGCGCATCCGCCGCATCCTGCGGCTCCCTCGGCTCGCTCATCGGGCCGTGCCGCGGGCGCGCACCTCGCGGAACCACGCGCTCGACGACGGCACGAAGAGCGCCGCGACGGCGACGACGAGCACGACGGCGCCGAGGCCCGCGCTGCCGCCGCCGATGAGCGCCAGCACGCCGACGGCGCCCGCGACCAGGGCCAGCCACACGCGGGCCGCGTCGCTGCCGCGCGCCACGAGCACCGTGAGCACGAGCTGCACGACGAGCACGATGGCCGTCACGACCACGACGGTCGTCGCGATGGCGTTCGCCGCAGGGGCATCGACGCCCGCAGCCGTCGCCGCAGCCGCCGCGAGCCCTGCGCCGACGAGCACCGCGATCGCCGCGCCGACCGAGAGGGCGAACGACACCCACAGCAGGATCACCGCGAACGCGAGCGCATCCGGCCGATCGAGGCGCGTGACGCGCGGCGGCCGCGAGCGGCCCTCGCGCGCGGTCGCGACGGCCGGGGCCACCTGCGTCTCGTCGCCGCGGGGTGCGACGCTGCCGACCGGCACGGGCACGATGAAGCGGGGCGCGCTGCGACGCGGCTCGTCGGGAGGCGTGGTCATGCCGCGACGGTAGCCCTGCTGCGGTCGCGGAGGCTGGACTCCGCGTGCGAGCGGGCTGGATCCCCACAGCTGGTCGAGGAGGCCCCGAGCGCAGCGAGAGCCGTCACGAGACCACGCCACCCCAGGGACCGCTCCTTGAGGTGCGAGCGCAGCGAGCCTCGAAAGGTGCCCTGCGACTGACGGCTCTTGGACGGCCCCTTCGAGGCTCACCCTTCAGGCTCGCACCTCAGGGAGCGGGTTGGTGGGCGTCTCGAGGGACGGCGGGTCTCACCCGCGCGGCTGCTCCGCCGGAGCCAGCAGGGCGACCGGGAGGTCGCGCAGCAGGTCGCCGAGGCGCACCGTGCCGCCGTCGAACGCGCGGCCCGACAGCAGCTCGACCCAGCGGCCCTCCGGCACGGGGAGCAGCGTCTCGCCCCAGCCGCCGCGGCGCTCGAGGCCCAGCGGCAGGCGCGTCACGACGGCGATCGCACCGCCGCGGTCGAACGCGAGCGCGTGATCCGCAGCCTCGCCGCGCGCCATGACCTGCGCGTACGAGCCCCACAGCGCACCGCGGTCGCGCCGCAGCCGCAGGGTCTCGCGCACGAGGCGCACCTTCGCGTGCTCGAGGTCGTCGACGTGCGCCGGCTCGGCAGCGGCACGCGCGCGCAGCGCATCCGCCTCCGCCCAGTCGATCGGGCGACGGTTGTCGGGATCGACGAGCGACAGCTCGCGCACCTCGGACCCCTGGTAGACGTCGGGCACGCCCGGCATCGCGAGCGCGAGCAGCTTCGCCGACAGCACGTTCGACCGCCAGCCGGCGTCGACCGAGTCGACGAACGCCTCGATCGCGGCTCGCCCCTCCCCGTCGAGGCAGGCGTCGACGAACGACGACAGCGCATCCTCGTACGACTCGTCGGGGTCGGTCCAGTGCGTGCGGGCGTCGGCCTCGCGCGCCGCCTTCTCGGCGTACGCGTGCAGGCGGTCGCGGCTCGCGGGCCACGCGCCGACCACGGCCTGCAGCAGCAGGTTCGAGAACGCGCGGTCGCGCAGCGGCGCGTGCGCGAGCATGCGCTCGAGCAGCGCATCCCACTCGTGCGGCGCCTCGGCGATGGTGGAGATGCGGGCGCGCACGTCCTCGCCGCGCTTCGTGTCGTGCGTCGACAGCGTCGTCATCGCGTGCGGCCACTGCCCCTGGCGACGCGCCATGGCGGCGTGGAACTCGATGGGCGAGACCGCGAAGACCGACGGGTCGCCGCCGACCTCGTTGAGCGACGTCAGACGGCCGTAGCGGTAGAACGCCGTGTCCTCGACCCCCTTCGCCATGACCATGCCGCTCGTCTGCTGGAAGCGGCGCGCGGCCTCCTCCGACGGGTCGAGCAGGATCGGCAGCAGCCACGCGACCGTCTCGGAGAGGTCGGGGCGCCAGTGCGCCGACTGGTCGGCGGCGTGCTGCAGGTGCTCCGCGCCCTGCGGCAGGTACGAGCGGTAGACGGGGAAGCACGCGAGCAGCTCGGCGAGCGCGTCCGCAGAGTCGTCGGGAGCGTCGGCGTGCGCGGCGCGCACCTCGCGCTCGATGCGCAGCACCTCCGCGTGCAGGATCGAGTCGGCGATGCCGCGCTTCGTCTGGTGGATGAGCGCGTGCCAGTCGATCGGCAGCCCGCGCATGCGCGCGTCGATCGCGTCGAGCGCCTGCTCGGCGGCGGGATCGGTGAGCACGCGGTCGACGAGCGCGAGCGCGTCGTAGCCCGTCGTGCCTGCCGTCGGCCACGCGGGCAGCTCCTCGCCGGGCTCGAGGATCTTCTCGACGAGCACGTACGCCCCGCCGGTCAGCTCGGCGAGGTCGCGCAGGTAGCCCTCGGGATCGCGGAGGCCGTCGGGATGGTCGACGCGCAGGCCGTCGACGAGCCCCTCGTCGAACCAGCGGCGGATCTCGACGTGCGACGCGTCGAACACGGCGCGGTCCTCGACGCGGATGGCCGCGAGGGTCGTGACGGCGAAGAAGCGTCGGTAGGCGAGCTCGTCGTCGCCGCGCTGCCAGTGGCCGAGCACGTAGTGCTGGCGGGCGAGCACGGCGTTGGCGTCGTCGGACTGCGTCGCACCGTGCTGGGCACCCGTGCCCGGCGCGATCGGCAGCGCCGTGTCCCAGTAGCGCAGCACGTCGCCGTCGACGGTGAGGTGCGCGATGCGGCCGTCGTCGCCGAGATCGTCATCGCCCACGATGGGCAGCAGGATGCGGCCGTCGTGCTGCGTCCAGTCCACGTCGAACGCATCCGCGTGCTCGGAGTCGCGCCCGTGCTGCAGCACGTCCCACCACCACGCGTTCTGGTCGGGCGTCGCGACGCCCACGTGGTTCGGCACGATGTCCACGAGCACGCCCATGCCGAGCCGCCTCGCCTCGGCCGAGAGCGCAGCGAGCCCCTCTGCCCCGCCTCGCGACGCGTCGACGCGGTCGTGCGCGACGACGTCGTAGCCGTGGCTCGAGCCCGGCTCGGCCGCGAGGATCGGCGAGAGGTACACCCAGTCGACGCCGAGGTCGTGCAGCGCCTCGAGCCGCGCCGCGGCGTCGAAGAGCGTCTGCTCGGCGGTGATCTGCAGGCGGTACGTGCTCGACGGAGCGCGCATCACTGCTCCTCGTCGTCGGCCGATGCGGGGCGGTGGCTCTGGCCGATGGGGATGACGCCCGTCGAGACGTCGGGCTCGGGAGCGGGCACCGACTGCGACAGGCTCGCGATCGACGCCGCGACCGACGAGTCCTCGCTCTCGGCAGGCGGGTGCGCCTCCTGCAGCAGCACGAGGCTGCGCGCCATGATCGTCGCGGTCGCACCGGGCGCGAGCGGCTGCGCGCCGACCTCGCCGCCCGTGTCGATCGCGACCGACCAGCGGGCCGAGTACTCCTCGGTCGGCAGCGTGACCTCGACGTCCTGGTCGGAGGCGTTGCAGTAGAGCAGGAAGTGGTCGTCCTCGATGCGCTCGCCGCGCACGCCGCGCCCGGCGATGCCGTGGCCGTTGAGGTACATGCCGATCGTCTTGTCGGCCGGCGACTGCCAGTCGTCGGACTCCATCGGCTGCCCCTCGGGCGAGAGCCAGACGATGTCGTTGAGGCGCTCGCCGTCGCCGGTGCGCACCGTCGAGCCCGTGAAGAAGCGCTTGCGGTGGAATGTCGGGTGCTCGTGGCGCAGTCGCGCCACCGCGGCGGTGAACTCGACGAGCGGATGGTCGGCCGACTCCCAGTCGATCCACGACAGCTCGGAGTCCTGCGCGTACGTGTTGTTGTTGCCCTGCTGCGTGCGGCCCAGCTCGTCGCCGTGCAGGATCATCGGCACGCCCTGGCTCAGCAGCAGCGTGGCGATGAGGTTGCGCTGCTGCCGTGCGCGCGTCGAGAGGATGAACGGGTCGTCGGTCGGGCCCTCGACGCCGTAGTTGTACGAGCGGTTGTGGCTCTCGCCATCCTTCGAGTCCTCGCCGTTCGCCTCGTTGTGCTTCTCGTTGTACGAGACGAGGTCGCGCATCGTGAAGCCGTCGTGCGCCGTGACGAAGTTGATGGATGCGAAGGGTCGGCGACCCGAGTCCTCGTACAGGTCGGCCGAGCCTGCGAGGCGGCTGGCGAAGTCGCCGACCGCGCCGGGCTCGCCGCGCCAGAAGTCGCGCACGGTGTCGCGGTACTTGCCGTTCCACTCGGTCCACTGCGGCGGGAAGTTGCCCACCTGGTAGCCGCCGGGGCCGACGTCCCACGGCTCGGCGATGAGCTTCACCTGGCTGATCACCGGGTCCTGCTGCACGAGCTCGAAGAACGTCGACAGGCGGTCGACGTCGAAGAACTCGCGCGCGAGTGCCGAGGCGAGGTCGAAGCGGAAGCCGTCGACGTGCATCTCGGTGACCCAGTAGCGCAGCGAGTCCATGATGAGCTGCAGGGCGTGCGGCGTGCGCACGTTGAGGGTGTTGCCCGTGCCCGTGTAGTCCATGTAGTGCTGCAGGTCGCCCTCGACGAGGCGGTAGTAGGCGGCGTTGTCGATGCCGCGCATGCTGAGCGTCGGGCCCATGTGGTTGCCCTCGGCGGTGTGGTTGTAGACCACGTCGAGGATCACCTCGATGCCCTCGGCGTGCAGCGCCTTCACCATGCCCTTGAACTCCTGCACCTGCTGGCCGAGCGTGCCGGAGGCGGCGTAGTCGGCGTGCGGCGCGAAGAACGCGAGGGTGTTGTAGCCCCAGTAGTTGCGGAGGCCCTTCTCCTCGAGCGTGGAGTCGTGCACGAACTGGTGCACAGGCATGAGCTCGACGGCCGTGATGCCGAGCTTCTTGTAGTGCGCGATGAGGCTCGGATGCGCGACGGCCGCGTAGGTGCCTCGCTGCGCCTCGGGCACGTCGGGGTGCAGCTGCGTGAGGCCCTTGACGTGCGCCTCGTAGATGACGGACTCGTTGTAGGGCGTCTTCGGCGCACGGTCGCCCGACCAGTCGAAGAACGGGCTGATGACGACGGACTTCGTCATGAACGCGGCGGAGTCGTCGTCGTTCCGCGTCTCGGGATCGCCGAACTCGTACGAGAAGAGCGGCTGGCCCCAGTCGATGTCGCCGCTCGTCGCCTTCGCGTACGGGTCGAGCAGCAGCTTCGACGGGTTCGCCCGCTGCCCCTGCGCCGGGTCGTAGGCGCCGTGCACGCGGTAGCCGTACCGCTGGCCGGGCTGCACGTTCGGCAGGTAGCCGTGCCACACGTAGGCGTCGACCTCGACGAGGTCGACCTTCGTCTCGGTGCCAGCCTCGTCGAAGAGGCACAGCTCGACGCGCTCCGCCACCTCGGTGAAGAGGGCGAAGTTCGTGCCGTTGCCGTCGTACGTGGCCCCCAGCGGATAGGCGGTGCCGGGCCAGACCTCGGGTGCGTCGCTCACCTCGTCGACACTACGGGTGCGCGGCGGTGCGCTCGCTGGACTTGCGCGGAGAGGCTGGTGGCTCTAGCGGGTGGTTGCGAGGTGCGGTTGCTGCACTGAGGTGCGGTTGCAACGGCACCTCACTGCAGCAACCGGACCTCGGAACGGGGATGGGGTCAGTCGCCGACCCGCATGACCGTGCCGCCCGTGATGTGCACGAGCTCGTCGAACGTCAGCAGGAAGACCGTGTCGGGCGTGCCCGCCGCCGCCGAGATGCGGTCGTAGTCCGCGAGCGCCGCGTCGACGATCGTGCGCACCGGCGCCGGGTGGCCGATCGGGGCCACGCCGCCGATGACCTGGCTCGTCGCCGCACGCACCTGCTCGGGCGTCGCCCGCCCGATGGGTCCCTCGCCGAGTGCGGACGCGAGCGCGTCGGTGTCGACGCGGTGGCGTCCGCTCGTCATCACGAGCAACGGCGCATCCGCCATCCAGAAGATGAGCGAGTTCGCGATCTGCCCCACCTCGATGCCCAGCGCATCCGCCGCCGCCTTCGCCGTGTGCACGCCACCGGGGAAGTGCACGATGTCGCGCTCGACGCCGAGGTCGCGGAGCTGCTGCTGGAGGGCGAGGGCCTTGGCGGGGATGGTCACGGGGTCCATCCTGCCGACCCGCAGGGTCAGGCGGTCGCGACGCGGCGGCGCGAGCGGCCCGACAGGGCCCCGTCGAGGCCGAAGCGGCCCCCGCCCACGACGGCGAGCGCGAGGGCGCCGGCGCCGAGGGCGGCGACGAGCTCCCAACCGCCATCGCCGGCGAAGACGCCGAACGGCGCGTGCACGAGCACCGCCGCCACGAGCATGTCGATCGCCACGAGCACGCCCACGATCGGCAGCGCGGCACCCAGCACGATGAGCGCGCCACCGATGAGCTCGACCCCGATCACGAACGGCGCCGTGATCTCGGGCGCCGGCACGCCCATCCCCGCGAACCCGCCGACCGTCGCCTCCAGTCCCTGGTCGAACAGCTTCTGCGCGCCGTGCGCGACCATGACGCCGCCCACGACGAGCCGCAACGCGAGCAGCGAGACGTCGGCGGCGAGCGGAGCGGATGCGGACAGCGGACGCATGGGGGAACCCTTCGAGTCGCGGATGGGGGCTCGCGGCAGTCTTCCGACCGCGCCTCTGTCGCGGCTATGCGCGGTCGGGCATCCGCCGATCCGTCGCCGAGTCGTCAGACGACGCGGATGCCCAGGTGCGCCGCGAAGGCGGGCGCGAGGAGGGACAGCTGCACGTCGTCGATGACGGCGCCCGCGAGCGACTCGACGGGCGTGACGACGCGGGGCTCGAGGCCGCGCAGGTCGACGTGCCGCAGGGTGGCGCGCGGCAGCTCGAGCGTGTGCACGCTCGAGCCGGGGAACGCGGCGCGCTCGAGCTCGGCATCGCCGACGTCGAGCGTGTCGATCGTGCAGTCGCGGAAGGTGAGGTCGCGAGCGCGCGCCGCCCGCAGGTTGACGTGGCCGAGCTTGCAGCCGACGAACGCGACCGAGCGGATGCTCGCATCCGACAGGTCGATCGACCCGATGCGGCTCGCGACCACCTCGACGTCACGCCACACGCTGCGACTCGCATCGAGCTCGGCGGCGTCGAGACGCTCGACACGCGACTCCACGAGGTGCGCGTGCCGCAGCACCGCGCCCGTCGCCTGCCAGCGCTCGACGTGGCACTCCGACAGCGCGATCTCGGCGAGGTCGGCACCCGTCGAGTCGACGTCGACCAGGTGCGCGCGGTCGAGCACGGCTGCGTCGTGCACGGCGGAGGGCGCGGCGTCGTCGAGCGGCGGCAGCGCGACCCGCGGCTCGGTGGGCGCCTGCAGTCGATCGGTCGGCATCCGCATCCCCTCGTGCGCGTCGGTCGCGCGCGGCCCATGGTGGCATGCGGGGGCGATGCCGGGTGGGGCATGCGTCCGCTTCGTGGGACGCCTTCCCTCTCGCTCCCTGAGGTGCGAGCGCAGCGAGCCTCGAAGGGTGCCCGGCGGTCCACGGTGCTCCTTTCGAGGCTCACTCCGTTCGCACCTCAAGGAGCGGTTGGGAGTGCTCGCGACGGAAGGGTGGAGGGCGGGAGACGGACGAGCGGCACCGCTCTGACGACACACCCAGCCGCTCGACGGGTCGCGGGCCTACGCTGGCGCCCGTCGCCGGATGAAGCATGTTCGGCGCCGTCGGGATCCACGGGAGGTGTCGTGCGCGCTGCCGCGAGCTGGCTCCTCGGCCTCCCGGTCGAGCAGCCGACGGCGTATCGCAGGCTGCGGGCGATCCGCGAGCGCATCTGGACGCGCCTCGCGCCGCTCGAGGCGAGCATCCTCACGTCGCCAGAGCCCACGCCCTTCGGCCACTGGCGTCCGAGCGACTTCCGCCCCCTCCGCCCCGGCACGGCGTGGGGCCACGTGTTCGAGTGCGGCTGGATCCACCTCACCGGACCGGCCGCGGCCGACCGGCGCGCCGAGGTGCTGCTGGGCATCCGCGGCGAGAGCCTCGTGCACGACCCGACCGGCACCGTGGTCGACGCGACGACGACCGTGTACCTGCAGGGCGACCTGCCGCATCCCGGCGGCCGCTTCCGCACGGTGCGCGGCGTCGACACGAGCCACCCGATCGACCTGTACGCCGACGCCACGCACAACGGCGTGCTGCTGTGGCCCGTCGGCCGGGCGCGCTTCGACGGCGCGCACCTCGCCGTGCGCGACGACGACGCGTACGCCCTCTACTTCGACGTGCTCACGCTCACGATGCTCGCGGGCCACACCGACGACGCCGCGCTGCGCGGCAGCCTGCGCGCCGCGCTCGACGACGCGTGGCGCGCGTTCCGCGCCGACGACCTCCGGGCCGCGCGCGCATCCCTCGCCCCCGCGCTCGCCGGGCCCGCCACCGACCCGCTCGAGTACACGGCCGTCGGCCACGGGCACCTCGACATGGCGTGGCTGTGGCCGCTGCGCGAGACGCATCGCAAGTCGGCGCGCACCTACGCACGGCAGCTCGCGTCGATCGAGCGGCACCCGGGATTCGTGTACGGCACGAGCCAGCCGCAGCAGCTGCAGTGGATGCGCGACCAGCACCCCACGCTGTTCGCGAGGCTCGAGGATGCGGTCGCGGCCGGCGGCGTCGAGGCGCAGGGCTCGTTCTGGATCGAGCCCGACACGAACCTGCCGAGCGGCGAGTCGCTCATCCGCCAGGCCATCGTGGGCCGCCGCTTCTGGCAGCGCGAGCTCGGGCTCACCGACGCGCAGCTGCGGCTGTGCTGGCTGCCCGACACGTTCGGCTACTCGGGGGCGCTGCCGCAGATCCTGCGCGGCACGGGCATGGAGTGGTTCCAGACGATCAAGCTCGCGTGGAACGAGGTCAACGACTTCCCGCACCGCACGTTCCGGTGGGCGGGCATCGACGGCTCCGAGGTGCTCGTGCACATGCCGCCCGAGGGCGACTACAACGCGAGGGCGGCGGCCGACGGCCTGCTGAAGGGGCTGCGGCAGCATCCCGAGCGCGACATGGGCACGGCGCTGCTCGTCTACGGCGGCGGGGACGGCGGCGGCGGGCCGAGCGAGGTGCACCACGAGGTGCTCGACCGCGAGATCGGGGCCGACGGCGCGGGCATCGCGGGCCTGCCGCGCGTGCGGCGGGGCAGCGCATCCGAGTTCTTCTCCCGCCTCGCCGAGCACGACGTGCCGCATCGGCACGACGGCGAGCTGTACCTCGAGAAGCACCAGGGCACGTACACGACGCAGGCGGCGACGAAGCGGTGGAACCGCACGCTCGAGCGGCTGCTGCACGACGTCGAGGCGCTCGCCGCAGCGCTCGGCCCGGAGGTGCGCGAGCGGGTGCGCGGCGAGCTCGAGCCCGTGTGGCAGGAGGCGCTGCTGCAGCAGTTCCACGACATCCTGCCCGGGTCGTCGATCGCACGGGTGCACCGGGAGTCGGTCGCGGCGTTCGAGCGGCTCGCGGGGGTCGTGGAGGCGCGGATCGCGTCGCTCATCGACGACCTGCCGGCCGCCGACGGCGTCGCCGCGCTCAACCTCGCGCCGGTCGCGCGCGACGAGCCCATCCGCGTCGACGGCGCGTGGATGCGCGCGGTCGTGCCGCCGTACGCGACCGCTGCGCTCGTGCCCGAGCCGGAGCATCCGGAGCTCGTGGCCGACGCATCCGGGCTCGCGAACGGCGTGCTCACGGTGCGGTTCGACGACGCGACGGGCGCGATCGTGTCGATGGTCGACGCCGACGGGGTCGAGCACGCGGGCGACGGCCTCAATCGGCTCGTGCTGCACCGCGACCCGTTCCAGTTCCCGTTCGACGCGTGGGACATCTCGGCGAAGGCCGCAGCGTCGCCGGGGCGGCCGCTGCGCGTCGTCGAGCGGTCGTGGCACGTCGAGGGGCCGCGCGCCGTGCGGCGGCACGTGCTCGAGGGACCGAAGGTGCGCATCGAGCAGCGCGTCGTGCTCGAGGCCGGCTCGACGCTCGTGCGGTTCGAGACGCACGTCGACTGGCAGCAGACGCACCGCATGCTGCGCGCCGAGCACCGGCCCACCCGCTACGGCGACGAGGCGCTGTGCGAGATCCAGATGGGGCACATCCGCCGCCCCACGACTGAGCGCGACAGCGTCGAGCGCGCCCAGTTCGAGGTCGTCGCGCACCGGTGGCTCGCCGTCGAGGACGAGGCGGGCGCCGGCTTCGCGATGCTCAACGACGGCAAGTACGGGCACCGCGCGAAGCACGGCCTGCTGTCGCTGAACCTGCTGCGCTCCCCCACGTTCCCCGACCGCACGGCCGACCGCGGCGAGCACGCGTTCACGTACGCGATCCGCCCCTACGCGCCGGGTGCGCTGCACGAGGTGATCGCGGATGGGTACCGGCTGCAGGCGCCCGCGCGCGTCGTGCGCGGGCGCGCGCTCGCACCGCTCGTGCGTGCGTCGTCGCCGGGCGTCGTCGTCGAGACCGTCGCCCCCGCGTACGACTCCGACGGCACGGTCGTGCGCGTGTACGAGTCGCTCGGGGTCGCGACGTCGACCGCGATCGAGACCTCGATCCCGCACCGCGCCGCGTGGCGCACCGACATGCTCGAGCGGCGCGTGGATGCCACGGGCGCGCTCGCGCCGCACGCCGAGCCCGCCGACCTGTCGGCGGTCGCGCTGCGGCCGTTCGAGATCGCGACCTTCGTGCTGGAGTCGCCGTGAGCGACGCGGCTGCGGCGCCCGCGACCGCATCCGCAGCCGTCCCCTGGCTGCAGCGCGACCTGCCCGCGCGCACGCAGGCCACCGCGATCGTCACCGCCGGCATCGGGCAGAACCTCGTGCTCACGACCGTGACGACGTTCATGCTCGTGTACCTCATCGAGCACGCCGGCCTCTCGGCGGGCGGCGTCGCGGTCGTGACGGCGCTCGTGACGGTCACGCGCATCGTCGACGCCGTCGCCGACCCCGTCATGGGCTCGATCGTCGACGTCACGCGCACCCGCCTCGGGCGCATGCGGCCGTACGTGCTCGCATCGACGCTGCCGCTGATCGTGCTCACGACGCTGCTCTTCGCCGTGCCGCCCGACCTCGCCGAGCCGTGGCAGCTCGCGTGGTTCGGCGTCGCGTACGTGCTGTGGGGCTTCGCCTACGCGATGTGCGACGTGCCGTTCTGGGGGCTCATCGGCTCGGCCTTCCCCGACCCCGAGCGGCGCACGCGCGTCATCGCGAACGTGCGCGCGTTCGGCGCGATCTCGCTCGGGGCGGCGACGCTCGGCATGCCGTGGCTCGCCCGCGTGCTGTCGCCCGGCGACGGCACGAGCGCCTCCGGCTGGACCATCGCCGTCGCGCTCGTGTCGATCGTCGGCATGGCGCTGTTCGCGCTCGCGTTCACGCACACGCGCGAGCGCGCCGTGACGGCCGAGCGCGTGCCGCTGCGGGTGCTCGCGCGCACCCTCGTCGGCAACCGGCCGCTCATGCTCGTGCTGCTCGGGTCGCTGCTCGGCTTCGCGCGCTTCGTCGTGCAGTCGGGCGGCGCCGTGTTCGTCGTGATCGCGTACGGCAACGAGTCGGTCTTCACGCTCGTGGGTGCCGCGATCATCCTCGGCATGGTCGTGTCGGCGTTCCTCGCGCCCGTGCTGCTGCG
This sequence comes from Agrococcus jejuensis, assembly GCF_900099705.1. Taxonomy (NCBI): domain Bacteria; kingdom Bacillati; phylum Actinomycetota; class Actinomycetes; order Micrococcales; family Microbacteriaceae; genus Agrococcus; species Agrococcus jejuensis. The sequence continues at coordinate 1,244,967 of NZ_LT629695.1, forward strand.
GCGGGTGCCGGCGCGTGCCGTCGCGGTGGGGTCGGCGCTCGCCTCGGCGGTCGTGTCGACGGCGATGTGGTTCGTGGGCTTCGCCGACGTGTGGGGCCTCGTGGCGTGCATCTTCGTGAACGGCCTCACGCTGGGCCTGTTCCTCGTCGTGCAGGCGACGATGATCGCGGATGCGGTCGACGACGCCGAGCGGCGCACGGGCGTGCGGGGCGACGGCATCTCGTTCGCGACGCTGACGTTCATCTCGAAGGTGATGACGGCGCTGTCGCTGCTCGTCTTCGGGCTGTTCGTCGCCGGCGCCGGCTACGAGGCCGGCGTCGACGTGACGCCGGCGATGCAGCAGACGGTGTTCGTGGCGATCACGCTCGTGCCCGCCGCGAGCGCGCTGCTGTCGGCGGTGCCCTTCGCGATGGTCCGAGTGGGGGCGTCGGCGACCCGTGAACCCGCGTCTCGGTCCTGAGTCGGGTCTCGCCCAACAGCTGGTCGAGGAGGCCCCGAGCGCAGCGAGGAGCCGTCACGAGACCACGCGACGTGCCCTCCCGACGCGACCATGCGCGTGCCTGTGCGGGAGCGGCGAGTCGCGTGGTCTCGTGACGCGGGCTCGCCAAAGGGCTCGCGCGCTCCTCGACCAGCTGGTGGGGAGCGCAGCGGTCTTCGAGCGACTCCCGCATCCCCTAGCGTCGACAGGGTGCGGATGGATCGTCGTGGCGGCTCGGGCATCGCCCTCGTGCTCGCGGGCATCTGCTCGGTGCAGGCCGGCGCGGCCGTGGCGAAGCTGCTGTTCGAGCACCTCGACCCCGCGTCGATGACGTGGCTGCGGCTCGCGTTCGCGTCGCTCATCCTGCTCGCGATCGCGCGCCCGAAGGTGCGCTCGTGGGATCGCCGCACGTGGCGGGCCGTGCTGCTGCTGGGCGTCGCGCTCGCCGGCATGAACCTCATGTACTACCTGGCGATGGATCGCATCCCCATCGCGCTCGCCGTCACGCTCGAGCTGCTCGGACCGCTCGTGCTCGCGCTCGTGCTGTCGCGTCGCTGGGTCGATGCGGCGTGGGTGCTGCTGGCCGGCGCGGGCGTGGGCATCATCGGCGCGCAGTCGCTCACGGGCGCGCTCGACGCGATCGGCGTGCTGCTGGCGCTCGCGGCGGGCGCGTGCTGGGCGGGCTACATCCTGTCGTCGCATCGCGTCGGCGAGCTCGTGCCGGGCGTCGGCGGGCTCACGGCGGCGATGTGCGTCGCGGCGGTGCTCACGACGCCGTTCGGCGCCGTCGGGGCGATCGCGGGCGTGACGGCGCAGCCGTGGCTGCTGCTGCCGGCGCTCGGCGTCGCCATCCTGTCGAGCGCGCTCGCGTACGCGTTCGAGCTCGCGGCGCTGCGCCGCATCCCGCCGCGCGTGTTCGGCGTGCTCATGGCGCTCGAGCCCGTCGCTGCGGGCCTCTTCGCCCTCGCGATCGTGGGCGAGGGCATCGGCCCGGTGCAGATGCTCGCGCTCGGCGTCGTCGTGGTCGCAGCCGCCGGCGTCGCGCTCACGGCTGCGAAGGATCCGCCGGTCACGCCCGACACGGGCGCGATCGTGCAGCAGTAGCGCGCTCGGCCGCCCGTCGCGGGGTGCGCACCCCGCAACGGGGATCGACGCCGACGCCGACGCGGGATGATGGATGCGTGAGCGACGACCGGTGGCGCGAGCGCGGCGAGGAGATCGAGCGCCTGCGCCGCGGCGACCTGCCCGTCATCCGCGTCCCGTTGCCGCAGCGCATCGAGCTCGACCCCACGTCGCAGGCGGCCGACGACGTCGACGCCCTCACCGCGGCGGCGCACGCCGACCGCGCGCCGTGGCCCGCGATCGTCGGCGCGGTGGTGCTCGCGGTGCTCGCGTGCATCCCGCACCTCGTCGCCCCGTCGGTCGCGCTGCTCGTCGCCCTCATCGCGGCGCCGCTGTCGTGGAGCATGCAGCGCATCACGTCGGGGCGCCGCCGTCGCGCCTACCTCACGCTCGCCGGCACGTTCGTGCTCGTCGCGGCGCTCGCGATCGCGGCGCCGATCATCTGGGTGCAGCTCGGCGTGATCGAGTGGCCGACGCTGCCGACCGGCTGAGCCGGCGCATCCACCACGCGCGGGTGCGTCCCGCGCCGCCGACCCGCGGCACGGGACGCTGGCGTCGGATGCCGTGGGAGCGGCATCCGACGCCGGTCAGAGGGTGACGGTGACGGTCTGGCCGCCGAACAGCCCGCCCGTGAACGTCACCGACGTCGGCACGGTGCCGTCGGGCACGTCGAAGTAGACGGGGCCCGTGAGCGTGATGCCGGGGTTGACGTCGCCGAGCGGGATCGCCGACTGGTCGTAGACGCTCGCGACGGAGTCGGCGGAGTACTCGGCGCCGTTCGCGTCGACGATCGTGACGGCGTCGCTGCCGAGGAACTGCGCCTCGTTCGACGTGTTCACGATCGTGACCGTGACGGGCACGTACACGCCCTGCGCCGGGCTCGACAGCGCGCCGCTGCCCACGGCCTCCTGCGCGGCGCCCACCGAGACGACGGTGAAGTCCCATCCGTCCGAGGACACGACCTCGCCGACGCCCGGCTGCGCGGCCTCCGCGGGAGCCGTGGTCTCGGTGGCCTGGTCGGTGGCTGCCGGCGCCGGGGCACCGGTGTCGCTCGAGCTCGATGCGCCGCCGCAGCCGACGAGCGCGAGGCTCGCGACGACGATGGGGATGGTGGCCGCGAGGCTGCGGCGGATGGTGCTGGATGCGATGTGCATGGGGTGTTCCCTCCTGGTCGAGCACCAGCGTGCTGCGAGGGCATGTCGCGTCGGCAGGTCGCGACGGTCGGCATCGGCGACCGATCCGGTCACGGTTCGCGACCGGCGCGGACGCGCTGCGACGTGGGTGGCCGCGGCTAGCCTGCAGACGTGTCCGAGCCGTCCTCTTCGAGCCGCGGGCGGCGTGCGCTGCGCGTCGCCGCGTTCGTCGCGACGTCGATCGTGGGCGTGCTGCTCATCGCGCTGTCCGCGACGGCGTCGGTCTCGGCCGTGCCGGGCGCGACGGAACGCGATGGCGCATCGCTCGGCATCACGGGCGTCGGCGCCGCGCTGTGGCTCGGCTCGCTCGTCGTCTCCGGCTCGTTCGTCGCGCGGCGGCGCTGGCCGTGGGTCGCGCTCGCCGGCGCGGGCGTGCTCGTGCTCGCCCTGCAGCTCGACGCCATGGCGCCGCTGCTCGTGCTCGCGAGCGTGCTCGCCCACGGCGCCGGCCGCATCCGCTGGGTGCAGGCGGGCGTCGCGCTCGCGCTCGCCGTCGTCGCCACCGTGCGCGACGTGCTGCGCGGCGACGACGCCGTCGTGGCGCTGCTGCTGCGCGACGAGTCCACCGACACCGCCCGCGTCCTCACGCTCGTGCTCGCCGGCACGGGCCTCTCGCTCGCCGTCGCCTACGGCCTCATCGTGCACGCCTCGACGCGAGCCCTGCGCGCCGAGGGCGACGCAGAGCGGCTCGAGCATCGGGCGGATGCGCTCGCCGATCGCCTCGACGTCGTCGACCGCCGCGCGGAGCTGTCGCAGGCGATGCACGACGGCGTCGCCCGCACGCTCACGCACATGCACCTGCAGGCGGCCGTGCTGCGCGACCAGCAGGGTCTGACCCCCGACGCGCGCGCGACCGCCGACGAGCTCGTGGCGCAGGCGCGCAAGGCGTCGATCGAGCTGCAGGACGTGCAGCGCGCGATCGACGCCGACTTCGGCCCGGCCGGCGGCGGCGCGCTGCTGCCCGAGCGCGGCCTCGGCGACGCGATGCAGCTGCTCGACGACGTGCGCTCGGCGGGCCACCGCGTCGACGCGGGCGTCGTGCTCACCGGCACGTCGCCGCTCACGCCGGCCGTCGACCGCACGGCGTACTGGATCCTCAGCGAGGCGCTGACGAACGCCGTGAAGCACGCACCTGGGGGCGACGCGATCGGCGTCGCCGTGTCGGGCGACGAGCGCGTCGGCATCCGCATCCGCGTCGACAACGCCGTCGGGTCGGGCACGGCGATCGGCTCGGGCACGGGCATCGCGCGCATGCGGGCGCAGGCGGCAGCGGCCGGCGGCACGCTCGACGCAGGCGCGGATGCGCGGCGTCGGTTCCGCGTCGAGGCGCACCTGCCGTGGGCGCGTCCGGGGTCCGACCTAGGATCGGATGGTGCCGCCCGTCAGGATCGCGATCGTCGAGGATGACGCGTTCGTCGCGGGCATGCTGCGCCAGCTGATCGAGGCGAGCGAGGGCTACGACGTCGTGGGCGACGCCGCGGATGCCGCGGGCATCGCACCGCTCGTCGCGGCGCACTTCCCCGACGTGCTGCTCGTCGACGTGCGGCTCGGCGAGGCGAGCGGCATCGTCGCGATCGACGCGCTGCGGCGCTCGGGCGCCGCGCGGCCGCGGGTGGTGTTCATGACGGCGCAGCTCGACGATCGCGTCGTGCGCGACGCGCTCGAGGTGGGGCTCGACGGCTTCCTGCACAAGTCCGACGTCGCGGGCAGCTGGCGCGCCGCGGTCGACGCGGCCGTGCGCGGCGAGGTCGTGCTGTCGCCCATCGTGGGGTCGTTCATCGCGCGGCAGGCCGCCGACGCCGACCGGCTCGCCGAGCGGCGCCGCGTCGAGGCCGCGGTCGCGTCGCTCACCGACGCCGACCGCGCCGTGCTGCGCGTGCTGCCCGAGGGGCTGCCGGTGCCCGAGCTCGCCCGCGCCGTGCACGTGGGTGCGACGAGCGTGAAGCAGTCGCTCGCCCGCATCCAGCAGGCGCTCGGCGTCGACAACCGCACGCAGGCGACGGTGCTCGTCGTGCGCCACGGCATCCTCGACGAGCGCTGACCCGGGCCGGGCGTCGGTCAGGCCGGCGCGAGCATCCCGAGCACGGCGTCGCGTGCGGCCGGCAGCGTCGTCCAGCCGTCGCGGTCGAGGAAGTGGCCGCCGCGCGGGACCGTCTGCACGGGCACGCCGAGCAGCGCCGCGGCTCGGGCCGACAGCTCGGGCGGCACGATCGGATCGTCGTCGCTCGCGATGACCACGACCGGCAGGTCGCCGAGGTCGGGGATCGGCGGAAGGTCGAGGAAGGCATCGAGGTCGGGCAGCGGCGGCACGCGCTCCCAGAACGGGGCGACGAGCACGACTCCGCGCACGCGGGCGCGCTCCACGCCGTCGACCGCGAGCAGCGCCGCGACCGTGCCGAGCGAGTGGCCCACGAGCACGAGCTCGTCGTCGCCCGCCATCGCCTGCCGCGCCGCCGCGACCCACGCATCCCTCGTCGGCGCATCCGAGTCGGGCAGCGCGGGGATGTCGACGTCGCCGCCGATCTCGTCGCCGAGCCACGTGAACCAGTGGGACGTCGGCATGGCGCCGTAGCCGTGGAGGATGACGAGTCGCATGCCGGATGCAACCGGGCCGGGCGCGCGCGATTCCCGATAGCGTGCGATCGGACGCGATCTCCGAGCGAAGGTGCTGCCGTGCGACTCCATCATGTACAGGTCTCGATGCCGGTCGACGGCGACGACGAGGCGAGACGCTTCTGGCGCGACACGATCGGGCTCACCGAGGTGCCGAAGCCCGAGCCGATGGCGGGGCGGGGCGGATGCTGGTTCCGCGCGTTCGACGACGCCGGTGCGGTCGTGGTCGAGATCCACATGAGCAGGCAGGAGGGGTTCGTGCCGGCGAGCAAGGCGCATCCCGCCCTCGTGCTCGACGCGATCGCCGAGCTCGAGACGCTCGCCGCGGCCGTGGTCGCCGGCGGCTACGAGGTCGTGTGGGACGACCGCCTCACGTTCCCCGGCTACGAGCGCTTCCACTGCTTCGACGGCTTCGGCAACCGCGTCGAGGTGCTGGCGCCGGCCTGAGCGCTAGGCCGTCGGGCGTCCGAGCCGTTGCGAGGTGCGCTTCTCCTATTCAGGTGCGGCTCTCCGCGCACCTCAACGGGAGCAGCGCACCTCGTAGGCGCGGAGTCCACCTCGCAACGAGCGCGGACCTCGGTCAGTCGCGGCCGCGCAGCAGCCACGGGCGGAAGAGCCGCGTGACGGCGGGCAGCACGAAGCCGACCATGATCGGCGTGAGCACGAGGCTCGTCACGAGCAGCCGCAGCACGACGGGCACGTCGGCGAAGCCGGGGATGAGGCCGAGCAGCAGCGTCACGACGACGTTGACGGGGAAGAAGCCCAGCCACACGACGACGCCCTGCTTCCAGCGCGGCGGCACGGGCTCGGCGGCGCGCACCTCGACGCGGTCCCCCTCGACGCCCTCGCCTGCGGCGGAGTCGAACCAGCCCTCGATGCCGCTGCGGCGCTCGACGCTCGCCTCGCGAGCGAAGTCCGCGCCCGCATCCACCCAGAGCCGACGCTCGTCGCTCGCCTCCCACGCGTGCAGGTTCGCGGCGGTGTCGAACCGGTAGAGCATGTGCCACGTGTCGCTGCCGGGGCGCACCTGCACCCACCCCGACCCGAGGAACCCCGGGTACGTGTGGGCGAGGTCGATGCCCTGCCGCACCCAGCTGAGCGCGTAGCGCTGCTTCGTCGGATCGACCTGCCGCTCGATGGCGACGGTGATCGGCTCGGACATGCATCCCCCTGCTGGTCGAAGGCGTTCGACGGCGGATGCGGATCCGCGAGGAGGGTGTGCCACGCGGCCAGCGACCGCGTCGTCAGTCGGGCCGGATCGGGTCGCGATCACGGGCACCGCTGGAGGGGATGACGGGAATCGAACCCGCGCTGGGTGCTTGGGAAGCACCAGTTCTGCCATTGAACTACATCCCCAGCGCCGCCTTTCGGCAGCGAGAGCCATCGTACGGCACCCGGGCTGGATGCGGGCGAGCGGGTCGGATGGGCAGGAAGTGACGCTGAGCGCACCCCGGAGGGAAGATCGCCCTCGACGAGCCGCTGCACGTCACGACGTGGCGAGCATCCCGTGGGACATGTGCACGTGAGCGACGCGGCAGGGCCGCATGCGGGATGCCGGCTCGCTCGGGTGCACATCTCCTACGCGCGAGCACCCGGGCGGCGGCACGCAGCCGCCGCCCGGGCGTCACGGCCGCGACGCGTCGTCCGACGACTCCCCAGCGTCGGACGTCGCGGCCTCCCCCTCGCGGGGGCGGGATGCGGCGGGAGGAGTGCCGGGGTCGCCACTGCGTGCACCACCACCCGCGTCGACCCCCTCCCCTGCGCCTGCATCCACGTCCTCAGGGTCCGCCGAGCCGACCCCGTCGCCGAGGTCCGCGGTCGACACCACGGCCGCCTGGGTCGCCCGCACCTTCAGCCCGCGGCGGCGCAGCGCGCGAGCGGTGTCGGCGGCGGAGCGCAGGCGCGGGTTCACGATCTCGTCGATGCCGAAGTTCAGCAGCGCCAGCGCGGTGCCGAGCAGCGCGATCGCGAGGCCGGCGGGCACGAACCACCACCACGCGCCGCGCGCGAGCGCCTGGTTCGACTGCGCCCAGAAGAGGATGGTGCCCCAGTTCCAGTCGCTGATCGACGTGACGCCGATGAACGCGAGCGTGATCTGCGCGAGCACGGCAGCGGTGACGGTGCCGACGAAGCTCGACGCGATGAGTGCCATGAGGTTCGGCAGCATCTCGACGACGATGATGCGCCACGTCGACTCGCCGCTCGCCTTCGCGGCGAGCACGAAGTCGCGGCGCCGCAGCGAGAGCGTCTGGGCGCGCAGCACGCGCGCGCCCCACGCCCATCCCGTGATGGCGATGACGACGGCGATCAGCAGGGTCGATCCGCCGACCTGCGACGCGACGATGATGACGAGCGGCAGGCCCGGCAGCACGAGGAACACGTTCGTGAGGGCTGAGAGCACGTCGTCGGCGGCGCCCGACAGGTAGCCGGCGGTCACGCCGACGAGCACGGCCATGACGGTCGCGATGACGCCCGAGATGAGGGCGACGAGCGCGACGCCGCGAGCGCCGACGAGCAGCTGCGACAGGATGTCCTCGCCGAGGTTCGTCGTGCCCAGCAGGTGCGCGGGGCTCGGCGGCTGCAGCGAGTCGGGTCCGGTCGCCGACGGATCGTAGGGCGCGACGATCGGGCCGAGGACGGCCATGAGCGTGAAGAGCGCGAGCATGATCAGGCCCGCCATGGCCTTGCGGTTGTGCAGCAGCAGCGCGAGGCCGTTGCCGGCACGGCGCGGGGGCGCGGGCGTCGCGGCCTGCGCGGCGGTCGACTGGGGCATCACCATGTCAGGCCTCCTGCCGGGTGCGGGGATCGAGGATGGCGTAGGCGATGTCGGCGAGCACGTTGGCCACGAGCACCGACAGCGTGATGCAGAGGAAGATGCCCTGCATGAGCGGGTAGTCCTTGGCGCCGACGGCCTGGAACAGCACGAAGCCGACGCCGGGATAGCTGAACACCATCTCCATCACGAGCGTGCCGCCCACGATGAAGCCGAGCGACAGCGCGAACGACGACACCTGCGGCAGGATCGCGTTGCGCGCCGCGTAGGCGGTCGCGATGCGGAAGCGGCGCAGGCCCTTCGCCTCGGCGACGGTGATGTAGTCCTCGTCGAGGACGGTCACCATCATGTTGCGCATGCCGAGGACCCAGCCGCCGAGCGACGACACCACGATCGTGAGCGCCGGCAGGATCGCGTGCTCGATGACCGAGGCGATGAACGGCCACGAGAACGACGGCAGCAGCCCGGGGTCGTAGCCGTGGGATGCGGGCAGGATCGGCCAGACGACGGCGAATGCGAGGATGACGATGAGGCCGAGCCAGAAGTACGGGATGGCGCCGAAGAACGTCGAGATCGGCACGATGGCGTCGGCCCACGTGCCGCGTCGCCAGCCGATGTACGTGCCGATGGCGGTGCCGAGCACGAACGACAGCAGCGTCGCGATGCCGACGAGCCCGAGGGTCCACGGCAGCGCCTGCGCGATGACGTCGCCGACGGGCGTGGGGAAGAACGTGAACGACAGGCCGAGGTCGCCGCGCAGCAGCAGCCCGAGGTACTCGACGTACTGCTGCCAGATCGACGCATCCTCGTCGAGTCCGAACAGCACGCGCAGCGCCGCGATCGAGTCGGTCGACAGCTGCCCCTGGTAGCGGGCGATGAGCGACTGCACGGGGTCGCCGGGCATGAGGCGCGGCACGAGGAAGTTGATCGTGAGCGCTGCCCAGAGAGCGATGACGTAGAAGATGGCGCGGCGGGCGAGGAACCTCATGCGGCACCTCCCGCGAAGTGGCGCGCGGGGTCGGGCGACGCGTCGCGCAGGCGGCGCGTGTACTCGTGCTGCGGGTCGAGGATGACGTCGTCGGCCGGGCCCTGCTCGACGATGCGCCCCTGGTGCATGACGGCGATCTCGTCGGAGAAGTGCCGCGCGGTCGCGAGGTCGTGCGTGATGTAGAGCATCCCGAGGCCCTCCTGCCGCTGCACGTCGGCGATGAGGTTCAGCACGCCGAGGCGGATGGAGACGTCGAGCATCGAGACGGGCTCGTCGGCGACGAGGTAGTCGGGCTCGGCCGCGAGGGCGCGAGCGATGGCGACGCGCTGCCGCTGTCCGCCCGAGAGCTCGTGCGGGCGGCGGGCGGCGAACGTGTCTCCGGGCGTGAGGCGCACGCGCTCGAGCAGCTCGATGACGCGGGCGTGCACGTCGGCGGCGGGCACGCGACGGTGGATGCGCAGGGGCCGCTCGAGGTGGTGGCCGACCGAGTGGTACGGGTTGAGCGACGCGAACGGGTCCTGGAAGACCATCTGCACGCGGCCGCGATAGGCGCGGGCACCGCGGCCGCGCGAGCGGGGGCGCTCGCCGTCGAGCAGCAGCCGCCCCGACGTGGGCCGCTCGAGCAGCGTGAGCATCTTCGCGATCGTCGACTTGCCGGAGCCCGACTGGCCGACGAGCGCGAGCGTACGGCCGGGCTCGAGGCGCACCGAGACGCCGTCGACGGCGGCGACGCGACCCGTGCCCGGCACGCGGTACGTCTTCGAGACGTCGACGAGCTCGAGCGTCATGCTGCGCCTCCCTCGGCCGCGCGCGACGCATCCGCCGCCACCCGCGGCCCGCGGTCGATGAGCCGCTCGGCGCCCGTGAGCGACGGGAACGACTGCAGCAGGCGCTGCGTGTACTCCGACTGCGGCGCCCGGTACAGGTCGGCGGCGGTCGAGAGCTCGACGATGCGGCCCTGCAGCATCACGGCGATGCGGTCGGAGATCTCGAGCAGCAGCGGCAGGTCGTGGGTGATGAAGACGATCGAGAACCCGAAGCGCTGCCGCAGCTCGGCGATCTCGTGCAGGATGTCGCGCTGCACGAGCACGTCGAGCGCCGTCGTGGGCTCGTCCATGATCATGAGCTGCGGGCGCAGCGACAGCGCCATCGCGATCGTGACGCGCTGCCGCATGCCGCCCGAGAGCTCGTGCGGGTACGAGCGCAGGCGGTCGGCGCCGACGCCCGTGAGCTCGAGCAGCTCGGCGCAGCGGTCGCGCCGCTCGCGTCGCGACATCGACGGGCGGTGCCGAGAGAGGACGTCGGCCATCTGCGTGCCGATCGACAGCACGGGGTTGAGGGCGTTCATCGCGCCCTGGAACACCATCGACACCCGATCCCACCGGTAGTCCGACAGCTCGGCGTCGGTCATGGCGTTGACGTCGACGTCGGGGTGCTCGTCGTCGCCGTGCAGGATCGTCGTGCCCGAGCGGATGACGGCGGGCGGCCGCAGCAGGCGGTTGATGCCGTAGGCGAGCGTCGTCTTGCCCGAGCCGGACTCGCCGGCGAGCCCGAGCAGCTCGCCGCGACCGAGGTCGAACGAGACGTCCTGCACGGCGTGCACGGGCTCGGCGGTCTCGTACACGATGCTCAGGTCGCGCACGCTGAGCAGCGGGGATGCGGTGGTCATGATCGCCTTCGATCGAGAAGTGGCCAGGTGCGAGGGGCCCGGGTGGCGGCGGGCAGGAGGTGGATGGGGCGCCGCAGCCCGCGGCGCCCCATCCGGTGCGGGTCAGTCGCCCGCGGGCTGCAGCTCCATGAGGATGCGCGACACCTGCGTGCCGGTCGGCTGCGGCTGCGCGTACGGGTTGGACTCGTCGGGCCAGCCCTCCCAGTGCAGCGTCGAGTACTCGGCCGCGAACGGCTTCACGACGATCGGGATCGCCGGCACCTGGTCGACGAACACCTGCTGCAGCGTGGCGAGCGCGGCGGTCTGCGCCGCCTCGTCCGACGACGTCGCGTAGGTCTGCAGCGCCTCGGCGGCCGAGGCGTCGTCGAAGCGACCGAAGTTCCACGTCGCCTGCTCGCCCATGGGCTGCAGGTACTGGCCGCCCATGACGTTCGCGTACACCTCGTACGGCGTCGAGCCGGTCTCGGTCCAGTGCATCATCGCCTGGAAGTCGCCGTTGCCGATCGCCTCCATCCAGCCGTCGACCGTGGTCGCGTCGACGTCGGCCGACATGCCCAGCTGCGACGCGGCATCCACGATGAGCTGGTCGGCGGTGAGGTAGTCGTTCCAGCCCGACGGGTTGGTGATCGTGAACGTCACGGCCTCGCCCGACGGGTCGAGCAGCTGCTCGCTCGCGTCCCACGTGTAGCCGGCGGCCTCGAGCACGTCGCGTGCGCCCTCGACGTCGACCGAGAGCGTCGCATCCAGGTACTCGGGAGCGAGGAACGGGTCGCCGACGGGCTGCGCGATGCCCGTGGGGTTCGTGACGGGCGGGAAGAGGTCGCTCGTCGCCTGCGCCGAGATGACGTCGCGGTCGATGACCATGTTGAGCGCCTGGCGCACGGCGAGGTCGTCGAAGGGCGCCGCCTGCGTGTTGAGGAACAGCGCGTCGATCGCGAGGCCCGGGGCCGCCCAGTACTGCAGGTGCTCGGGGTCGTTGGCGACGTAGACCGACTCGATGTCGGCGATGAACGTCCAGCCCCACTGCACCTCGCCGTTCGACAGCGCGGTCGTGAGGGCGTTGTTGTCGGTGTACGACGTGTACCGCAGCTGCGGCACGGCGGGCTCGCCGCCCCAGTACTCGGGGTTGACGTCGAGGATGGCCGCCTGGCTCGTCCACGAGGAGAGCGTGTACGGGCCGGTGCCGACGGGCTCCTGGTTGAGCTCGGTGGCGGGGTCGTCGATCTCGCTCCAGATGTGCTCGGGCACGACGATCATCGACAGCACGCGGTCGCGGTTCACGAACTGCGGCTCGGTGAACGTGATGGTGACGGCGTCGCCGTCGACGGTCACCTGGTCGTAGGGCAGGCCGGCGGTGTTGAGGCCCTCGGCGTCGCGCAGCAGCTCGGCGGTGAAGGCGATGTCGTCGGCGGTGAAGTCCTCGCCGTCGCTCCACGTCACGTCCTCGCGAGCCGTGAACGTGAACGCCGTGTAGTCGTCGTTCCACTCGTACGCGGAGGCGAGCCACGGCTCGGGGTCCGCGGTGAAGTCGACGGGGTTCACCTGCACGAGCGGCTCGTACATGGCCCAGGCGTAGCCGAGCGACAACGCCGACGACGTGCCGGTGAAGGGGTTCTGGTTGTTCGTCTGCGTGCCGTTGGGCATGCCGATGGTGAGCACGTCGCCTCCTTGCGCCGCACCTCCACCATCGCTGCAGCCGGCGACGCCGACCGTGACCGCGAGGGCCGCTGCGGCGGCCACCCATCGTCGAGAGATCATCGTGCTCCTCCTGGTAGTGCGCTCGCCCCCACGGCGAGCTGCTCCCGGGCGCACCCGGGGTGGTCGATGGCGACGGTCGTGCCCGTCGCGGGGTCGAGGGCGGCGGCGAGGCTGCCGCCGATCGCGAGGCGCACGCGGCCCGCGGGGATGCGCCAGCCGCCGTCCCAGCGGCGCAGCGCGTCGGTCTCGACGCGCACGGTCGCGTGCACGGTCTCGCCCGCGGCGACCTGGACCCGGGCGAAGCCGGCGAGGGATGCGACGGGCCGGTCGGCGTCGTCGGGGTCGCTCGGGTCGGCGAGCAGGTAGGCCTGCACGACCTCGCTGCCCGCGCGGCCCGCGGTCTCGGCGAGCTCGACGTCGACGACGATCGCGTCGCCGTCGAGACCGGCGGATGCGCCGCGATAGGCGACGTCGGTCCAGCCGAGTCCGTGGCCGAACGAGGCGGCCGGCACGGCGCCGGAGCGCAGCCAGCCGCGGTAGCCGACGTCGAGCCCGTCGGCGTAGTCGACGCGCAGGCCCGCGTCGGGGATCGCGTGCGGCACGGGCACGTCGGCCTCGCTCGCCGGCAGCGTCCACGGCAGACGGCCCGCGGGCTCGGCGACGCCCGTGAGCACGTCGGCGAGCGCGCCGCCCCACTCCTGGCCGCCGAACCATCCCCACAGCACCGTCCGCGCGCGGTCGAGCCACGGCAGCAGCACGGGCGCGCCGGCGTTGACGACGACGATCGCGTCGGGTGCGACGTCGAGGATGCGGGTCACGAGCTCGTCCTGGCGACCGGGCAGCGCGAGCGTCGTGCGATCCCAGCCCTCCGACTCCGACTCCTCCGTCGTGCCGACGACGACGATCGCGACGTCGGCGTCGCGCGCGGCGGCGACGGCCTCGGCGATCTCGGTCTCGACCTGCTCGCTCGGCGGCCGGTGCCGCAGCACGCCGCGGGCGAAGCGACCGTAGCCGCCGGCGCGGATGACGTCGAGCATGACGCGGATCGTGACGGTGCGCGGCTCGTCGACCTCGATGGCGTGCTGCACGCCGTCGGGGTTGTTCACCGACGAGTCGAGCACGACCTCGTGGCTCGCGCGCTGCTCGGACTCGGAGACGACGACGCCGTCGACCTCGACGCGGTGGCGCCCGACGGTGCCGAGCTGCAGCACGTGCGTGCCGGGCTCGGCGAGCAGCGCCTCGCCCACGAGCTCGACGTGGTCGACGCCCTCGGCGATGTCGTGCAGCCAGCCCTCCCACGGGCCGGCGATCGGCTCGTCGACGCCGTCGCCCACGAGACGCGCGTGCAGCACGACGCCGCCGGGCACGGGCACGTCGACCTGCGGCATGGGGTCGGGGAAGCGGCGGCTCGAGCCGCCGCGGCGCACGTGCACCTCGGCGTCGGGCAGCGCCGCGACGATGCCCTGCTCGGGCGTGACGATGCGCTCGGGATGCACGGTCGACGAGCCGCCGCCCAGCACGTGCGGGCGCACGGCGTTCGGGCCGATCAGCGCGACCGAGCGGGCGCCGACGATGCTCGGCAGGCCGGATGCGGGGCGCCGCAGCACGACGACGGCGCCGGATGCCGACGCGCGCACGAGCGCGCGGTCGCGGTCGTCGGCGGGCGGCGGCACGGGAGAGGTGCCGTCGAAGCAGCCCGTGCGGGCTGCGACGCGCAGCACGTTCCGCACCTGCGCATCCACGACCTCCTCGGGCACGCGGCCCGCGCGCACGGCGGCGACGAGCGCCTCGCCCCACGGGCCACCCGGGCCGGGCATCGTCACGTCGAGGCCGCCGAGCGCCGTCTCGTCGGTCGTCGACGCGGCGAGCCAGTCGCTCACGACGATGCCGTCGAAGCCCCACTCGTCGCGCAGCACGTCGCGCAGCAGGTGGCGGTGCTCGGTCATCGGCGCCGACTCGGTGCCGTCGTCGACGTCGTTGTACGCGGCCATGATCGCCCAGGCGCCCGCGCGCACGGCGGCCTCGAACGGCGGCAGGTACGCCTCGCGCAGCGTGCGCTCGTCGACGTCGCTCACGTACTCGGTGCGCTGCGTCTCGGAGTCGTTCGCGACGTAGTGCTTGATGCACGCGGCGACGCCGCCCGCCTGGATGCCCGCGACGAACGCCGCGCCGAGCACGCTCGTGAGCAGCGGATCCTCCGACAGGCACTCGAAGTGGCGGCCGCCGACGGGCGTGCGCTGCAGGTTCACCTGCGGTGCGAGCACGACGTCGACGCCCTTGCGCCTCGCCTCGGCGGCGATGAGGCGACCGACCCGATCCATGATCTCGGGGTCGAAGTGGGCGGCGAGCGCCGTGGGCGACGGCAGCAGCAGCGAGCGCTCGCCGTCGACCTCGCCCGTGCCGCGCACGCCGACGGGGCCGTCGGACATCGTGAGGCCGCGCAGGCCGATCGCCGGGATCGCGGGCAGGCGCCAGGCGGTCTCGCCCGTGAGCAGGCCGACCTTCGTCGGCAGGTCGAGGAGGGCGATGCGCTCGTCGAGCCATGCGTCGGTCGGCTCGCGGTGCGGCTGCGGCAGCGCGGTCGACCAGGCGGCCGGCTTCGGGGTCATCGTCGACTCCATCCATCCTCGGATTGGAAGCGACCATAACTTACTGACCTGTCAGTAACAAGTGCTAGGTTCGCAGGCATGGTCGACGACGCCGCAGCCAAGCCCACGCGCACGCGTCCCGTGGCCGCCGATCGCAAGCGCGCGATCCTCGAGGCCGCCATGGTGACGTTCGGCATGCGCGGCTACCTCGGCGGGTCGCTGCAGGACGTCGCGAAGCAGGTCGGCATCACCCACGCGGGCGTGCTGCACCACTTCGGCTCGAAGGAGCAGCTGCTGCTCGACCTGCTCGAGTACCGCGACGCCGTCGACGTCGAGCCGCTGCCCGGCGGGCACATCCCCGAGGGCGCGCAGCTGCTGCCGCACCTGCAGACGACCGCGCACCGCAACGCGTCGCGGCCGGGAGCCGTGCAGGTGTTCACGGTGCTGTCGGCCGAGGCCGTCACCGAGGGGCATCCGGCCGGCGAGTACTTCCGCTCGCGCTACGAGCACCTGCGCGGCGTCGTGCGCGCCGCGCTCGTGGATGCGGGCATGGATGCGGCGGATGCGCGCGTGCCCGCCGTCGCCGCGTCGATCCTCGCCGTCATGGACGGCCTGCAGGTGCAGTGGCTGCTCGACCCCGACGCCGTCGACCTGGGCGAGGCGACGTCGGTCGCGATCGACGCGATCCTCGCGGGCGTCGGCGTGACGGTGGCGGCGCTGTAGCGATCGCCCCACGGGCGCCCGCTGCCCAAGACCGCTCCTCGAGGTGCGAGCGAAGCGAGCCTCGAAGGGTGCCCATCGGATGCCGCGCCCCCAGCAGCTGGTCGAGGAGCGCGCGAGCCCCTGGGCGAGCACACGTCGCGAGACCACGCGATCGCCGCTCCCACCCAGCCACGCACACGGTCGCGTCGAGCGAGCACGCACACGGTCGCGTCGAGCGAGCACGTCACGAGGTCTCGTGACGGCTCCTCGCCTGCGGCTCGGGGCCTCCTCGACCAGCTGTGGTGAGGATCCGCTCCCCATGACCGCGCCTCGAGGTGCGAGCGGAGCGAGCCTCGAAAGGTGCACCGCGCCGACTCAGCGCAACGCCCGCAGGTAGCGGCGCAGCGCCACCTCCTGCACGGCGCGCAGCGCGGGGAAGGCCGCCCGCCACGGCCCCGACGGCGCAGCGCGCGTGAGCGCCCGCACCGTCAGCACCACCGCATCCCCGTCGACGTGCACGACGAACGCCTCCTCGCTGGCGACGGGATGCCCCGCGAGCGTCGCGTAGGCGAAGCCCGCCCGCGTCGGCTCGTCGACGACCTCCACGACCTCGATCGGCTCGCGCACGACCACGGGGCCGACGCGCGCCGTCACGAGCAGCCGCTCCCCCGCCGTCGCGGGCCCCGGCGGGATCGCGAACCCCGAGCGCCGCTTCACGACCCAGTGCAGCACGGCGTCGCGCAGCCGCGACCAGTCCTCGGCCCCGCCGACGACCGCCGTGCGCTCGATCGCGCGCCACCCATCCGGCGGCGCCCACGCGGCCGAGGCTGGCTGCGTCGACGACGCAGCCGGCCCCGTGCGCGCGAGCGCGTCGAGCATCATCGGAAGTCCGCGCCGTCGTCCCACGCGTGCAGCCGTGACGAGGTTCGAGGGCGTCGGATCCGTAGGCGCAGGGCTGCGGCCATGACGGAGCCAACCGATCCGAGTCGCGTGCTCACTGCTTGGGCGTCGGCTCCGCCGTCGTGGCCTTCGACGACGACTGCAAGGCGCCCTGCTCCTCCTCGACGGTGTAGCCCGAGTGCAGGCGCACCTTCTCGGGCTCCGCAGCGTCGCCCTTCGCAGCGGCGGTGCGCTTGCGCTTGCGCGCCGCGTACGCGAGGTTCAGCACCTCGACGAGCACGGCGAACACCATCGGGCCGTAGATGAACGCCTTCTCGATGTGGAACCCGAAGCCCTCGGCAACGAGGAAGACGCCGATGAGCACGAGGAACGCGAGCGCGAGCATCTTCACCGTCGGGTGGTTGTTCACGAACGTGAAGATGTGCTTCGCGGCCACGAGCATGAGGCCGAACGACAGCACGACGACGGTGATGATCACGACGATGCGGTCGGTCATGCCGACGGCCGTGATGACGGAGTCGAGCGAGAAGACGAGGTCGAGCGCGAGGATCTGCGCGATGACGGCGCCGAACGTCGCCTTCGCCGCGCCGCCGCTCGACCCGTGGTCGTCGGCGCCCTCGAGCTTGTGGTGGATCTCGGTGACCGCCTTGTAGAGCAGGAAGCCGCCACCGAGGATCAGGATGAGGTCCTTGCCCGAGAACTCGGGATCGAACGGCGTGCCCTCGAGGAAGCCGATCGTGAACAGCGGCTGCGTGAGCGTGATGATCCAGCCGGCGAGCAGCACGAGCAGCACGCGCATGACCATCGCGAGCGTCAGGCCGAGGTTGCGGGCCTTCGCCTGCTGGTCGGCGGGCAGCTTGGCGGCGAGGATGGAGATGAAGATGACGTTGTCGACGCCGAGGACGACCTCGAGCACGAAGAGCGTGAGGAACACCGCGACGAGGTCGGGCGTGAACTCCAGGGAGAAGTCGAGGGGCATGGCTCGATCCTGGCCGAACCTCGCTGGGAACACGCGGGTGCGCGTGCGACGATGACGCGGTGACGACTCCCCCGCCGTACCCCGGCCAGCAGCAGCCCGCACCGCAGGGATGGCCGCAGCGTTCGTTCGCCCCGCCGCAGCAGTTCCAAGCGGTGCCGGACTCGATGCTCGCGTCGCAGCGATCGACGCGCGTCCCGACGCGCGCGCTCGTGTGGGGCATCGTGGCGATCGTCGTGTCGACGCTGCCGCTGCTCAACTGGTTCACGCTCGCGCCCGGCATCGTCGCGATCCAGTACGGCATCGCGGCGCGTGCGCAGCGCCTCGCCGGCGGCGGTCGGGCCGTGTGGGCGATCGTGCTCGGCGCGCTCGCGATCCTCGGATCCGTCGGCTGGATCATCGTGCACTTCGTGGCGTTCGTCAGCCTGCTCGGCGCGGGCGCCTCCACCCAGTACTGAGTCGAGGGTTTCGGCCCGATGTGACCTCACATCGGGCCGAAATCCTCAACTCTCAGGGGACGCGGTGCAGCCAGGTGTCCGTCGAGAACTTGGATGCGACGAGCTCGTCGGCCGCCGCGAGCTCGGCCGCCGACAGCTCGCCGTCCGCCGCCTTCGTGAGCCTGCGGAACGTCGCCTTCAGCGCCTCCTGCACGGCCTCGCGCGTCATGCCCGTCTGCGACCGCAGCGGGTCGACGCGCTTCTTGGCGCTCGTCGTGCCCTTGTCCGACAGCTTCTCGCGGCCGATGCGCAGCACCTGCACCATCTTGTCCGCATCCATGTCGTACGACATCGTCGCGTGGTGCAGCACGCCACCCGAGCCGAGGCGCTTCTGCGCGGCGCCGCCGATCTTGCCCTGCGGCGAGGTGATGTCGTTGAGCGGCGCGTACGACGCGTCGATGCCGAGTCCCTGCAGCGCCTCGATGACCCACGCGTCGAGGAACGCGTACGAGTCGGGGAAGCTCATGCCCTGCACGAGGTCGGCGGGCACGTACATCGAGTACGTGATGGCGTTGCCCGGCTCCGAGAACATCGCGCCACCGCCCGAGATGCGGCGGATGATGGGGATGCCGAAGCGCTCGGCGTTCTCGGGGTCGACCTCGTTGCGGTACGACTGGAACGAGCCGATGTAGACGGCCGGGCCCGACAGGTTCCAGAAGCGCAGCGTGGGGCCGCGACGACCCTGACCGACCTCGTTCGCGAGCACCTCGTCGAGCGCGACGTGCTGGATGGGCAGCCGCGGCTCGTCGTCGATGAGCTGCCACTCGTAGTCGGCGAACGACGTCGCCTTCGCGAGCGCCCGGCGCACGGCGACGCCGACGGACTCGGGCGTGAGGCCCATCATGGTCACGCCCTCGGGCAGCGCCTCGCGGATCGCGGTGCCGATGTCGGCGGCCGTCGCCGTCGCGGGCAGGCCCAGCACGGCGGCGTCGATCTGCTCGAGCGCCTCGTCGGGCTCGAGGAAGAAGTCGCCCGAGAGGCGGAACTCGGTGATGCGCTCGGCATCCGTCTCGACGTCGACGACGACGAGCTTGCCGCCGGGGACCTTGTACTCGCCGTGCATGCTGGTGCCTCCTCAGCGTGGGACCGCATCCCAGCCTAGGCGGCGCGCGCGCCGACGGGCCGTCGCCGATCGGCGCTCGTCAGCGACCCGGGGGCTCCGCGTCGTCGGAGTCGTGCGGCGACGGGTCGACGAGGTCGCGGATGGGGTCGGTCGCGTACACGGGAGCGTCGCCCGGGTGCAGGTCGCGGTGCGGCGGCTGCTCCTCGCGCCAGTGCACCTCCGACGAGCGGAACGCGAGCCCCAGCATGACGACGCCGATGAGCAGGCCGACGACGAGCGCGAACGGTCGGATGCCGTCGGGCAGGATCGGCACGAGCAGCGCCGCGACCGCGACGAGCGCGCACACGGCGACGCCCGCGACGATGCCGCGCACGAGGGTGCGGGTCGTGGGCCTGCGGCCGCGCGCGAGCACGAGCGTCGCGCCGCCGAGCAGACCGCCGAGCGCGCCGAGCATCGCGGCGACGAGCACGACGAGCACGACGAGCGACGCGGAGTCGGGCACGACGTCGGATGCGCTGCCGCTCGATGCGAGCACGACGGGCAGCACGACGGCGATGCCGCCGATGGCGCCGCCGAGCACGTTCCATCCCAGCAGGGCCGGCGCCGCGATGCGCCACGACCGTGGGTGCTGGACCTCGTCCATGCACCCCATGGTGCTCCTGTCGCGGGCGGATGCGCTGCACATCCGCTCCGCGCGTGCCGCGCGAGGCAGCGGGCGTCGGGGGGGGGGGGGGGCTACGGCGTCGGCGCGGAGCGACGCCCGATGCGGCCGCGCTCGACCGCGAGGTGGTCGTCGAGCCACGACGTGACGTCGTCGAGCACCTTCGACTTCGTGATCTCGTTGAAGATCTCGTGCCGCGCGCCCGGATAGACGCGCAGCGTGACGTCGGTGAGGCCCGACCGCTCCTCGTACGCGCGCACGAGCCTGCGGGCCGACGCCTCGCCGCCGAGGGTGTCGTCGGAGCCGACCGCGACGAGCAGCGGGATGTCGATGCCGAGCGAACGCGCGGGCACGCCCAGCAGGCGTGCGGCCTCGATGGGGCCGAACAGGCGCACGACGTCGGCGGGGAACGTGAGCGGGTCGGCGACGAACGCCTCCTGCACGGCAGGGTCGCGCGAGAGCCACTCGAAGCCGGTGTCGCCGAGGTGCTTGTGGCGCACGTTCAGGTCGCCCGCCGTCATCCATCCGGGCATGCGGTACGCGGTGCCCGACAGCACGGCGGCGTCGATGAGCGCCGCGTGGCGGTTGAGGAATCGCTGCATCGTGAGCGAGCCCCACGAGTGGCCGATGACCGCGAGCGGCAGCTGCGGGTGCTCGCCGCGCAGGCGCTTCACGAGCGAGACGACGTCGCCGACGACGGCCATGCCGCCGCCGGGCCCGAGCCTCCCGAGCCCGTTCGCGTCGCCGCCGGCCTGCTCGAGGCCCGTGGCGCCGTGGCCGCGCTGGTCGAGCGCCGCGACGCCGTAGCCGGCGTTCACGAGGTGCTGCGCGACGTGCTCGTAGCGCAGCGCGTGCTCGCCCACGCCGTGCACGATGAGCACGATCCCCTTGGGCTTGCCAGGCATCCACGTGTACCAGTGGATGGTGACGCCCTGCAGGTCCACGAACGTGTGGTCCTGCCGGATCACGGCGAACTTGGGCACTGCTGACCTCCGGATGCTCCGGCGTGCAGCGTACTCCTCGCGCGTGACCCGAATCCATCCGGCGCCTGTGCGGCGCCCATGCGCGCGTGCCCCGATGCGTGGCTCCCATGGGCCACGTCCGACCGATGAGGGGCCACTTCCTGCCGAAGAGGGGTCACTTCCGAACAGGAGGGGTCACGTCCTGCCACGACACGCCGCTCGCTTCGGCAGCACGTGACCCCTCATCGCACGAGAGTGGCCACTCCCCGACAGGAAGTGGCCACTCCAGCGCAGGCGAGGACGCGGATCAGGCGGGCGTGAGCTCGCGATCCTCGTCGCGCTCGCGACGATCGTCGTCGTCGGATGCGGATGCCGCAGCCAGGTCGATGAGGTCGAGCGGCATCGACGACAGGTCGATGTTCGGGTCGGTGTCCTGGCGCTCGACGACCGCAGCCGCCTCGGCCTTCGTCTCGACCGTCGGC
This sequence comes from Agrococcus jejuensis, assembly GCF_900099705.1. Taxonomy (NCBI): domain Bacteria; kingdom Bacillati; phylum Actinomycetota; class Actinomycetes; order Micrococcales; family Microbacteriaceae; genus Agrococcus; species Agrococcus jejuensis. Next base: position 1,266,332 of record NZ_LT629695.1, read on the forward strand.
ACCGAGCCGACGAGCGGACGGTTCGACGACTCCCGCATCGACAGCAGCGCGACGCCACCGGCGGCGGCGAAGAACATGATGTAGAACGCCGGCATGAACGTGTTGCCCGTGAGCTCGATGAGCGCCTGCGAGAACAGCGGCGTCGTGCCGCCGAAGAGCGACACCGAGATGTTGAACGCGATCGCCATCGCGCCGAAGCGCGTCGCGGTCGGGAACATCGCGGGCAGCGCCGACGCCGACACGGCGATGAACAGCGCGGCCGGCACGGCGACGATGCACAGCGCGATCATCACGGCCCAGATCTCGCCGATCTGCATGATCGCGAACGCGGGCACCATGACGGCGAGGGTCGAGATGACGGCGACGAGGTAGATGGGCTTGCGGCCCACGCGGTCCGAGATGCGGCCGATGACGGGCAGCAGCGCCGAGAGCGCGAGCAGCACGGGCACCGTCGCGATCGCCGCGAGCAGGTTCGAGACGCCGACCTCGGTCTCGAGGTACGTCGGCATGTAGCTCGTCAGCGCGTAGCCGACCGTGTTGGTGGCCGCGGCGAGCGCGACGACGACGAGCATCGCCTTCCAGTGGTGGCGGATGGTGCCGAGGATGCCGTGGCGGGCAAGCGGGTCGTTCGGGCGCTCGGCGCCCTCGGCGTGCACGGCCTCGAACGCGGGCGTCTCGGGGATGCGCAGGCGGAACCAGATGGCGACGGCGCCGAGCGGGATCGCGAGCAGGAACGGGATGCGCCAGCCGAAGTCGACCATGGCGCCCGGGCCCACGAGCCACTCGGTGATGACGGTGGTGACGGCGACGACCGAGGCGCCGGCGGCGAAGCCGACGTACGAGCCGACGTCGAGCCACGAGGCCCAGAAGCCGCGCGACTTGTCGGGCGAGAACTCGGTGACGTAGGTGGAGGCGCCGGCGTACTCGCCGCCGGTCGAGAAGCCCTGCACCATCTTCAGCAGGTACAGCGGCACGATCGCCCACAGGCCGATCTGCGACGACGTCGGCAGCAGGCCGATGAGCGCCGTGGCGCCCGCCATCATCGCCATCGTGATGAACAGCACCTTCTGACGACCGATCCTGTCGCCGAGCGGGCCGAGCACGAGGCCGCCGAACGGGCGCACGAGGAAGGAGATCGCGAAGCCGAGCAGCGTGACGAGCAGGCCCCAGGGCTCGGGGAGGTCGGCGGTGAAGACGACGGCGAGCGTGACGGCGAGGTAGCCGTAGATGCCGAAGTCGAACCACTCCATGAAGTTGCCGACGACCGTGCCCGAGATCGCGGTCTTGACCTTCTTCCTCGGCACGACGATCACGTCGTCGACCTCGAGGCGACGCCCTCCTGGTCCGACCCCCGCCTGCGGTGCATCGGGGGTCGAGGGATGGTGCGCGTCGCCGTGGGGCATGGCTCTCCTGGAAGGCAAGGGATGGGCGTGAAGCCCCGGACGAACACGAGACGTTACCGAGGCCCGGGAGGTCCTACCAATCGGTCATGCGGATTGCCGCATGCATCCCGGGCGTGTCGCGACTCGCCGACATCCCAGTCAGCACAAGGGCAGTCGAGGGCTCGATCGCGCCGCGACACGCCCGGGCCGACATGCAGGTCGTTCGCGACGCCTCCGTGGCGCGGTTCGCGGCATGCGCGCGCGAGCGACCGACCTCCGTCCGCGACCTCAGCGGATGACGCGCGCGAGCACCGCCGGGTCGGTGCGGTGGCGGGCGCCGAAGCCCTCGTCGGGCGCGACGAGCGAGCGCCCCGACAGGTGCACGTCGGCGATGCCGGTGCGGGCGACGAGGTCGTCGACGAACTCGGGCCGGATGCCGCCGCCCGCCATGACCGTGAGCCGGCCGTCGGCCGCCGCGACCGCGCGCGCGATGCGCTCGACGCCGTCGTGCGCCGACGCTGCTCCGCCGGAGGTGAGGATGCGGTCGACGCCCACCTCGACGAGGTCGGCGACGGCATCCTCGACGTCGGTGCGCACGTCGAAGCCGCGGTGCGCCGTGAGCTGCGCGTCGCCGGCGAGGTCGCGCAGCCGCGCCATCGCCGCGAGGTCGAACCGGCCGCCGGCGAGCAGCGGCCCCACGACGATGCCCGCAGCGCCGGCGGCGAGCACGAGCTCGGCGTCGCGCAGCGTGACGTCGAGCTCGGCGGCGTCGACGACGAAGTCCCCCGGCCGCGAGCGCAGCAGCACGTGCACGCCCATGCCCTCGGCCGCCGCGACGGCGTGCTCCACGAGGGCGAGCGACGGCGTCAGACCGCCGACCTCGAGCGCGACGCACAGCTCGACGCGATGCGCACCCGCCTCGCGGGCGACGCGCACCCCATCCACGTCGGACACGGCGACCTCGACCCGCAGCATGCCTCCACCCTGCCAGCGGCGACGCAGGCGGCGCACGTACCGTGAGCGAGCGCCGCCCGGCGCGTCGACGAAGGAGCACGCATGGCCCTCGACCCGCAGCAGCAGATCGTGACGATCACCGCGCCGACCGCGAACGACGGCGTGCGTGCGCTGCTCGGTCACCTGGATCGAGGCCCTGGCGCATCCATCGTGAGCCTGTCGTTCGACACGGCCACGTACCGCAACTCGGGCACGACGGTCGTCACGTCGAGCGGGGTGGTGCTCGTCGCCGTCGTCGCGCACACGGCCCCGGTGCCGCCCGGCACCGTGCCGCCGCACATCCAGATCGACGTGTGAACAGCCCGGCCGCTGACCCTCAGCCGCGCGCCGTCACCACCGGCATCTGCGACGTGTCGATGAGCGGGTCGGCGTCCTGCCGCTCGACGACCGCCTCCGCCTCCTCGCGCGTCTCGACCGCGGGCACCGAGCCGATGAGCGGCCGGTTCGCCGACTCGCGCATCGTGAGCATCGCGACGCCGCCGAGCGCGGCGAAGAACATGATGTAGAACGCCGGCATGAACGTGTTGCCCGTCAGCTCGATGAGGCCCTGCGAGAACAGCGGCGTCGTGCCGCCGAAGAGCGATACCGCCACGTTGTACGCGATGCCCATCGCACCGAAGCGCGTCGCGGTCGGGAACAGCGCAGGCAGCGCGGATGCCGAGATCGCCACGTAGAACGCGACGGGGATCGCGACCATCGCGAGCGCGATGAACACCGCCCACTCCTCGCCGATCTGCATGATCGCGAACGCCGGCACCATCAGCACGATCGTCGACACGACGGCGATGCCGTACACGGGCTTGCGGCCGATGCGATCGGACAGCCGCCCGATGAGCGGCAGGCACGCCGACATGAGCACGAGCACCGGCACGGTCGCGACGGCGGCCATGAGGTTCGACACGCCGACCTCGGTCTCGAGGTACGTCGGCATGTAGCTCGTGAGCGCGTAGCCGGCGGAGTTCGTCGCCGCGACGAGCGCGATGGCGATGAGGATCGCACGCCAGTGGTGGCGCAGGATGCCGCCGATGCCGTGGCGGGCGAGCGGGTCGTTCGCGTCCTTCGACGTCGAGCCGGCCTGCTCGGCCACCTCGAACGACGGGGTCTCGGGGATGCGCAGGCGGAACCAGATCGCGACGGCGCCGAGCGGGATCGCGAGCAGGAACGGGATGCGCCAGCCGTACTCGGTCATGGCATCCGGACCCGAGATCGCCTGCGTCGCGAGCGTCGTCAGCGCGACGACCGACGCACCGGCCGCGAAGCCGACGTACGAGCCGACGTCGAGCCACGACGCCCAGAACCCGCGCTTGCGGTCGGGCGAGAACTCGGTGACGTACGTCGTGGCGCCCGCGTACTCGCCGCCCGTCGAGAATCCCTGGATCATCTTCAGCAGGTACAGGGGCACGATCGCCCACAGCCCGATCTGCGCCGACGTCGGCAGCAGGCCGATGAGCGCCGTCGCGCTCGCCATCATCGCCATCGTGAGGAACAGCACCTTCTGCCGACCGATGCGGTCGCCGAGCGGTCCGAGCACGAGCCCGCCGATCGGGCGCACCATGAACGAGATCGCGAAGCCCAGCAGCGTCACGAGGATGCCCCACGGGTCGGGCAGGTCGGCCGTGAACACCGCGGTGAGCGTGACCGTGAGGTAGCCGTAGATGCCGAAGTCGAACCACTCCATGAAGTTGCCGACGACGGTGCCCGAGATGGCGGTGCGCACCTTCTTGTTCTCGACGACGATGACGTCGTCGACCTCGAGGCGAGGGTGGGATGCGGTGCCGTCCGGCTCCGTCTGCTGCGTGGTCACGGGATGCTCCTTCCGCGGGCGGGGCGCGTCGCGGCCGGCTGCCGCGAACGCACGCACAGGGGTACGGGACAGGGACGGTACTCGCGTTCGGCCGCGCGCGCAGTCGCTTGCCAGGACGCGTCGCCCGTGCTTCGGGACCGCTCAGAGCAGGTCGGCGAACTCCGGAGGCAGCACGACGTTGGCGGGCGCACCGGCGAAGAGCGGGGCGACGTCGTGGGGCTGGTGGCCTGCGATGCCGGTGCCGATGGGCGTCACGAGGAACCGCAGCTCGGCGTGCTCGGCGGCGAATCGCAGGAAGGCGGCGACGCGCTCGGCCATGACGGCGGCGCCGCTCATGGTGTCGATCGCGTACGACTGGCCGTGCAGGCCGTCGCCCTCTCCCCACACCGCGCCGAAGCGCTCGTGCGCCGCCCTCGCGGCGCCGGCGGCGTGCACGCCGCGCGCGTTCGAGCCGAAGACGAACACCTCGTCGGGGCCGAGGTCGGTGATGGGCTGCACGACGGCGACGATGCCACCTCGCCTCGCTCGCGTCGAGGTGCGCGTCGAATCCGCACCGGACAGCGACCTCGCCTGCATCCTGCACCCGGGACCTCGCGCACGTGCGGATTCGCCACGCCGCCACGCCCGGGATGCACCCCCGGCCCCGTGCCCGGGAATGGATGCGCCGCATCCTGGTTCAATTCCTTCAGATTCGAAATACTTGGATCGAAGGACCCAGCAGGAGGCGGCCATGAGCAGCATGCAGTTCGGCATCTTCACGGTGAGCGACATCACCCGCGACCCCACGAACGGCACGACGCCGTCGGAGGCGAAGCGCATCCAGGACGTCGTGCGCATCGCGAAGAAGGCCGAGGAGGTGGGCCTCGACGTCTTCGCGCTCGGTGAGCACCACAACCCGCCGTTCTTCTCGTCGAGCCCCACGACGACGCTCGCGTACATCGCCGCGCAGACGACGACCCTGCAGCTCTCCACCGCCACGACGCTCATCACCACGAACGACCCGGTGAAGATCGCCGAGGACTACGCGATGCTGCAGCACCTCGCCGACGGCCGCGTCGACCTCACGCTCGGCCGCGGCAACACCGGCCCCGTCTACCCGTGGTTCGGCTACGACATCCGCGATGGCCTGTCGCTCGCGATCGAGCACTACGACCTGCTGCGCCGCCTGTGGCGCGAGACGAACGTGAACTGGACGGGCAAGCACCGCACGCCGCTCACGGGCTACACCTCGACGCCCGCGCCGCTCGACGGCGTCGCGCCGTTCGTGTGGCACGGCTCGATCCGCACGCCGCAGATCGCCGAGCAGGCCGCGTACTACGGCGACGGCTTCTTCCACAACAACATCTTCTGGAACAAGGAGCACACCCAGCAGATGGTCGAGCTGTACCGCCGGCGCTTCGAGCACCACGGCCACGGCGCGAAGGAGGAGGCGATCGTCGGTCTCGGCGGCCAGGTGTTCATGGCCGAGACGGAGGCCGAGGCCAAGCGCCGCTTCCGCCCGTACTTCGACGAGGCGCCCGTCTACGGTCACGGACCGAGCCTCGAGGACTTCACGGCGCAGACGCCCCTCACGGTCGGCACGCCCGAGCAGGTCATCGAGAAGACGCTGTCGTTCCGCGACTACGCGGGCGACTACCAGCGCCAGCTGTTCCTCATCGACCACGCGGGCCTGCCCGTCGAGGTCGTGCTCGACCAGCTCGAGATGCTCGGCCGCGAGGTCGTGCCGGTGCTGCGCGCCGAGTTCGACCGACTGCGCGCGCCGGGCGTGCCCGACGCGCCGACGCACGCATCCCTCGTCGCCGCGCGCGACGCGGCCGAGGCGGCGCCCGCAGCCGACGCCGTGGTGCGCGACGACGTCGACACCGCCGCCGCGATCGCCCCCGACCGCGCCTGACCGAAGGAGTTGAGGCTCTCGGCCTCTTGTGACGTCACAAGAGGCCGAGAACCTCGACAGGATTCCCGCGCAGCGTCGCGCAGACAGACCGCCGGGCCCGTCGACCCCACCAGGGCCAACGGGCACGGGCCCGGCAACCCAATCCCTGCAACCGCAGGACCATGCGGATGCGGCGCGGAAGATCCCGCGCCGCATCCCGGTTGGACATCCAGGAGGACCCGATGACCGACACCACCCCGACCCGCATCGCCATCGTGAGCGCGGGCCTCGGCGACCCCTCGACCACGTCGATGCTCGCGACCCGCCTCGGCGAGGCGACGCAGCGCGCGCTCGCCGACTCCGGCCGCACCGCGACCGTCGACCTCATCGAGCTGCGCCCGCTCGCGCACGACGTCGCGACGCACCTCGTGACGCGCGTCGCGCCGCCGGCGCTCGAGGACGCGCACCGCCGCGTCACGACCGCCGACGCGATCGTGGCCGTGACGCCGGTCTTCACGATGTCGTACTCGGGCCTGTTCAAGTCGTTCATCGACGGCATCGCCGAGCGCGAGCTCGCCGGCATCCCCACGCTGCTCGGCGCGACGGGCGGCACCGTGCGCCACTCGATGGTCGTCGACACCGCGCTGCGCCCGCTCTTCGCGTACCTCGGCGCCGTCGTCGCCCCCACGGGCGTCTTCGCCGCGACCGAGGACTGGGGCCAGGATGCCGCGCTGCAGTCGCGCATCGACCGCGCGGGCCGCGAGCTCGCTCGCCTCGTCACGCAGATGCCGCGTGCGGCGAAGGTCGACCCGTTCGACGCGGACAGCGACGACTTCGAGGACTTCGCGTCGCTGCTCGGCCGATGAGCCTCGACGTGGCGCCCGCCGAGACGCAGCCGATGGACAGCGGCGAGCCGTACGCTCGTCGCATGACCGCGGCGTCCGAGGCGTGGCGCACCTACTTCGAGGGCAGCGCCATGCTGGCCGCCGCCCTCGAACGGCGCCTCAAGGACGCGTGCGGCCTCGACCTCGCCGACTTCAACATCCTGCTGCTGCTGTCGGAGGCCGACGACGAGCGGATGCGCATGGGCACGCTCGCCCGCCAGCTCGCCTTCGCGCCCGGCCGCCTGACGTACCGGATGCAGCAGATGGAGGCGAAGGGCTGGGTGCAGCGCGAGGCGTCGGTCGCCGACCGCCGCGGCACGGATGCCGTGCTGACCGACGCCGGTCGCCGCACGCTGCGCAAGGCGCGGCCGCTGCACGCGCGGCACGTCGAGGAGCTCTTCCTCTCGCGCATCTCCGACGCCGACGCGGCGCAGCTCGAGGGCATCTTCGCCCCCGTGCGATCGACGCTGCTCGGCGAGTGCGAGACGGTGCAGATCGCCGACGACGAGGCCTGACGCCTCGGCGTCGCGGGCAGGCGCGCTGGCGCGTCGCAAGAACATTCGTTAGGCTAACGAATGGCATGCCTCGATCCCTCGTCCTCTCCAACGACCTCCGCATCGCCGTCGCGCGCCTCTCGCGCCGCCTCCGCCGCTCCGTCGCCGACGAGACGCTCGGCTTCCCGCACATGTCGGCGCTCGGCACGATGCAGAAGTGCGGCCCCATCACGCTGCAGGAGCTCTCGACGAAGGAGCGCGTGACGCCACCGAGCATGCTCCGCACGGTGCAGGGGCTCGTCGACCACGGCTACGTCGACCGCGTGCCGCACGAGACCGACGGCCGCAAGCAGCTGCTCGTCATCACCGACGACGGCCAGCAGATGATCGACGAGACGCGCCGCCGCCGCAACGCGTGGCTCGCCGCCCGCCTCGACGCCCTCACCGCCGACGAGCGCGCCACGCTGCAGCAGGCCGCCCAGATCATGGAGCGCATCGCCGAGGCCGACGCATGACGCGGCCCACGCACTCGAAGACCCCTCCCACCCGCCCGCTCCGCGACGACATCCGCAGCCGCCGCCCCGCCCCTTCGGAGGCCCGCGCATGATGTTCCGCTCGCTCAAGCTCTTCAACTACCGCACCTGGTTCGTCGGCGCCCTCATCTCGAACGTGGGCGCCTGGATGCAGGCGACCGCGATCTCGTGGATCACGCTCACCGAGCTCACCGACCAGGACGCGACGTCGGTCGGCGTCACGATGGCGCTGCAGTTCGGCCCGCAGCTGCTGCTCGTGCCGCTCTCGGGGCTCGTCGCCGACCGCTTCCCCAAGCGCAACGTGCTGTTCGTGACGCAGTCGATGCTGGGCATCCTGTCGCTCATGCTCGGCGTGCTCGCCGTCACGGGCGTGCTCGAGCTGTGGATGGTGTGGACGTTCGCGGCGCTGTTCGGCTCGACGCAGGCGTTCGACAACCCCGCGCGCCAGGCGTTCGTGTCGGAGATCGTCGGCCAGGACCACCTCTCGAACGCCGTCGCGCTGAACTCGGCGTCGTTCCACGGCGCGCGCCTCGCGGGCCCCGCCGTCGCCGGCCTGTCGATCGCGCTCATCGGCGCCGGCCCGGTCTTCCTGCTCAACGCGCTGACGTTCGTCGCGATGATCGTCGCCCTCGCGAGGCTGCGGCGCGACGAGCTGCAGCCCGCGCCGCGCGGCGCCCGCGGGTTCGGCGACATCGTGCAGGGCATGAAGTACGTCGGCAGGCGGCACGACATCGTCGTCGTGATGGTCATGGCGTTCACGCTCGGCACGTTCGGCCTGAACTTCCCCATCTTCATCTCCACCATGACCGTCGAGTTCGGCGCCGACGCCGACACGTTCGGCCTGCTGTCGTCATCGATGGCGATCGGCTCGGTCACGGGCGCGCTGCTCGCCGCCCGCTCCGAGCGACCACGGTGGACGCTCGTGATCGGCGGCCTCGGCGCCTTCGCCCTCGCATGCACCGTGCTCGCCTGGGTGCCGAACCTCTGGCTCTTCGCCGTCGGCCTCGCCCTCGCGGGCTTCACGGCGCAGCTGTTCATGACGAACGCCAACTCGACGGTGCAGCTGTCGACGGCCCCCGAGATGCGCGGCCGCGTCATGGCCCTCTACTCGGCGGTGTTCCTCGGCGGCACGCCCATCGGCGCCCCGATCGTCGGCTGGGTGGCGGATGCGTACGGCCCCCGCTGGGCGATCATGGTCGCCGTCGCCACCGCGCTCGTCGCGTTCGCGATCGGCGCCGCGTGGTGGTCGCGCCAGCGCCGCGCCGACCGCATGAGCCGCACGGGCACGCTCCGCCTCACGGAGCTCACCGAGGAGCTGCAGACGACGAAGTCGTAGGGCTCCGGACCGCCCTTCCCACCAGCTGGTCGAGGAGCGCGCGAGCCCTGGCGAGCCCGCGTCACGAGACCACGCGACCGCCGCTCCTGCCCAGCCACGCGCATGGTCGCGTCGAGCGAGCAGGTCGCGTGGTCTCGTGACGGCTCCTCGCCTGCGGCTCGGGGCCTCCTCGACCAGCTGGCCGCACCCGGTCACAGTCCTTCACATTCGAACGAATCGGGAATGCCCGCACGCACGCAGCGTTGGAGTCCTCGGGTCAACGTCGACCACTCCATCCGTCCACTCGAAGAAGGAGCCGACATGACCATCGTCGACCGCACCGCCCCCACCGACCACGCCATCCTCGACGTGCTGCAGGAGCGCTGGAGCCCCCGCGCCTACGAGCCCGTCGTCATCGACGAGGCCCTGCTCTCGAAGGCGCTCGAGGCCGCACGCTGGAGCCCCTCCGCGTACAACGCGCAGCCGTGGCGCTTCGTCGTCGCGCGCCGCGGCACCGAGGCGTTCGACCAGGTCGTCGCCGCACTCGCCGAGTTCAACCAGCTCTGGGCGCCCAACGCCTCCGTGCTCATCGTCGCGATCGCCGAGGTCGCCAACGAGGAGGGCCGCGCGAACCCGACCGCCGTCTACGACCTCGGCCAGGCCGTCGCGCACCTCACGATCCAGGCGCACGCCGACGGCCTCGTCGTGCACCAGATGTCGGGCTTCGACGCAGCAGCGGCGGCGCAGTCGTTCGGCCTCGAGGACCGCCTGCAGCCCGTGACGGTCGTCGCGCTCGGCTCGCTCGGCGACGCCGCCGCGCTCGACGCGATGCTGCGCGAGCGCGAGCACGCCCCGCGCGCCCGCAAGCCGCTGTCGGAGATCGTGCTCGGCTCCTGACCCCCGCATGACTGGGCACTTGATGTCGTGGATCGGGCCCGATCCACGACATCGAGTGCCCGTTCGCGTGCATCTACTGCCCGATCGCCGTCTGCGCACCCCATCGGTGCCGCAGAGGATGCGCCCGTAGCGTGGGCACCATGCCCTCCGACTACGTGGCCCCCGGCCAGGAGTACACGCGCGACACCGCGTACATCGAGTCGCGCATCACCGCCGACGGCGCCGACGGCTGGCGCGTCGAGCCCGACCGCTACCGGCTGATCGTCGCGCGCGCGTGCCCGTGGGCGAACCGCATGCTCATCGTGCGCCGCCTGCTCGGGCTCGAGGATGCGCTGTCGGTCGGCATGTGCGGGCCGACGCACGACGAGCGGTCGTGGACGTTCGACCTCGATCCCGGCGGCGTCGACCCCGTGCTCGGCATCGAGCGCATCCAGGATGCGTACTTCGCGCGCGTGCCCGACTACCCGAAGGGCATCACGGTGCCGGCGATCGTCGACATCCCCTCGGGTGCGGTCGTCACGAACGACTTCGCGCAGATGAGCCTCGACCTGTCGACCGAGTGGCGGCCGTTCCACCGCGAGGGCGCGCCCGACCTGCTGCCCGCGGCGCAGCGGGAGGAGATGGATGCGGTCATGCGCCGCGTCTACACCGAGGTGAACAACGGCGTGTACCGCTGCGGGTTCGCAGGATCGCAGGCGGCGTACGACGACGCGTACGACCGGCTGTGGACGGCGCTCGACTGGCTCGAGGAGCGCCTCGCGACCCGCCGGTTCCTCATGGGCGACGCCATCACCGAGGCCGACGTGCGCCTCTTCACGACGCTCGCGCGCTTCGATCCCGTCTACCACGGCCACTTCAAGGCGAATCGGCAGAGGCTCACCGAGATGCCGGCGTTGTGGGGCTACGCGCGCGACCTGTTCCAGACGCCCGGATTCGGCGACACGATCGACTTCGCGCAGATCAAGGAGCACTACTACGTCGTGCACGAGGACGTGAACCCGTCGGGCATCGTGCCGAAGGGTCCCGCGCTCGACGGCTGGCTCGAGCCGCACGACCGCGAGGCGCTGTCGACGGGCGGGTCGCCGTTCGGCGACGGCACGCCTCCCCCGCCGCCGCGCGACGCCGAGCTCGTGCCGCAGCACGCGACGCCGCTGCCCGGCGGGGTGGCTCCGGTTCGCTGAGCCCGGGCAGCGGCGACCAGGGGGCTCAGCCGCGTACGAGCGCGCGGGCCGCCGCGACGGTGTCGACCGCGGCGAGCAGGCGCGCGTCGCCGATCGGCGGGCCTCCGACCTCGTCGACGAGGCACACCGCGACGCTCGTCGCCCCGACGTCGGCGAGCGCGCGGATCTGCGCCGCGATCGTCTCGGCCGACGCGTCGACAGGCACCGACAGGAAGACGACCGCAGCGGGCACGCCATCGCGGCCGGCCGCATCCCACGCCTCGCGCACGGTCGCGATGCGCTCGCGCGCCGCATCGACGTCGGCGCCCTCGGTGAGGATCACGCCGTCGCCGAGCTCGCCCGCGAGCGCGAGCGTGCGCTCGCGGATCGCGCCGACGAGCAGCGGCGGGACGTCGGCGGGCGGCCAGCGCAGCTGCACGGCGTCGAGCTGCACGTAGCGGCCGTCGCGCGACACCTCCTCGCCCGCGAGCAGCGGCCGCAACGCGTCGACGTGCTCGCGCAGCAGCGTGAGCGGCGACTGCGCGCGCACGCCCGCCTGCCCCATCCAGTCGAGCACGCCGTGCCCGAAGCCCGGCAGCAACCGCCCGGGGAAGAGCCGCGCGAGCGTCGCGACCTCCATGGCCTCGAGCGCGACGGTGCGCAGCGGCACGGGCATGAGGCCGATGCCGACGCGGATGCGCGGGGTCCAGGCGAGCGCTGCCGCCGCGGCGGCCACGCCCGACTCGGCGAAGCAGTCCTCCCACACCCACAGCTCGTCGAGGCCCGCGGCATCGGCGGCGAGCGCCACGTCGCGGTAGGCCTCGGGCGGCTGATCGGGCGGGACGATGAGGGCGACGGCAACCATGGCTCGACGCTAGCGCCGACCACCGACGCGCACATGCCACACGGGCCCGCCGCGCTGCAAGGCCAGCGGGCGCCCAGCGCTGCCTGCCAGGATCGAGGGCATGGAGTCGCGGCTGGCCGAGCACGTGCTGCTCGAGGAGGCGCTGGGTCGCCCCGGGCGCCTCATCTCGCGCGACCCGTTCGGCGCGGGCGTCATCGCAGGCTTCGAGGTCGACGACGACGGCACGTCGCTCACGTACTTCGTCGACACGTCGGGCGAGTCGGTGCCCGAGGAGACGGGGCTCGTGCTGAAGCAGGGCGACGCGTTGCAGGCGCGCGTCTGGCTGCATCCCGCCGATCCGCGACTGCCGACCCTGCCGGTCGCCGCGTTCGGCGAGTCGGCCGCGCGACTGCTCGAGCGCTTCGGCATCGCCGGCACGTTCGAGTCCGAGATCGTCGCGTACCGGCCGGGCAAGCGCGCCGTGCTGCGGCTGCGCGGCGCCGAGTCGGAGCACTTCCTGAAGATCGTGCCGCCCGGCGTCACCGAGCACATCGCCGGCCTGCACTCGGCCCTCGCGAAGGCCGGCGTGCCCGTGCCGCGCATCCCCCGTTGGGCGCCGCAGGGCTGCATGCTCATCGAGCAGGCCAAGGGGCTCGCGGGGCCGAAGGCTGCGCTGACGCTCGCGCCGGATGCGCTGCTGCAGGCCGTCGACGTCGTGCGACTGGGGCTCGAGCGCGCCGAGATCACGGGTGCCGCCCGGCCGGCGCTCGCGTCGCGCATCGACTGGTACGCCGCGCGGCTCGCGCAGGCGTCGCCCGAGCGCGCGGGTCTCGCGATGGCGCTGCGCGACGCCGTGCACGCGCGCCGCCGCGACGTGACGCTGCCGGTCGTCGTGCACGGCGACCTGCACCTCGGCCAGCTGTTCTTCACCGACGACGTCGTGACGGGGCTCATCGATGTCGACACCGCCGGCGTGGGCGACCGCGACGAGGACTCCGCCGCGTTCATCGGCCACGCCCGCACGAGCGCGCTGCTCACCGCGGCCGCCGGCCGGTCGGAGGCGGCGCTCGCGCTGCACGTGCTCGCCGACGTCGCATCCGAGCGCTGGCTCGACGGCCCGCACTCGCGCTCGCTCACGGCCGCGCACCTCATGGCGCATGCCCTGTCGGCGGTCGAGCAGGGCGCCGTCGACCGCGCCGACCGGATGCTCGACGAGGCCGCGTCGCTCGTGAGCGTCGCGCCGAGGGCGGCGAGCGCGGGCTGAGCCGCGGTCGGCCGCGGCTGACTGGTCGAAGATGCACGCATGACTGGTCGCAATTGCACCGAAACAGCGACCAGTGCGGTGCAATCGTGACCAGTCATCGACCATCTGTGACCGCTCGGAGTGCAACTGCGACCAGTCGGTTCGCTGAATCGACTGGTCACTCGTGGCGTCGACCGGTCACTCGTTGCGATCGACTGGTCACGATTCGGGCCCACGAGCGACCGATCACCCCAACGAATGACCACTCATCCTCACGAGTGACCGGTCACCCCTACGAGTGACCAGTCACCCCCACGAGCGACCAATCACCGCAACGAGCGACCGGTCAGGGCTCGGGGAAGCGCACGATCTGGCGGATGGCCTCGCCGCGGTCGAGGCGGTCCATCGCCTCGGGGAGGTCGTCGAGGGCGACGTGGCCCGTGATGAGGCGGTCGATGCGCAGCGTGCCGTCGAGCACCATCGCGGCGGCGCGGGCGATGTCGGCGTCGGGGTCGCCCGAGCCCATGTACGAGCCGACGAGCGTGCGCGCCTCGGTCACGAGCGCCAGCGCATCGACCGCGACCTCCGTGCCGGGCCGCGGCAGGCCCACGGCGACCGTGCGGCCGCCGACGTCGGTCGCCGCGACGGCCGTCGACAGCGCCGCGGCGTTGCCGACGCACTCGACCACGAGGTCGAACCGCGCCCCGCGAGCCGCTGCCTCGTCGGGCGTCAGCGCATCCGTCGCGCCCATCCCCCTCGCCACGTCGAGTCGGGCGACGTTCGCGTCGATCGCCGTGATCGAGCCGGCGCCGAGCGCCTCGGCCATGAGCGCCGCCGCCATGCCCACGCCGCCGAGGCCCACGATCGCCACCGACTCCCCGCGCTCGAGTCGCCCGGCGTTCGCGACCGCCCCGCCGCCCGTGAGCACGGCGCAGCCGAGCAGCGCGCCCACGTCGGCGGGCACGGCATGCGGGATGCGCACGAGGCTGTGCTCGCTCGTCACGATGCGCTCGGCGAACGCCGAGACGCCGCTGTGGTGATCGATCGGCACCCCGTCGCGGCGGAAGCGGCGCTCGCCGCTCAGCAGCGCGCCCGCCGCGTTGGCGACGAGTCCGCGCTCGCACAGCCGCCACCGGCGGCCCGTGCAGGCCGAGCATGCGCCGCACCGCGGCATGAACGTGGCGGTGACGCGGTCGCCGACCGCCACTCGCCCGACCCCCGGCCCGACGGCCTCGACGATGCCGCATCCCTCGTGCCCCAGCACGAGCGGCACCGCCACGGCGCGCACGCCCGTGAGCCGCGAGAGGTCGGAGTGGCAGACGCCCGCCGCCTCCATGCGCACGAGCACCTCGCCGGGCCCCGGATCGGAGAGCTCGAGCTCGGCCACGACGACCGGCCGGCTCGTCGCGAACGGTCGCGGCGCATCCGCCCGCTCGAGCACTGCGGCGCGCACGCGCCTCACGCGGCAGCGCCTCCCTGCGCCGAGGACGCACGCGCCTCGACCTTCGCAGGCGCCGTCTCGGGCGCGAGCCACGCGGCGACGCCCGACACGAGCGCCGTCACGGCCACGAACGCACCGATCGCGACGGTGGTGCCGAACGTCGTGAGCAGCGCGATGCAGACGACGGGCACGAGGCCGCCGAGCGCGCTCGTGAGCTGGAACGCGAGCGACGAGCCCGTGTAGCGCAGCTGCTGCGGGAAGAGCTCGGGCAGGAACGCGCCCTGCACGCCGTACATGATCGCCCACGTGAGGATGCCGATCGAGACCGCCATGACGATGAGCGGCGCCGAGCCGGTGTCGAGCAGCGGGAAGAACGCGAAGCCCCAGATGGCCGTCGCGATCGCGCCCACCCAGTACAGCGGGCGGCGGCCGATGCGATCCGAGAGCCGACCCGTGCACAGGATGACGGGGATCGACAGCGCGCTGCCGACGACGAGGCCCGTGAGCACGATCGACGTATCGGCGCCGATGCGGCCGAGGTACGTCACCGAGATGATCGTGAAGACGTAGTAGCCCGAGAACACGACGGCCGTCGCCCCCATGCCCAGCAGCAGGCGGCGCCACTGGTGGCGGAACACGTCGGCGACCGGCACCTTCGCGACCTTGCCGGCCTCCTCGAGCTGCTTGAACACCGGCGTCTCCTCGAGACGCAGGCGGATGTAGATGCCGACGACGAGCAGCACGGCGGAGGCGATGAACGGCAGGCGCCAGCCCCACTCGAGGAACTGCTCGTCGGTCGTCGCGGTGACGGTGAGCAGCACGGCGCCGTTGGCGAGCAGCAGGCCGAACGGCGAGCCGAGCTGCACGAAGCTCGTGCCGCGGCCCGCGTTCCGCGGGTGGCCCGACTCCGAGATCATCAGCACGGCGCCGCCCCACTCGCCGCCGACGGCGAAGCCCTGCACGAGGCGCATGACCACGAGCAGGATGGGCGCGACCACGCCGACCTGTCCGAAGACGGGCAGGCAGCCGATGACGATGGTCGCGACGCCCATGATGACGAGCGTCGCCATGAGCGCGCGTCGGCGACCGATGCGGTCGCCGAGGTGACCGAAGACGGCGGCGCCGACGGGGCGGGCGAAGAAGCCGACCGCGAAGGTCGACAGCGACAGCAGCAGGCCGATGGCCGGGTCGCCGCCCTGTGGGAAGAACAGCACGGGGAAGACGAGCGCCGCGATGGTGCCGTAGACGAGGAAGTCGTAGAACTCGAGCGTGTTGCCGACGACGCTCGCCACCATGACGCCGCGTGGCGAGAGGCCTCTGCCCGATGGATTGTCGGACATCGTGCTGGGATCGATCGTCGCGCTCATGGCGTCCTCCGCGTCGTTGCGAATGCTCCGGGCCCGGACCAGCCGCGAGTCGAGCCACGCGAACTGTCCGATTGTCAGGCAATCATACGGATGCACTCCGCACCGAGCAACCGGCGGGGCACGAAGCCCTAGGCTTCGAGCGAGGAACGACGAGCCGAACGCCGACAGTTGCACTTTGTCGGACAATCAGGCATTGTGGCTCCGCACGCTCCTCGGGGAGCGCAGCAGTACAAGGAGGTACTCGTGAGCACGAGCACGACGACGGCCGCAGCGCCGTCCAAGGCGAAGGTGGCGGTCGCGGTCGCGGTCGGCAACTTCATGGAGTGGTTCGACTTCGCCGTCTACGGCTTCTTCGCCGTCATCATCGGTCAGCTGTTCTTCCCGCCGGACACCTCGGAGTTCGTCGCGATCCTGTCGTCGCTCGCGGTCTTCGCCGTCGGCTTCTTCATGCGACCGCTCGGCGGCTTCATCCTCGGCCCCATCGGCGACAAGTACGGCCGCCGCACGGCGCTCGCCGTCTCGATCCTCGCCATGGGCATCGCCACGACGATCATCGGCCTGCTGCCGGTCTACGCGACCGTCGGCATCCTCGCGCCGATCCTGCTCGTGCTGTGCCGCTGCATCCAGGGCCTCTCGGCCGGCGGCGAGTGGACCGGCTCGGCCGCGTACCTCATCGAGTCGACGCCCACGGCGCACCGCGGCAAGTTCGGCTCGGTCATCTCGGCCACCGCCGCCCTCGCGATCATCGTCGGCAGCCTCTTCGCGCTGCTGCTCAACTCGATCCTCAGCGCGGAGGACCTGCAGACGTGGGGCTGGCGCGTGCCGTTCCTCATGGCGGCCCCGCTCGCGCTCATCGGTCTCTACATCCGCATGCGCCTCGGCGAGACGCCCGTCTACAAGGCCGTCGAGGCCAAGGACGAGAAGGAGAAGGCGCCGGTGCTGCGCGCCTTCAAGGAGAACTGGCGCCCCATCCTGCTCACCGTCGCGATCGCGGCCGTGCAGGGCACGGGCTTCTACTACCTCGCGACGTTCATCGTGAACTACCTCATGACGGTCGTCGGCATCGAGCGCCCGCTCGCCCTCGCGATGAGCGCCACGGGCCTGTCGGTCTACATGGTGCTGTGCCCGATCGCGGGCGCGCTCTCCGACCGCTTCGGCCGCCGCCGCCTCAACATCATCGGCACCATCGGCTACGTGCTGCTGCCCATCCCGGTGTTCATGATCATGTCGGGCGCCGACGGCGCGTTCGCGCCCGTCGTGCTCGCGATGATCCTGCTCACGATGACGCAGGCCCTCGTGTCGGTCACGACCGTCGTGATGCTCGTCGAGCTCTTCCCCGCCTCGAACCGCTCGAGCGCCAGCGCGATCGGCTTCAACTTCGCGCTCGCGTTCATCGCCGGCCCGGCCTCGTACGTCGGCGTGTGGCTCGCGGGCACGACGGGCAACCCCGTCTCGCCCGCCTGGTACCTCGTGGTGCTCGCGCTCATCGCGCTGCCCTTCATCTGGAAGTGGCTGCCCGAGACCGCCGGTCGCGACATCACGGCCGACCACCAGGCGGAGCGCGGCGACGCCCTCGGCCTCGACCTCGGCCACCTCGAGGACCACGTGCCCGGCGCGACGTCGGCGCAGCCCACGGCCACGACCGAGCAGCGGTAGGAGCGCGACGGATGACGAACCCGGTGTCGACGAGCGGTGCGAACCGCGTCACGATCGTGCAGTACGGCACGCGTCAGGGCCACAAGTCGGAGGTGTACCTGAACTGGGGCATCTACGGCCGGCCCGACGAGCCGATCGGCATGGACTACTTCCTCTGGCTCATCGAGACGCCGAGCGGTCCGATCGTGGTCGACACCGGGTTCTCCGTCGAGGGCGGCGCGAACCGCTCGCGCACGTTCCTCGCGCAGCCCGTCGAGGCGCTCGCCGCCCTGGGCGTCGACGCCGCGACGGCGCCCGAGGTGCTCATCACCCACGCGCACTACGACCACATCGGCAACGTCGACGCGTTCGACGCCGCCCGCGTCACGATCTCGGCCGCCGAGCGCGACTTCTGGTCGAGCGGCATGCAGCACCGCGCGCAGTTCCACCACTCGGTCGAGGATGCGGAGCTCGAGACGCTGCGCCGCGTCGAGTCCGAGGGGCGTCTGCGCACCTTCGACGACGAGCTCGAGATCGCGCCCGGCGTGCGGATGGTGCGGGTCGGCGGGCACACCCCCGGCCAGTCCATCGTGCTCGTCGACACCGCCGACGGCGTCGTCGCGCTCGCGTCCGACGCCATCCACTACTACGAGGAGCACGACGACGACGTGCCGTTCGCGTTCGTCGCCGACCTCCCAGCGATGTACGCGGGCTTCGACCTGCTGCACGCCATGGTCGCCGACGGCCGCGTGCAGCACCTCGTGTCGGGGCACGACCCCTCGACGCTCGACCGCTTCGGCCGCATCGCCGACGGCCCGCTGCCCGGCCTCACGGCCCGCATCGGCTAAGCCGGCCATCCACCCCAGACTTCCCCACGCAGACAGGAGCGCGCACACCATGACCGCAACGCAGAGGTTCGAGGGGCTCGTCGCCGTCGTCACGGGCGCGGCAGGCGGCCTCGGCGCCGCATCCGCCCAGCGGCTCGCCGCCGAGGGCGCCCGCGTCGTCGCCGTCGACCGCGACGAGCGCATCGTCGAGGCGGCGAAGGCGCTGCCGGGCGAGGCGATCGGCGTCGTCGCCGACATCGCCGACGAGGCGTCGGTCGACGCGTACATGGCCGCGGGCATCGAGGCGTTCGGCCGCATCGACCGCTTCCACCTCAACGCCGGCATCTTCGGCTCGTTCGCGTCGATCCCCGACCTCGGCGTCGACGACTTCGAGCAGGTCATGCGCGTGAACGTCACGGGCCAGTTCCTGGGCCTGCGCGCCGCGTTCCGCCACTACCGCGACCAGGTCGCCGCGGGCTCGTTCGCAGGCGGCGCCGTCGCGGTCACCGCATCGATCGCGGGCCACCGCGGCTCGGCCGACCTGCTGCCGTACCAGACCTCGAAGCACGCCGTCGTGGGCCTCGTGCACGGCGCCGCCGTCTACGGCGGCCCGCTCGGCATCCGCGTGAACGGCGTCGCGCCCGGCATCGTGCCGACGCAGCTCTTCGCCGCCGCCGCGACGCAGACGGGCGGCGGCAACGACATGGTGCGCCGCGCCTCGACGACGCCGCTGCGCCGTGCGGGCGCCGCATCCGAGATCGCCGGCGTCGTCGCCTTCCTGCTCTCCGACGACAGCTCGTACACGACGGGCGAGATCGTGACCGCCGACGGCGGCGCATCCATCGTGAACACCGTGCGCCCCGCCGGCGGCGCCGGCGCATGGGACACCGCGCCCGTCGACGCCCCGCTCTTCGCGGAGTGGCCCGGCTTCGACCCGGAGGCCGCCCGATGAGCGGCACTGCGACGCTGCGGGTCGGCTTCGTCGGCCTCGGCAACATGGGCGGCCGCATGGCGCGCTGCATCACGGGCGCCGGGGATGCGCTGCTCGGGTTCGACCCGCGCGAGGCGGCGATCGGCGAGGCCGGCGCGACCGCCGCGGCCACCGCCGCCGACGTCGTGGCCGGCAGCGACGTCGTGCTGCTGTCGCTGCCCGACTCGAAGGTCGTCGAGGCCGTCGTCTACGGCGACCCCGCCTTCCTCGCCGCCGTGCGCGAGGGCCAGGTGATCGTCGACCTGTCGACCGCCGCCCCCGAGTCGACGCGGCGCATCGCCGCCGACCTCGCCGAGCGCGGCGCCGTCTACCTCGACGCCGGCATCTCGGGCGGCGCCGCCGCGGCGGAGGTCGGCACGCTCACGCTCATGGTCGGCGGCGACGCCGAGGCCCTCGAGCGCGTGCGCCCCGTGCTGGGCCGCTTCGCGAAGCAGGTCTTCCACTGCGGTGCCTCCGGCGCAGGCCACACCGTGAAGCTGCTCAACAACTTCCTCAACGCCATCGCCCTCTCGGCCACGGCCGAGGTCATGGTCGCCGCGAAGAAGGCCGACCTCGACCTCGCGACCGTGCTCGACGTGCTCAACGCCTCCTCGGGCGTGAACTTCGCGACCATCAACCGGTTCCCACGCATCATCCAGGGCGACTACCTCGAGGGCGGCCTCACGAACACGCTCATGCTCAAGGACGTGTCGCTGTACCTCGAGCTGCTCGGCACCCTCGGCGTGCCGAGCCTCAACGCCGCC
Source organism: Agrococcus jejuensis (assembly GCF_900099705.1). Lineage (NCBI taxonomy): Bacteria > Bacillati > Actinomycetota > Actinomycetes > Micrococcales > Microbacteriaceae > Agrococcus > Agrococcus jejuensis. Next base: position 1,286,779 of record NZ_LT629695.1, read on the forward strand.
GGACCCGTCGCATCCTTCGGGCTCGCGCGCCAGCTCGGCTACGCCGACCGCATCTCGAACACCGTCGTCGACGCGCTCGGCGACATCGCAGGCGGCGTGCGCCTGCACGCACCCGACGAGGAGGCCCAGGCATGAGGATCAAGCATCCCCGCGAGTTCGACGGCACCGCAGGCAAGCCCGGCTCGCAGTTCACCGGCTCCGTCTACCCGTACGTGACGATGGCGCAGACCGACGGCGTGACGATCAACACCGTCGACTTCACGCCTGGCGCCCGCACCTACTGGCACCACCACGAGCAGGGCCAGATCCTGCAGGTGCTCGCCGGCCGCGGCCTCGTGTGCGCGAACGGCGAGGTGCACGTCATCCGCGCTGGCGACACCGTGTGGTGCCCGCCCGGCGAGCGCCACTGGCACGGCGCCGCCCCCGACTCGTTCATGGTCCACACCGCGATCTCCCTCGGGCAGACCGTGTGGGCCGACCCCGTCGGCGACGACGAGTACGCGCAGCAGCCGATCGATGGAGAGGAACCGACCGATGTTCGCTGAGGGAACGCACCTGGACACGTACGAGGAGGGCCTCGCCATCCGCAAGGAGGTGCTGGGCGCCGAGCACGTCGAGCGCTCGATGGCGAAGGTCAGCCCGTTCTCGCGGCCCATCCAGGACTACGTCACCGAGTTCTGCTGGGGCGGCATCTGGTCGCGCGACGGCCTCGACCGGTCGCAGCGCAGCCTCGTGAACCTCGGCATCCTCGTGACGCTCAACCGCAGCCACGAGCTCGCCGTGCACGTGCGCGGCGCCGTGCGCAACGGCGTCACGATGCAGCAGATCCAGGAGGTGCTGCTGCAGACCGCGATGTACGTCGGCGCTCCCGCGGCGCTCGAGGCGTTCCGCATCACCGAGCGCGTGCTGCGCGAGGAGCTCGGCGACGAGGCGGTCGACGCCTACGAGGCGCAGGCGGCGCAGGCATGAGCAACGTCGCGCTCATCGGCCTCGGCAACATGGGCACGCCCATGTCGCGGCGGCTCGTCGACGCCGGCAACCGCGTGCGCGGCTTCGACCTCGTGGAGGCGGCGCGCGAGCGGCTGCGCGACGGCGGCGGCGAGCCCGCCGCGACGGCGGCGGAGGCCGCGGCCGAGGCGACCGCCGTCATCCTCATGCTGCCGAGCTCGGCGATCGTCGAGTCGGTCGTCGACGAGCTGCTCGCCGCTGGCGCCATCGGTCCGCAGACGCTCGTCGTCGACATGTCGTCGTCGGAGCCCACCCGCACGCAGGCGCTCGCCGAGCGCCTCGCCGCCGAGGGCATCGCGTTCGCCGACGCTCCGGTCTCGGGCGGCGTGCGCGGCGCCGAGCGCGGCACGCTCACGATCATGCTCGGCGCTCGCGATGCGGATCGCGAGCGCGCGCACGCGCTGCTCGCCCCGCTCGGCCGCGTCGTCGACTGCGGCGACGTCGGCGCCGGCCACGCGCTCAAGGCCCTCAACAACCTCCTCTCCGCCACGCACCTGTGGGCGACGAGCGAGGCGATGCAGGCAGGCATGCGCTTCGGCCTCGACCCCGAGGTCATGCTCTCGGTGTTCAACGGGTCGAGCGGCAAGTCGGGCTCGACCGAGAACAAGTGGCCGAACTTCGTGCTGCCCGGCACGTTCGACTCCGGATTCGGGCTGCGTCTCATGCTCAAGGACATGCGCATCGCGACGGGTCTCGCCGAGCAGGTCGGCACCCCGTCGCGCCTCGGCGCCGACGCCGTCGACCTGTGGGCCGAGGCCGCCGAGGGCCTCGCGCCCGACGCCGACCACACGCGCGTCGCCGAGTGGATCGCCGCCCGCGAGGTGGCGCTCGCGGAGCCGCGCGATGAGTAGCATCCCTGATGTGACCGAGACGGCTGCGCAGCGCTGGGGAGTCTCCCCCGTCGGCCGCGTCGCCGCGCCCGTCAAGGAGCAGGTCGTCACGGCCATCCGCGACGCCATCCTCGACTTCAAGCTGCGGCCAGGCGACCGGCTCGTCGAGCGGGAGATCATCGAGTCGATGGAGGTGTCGCGCGCGACCGTGCGCGAGGCCATCAGCGTGCTCGCCTCCGAGGGCCTCGTCACCGTCGTGCCGCAGAAGGGCGCGCACGTCACGCAGCCGTCGCTCGAGGACGCGGAGGACCTCTACGAGGTGCGCGCGTCGCTCGAGTCGCTCGTCGTGCGCCGCTTCATCGACCGCGCCACCGACGTCGACGTCGCCCACCTCGTCGCCACCGTCGACCGCATGGCCGAGCGGCTCGACGAGCCGCCGACGATCGTCGACTTCCTCAAGGCCAAGGACGAGTTCTACGACGTGCTGCTCGCCGGCGCCCGCTCGGCGTCGCTCACGCAGCTGCTCGGATCCATCCAGGCCCGCGTGCGCCTGCTGCGCGTCACGTCGCTCTCGACCGCCGACCGCCTCCCCCACGTCGTGACGGAGATGCGCGAGATCGTCGAGGCCATCGAGGCCCGCAACCCCGACCGTGCCGCGCGCCTCATGGCCGAGCACATCCACATGGCGTCGCGGCTCGCGCTGCGCGCCCTCCGCGCGCAGGGCTGAGCCCCGGGCGGGCTCGCGCCCGCCTGCTCGACCGGCGTCCGCACATCCATCCCGGATGCGCACCCGCGCATCCGCATCCGCATCCGTTCCGCATCCGCATCCGCTCGCGAAGGAGCAGCACATGACCCTCACCCCCCGTCAGCAGCAGTCCAAGGACCAGTTCGTCGAGCAGCGCGGCGAGGGTGCGTGGAGCCCGCTGTGGGAGTCGATCGCGAGGATCGATCCCGAGTTCCTCGACGCGTACCGCGAGATGTCGATGGTGCCGTGGCGCAAGACGCACCTCGACGCGAAGACGAAGGAGCTCATCTACATCGCGGTCGACGCCAACGCGACCCACATGTACCTGCCGGGCGTGCGCCAGCACATCCAGGCCGCGTTCCGCCACGGCGCGACGGTGCAGGAGATCATGGAGGTCATCGAGTGCGCCTCGACCCTCGGCATCCACGCGATGAACATCGGCGTGCCGATCCTCGTCGAGGTGCTCGAGGAGCAGGGCCTGCGCACCGGCCCCGCCGAGCTCGACGCGAAGCAGCAGGCGATGAAGGACGACTTCACGGCGACGCGCGGCTACTGGCACTCGTTCTGGGACGAGATCCTCGAGCTCGACCCCGAGATGTTCGAGGCGTACACGGCGTTCTCGTCGGTGCCGTGGCGCACCGGCACGCTCGAGCCGAAGGTGAAGGAGTTCGTGTACATCGCGTTCGACACCGCCGCGACGCACCTCTACAAGCCGGGCCTCAAGCTGCACCTCGAGAACGCGCTCGGCTACGGCGCGACCGTGGGCGAGATCCTCGAGGTCATGGAGATCGCGAGCGTCATCGGCATCCACGCCGCCACGTCGGCCGTGCCGATCCTCGTCGAGGAGGCCGAGGCGGCCGGCAAGCCGCTGCCGTGAGCGAGCGGTCGGGTTCGGGGTCGGGCGGCGTCGCGGGGTCGGTCTCGCTGTCGGTCTCGGGCGCTCGCGCCCTCGCGGTGCGGGCGCTCGTCGTGCTCGGCTACTCCCCCGCCGACGCGGCGACGATCGCGGATCACCTGCTCGACTGCGAGCTGCGCGGGCTCGGGATGAGCGGGCTCGCGCGCATCGTGAGCATCGCCGAGCGCCTGGGGTCGGCGGGGCCCGTGGTCGGGCCGTCTGCCGCGACCGTGACCTCGCCGTCGTCGACGCGCATCGACGGCCGCGACCGCATCGGCTACCTCGTCGCCGACGAGGCCACGACCGCGGCGATCGCGCACGCCGAGTCGAGCGGCATCGGCCTCGTCGGCGCGCACGGCACCTGGTACACCGGCATGCTCAGCCACTACGCCGAGCGCATCGTCGAGCGAGGGCTCGTCGCGATGCTCGCGTCGAGCGCGACACCCTGGGTGGCGCCGCACGGCGGCACGCAGCCCGTCGTCGGCACGAACCCCATCTGCTTCGCGTTCCCCTCCGACGGCGACCCGTTCGTGTGGGACATCGGCACGTCGTCGATCATCCACGCCGACGTCGTGCTCGCCGAGCGGCTCGGGCTGCCGCTGCCTTCCGGCGTCGCCTTCGACGCCTCGGGCGCGCCCACGACGTCGCCGACCGAGGCGCTCGCCGGCGCGTTCACGACCTGGGGCGGACACCGCGGCAGCGGCCTCGCCCTCGTCGTGCAGCTGCTCGGCGCGCTCGCCGGCGCCCCTGTCGCGCCCGGGCACCTGCAGGACTTCGGCATGGTCGTGCTCGCGATCGACCCGGGGGTGCTGGGGGCGGGTGCTGATGCTGGTGCTGGTGCCGCCTCGCTCGGTGGCGCCGCCGCCTTGCGTGCGAGCGTGGCCGAGCTGCAGGCATCCCTCGCCGACACCGCCCCGGTCGACCCCGCGCATCCCGTGCGCGCCCCCTTCGCCCGATCGATCGCCGAGCGCCGCCGACGCCTCGCCGCCGACGCGATCGAGGTGCCGACCGCGGTCGTGGATGCGGTGCGAGCCCTCGCCGACGGCGTGGCCCGCGCCTGACCCTGTGCGGGCTCGCGTCGGCTCCCGACTGGGCACAGATGCACCCGACTGGTCACAGATGCACGCCTGACTGGTCGCAGTTGCACCGAAGCTGCGACCACAGTGGTGCAATTGCGACCAGTCAGGAACCGAGCGGCCCGCATCGACTGCAAGGGCCCGCTGACTGGTCAAGCGTTGCGCTGGCGGGTCACTCGTTGGAGTGATGCGGCCCCGGCCCCTGCTCCCGCCTCGACGCCGCTCCTGTGTCGGACAGCGCGCCGTCGGCGGCCAGCCCCGTCTCGCCCGTCTCTGCCCCCTCGGGCGACTGACGAGGGCTGGAGGGGTCGGCGTCCGACCGTCGGACGCCGGCCCCTCCGCACTCCCCCGGCGCCGCCGACGCATCCCGCGTCGGCGGCGCCTTCGCGTGCGCGGGATGCTGACTGGTCACTCGTGGCCGGGACTGGTCGCAGTTGCACCACACTGGTCGCAGTTTCGGTGCAACTGCGACCAGTCATGGATGCATCTGTGACCAGTGGCCAATCGGGAGCCCTGACCGGGGTCCTGCAGCCGCCCGCGGCCAGGCGCTCCGCCCGCGAGCGGACATCCGCCCGAACGACCCTCAGCCCTCGAACGTCGCCTTCGCGTCGGCGACGATCGCCGGGTCGCGGAACGCCGAGAGGGCGGTCGCCGCGAGCATCACGGCACCGTCGGCGATCGCCGGCGGTGCGAGCGCCGGATCCCCCGCCGCCGCCGCGAACTCGCGCGTGTGCGGCGCGACGTCGCGGGCGAGGCAGATCATCGGGTGGATCGACGGCACCACGTGCGACACGTTGCCCATGTCGGTCGAGCCCGCGAGCGTCGGGTCGGGCTCGAGCTCGCGACCCAGCACGCCGTACGCCGCCTCGGCGACGTCGACGAGCGTCACGTTCGACCGCAGCGAGAAGTACGGCGGCGTGTTCTCCGCGATCTCGACCGTCGTGCCCGTCGCGAGCGCGGCACCATCGAAGCAGGCGCGCACGCGCGGCACGACGTCCGTCAGCAGGTGCTCGCGGTCGCCGGCGCGCACGAAGATGCGCAGCGCCGCGTGCTCGGGGATGATGTTCGGCGCCTGACCGCCGTTCGTGATGATCGCGTGGATGCGCACGTCGTCGGTCATCTGCTGGCGCAGCAGGCCGATCGCCGTGAGCGACAGCGTCGCGCCGTCGAGGGCGTTGCGGCCGATCTCGGGCGCGCCGGCCGCGTGGGCCGCCTTGCCGTGGAAGTCGACGTCGAGCGCGACGCGCGAGAGCGACGAGCCACGCACGGCATCCGATCCCGACGGGTGCACCATGATCGCGAGGTCGACGCCGTCGAGCACGCCGCCGTCGATCATCGGCACCTTGCCGGCCGCCCCCTCCTCGCCGGGGCTGCCGATCACGACGAGGTGCGCCGGCACGGGCGACGCCTCGAGCGCATCCTTCACGAGCATCCCCGCGCCGAGCCCGGCGGCGGCGATGACGTTGTGGCCGCACGCGTGACCGATCTCCTCGAGCGCGTCGTACTCGCAGAAGATCGCGATCGTCGGGGCGTCGGCGCCCGCATCCGGCGTCGACCACCGGCCGACGAACGCGGTGTCGAGGCCGGCGAAGCCGCGATCGACGGCGAAGCCCGCGAGCTCGAGCTCGGCCGTGAGGCGCGCGGCGGCGTGCGTCTCGGTGAAGCGGATCTCGGGATGCGCGTGCAGGTCGGCGGCGACGTCGACGAGCGTCGTGATGCGCGCCTCGAGCAGCGTCTGCAGCTCGGCGATCGTCGCGGGCATCGCGGCGATGCCGGCCTCGGTGGCGGGACGCACGGTGGTGATGGACACGGGGAGGACCTCCTTGGGTCGGTCGGGGTGAGCGGGTGTGGCGGGCGGGTCATCGAACGGGCATGGCGGCGGTCACAGGTTCAGTCCGTGGCCGGGCCCGACGGGCAGGCCGAGCAGACCCCACACGAGGAACTGCAGCAGCCACACGCCCCAGATGACGAGGGTGAAGGGGATGACGAGGCTGAAGAGCGTGCCGAGGCCCGCCTTCGGCGACCAGCGCTGCAGCAGGCCGAGCACGACCGGCAGCATCGGGTTCATCGGCACGAGCGGGTTCGTCGCGGAGTCGGTGATGCGGAACGCGGCCTGCACGTACGCGGGGTCGATGCCGGCGAGCATGAACATGGGCACGAAGATCGGCGCGAGCAGGGTCCACAGCGCGGATCCCGATGCGAGCAGCAGCGCAGGCAGGGTGCAGAAGAGGCTGAAGAGCAGCAGGCCGCCGATGCCGCCGAGGCCCGTGGCCTCCATGCCCTGCGCGCCGGCGGTGGCGATGAGCAGGCCGAGCTGCGACCAGTTGAACCACGCGATGGCCTGCGCCGCCGTGAAGATCACGACGATGAACGGCACGAGGTCCTTCACGGCGGCCGTCATGTGCTCGGGGATCTGCGTCGCCTTCGTCAGGGTCCTCGCGCCGAGGCCGTAGGCGACGCCCGCGATGAGGAAGAGGAACAGGATGAAGATCGGCAGGGCCGTCATGAAGGGCGAGCGCAGGATCTGGCCGCCCTCGCCCTGCAGCGGCGAGCCGGGCACGAGCAGCGCGACGGCGACGAGCGCAAGGTAGACGACGACCGAGATCGCGGCGATGCGCAGGCCGCGACGCTCGATGGGCTCGAGCGGCTTCGACGCGTCCTCGTCGGCGAGCCCGCCCTCGTAGGGGGTGAGGCGCGGCTCGACGTAGCGCTGGCAGACGACGGTGATGACGACGGCGAGGATGAGCGTCGACGTGGCCATGAAGAAGTAGTTGGCGACGGGCGAGACGGATGCCTCGGGGTCGACGATCTGCGCCGCCGACGTCGTGATGCCCGAGAGCAGCACGTCGGTGCCGGCGGGCACGATGTTCGCCGAGAAGCCGGCGACGACGGCCGCGTACGAGGCGGCGAAGCCCGCGAGCGGGTGGCGGCCGGCGGCGAGGAACGCGGCGGCGGCGAGCGGCGGCAGGATGACCATGGCCGAGTCGGAGGCCAGGTTGCCCATGAGGCTCACGAGCACGACCACGAACGTCACGGCCCAGGCCGGTGCCGCGAGCACGGCGCCGCGCATCGCGGCCTTCAGCAGCCCGAGGCGCTCGGCGACGCCGATGCCGAGCATGACCGTGACGATGAGGCCGAGCGGCGGGAAGGTCACGAAGTTCGTGATGGCGTTCGTGAGCGCGTAGACGGCGCCTTCGCCCGAGAGGATGCTGCGGATCGGCACCGCCTCGCCCGTCGCCGGGTCGGTCGTCTCGGCGCCGAGCAGCGCCGCGACGCCGGAGGCGACGGCGACGAGGCCGGCGATGATGAGGAACAGGTAGAAGGGGTGGGGCAGCGTGTTGCCCACCCGCTCGATGCCGCGCAGGATGCGTCCGCCGACGCCCTTGGCGTCGGCGAGCGTGAGCGTCGTGGTGGTGTCGGTGGACATGTGGTTGCTCCGTGGGATCGGCGCCGCGCCGTTGCGGCGGACGGACGTTGCGTGGCATCTTGCCGATCGCATGTCACGAACCGTGTTGCATGATCGATCCGAACCTCGGATGGTGCGATCATGTTCGACATGCATCCCACGGTCCCGCCGCATCCGCACGACCTGTCGGATTCGGACCTGGCCCTGGTGGCCGCCCTGCAGGACGCGCCACGGGCATCGTGGGCGGCGATCGGCCGCGTCATCGGCACGAGCGCGCCGACCGCGAGACGCCGCTGGGAGGCGATCGCCGAGTCGGGCGCCGCGTGGACGACGACCTACGCGGGCTTCTCGGCGGGACTGCTGTTCGGCCTCGCCGAGGTGCGCTGCCGACCCGGCACGGTCGACGCCGTGGCCGCGACCCTGCGGCAGCATCCGAAGATCATCTCCGTCACCGGCATGACGGGCGACCGCGACCTGTCGCTCACGATCCTCGCCGACGACATGGCCCAGTTCCGCAGGCTCATCCAGTCGTGGCTCGGCACCCACGAGGCCGTGACGGGCGTGCGCACCACCGTCGTCACGCGCATGATCTCCGACGGCTCGCGCTGGCGCGCCGTCGGCCCGCCGCACGACCGTCCGCCGCAGGCGACGCTCGACGAGGGACGCACCGACGGCGACGCCGCGACCGGCGAGCAGTGGCGCGCCGTGCTCACGGAGCTCGAGCGCGACGGCCGCGCGAGCGCTCGCGACATCGCCGCCCGCATCGGCACGTCGGAGGCGCACGCACGCCGCGTCGTGCGGCGCCTGCTGGCGAGCGGATGGATCCAGCAGCGCATCGACGTCTCCCTCGAGCAGCGCATGTGGCCGCACGCGCTCGCGCTGTGGCTCGTCGTGCCCGCCGCCCGGCTCGAGGCGACGGCGATGCAGATCGCCGACATGCCGATGACGCGCATGTGCGCGGCCCTCGCGGGCGGCGCCTCGAACCTGTACGTCATCGTGTGGCTGCGCGAGATCGCCGACGCCGCGACGATGGAGGCCGAGCTCGCCCGCAGCCTCGAGCTGCGCGTGCTCGACCGCGCCATCCTGCTGCACTACTACAAGCGCGTCGGGCACCTCTTCGACGACGCCAACCGGCGCGAGGGGCACGTGTCGTGGCTGGCGGAGCTGCCGTAGGCCCGACCAGCTGCGGGTGGTGGCAGGATGCGAGCAGCGCATCCGAGCAGAGGAGCATCCATGTCGTTCCAGGCCTACCTCGACGCCGTGGAGGCGAAGACCGGCAAGACCCCGCGCGCGCTCGTCGCCGAGGCGACGGAGCTCGGGTTCGGCGCCGACACGAAGGCCGGCCCCATCCTCGAGTGGCTCAAGGATGCGTACGGCCTCGGACGCGGGCACGGGATGGCGATGGTGCACGTCATCACGAAGGGCCCGGGCATCGGGTCGAAGCACGTGGGCTCGACGGGCTCGCACCGCGACGAGTCGGACACGCTCTGGCTCGACGGCAAGGACGCGAAGCCCGCCGACTGGGGCGCCTGACCCGCCAAGGCCCGCTCCTCGAGGTGCGAACGCAGTGAGCCTCGAAAGGAGCCGCCCGTAGAGGGCACCCTTCGAGGCTCGCTTCGCGGATCCTGAGGAGGCCGCGAGCGGAGCGAGCAGCCGTCTCGAAGGGCGCACCTCAGGGAGCGGGTGGGGGACGCGTCCCGCTCGTGGAGAGCGGGGCGCGACCGCGCTACTCGACGATGACCGCCGTCAGCTGCGACAGCGGCTCGGCCAGCGCATTCAGCTGCGCCGCGAGCGCGTTCCGCTCGTCGTCGCCGACCGTGTCGTACGAGACGAAGCCCTCGTCGAACGAGCCGTAGGTGGCGAGCAGCGCCGTCATGGCATCGAACTCGGTCTCGAGGTCGTCGGCGAGCGCCGTGCCGTCGTCCGAGGCCTCGGCGAGGTCGCGCACCGACTCGAACGCGACCTGGGCACCCTCGACGTTCGCGAGGAAGTCGTAGAGGTCGGTGTGCGAGAACTCGTCCTCCTCGCCGGGCAGCTTGCCGTCGGGTGCGGCGACCTCGTCGAGCAGGCCGACGGCGCCGTTCGAGATGTCGGAGATCGACAGCGTGAAGTCGTCGCTGAAGACGAGGTCGTACAGCGACTGCACGTCGGCGACGAGGCGGTCGGCGTAGTACGCGCGGCCGTCGGCGTCGAGCGGCGCGAACACCTGGCGACCCTCGAGGTCGGTCAGGTCGAGGTACGCGAGCTGCGCGCCGGCCTCGTCGACGTACGTCTCGCCCTGGTAGTTCGACAGGCCCTCGTCGAGCCACAGGTCGAGCTCGATGCGGTGGAAGCCGGTGAACTCATCGAGCTCGGCGACGGCGCCGGGCAGGCGGTAGTCGATCGCGGGGTCGAGGTCGCCGAACTGCTCGGCGGTCGGCTCGATGCGCTCGTAGTACTGACGAGCGAGGGGGAAGAGGCGGCGGGCCCCGTCGTCGTCGCCGGCGACGTACGCGTCGGTGAAGGCGGCGACGGCGGTGACGAGCTCGCTCACCTGCGACTTCGTGTACGCGACGTACGCGTCGATCGCGGTCTGCTCGTCCGCATCCACCGCGAACGCCTCGCCCGAGACGGTGAACTCGGCGATGCCCTGCGGCTGGCCGACCATGCCGGGGCGGCACGCCGTGTAGTAGGTGCCGGGCTGCAGCTGCACGCGCAGCGAGACGGGCTGGCCGTCGTTCGCGAGGTTCTCGCGCTCGGCCACGATCTGCAGCTGGTCGTCGGCGAAGATCTCGAACTCGTCGACCTGGGATCCGGAGTTCACCATCGTGAACTCGACGGTCCCTGCAGTGGCCTGGGCGACGGCGACGTCGCAGGCGCCGTCGGCGATCGCGACGTCGATGGCCTCGGCGTCGGGCTGGTTGGGCACGCATCCGGCGAGGCCGAGGCCGATGGATGCGGCGAGCGCGGCCGCGAGGACGCGCTGGGAGGGGCGGTTCATGCATGCTCCTGGGTGCTGGTGCTGGTGCTGGTGCTGGGTATGGGTGGCGGGGTGGTCGGGGCCTGGCGTCGCCGCAGTGCGATGCGCAGGAAGATCGTGAGCGCCGGGACGACGTAGAGCCACCAGGCGATGACCTGCAGCCACGTCGGCTCCGACGTGTAGCCGACGAGGCCGAACAGCAGCGCGCCGAGCACGGAGCCGTGCTCCGACAGCACGGCCTCGAGGCTGTAGGCGATCATCGAGCCGCCGGGCAGCACGCCCGCCTCCTGCAGGTCGCCGACGCCGTAGGCGAGCACGCCGGCGGCGACGACGACGAGCACGGCGCCCGTGATCGTGAAGAAGCGACCGAGGTTCAGGCGCAGGGCGCCGCGGTAGACGAGCCAGCCGAGCACGACGGCGACGAGGATGCCCGCGGTCGCCGAGAGCGTCGCGAGACCGATGCCGCCCGCGGCGTCGACGGTCGCCCAGATGAACAGCGTCGTCTCGACGCCCTCGCGGATCACCGAGAGCGCGGCCATGAGCACGAGCGCGAGGCCGCCGCGCGCGAGCGCCTTGCCGACCTTCTCGACGACCTCCGTGCGCATGCTGCGCGCCGTCTTGGCCATCCACACCGTCATCCAGGTGATGAAGCCGACGGCGACGATCGAGAGGATGCCGCCGAGCAGCTCCTGCCCCTGGAACGAGAGGCCGTACGGGCCCCAGGTGAGCACGGCGCCGAGGGCGAGGGTGCCGGCGACGGCGAGGCCGACGCCGAGCCACACGTGGCGCAGCAGGTCACGGCGGTCGGCGCGCACGAGGGTGGCGACGATGATGCCGACGACGAGGGCGGCCTCGAGGCCCTCGCGCAGGCCGATGAGGAAGTTCACGAACACGGACGGGACTCCGACGATCTCAGGAGCCGCGTCGCATCGGCGGCGCAGCAGGGAAGGCAAGCCTTACCTCAGCAGCGAACCTACACTGAGTCCGTGACGGATGACAACGCGCCCGATCGGGGCGCTCGCGGGCTCTCGCGCCGCGGCATGCTCGGCCTGATCGGCGCCGGTGGCGCGGGACTCGCGCTCGGTGGCGTCGGTGGCGCGTTCGCGGGTGCGCAGACCGTGCGCGGCGAGCGAGCGGCGCGCGCGTACGACTTCCACGGCGAGCACCAGCAGGGCGTCACGACGCTCTCCCCCGACGCGCTCGTGCTCGCGAGCCTCGACATGGTCGACGGCGCCACGGTCGACGATCTGCGCGAGCTGCTCGCCGACTGGACCTACGCCGCGTCGCGGCTCGCGCAGGGGCTCGAGGTCGCCGAGGACGGCGCCATCGGCGCGAGCCCCGAGGCGCCGCCGCCCGACTCCGGCGAGGCGCTCGGCCTCGACGCCGCGGGCCTCACGCTCACGTTCGGCGTCGGCCCGACGCTCTTCGACGACCGCTTCGACCTGGCCGAGCGGCGCCCCGCGGCACTCGTCGACCTGCCCCTCTTCGCCGGCGACCTGCTCGAGCCCGCCCGATGCGGCGGCGACCTCGTCATCCAGGCGTGCGCGGCCGACTCGCAGGTCGCCCTGCACGCCGTGCGCAACCTGCTCCGCATCGGCTTCGGCCGCGCGCAGGTGCGCTGGCTGCAGACGGGCTTCACGCATGCCGAGGGCAGCGCCGAGCGCACCATGACGCCCCGCAACCTGCTGGGCTTCAAGGACGGCAGCGCCAACCTGCGCGTCGACGACGCCGCGCACCTCGGCGAGTTCGTGTGGGTCGGCGACGACGCCGACCAGCCGTGGATGGCGGGCGGCACGTACCTCGTCGCGCGCCGCATCCGCATGACCGTCGAGTCGTGGGACCGCACGCGCCTGCGCGAGCAGGAGCGCGTCATCGGCCGCACGAAGGTCGAGGGCGCACCGCTGTCGGGCGGCGAGGAGCGCGACGACGTCGACCTCGACGCCACCGACGACACGGGCCAGCCCGCGATGGATGCCGACGCGCACGTGCGGCTCGCGCATCCATCGGTCACGGGCACGCGCATCCTGCGCCGCCCCTTCAACTACGTCGACGGCGTCACGAGCGTCGGGCAGCTGGATGCGGGGCTCGTGTTCCTGTCGTTCCAGCGCGATCCCGAGCAGTTCGTCACGATCCAGCGGTCGCTGCGCACCGATCTGCTCAACGAGTACATCCGCCACGTCGGCTCTGCGGTGTTCGCGATCCTGCCGGGCGTCGCCGAGGGCGAGTCGCTGGGCGATCGCCTGCTCGGCTGACGCCGCCGCGCCCCCCGCACGCAGGAGGGCCGGTCGACCCGCAGGTCGACCGGCCCTTCGCGTGCGTCGGGCGTCAGCCCTCGCCGCGGCGGCGGCGGATGCCGAGCACGAGGCCCACGCCGATCGTGAGCAGCGCCGCGAGGGCGAGCCAGCCGGCGACCTCGACGCCCGTGCGCGGCAGGTCGCTGCCCGCCTGGCCGCCCTCGGCGCCCGACTCGGGGTCGCCGATGTCGGAGCCGGGGTCGCTCGGCGCCGGCGCGCTGGGCTCGGGCGTGCCGGGGTCGGACGGGCCGGGCTCGCTGGGCTCGGGCGTGCCGGGCTCGCTCGGGCCGGGGGTGCCCGGATCCTGCGCGAACTCGATGACGATGTCGCCGGAGACGACCGTGCCGTCCTCCTCGACGCCCGTCCAGCGCACCGGCGTCGGGTCGCCCGTGAAGCCGTCCTCGGGCGTGAAGGTGATGAGACCGGTGGTCGCGTCGACCTCCCACAGGCCCTCGCCGGGCACGACGAGGCGCATGACCTGCGCGCCGAAGGCGTCGAGCAGGCGCACCGAGGCGCGCTGCAGCGTGGGCGACTTCGAGCCCGGGTCGACCGTCACGGGGCTGCCCGCCGGGGCGGTGGCGACGATGTCGGCGACCTGCTCGGCGGCGCCGGCCGTGACCTGCGGGCGGTACGTCGCCGCAGCCGCGGTGCCGTTGGCGTCGAGCACGCGGTACGCGACGCCCGTCGCGGTGCCGACGAAGCCGGCCTCGGGCGTGAACTCGATGCGGCCGTCGACGAGCGCGTACGATCCCTCGCCCGGCACGACGACGACGGTCGCGGGGGCGCCGACGGCGTCGAGCAGCGTGAGCGAGTCGCGCACGAGCGGCACCGCCGCGTCTCCGGCGGCGTCGTTCGCGAGCGGGTCGACGGACTGCGTCGCGCGCTGCACGCCCGTCGACGAGTCGTCGGCGGCGACGGGCGTCACGGCCGTGACGGCCGCGCGCGCCGTGCCGACGGCGGGGATGCCGTTGGCGTCGCTCACGCGGTAGCCGACGGCGGGCGTCGTGCCGACGAAGCCGGGCTCGGGCGTGAAGACGAGCACGGGCACGTCGCCCGAGCGGTCGATCGTCCAGACGCCCTGACCGTCGACGACGACGCGGTCGACGGGCTGGCCGGCGTCGTCGAGCAGCTGCAGCGTCGCGGGGCGCAGCGGCACGTCGGCGTCGCCGGGCTCGTCGTTCGCGAGCACGTCGACCACGACGGGCGCGCCCTGGCGGCCCGTGCCGAGGTCGGGGCTCGCGATGGGCGTGACGGCGCCGATCGTGGCGCCGACCGTCGCGGTCGCGACGGTGCCGTTGGCGTCGGCGACGCGGTACGGCACGGGCGTCGCGTCGCCCGAGAACGTCGCGGCCGGCGTGAACGTCACGACGGGAGCGGCGGGCGTCGAGCGGTCGATCGTCCACACCCCCTCGCCCGCGACCTCGAGGCGGTCGACGCCGACGCCATCCGCATCCACGAGCTGCAGCGTCTCGGGGCGCAGCGGCACCGTCGGGTGGCCGGCGGCGTCGTTCGCGAGCACGTCGATCGTCGCCGCGGCGCCCTGGCGGGCGGCGCCGACGTCGTTCGTCGCGACGGGCTCCACGGCCGTGACGGTCGCGCCGAGGGATGCCGTCGCCTTCGTGCCGTTGGCGTCGGCCACGACGTAGCCGACGGGCGACGCGTCGCCCGAGAACGTCGGGAGCGGCGTGAAGACGACGCGCGGCGTGGCGGGGTCGGAGCGGTCGATCGACCAGGTGCCCTCGCCGTCGACCTCGCGGGTCGCGACGGGCGCGCCTGCGGCGTCGAGCAGCATGAGCGACGCGGGGTCGAGCGCGACGGCGGGGTGGCCGGCGCGGTCGTTCGCGAGCGGGTCGATGCGCACGGGCGAGCCCTGCAGCGCCGATCCGGCGTCGTCGGTCGCGACGGGCGTCACGGGCGTGACCTCGGCGATGACGATCGCGGCGGTCGTCCACGTGCCGTTCGCGTCGGCGACGGCGTACTGCACCGAGGCGCTGCCCGTGAACGTCGGGTCGGTCGCGAACACGATGCGTGGCTCGGCACCTGCGCGGTCGATCGTCCACGTGCCGACGCCGGGCACGGCGACCTCGTCGACGTGGGCGCCGTTGGCGTCGAGCAGCGTGAGCGACGACGCGACGAGCGGCACGCCCGGCGCACCGGCGCGGTCGTTGTCGAGCGGCGAGACGGCGACGACGGCGCCCTGGCGGGCCTCGCCCTCGTCGTCGACCGCGATGGGCGTCACGGCGGTGACGCGCACGGCGACCTCGGCCGTGACCGCCGTGCCGTTGGCGTCGGCGATCCGGTACGACACGGGCGTCGCGTCGCCCGTGAACGTCGCGAGCGGCTCGAACACGACTCGCGGGGCGGCCGCATCCGTGCGATCGATGCGCCACGTGCCCTGCTCGGGCACCTCGAGCGTCGACACGGCGTCGCCGGCGGCGTCGAGCAGCGTGAGCGTCGACGGGCGCAGCGGCACCGACGGGTGGCCGGCGTCGTCGTTGGCGAGCACGGCGATCGAGGCCGCGCGACCCTGCGTCGTCGTGGCCTGGTCGTCGGTCGCGATCGGCGTGACGGCCGTCGCGGTGGGCGTGAACGTCGCCCGCACGGTCGTGCCGTTCGCGTCGGCGACGCGGTACGTCACGGGCGTCGCGGCGCCGACGTGGTCGGCCTCGGGCGTGAAGACGATGCGCGGGCCGCCCTCGGCGGCGCGGTCGATGGCGTAGCGGCCCTCGCCGGCGACGACGAGCACGTCGACGGGCGCGCCGGCTGCGGTGAGCAGCGTGAGCGTCGACGGCACGAGCGGCACCTCGGTGCGGCCGGGCACGTCGTTCGCGAGCGGCGCGGTCGAGATGGGCGAGCCCTGCAGGCCGGATGCGACGTCATCGACCGCGACGGGCGCGACGACGGCGACGGTCACGACGACCTCGGCCCGCACGAGGGTGCCGTTGGCGTCGGCGACGCGGTAGGCGACGGGCGCCGCGTCGCCGCGGAAGCCTGCGGCGGGTGCGAAGCGCACGACCGGCTGGTCGTCGGCACCGAGCTCGATCGTCCACGTGCCCTCGTCGAGCACGAAGATGCGGTCGGTCGGCTCGCCGTCGGCGTCGAGCAGCGTGAGCGTCGACGGCACGAGCGGCACCTCGGGGTGGCCGGCAGCGTCGTTCGCGAGCACGTCGACGGTCGTCGGCGCGCCCTGGAACGTCTCGCCGCGGTCGGCCTCGGCCGTGGGCGCGACGGCCGCGATGGTCGCGGCGATCGTCGTGCTCGTGCGCGTGCCGTTGGCGTCGCGCACCTCGTAGTCGATGGTCGCGGTGCCGCGGAAGCCGGCCTCGGGCGCGAACGTGACGGTGGGACCGTCGGTGCCCGTGCGGTCGATCGACCACGTGCCCTCGCCCCGCACCACGAGGCGCTCGACGGGCTCGCCGTCGGCGTCGAGCAGCATGAGCGAGTCGGCGTCGAGCGGCACCTCGTCGAGGCCCGCGACGTCGTTGGCGAGCGGCGCGACCGTGACCGGTGCGCCCTGGCGCGCCGAGCCGGCGTCGGCGACGGCGACGGGCGCGACGCCCGTGATCGTGGCGGCGAACGCGGCCTCGACGGTCGTGCCGTTCGCGTCGGCGACGCGGTAGCGCACGGCGTCGGCCGTGCCCGTGAAGCCGGGCAGCGGCGTGAACACGATGCGCGGGCCGCCCTCGGCGTCCAGGTCGAGCTCGTAGGTGCCCGCGTCCGCGATCGTCACGCTCGTCGCATCCGCGCCGTCCGCGTCGAGCAGCGTGAGCGTCGACGGCACGAGCGGCACGTCGGGGTGACCGGCGGCGTCGTTCGCGAGCGGAGCGACGGAGGCGGGGGCACCCTGGCGCGCGGCCGCCTCGTCGTCGTGCGCGACGGGCACGACGGGCGCGACGCGCACGCCGACGGTCGACGCGGCGGTCGTGCCGTTGGCGTCGGCGACGCGGTAGGCGACGGTCGTCGCGGGGCCCGAGAAGCCCGGCTCGGGCGCGAAGCGCACGACGGGCGCTGCCTCGACGGTGCGGTCGACGCTCCACGTGCCCTCGCCGGTGACGACGAGCTCGTCGACGGCGGTCTCGCCGTCGAGCAGCACGAGCGTCGACGGCACGAGCGGCACGTCGGGGTGGCCCGCGGCGTCGTTGGCGACGACGTCGATCGTCACGGGCGCGCCCTGGCGCGTGCCTGCCGAGTTGGGGTTCGCGACGGGCAGCACGGCGCCGATCGTCGCGGTGGCCGACGACGTGGCGGGCGTGCCGTTGGCGTCGGCGACGCGGTACGCGACGGTCGACTGGCCGACGAAGCCCGGCAGCGGTGCGAAGACCAGCACGGGAGCCTCGACCGTCGAGCGGTCGACCGTCCAGGTGCCCTGGCCCTCGACGAGCAGCTCGTCGACGGCGGTCTCGCCGTCGAGCAGCGTGAGCGTCGACGGCGCGAGCGGCACGTCGGGGTGGCCCGCGGCGTCGTTCGCGACGGCGTCGATCGTCACCGACGCGCCCTGGCGGGCCGAGCCGCCATCAGGGGCGGCCGTCGGGGTGACGGCGTCGATCCTCACGTCGACGACGGCGGATGCGTGGGTGCCGTTGTCGTCGGAGATCCGGTACGAGATCGCGGTCGCGTCACCCGTGAAGCCGGCGAGCGGCGCGAAGACGACGAACGGCCCGCCCGCGGTGGTGCGGTCGATCGTCCACGTGCCCTCGTTCGCGACCTCGATGCGGTCGACGGGCGCGCCGTCGACGAGCAGCATGAGCGTCGACGGGTCGAGCGGCACCTCGTCGAGGCCGGCCTCGTCGTTCGCGAGCACGGCGATCGACACGGGCGCTCCCTGGCGCCCGGTGGCGGCGTCGGGGTCGGCGACGGGCGTCACGGCGATCGACGTCGGGGTGAACGTGGCGCTCGTGCGCGTGCCGTTGGCGTCGGCGACTCGGTAGGTCACGGGCGTCGCGGCACCGACCCACGTGTCGAGCGGCGTGAAGACGATGCGCGGGCCGCCCTCGGCGTCGGCGTCGATCGCGTACGTGCCCTGGCCGTCGATCGTGACGGTCTCGGCCGGCTGGCCGTCGGCGCCGAGCACCTCGAGCGTGGCGGCGTCGAGCGGCACGTCGGCGTGGCCGGCCGCGTCGTTGGCGAGCGGAGCGACCGAGACGGGCGCGCCCTGGCGAGCGGAGGCGACGTCGGCGGTCGCGACGGGCGTCACGGCCTCGACGACGGCGGTGACGGTCGCGATCGCGATCGTGCCGTTGGCGTCGGCGATCGCGTAGCGGGCGGGCGTCGCGGTGCCCGCGAAGCCCGGCTCGGGCGCGAACGCGATGCGCGGCGTCGTGTCGTCGGCGACCACCGAGTAGGTGCCCTGGCCGGCGACGGTCACGGCCTGGACGGGGGTGCCGGCGGCGTCGACGAGCGTGAGCGTCGTCGGGTCGAGGGGCACGTCGTCGTGGCCGGCCGCGTCGTTCGCGAGCGGTGCGACGGATGCCGTGGCACCCTGGCGCGACGTGGCGACGTCGGGGCGCGCGGTGGGCGTGACGGCGTCGATGATCGCGGTCGCCGTCGAGGTCGCGACGGTGCCGTTGGCGTCGGCGACGCGGTAGGACACGGTCGAGGTGCTCGCGAACGACGGCAGCGGCGTGAAGACGAGCACGGGCGCGTCCTCGTCGTCGCGGTCGACGCGCCAGGTGCCCTGGCCCTCGATCTCGACCTCGTCGGCATCCGCGCCCGCGGCATCCACGAGCGTGAGCGTCGAGGCGACGATCGGCACGGCGGGGTCTCCGGCGTCGTCGTTCGCGACGGCGTCGATCGTCACGGTCGCACCCTGGCGGGCCTCGCCGGAGTCGGCGACGGCGATGGGCGTGACGGCCGCGATCGTGGCGGTGACCTGCGCGGTCGCGGTCGTGCCGTTGGCGTCGGCGACGACGTACGTGACGGCGTCGGGCGTGCCGACGTAGGTCGCGACGGGCGTGAAGACGATGCGCGCCGCGACGAGGTTGGCGCGGTCGATCGACCAGGTGCCGACGCCGTCGACCTCGATGGTCGTGACGGGTGCGCCGTCGACGAGCAGGCGCACGGACGCGGGGTCGAGCGCGACGTCGGGGTGGCCGGCGGCATCGTTCGTGAGCACGGCGACGGATGCCGCGGCACCCTGGCGGGCGCTCGCGACGTCGTCGGTCGCGGTGGGCGTCACGGCGACGAGCGTCGCGGTGGCGGTCGATGCCGCGGTCGTGCCGTTGGCGTCGGCGACGCGGTAGGCGACGGTCGACGAGCCGGCGTAGGTCGGCAGCGGCGCGAACGCGAGCACGGGGGCGCTCTCGACGCGGCGGTCGACGGTCCAGGTGCCCTGACCCTCGATCGCGAGCTCGTCGACGGCGGTCTCGCCGTCGAGCAGCGTGAGCGTCGGGCGGTCGAGCGGCACGTCGGCGGCGCCGGCACGGTCGTTGGCGAGCGCGTCGATCGTGACCGTCGCGCCCTGGCGGGCCTCGGCGGCATCCGGCGTCGCGACGGGCGTGACGGCGCCGATCGTCGGCGTCATGGTCGAGGTCGTCGTCGTGCCGTTGGCGTCGGCGACGCGGTAGGTCACGGGCGCGGCGGTGCCGACGAACGACGGCGCGGGCGTGAACACGACGCGCGGGGCAGACGCGGTGGAGGCGTCGATCGTGTACGTGCCGCCGACGACGCGCACGGTCGTCACGGCTGCGCCGGTGCCGTCGAGCAGCGTGAGCGTCGAGGGCACGAGGCGCACGTCGGGGTGGCCGGCGCGGTCGTTGGCGAGCACGGCGACGGATGCCGCTGCACCCTGGCGCGCGGAGGCGACGTCGGGGTTGGCGACGGGCGTCACGGCGTCGATGGTCGGGGTGACGGATGCCGTGGCACGCGTGCCGTTGGCGTCGGCGATCGAGTACGTCACGGCCGTGGCCTCGCCCGTGAAGGCGGCCAGGGGCGTGAAGACGACGCGCGGCGCGGATGCGGTGGCGCGGTCGATCGTCCAGGTGCCCTGGGCCTCGACGACGAGCTCGGTGACGAGCGCGCCGCCGGCGCCGACGAGGCGCAGCGATGCGGGGTCGAGCGCGACGGCGGGGTCGCCGGCGACGTCGTTGCCGAGCACGGCCAGCGACACGGGCGCGCCCTGGCGGGCGGAGCCGGCGTCGGGGTTGGCGACGGGCGTCACGGCGGTGAGCGTCGGCGTGAAGGTCGCGGTCGTCGTCGTGCCGTTGGCGTCGGCGACGCGGTAGGCGACGCCGGTCGCGGCGCCGACGAAGGCGGGCAGCGGCGTGAAGACGACGCGCGGTCCGCCGGCGGCGGCGCGGTCGAGCGCGTAGGTGCCCTGGTTCGCGACGACGAGCATGTCGACGGCGGTCGTGCCGTCGAGCAGCGTGAGCGAGCCGGGCACGAGCGCGACGGCGGCGTCGCCGGGCACGTCGTTGGCGAGCGGCGCGACCGACACGGTCGAGCCCTGACGCCCGGTGGCGGCGTCGTTCGCGGCGACGGGCGTCACGGCCGTGAGCGTCGCGGCGTACGTCGCGATCGTCGTGGTGCCGTTGGCGTCGGCGACGCGGTAGCGCACGGCCTCGGCGGTGCCGACGAACGTGGACTCGGGCGTGAAGACGATGCGGGGGCCGCCCTCGCCGCCGCGCTCGATGGCGTAGGTGCCCTGGCCGGGCACGCGCAGCGCATCGACGGCGGTCGTGCCGTCGAGCAGCGTGAGCGTGGATGCGTCGAGCTGCACGTCGGCGTGGCCGGGGATGTCGTTGAGCAGCGGCTCGACGGCGACGGCGGCGCCCTGGCGACCCGAGGAGGCGTCGTCGATCGCGACGGGCGTGACGGCGGTGAGCGTGGGCGTCGCGGTCGACGTCGTGCGCGTGCCGTTGGCGTCGGCGACCGAGTACGTGACGGCGTCGGCGGTGCCGACGAAGGTCGCGTCCGGCGTGAAGACGACGCGCGGCGCTGCGGCGTTCCTCGCGTCGATCGCGTACGAGCCTCCCGTGACCGCGACGGTCGTCGCGGGCTGACCCTGGGCGTCGAGCAGCTGCAGCGTGCTGGGACGCAGCACGACCGCCGGGTCGCCGGCGAGGTCGTTGGCGAGCACGGCCATCGACACGGGCGCGCCCTGGCGAGCGGTGCCGGCGTCGGGGTTGGCGACGGGCGTCACGGCCGTGATGGTCGGGCGGAACGTCGCGGTGGTCGTCGTGCCGTTGGCGTCGGCGACGCGGTAGGTGACGACGGTGGCGTTGCCCGTGAAGCTCGACACGGGGGTGAACACGATGCGCGGTCCGCCCTCGGCGGCGCGGTCGAGCGTGTACGTGCCCTGGCCGGCGACGGTGACCTCGTCGACGACGGTCGTGCCGTCGAGCAGCTCGAGGGTCGAGGCGTCGAGCGGCACGTCGGGGTGGCCGGCGTCGTCGTTCGCGAGCGGTGCGACGGATGCGGCGGCACCCTGGCGTGCGGTGGCGAAGTCGGGGTCGGCGCCCGGCGTGACGGGGGCGATGGTCGCGGTGATCGTCGTGGTCGCGACGGTGCCGTTCTCGTCGCGCACCTCGTAGTCGATCGTCGCGTCGCCCGTGAAGCCGCGCTCGGGCGCGAACGTCACGGTCGGCGCTGCGGGGTCGGTGCGATCGACGGTCCACCGGCCCACGCCGGCGACGGCGAGCTCGGCGACTGGCTGGTCGTCGGCGTCGAGCAGCGTGAACGTCTCGGGGGCGAGCGGCACGTCCTCGATGCCGGGCGCGTCGTTCGCGAGCGGTGCGACGGTCACGGAGGCGCCCTGGCGGGCGGCGCCGCCGTCGGGGGCGGCGACGGGCTGCACGCCCGAGATCGTGGGCGTGAAGGCCGCGGTGGCCGTGGTGCCGTTGGCGTCGGCGACGCGGTAGCGCACGGGGTCGGCGGTGCCGACGAACGACGCGAGCGGGGCGAAGACGAGCGTGGGAACGCCGGCGACCTGCTCGATGCGGTACGTGCCTGCGGTCACGTCGACGGTCGTCGCGGGCTGGCCGTTCGCGTCGAGCAGCTGCAGCGTCTCGGGGTCGAGCGGCACGTCGGGGTGGCCGGCGGCGTCGTTCGCGAGCGGTGCGACGGATGCCTCGGCACCCTGGCGCGCGGCGGCCTGGTCGTCGGCGGCGACGGGCGTGACGGCCTCGAGCATCGCGGTGGCGCGCGCGGTCGTCACGGTGCCGTTGGCGTCGGCGACGGCGTAGGTGACGCGCGAGGTCGCGCCGCCGAACGACGGCAGGGGCGTGAAGACGAGCACGGGGGCTGCGACGGTCGTGCGGTCGACGCGCCAGGTGCCGCGGCCGTCGACGACGAGCTCGTCGACGTCGTTCCCTGCGCCGTCGCGCAGCGTGAGGGTCGACTGCACGAGCGGCACGTCGGGGTGTCCTGCGGTGTCGTTGGCGACGGCGTCGATGACGACGGCGAGGCCCTGACGCTCGGACTCGCGGTCGTTCGTCGCGACGGGCACGACGGGCGTGATCGTGGGCGTGAACGTCGACGACGTGCGGGTGCCGTTGGCGTCGGCGACCGAGTAGGTCACGGGTGCCGCCTCGCCGGTGAACGAGGCGGCGGGCGTGAAGACGATGCGCGGCGCGGTCTCGGAGGCCGAGATCGCGTAGCGGCCGCCGGCGACGTCGACCGTCGAGGCGGGGTTGCCGGCGCCGTCGAGCAGCACGAGCGTCGACGGCACGAGCGGCACGTCGGCGAGGCCCGGGCGGTCGTTCGCGAGCGGGGCGACGGATGCGGGGGCACCCTGGCGCGCGGCGGCGACGTCGGGTGTCGCCGCGGGCGTGACGGCGGTGATGGTCGCGGACGCGACCGACGTCGCGGCGGTGCCGTTGGCGTCGAGCACTCGGTAGCCGACGGGGTCGGTGGTGCCGACGAACGACGACTGCGGCGTGAAGACGAGCACGGGTGCCTCGACGACGCCGCGGTCGACGCGCCACGTGCCGGCGGCCGTGACGACCTCGTCGGTCGGCGCGCCCGCGCCGTCGAGCAGGGCGAGCGTCGCGGGCGCGAGGGGCACGTCGGCGTGGCCGGCGAGGTCGTTGGCGACGGCGTCGATGCGCACGGCTGCGCCCTGGCGTGCGGAGGCCCAGTCGGCCTCCGCCGTCGGGATGACGGCGTCGATCGTCGGCGTGACGGTCGCGGTCGTCGTCGTGCCGTTCGCGTCGGCGACGCGGTAGGTCACGGGCGTCGCCTGGCCGGTGAAGGTCGGCACGGGCGTGAAGACGACGCGGGGTGCTGCCGCGTCATCGCGCGTGATGGCGTACGTGCCCTGGCCGTCGATCGTCACGGTCGCGGCGGGCTGACCGTCGGCACCGAGCAGCTGCAGCGTCGAGGGCACGAGGGGCACGTCGGCGTGGCCGCGCGCGTCGTTGGCGAGCACGGCGACCGAGGCGGGAGCGCCCTGGCGGCCGGCGGCGACGTCGTTCGCGGCGAGCGGCGTGACGGTCGTGATGGTCGCGACGGCCGTCGAGGTCGCCTGGGTGCCGTTGGCGTCGAGCACGCGGTAGCCGACGGCGGTCGTGAGGCCCGAGAAGCCGGGCAGCGGCGCGAAGACGAGCTCGGGGCCGCCCTCGGCCTCGAGGTCGACGGTCCACGTGCCCTCGTTCGCGACGACGAGCTCGGCGACGGGCGTCGCGCCCGAGAGCAGACGCAGCGTCGCGGGCTGCAGGGGCACGTCGGCGTCGCCGGCCTCGTCGTTCGCGAGGGCGTCGATGCGCACGGTCGCGCCCTGACGGCCGTCGCCGGAGTCGGGGGCGGCGATGGGCGTGACGGGCGTGAGGATGGCGCGGGCGGTCGCATCGGCGGGCGTGCCGTTGTCGTCGCGCACGCGGTAGTCGACGGCGGCGGTGCCGGTGAAGCCGGGCAGCGGCGTGAAGACGAGGCTCGCCGTGGCGCGGTCGATCGTCCAGGTGCCCTGGCCGTCGACGACGGCCTCCGTCACCTCGGCGTCGCCGGCGAGCAACGTGAGCGAGGCCTCGTCGAGCGGCACGTCGGCGTCGCCGGGCTCGTCGTTGGCGAGCGCGTCGATCGTGACGGTGGCGCCCTGGCGCGCGGTGCCCTCGTCGTCGGTCGCGACAGGGGTCACGGCACCGATCGTGGCGATGGCGGTCGAGGTCGCCTGCGTGCGGTTGGCGTCGAGCACGCGGTAGGCGACGGCCGTCGTCGTGCCCGTGAAGGCGGCGAGCGGCGTGAAGACGAGCACGGGGGCGTCGCCGTCGCGGTCGACGGTCCAGGTGCCCTCGTTCGGCACGACGATCTCGTCGACGAGGGCGCCGTCGGCGAGCAGCGCGAGCGTCGCGGGGTCGAGCGGCACGTCGGCGTGGCCGGCGGCGTCGTTGGCGAGCGCGTCGATCGTCGCGGGCGCACCCTGGCGGGCCGAGCCGGCATCGGGGCGCGCGATGGGCGTGACGGCGCCGATCGTGGGCGTGAAGCGGGCCGTGGTCGTCGTGCCGTTGGCGTCGGCGACGCGGTACGTCACGGGCGCGGCCTCGCCGGCGAACGCGGCGTCGGGCGTGAAGACGATGCTCGGCTGCGCGCCGGCCTGGATGGCGTAGCTGCCGCCGGCGACGGTCACGGTCGCGGTCGGGGCGCCGTTCGCGTCGAGGAGCTGGAGCGTGCTGGGCACGAGCGGCACGTCGGCGTCGCCCGCGCGGTCGTTGGCGAGCGGCGCGACGGATGCGGGCGAGCCCTGGCGTGCGCTGGCGACGTCATCGACGGCGACGGGCACGACGGCGCCGATCGTCACGGTGACGAGCGCGGTGGTCGTGGTGCCGTTGGCGTCGGCGACGCGGTAGGTCGCGGCCGTCGGGGTGCCGACGTACGAGGCGAGCGGCGTGAACACGACGCGCGGCGCGGATGCGGTGCGCGTGTCGAGCGTGTAGGTGCCCGCGCCATCGACGAGCACGGAGCTCGCGGGCTGGCCCTGCGCGTCGAGCAGCGTCACGGATCCGGGTGCGAGGGGCACGTCGGGGTGGCCCGCGGCGTCGTTGGCGAGCACGGCGACCGATGCGGGCGCGCCCTGGCGTGCGCTGGCGACGTCGTCGACGGCGCGGGGCACGACGGCGCCGATCGTGGGCGTGACCGTGGCGGTCGTCGTCGTGCCGTTGGCGTCGGCGACGCGGTAGGTGACGGCGGTCGCGGTGCCCGAGAACGCGGGCAGCGGCGTGAAGACGACGCGCGGCGCCGCAGCGTCGGCGCGGGTGATCGTGTAGGTGCCCTGGCCGGCGACCACGACCTCGGTCGTCGCGGCGCCGGCGCCGTCGAGGAGGCGCAGGGTGTCGGGGCGCAGCGGCACTGCGGCGTCGCCTGCGGCGTCGTTCGCGAGCACGGCGACCGATGCGGCCGCGCCCTGGCGTGCCGACGACGTGTCGTTCGCGGCGACGGGCGTCACGGCCGTGATCGTGGGCGTGAAGGTCGAGGTCGCGGTCGTGCCGTTGGCGTCGGCGATGCGGTACGTCGCGGGCGTCGCGGTGCCGGTGAAGGCGGGCGCGGGGGCGAAGGCGAGCACGGGGCTCGCGGCGACGGTGCGGTCGACGCGGTAGGTGCCCTGGCCGGGCACGACGAGCAGGTCGACGGCGGCGCCGTTCGCGCCGAGGAGCGTGAGCGACGAGCGCACGAGCGCGACGTCGGCGTGGCCGCGGGCGTCGTTGGCGACGACGTCGACCGACACCTCGGCGCCCTGACGGGCGGTGCCGGTGTCGGGGTTGGCGACGGGCGTGACGCCGGTGACGGTGATGCGGATGCTCGCGGTCGCGGTCGTGCCGTTGGCGTCGGCGACGCGGTAGGGCACGGGCGTGGCGACGCCCGTGAAGCCGGGCAGCGGCGTGAAGGTCACGATCGCACGGCCGTTGGCGGCGAACGAGAGCGCGTAGGTGCCCTGGCCGGTGATGACGCGCTCGGCGGTCGCCTGCCCCGTGGGGGTGAGCAGCGTCACCGACGAGTCGACGAGCGGCACGGCGGGGTCGCCGGCGTCGTCGTTGCCGATGGGCACGACGGCGACGGCGCCGCCCTGGCGCGTGGTGGCCGAGTCGTCGGTCGCGGTGGGCGTGACGGGCGTGATCGTGGGCGTCACGGTGGCGTCGGCGGTCGTGCCGTTGGCGTCGGCGATGCGGTAGCGCTGCGCCGTCGCCTCGCCCGTGAACGCCGGCAGCGGCGTGAACACGATGCGCGGCGCGCTCGCCGTCGATCGGTCGATGCTCCAGGTGCCCTGGTTCGCAACCGTGATGGTGGTCGCGAGCTGACCGTTGCCGTCGACGAGGCGCAGCGACGCGGGGTCGAGCGGCACGCCGGCGTCGCCGGCGGCGTCGTTCGCGAGCACGGCGACGGAGGCCGGGGCGCCCTGGCGCGCCGACGACGTGTCGTTGGCGGCGGTGGGCGTCACGGGGGTGATCGTGGGCGTGATCGTGGAGGTCGCGACGGTGCCGTTCGCGTCGGCGACGCGGTACGTGACGGGGTTGGCCTGGCCCGTGAAGGCGGGCAGCGGCGTGAAGCGCACGACGGGCATCGTCGGCGTCGTGCGGTCGACGCGGTAGGTGCCCTGGCCGGCGACGACGACCTCGTCGACGGAGGCGCCGTTCGCGCCGACGAGCGCGAGCGTCGTGGGCTGCAGGGGGCGGCGGGCGTCGCCGGCGGCGTCGTTGCCGAGCGGCGCGACGGCGACGGGCGCGCCCTGGCGAGCGGTGCCTGCGTCGGGGTTGGCGACGGGCGTCACGGCCGTGAGCGTGGGCGTGTAGGCCGCGGTCGTCGTGGTGCCGTTGGCGTCGGCGACGCGGTACGAGACGGGCGTCGCCGAGCCGACGAACGTCGACTCGGGCGTGAAGACGATGCGCGGGGTCGACGGCGTCGAGCGGTCGATCGTGTAGGTGCCCTGGCCTGCGACGACGACCTGGTCGGTCGCCTGGCCGCCCGAGAGCAGCGTGAGCGTCGCGGGCGCGAGCGGCACCGCGGCGTTGCCCGCCTGGTCGTTCGCGAGCGGTGCGACCGACAGCGCGAGGCCCTGCGCGCCGGTGGCGGCGTCGTTGGCCGCGACGGGCGTCACGCGCACGAACGTGGGCGTGTACGTGGTCGTCGCGGTGGTGCCGTTGGCGTCGGCGACGCGGTACGAGACGGATGCGGGCGTGCCGATGAACGTGCGGTCGGGCGTGAACGTGATGGTCGTGCCGCTGAGCGCGTAGGTGCCGCCGGTGACGGCGAGCGAGGTGACGGCCTGGCCGGAGCCGTTCAGCAGCGTGAGCGTCGAGGGCACGAGCGGCACGTTCGGGTTGCCGGGGGCGTCGTTGGCGAGGGACTGCGTCGACTGCGCGACGCCCTGCGGGCCCGTGGTGGTGTCGGGCTGCAGCGCGGGGTTCACGGCGGTGACGGTGACGGCGAGGGTCGTGCGGCGGTGGTTGCCGTTCGTGTCCTCGACGTCGTAGGTCACGGGCGTCGCTGCGCCGCGGAAGGCGGCGACGGGCGTGAAGACGATCTGGCCGTTCTGCACGGCGTACGTGCCTTGGCCCGAGACGGTGATGGAGGTGGCGAGCTGGCCCGTCGACGGGTCGACGAGGCGCAGGGTGGAGGCGACGACGTCGGTCGCGTCGTTCGCGAGCACGGCGACGGTCTGGGCGAGGCCCTGCGGGCCGGTCGAGGCGTCGGGGCTCACGCCCGTCTGCACCGTCGCGGTCCACGTCGCGGTCGTCGTCGTGCCGTTGGCGTCGGCGACGCGGTACGGCGCCGCGGTGGCGACGCCCGTGAAGCCGGGCAGCGGCTGGAAGGTCAGCTGCCCGTCGACGACGCGCCAGGTGCCTTGGGCTCCGACGGTCAGCTCGGAGACGGCCGTCGTGCCCGACAGCAGCGTGAGCGTGGAGCGCACGAGCGGCACGGCCGCGTTGCCCGCCTGGTCGTTCGCGAGCGGGTCGATGCGCTGCAGCGCGCCCTGCGCGCCCTGCGACACGTCGTTGGCCGCGGTGGGCGTGACGGCGGTCGTCGTCGCCGTGTACGTCGAGGTCGCCGAGGTGCCGTTGGCGTTCGTCACGCGGTAGGTGGCGCTGGGCGCGGTGCCGACGAACGTGCTCGTGGGCGTGAAGACGAGGGTCGAGCCGCTCACCGAGTAGGTGCCGCCCGTGACCGCGAGCGTCGAGACGGCCTGGCCCGAGCCGTTGAGCAGCGTGAGCGCGGATGCGTTCCAGCCGACGTTCGCGTTGCCGGTGGAGTCGTTGGCGTAGGGGTTCACCGACTGGGCGACGCCCTGCGGGCCGGTCGTGGCGTCCGCGTTCGCCGCCGGCGTCACGGGGGTGACGGTGGCGGCGATCGTGGCCTGCACCGTCGTGCCTGCCGTGGTGCCGACGCGGTAGTCGATCTGCGTCGCGGCGCCCGTGAAGGCGGCGACGGGCGTGAAGACGACGTTCGTGCCGCTGATCGACCACGTGCCCTGACCCGACACCGTGTAGGAGGTCACGGAGGCGCTCGTCGTCGGGTGGACGAGCCGCAGCGTGGAGCCGTCGAGCGTGACGCCCTGCGCGCCGTCGTTCGCGAGCACGGCGATGGTCTGCGCGACGCCCTGCGGGCCCGTCGACGCGTCGTCGACGGCGACCTGCGTCACGGTGGGCGTGTAGCGGGCGGTCGCGGTGACGCCGCGCGAGTCGGCGACCTGGTAGCGCACGCCCGAGGCCTGGCCGACGAAGTCGGCGACGGGCACGAACGCGATCGCGCCGGTCGAGGTGTTGACGGTGTACGTGCCCTGACCCGCGACGGTGAGCGACGTCACGGCCGAGGTGCCGTCGAGGATGCGCACGCTCGAGGGCACGAGAGGCACGGAGGCGACGCCGGGGGCGTCGTTCGAGAGCACGGCTGCCGTCTGCGTCGCGCCCTGCGCGCCGGTCGTGGCGTCGTCGCTCGCGGTGGGCGCCGCGGGCGCCGTGACCGTGACCGTGAGGGTCGCGGTGGTCGAGCGGCCGGCCTCGTCGGTGACGCGGTACGTGAGGGCGGGCGCCGTGCCGACGTAGCCGGCGGCGGGCGTGAAGGTGATGGCACCGTCGGAGGTGCGCACCGTGTACGTGCCCTGCGCGGTCGTGAGCGTCTGCACCCAGCTGGAGCCCGACTGCAGGCGCACGCTCGAGGGCGTGAACGCGACGCCGCCCGTCGTGTCGTTGTCGAGCACCGGCACGGTCGTGGCGGTCTCGAACGCCGTCGTGCGGGCGTCGTTCGCTGCCGAGGGCTGCGGCACGGTGATGGTGAAGGCGTGGTCCTCGACCTCGCCGCGCTGCGCGACGCCCGTGGGGTTCGCGACCATCGCGGCGGTCGAGCCGATGCGCAGGCGCGCGTACGTCGGTGCGGCGCTCGTCGAGCTCGCGGCGTCGTCGGGCACGACCCACGACAGCCACACGTTGCCGCTCGAGCACGTGCCGAGCGCGCGCTCGTCCGAGTCGAACGTGCCGTTGCCGTCGAAGTCGATCCACGCGCCGACGCTGTTCGTGCCCGACGACGACGCCGCGCACGCGATCGGATACGTGATGGTCTGCCTGGGTGCGACGGTGATCTCGAAGCCCGTCGGGACCGCATCCTCGTCGTCGAGGCCGTCCTGGTCGTCGCCAACGGCGCCCGCGGTCGTGAACGGGCCGCGCTCGGCGTCGACGAGGCTGCCGAGGCGCGGCGTGGACTGCTGCCGGGTCGCGAGCGCGAACGACGAGCTGCTGACGTTCGTCGCGTTCGTCGTGGTGAGGGTGCCGCCCGAGAACGGGTTCTCGAGGCCGTGCGTCGCGGTGCCGTACGACGCCGGGGCGTCGCTGTGGTCGAACGAGGCGACGACGCCGAACGCCGCAGCCTGGACGCCGCCGCCGTAGAGCTCGATGTTCGTGATCGACGTCGCTCCGTCGGCCATGGCGACGACGATGTTCGTGCCGCTGCCACATTCGCCCGTCGTGGTCATCGTGAGCTGGTTCGACGCGTTGCGCTGCGCGTTGACGTTGTACGCCGAGCAGACGCCCGCGGGCGTGCGGTCGAGGATGCGCCACGTGGCGCTCGACGCGATGGTGCCGCGGATGCGCTCGCTCGAGGCGAGGCTCTCGGCGTCGGCCATGACGAGGCCGTCGAGCGGGTAGGCGACGCCGCCGAGCGTCGCGGAGCACGCGATGTCGAAGTACGCGGTCGCGGCGTTCTGCGTCGCGAGGCCGATGGAGCCCGTGCCGGGATACAGGTTGTCGAGGTAGTCGCCGCTGTAGGCGCCCGGCGTGTAGGGCGTGAGGATGCGGCCGGTGCCACGGCTCGAGTCGCGGCTGATGTTCGAGAGCGTGCACGTGGTGATGAACGGCTGGCCGTTGACCTGCACCGTGTTCGTCTGCGTCGTCGAGCCCGAGTTCGGGATGGTGCCCGACCACTGGAACCAGTTGATCTCGTCCTGGTGGATGCCGGTGCCGCCGGTCGCGTAGGCGGCTTCGGCAAGGGCGGGCGGCGTGACGAGCGGTGCCGCGAGCGCGCCGAGCAGCACCGCCACGAGTCCGACGAGGAGTCCGTGGCGGAGCTTGCTGGGGCGCTGGCGGCGGGAGAGCACGGCGAGGAGACCTCTCGGAGGGCATGGGGGAAGGGATTGCGATGAACGCAGAGATGCTCCGGCGGCACTGATCCGCAGCCTCACGATTGTATGAGGGCCACGACGCAATCCGTGAGGATTCGTCAAAGCTGAAGATGCTTCCAACCTGTCGCAACGCGGGTTGCCCCTTGTCCCCCAAGGAACTGAGGACACTTCATGTCGACACGGTTGGCCGCGACCGGGGTACAGACCCGGCGTGTCGCCGCACGGCGACTGGGCGAGATCCCTCGATCGACGTACGAGACGCCTGACGCGTCCGGACACGTCGATGCCCTCCCCGCGGGGAGGGCATCGAGGGCGGGACTACGAGGCGGAGGGGTCGGGGAACGCCGTCGGGTAGACGAGCGGCGGCGCCGTGCCCTCGAGGGGCGTCAGCAGGCCCTGCACCGCCGCGAGTGCCGCGAACGAGACGAGCCGCGTGCCGCCGTCGGCGCGCACGAGCTCGACCTCGTCGACGCGCGGCAGCACCGTGCGCTGCCCTTCGACGAACCGCGCCCGGGTCGCCGCGCCGCCATCCGCCGCCGGCACGAGCACGGCCTCGGCGATCACCGCGGACTCGTCGGTGCGGTCGTAGTGGGCCTGCAGCAGCTGCCGCAGTCGCGCGTGCTCGAGCACCGTCAGCCGCGCGCGCAGCGCACGACCGGCCGCCTGCGCGGCCTGCGGCCACGCCCCGATGGCCCATCCCTCGCCCGAGCGCACGAGCGGAGCGGCCGAGAGCGGATGCTGCGTGCCGGCGAGCACGCGGTCGGCGATCTGCGCGGCGGCGAGCACCGCCTGCGGGTCGTCGGCGGGGGCGACGACCATCGTGTCGACCGCCGGCGCGACGACGAGCGGCGCGCGCGAGCCGAGCACGCGCTCGACGAGCGCCGCGCGGTGCAGCACGGCCGCGACGGGCGCGGCGCCCTGCACGACGACGACGGCGCCGACCTGCGACAGCGCCGGCGGGTGCTCCGCCGACGTCGCGGCGGCGACGACCTCGCTCGCCACGACGCCCCACCGCGTGCGCAGCTCGGAGGACACGGGCACGTCGCTCGTCGGCAGGTCGAGCACCGCACCCACGTACAGGTCGTCGACGACGACCGCGGCGGCCTCGAGGTAGCCCTCGACGCCCTGCAGACGCAGCTCGCGCACGCGCAGCGCGTGCCCGACGCCCGTGAACGCCCGACCGACGAGCAGCGGCCGCGCAGCCTCGAGCGTCGCGGGCAGCCCCGACGGCATCGGGGTCGGCGCGGTCGCCTCGACGGTCATCGCGTGTCGGATGCGTCGGTCGAGCCGGAGGCCTCGCCGCCGAGGATCGACGACGCGGCAGCGGCCGCGTCGCCCGTCGAGCGGCGCTGCGCGCCCGCGACGGCCGAGCCTGCCGCGTTGCCCTGCGCCGTGGCGTTGATGACCTGCTGCAGGTCGATGCCCGTCGCGTCCTTCATCATCGTCGTCATCGAGGCGATGTTGCCCACCATGTCGGCCGTGAGCTTGTTCGTGCCGTCGGCCGAGACGACCGTGATGTTCGACGACGCGTAGGCCTTCGCGAACGCCTCCGCGACCTCGGGCAGGCGCTCGAGCAGCTCCTGCGCGAGCACGAACTGGCTGTTCTCGGCGAGCGCCGCGGCGCGGGCGGCGATGGCGTCACCCTCTGCTCGACCGCGGGCCGAGATCGCCTCGGCCTCGGCGCGACCCTTCGCGGCGACGGCGACGGCCTCCGCCTCGCCCTCCGCCTTCTGCGCCTCGGCGGCCGCGATGCGCGACGTGCGCTGCGCGTTGCCTCGCGCCTCGGTGACGCTCGCCTCGGCGACACCCTCCGCCTTCTGCGCCTCTGCGCGCGCCTCGCGCGCCGCACGCTCGGCGTTGGCCTCCGTCGACTTCGCGACGGCGTTCGCCTCGGCCGTGATGCGGATGCGGTACGCCTCGGCGTCGGCGACCTTGCGCACCTCGGCGTTCAGCGTCTGCTCCTTGAGCTCGGCCTCGCGCTGCGCCGTGATCTCCTCCTGCGCGACGATCGCCTGACGCTGCACCGCATCCTCGAGCGGCTTGGCGGCGTTCGCCTGCGCGAGGGCCTTGTCGGTCTCGGCCTGCACCGCGGCCTCCTGCAGCTGCAGCACGCGGTTCGCCTCGAGGATCTGCTTCTTCGCCTCGATCGACGCCTGCTCGGCGGCCTTCTGCGCCTCGGTGTTCGCGATCGCCGCCGCACGCTGCACGGCCGCCGACTCGGGCACGCCGAGGTTCGCGATGTAGTTCTGGGTGTCGTTGATCTCCTGGATCTGCAGGGTGTCGACGTTGAGGCCCTGCTTCGTCAGCGCATCCTCGGCCGCCTGCAGCACCGCATCCGCGAGCGCCTTGCGGTCGTGGATGATCTCGAGCACCGTGAGCGAGCCGATGATGCCGCGGAGCGAGCCCGACAGCACCTCCTGCGTCGACGACTCGATCTCCTCCTGCTGCGAGAGGAATCGCTGGGCTGCGTGGCGGATCATCTCCTCGGAGCCGCCGACCTTGATGACGGCCACGGCCTGCGCGTGGATCGTGATGCCGTTGCGCGTCTGCGCCGTCGTGTTGAACAGCAGTCGGCGCGAGCGCAGCGACATGCGGAAGTGCTTCTGCACGAACGGCATGACGAAGATGCCGCCACCCGTGACGACCTTCTGGCCCGAGAGGTCGGTGACCTCCTCGCCCTTCGCGTCGATGTACGTGCGGCCCTTGCGACCCGTGACGATGATCGCCTCGTCGGGCTCGGCGATGCGGTAGCGGCGCACGGCACCGAAGACGAGCAGGAGGAGGACGATGACGGCGAGTGCGATG
Organism: Agrococcus jejuensis; assembly: GCF_900099705.1. Taxonomy (NCBI): domain Bacteria; kingdom Bacillati; phylum Actinomycetota; class Actinomycetes; order Micrococcales; family Microbacteriaceae; genus Agrococcus; species Agrococcus jejuensis. The sequence continues at coordinate 1,320,330 of NZ_LT629695.1, forward strand.
AGCACGACGAGGCCGATGTCGAGACCGAACACGAGGGTCCTTCGTTTCGAGGAAGCGGATGCTCGCTCAACCTATGGATGCCGTCTGGACGGCTCCTGGTGGGCGCCTCCGCGGCGGCTCGGTCGGCACTCCTCACCCGTTGGAGCGCCCGCTCGGGACCGCTCCCCCACCAGCCGGTGGGGGATGCCCCGATCGGCGTCAGCTCGAGTGCGTCGCCGCCGGGCGCGACAGGCCGTCGAACGGGGCGATGCCGTCGCGATACGCCTGCTCGTCGGCCTCCGCGATGACGGTGCCGCCGATGAAGAGGCTCACGCCGTCCTCCTCGTCCTGCCAGGTCTCGGCGGGCGCGGTGTCGCGGCGCGCGTCCCAGATCGACACCCACACCCACATCGACCCGTTCGTGGCCGTGCCCGACCACATCCACATCTCGTCGGGGTCGAGCGAGCCGAACTGCTCCTCGACCTGCTCGTCGCGCTCGGCGACCGACTCGTGGCCGAAGGGTGCGCGGTCGTACTCCCACTCGAGCGCGCCGTAGCCGAGCTCGGCGAAGCGCGTGTCGAGCGCGTCGACGATCGCCGTCCAGTCGGCATCCTCGGCCAGGCCCTCGCCGAGGTTGGTCGGCGAGTTGTAGACCTGGTGCAGCGACGGCCCGCCGTAGTCGTTGCCGCCGACGGGGAACGTGTCGAAGGTCGTGTCCTCGGGCAGCACGAGCCCCCAGTCGAGCTCGGGCGCGACGGGTTCGACGGCCGACTGCAGCGCGAGCAGCTGCTCCTCGCTCACCGCCTCGACGTCCTCCGCGCGCGGCGCGGCGAGCACGTCGGCGGGGTCGTCGTACGAGCTGCCGGGGTAGTCGGCCCAGTCGAGCACGACCTCGGTGCCGTCGTCGGCGGTCACGGTCGTCGTCGGGCTCGGCGGATCGACCATGCGGGCCATGAGCACGCCGCCGGTCGCGAGCCCTGCGACGACGATCGCTGCGACGCCGCCTGCGGCGATGACGACTCGGGTGGGGCGGGACATCGTCTCGACGGTAGCCGCGTCCCCCTGGCGGGCGCGTCGTCCGAGCGGATGATGCTGCGGATGCCGCGCGAGGTGACGCTGAGAAGGCCTTCGTCTGCGACATGGCCTCGAAGGCCTTCTCAGCGTCACTTCGTGCCGGGATCTCCGCGCGAAGTGCTGCTGAGCGGGCCTGCATCTGCGATATGCGAATGCACCCGCTCTCAGAGACATCTCGTGCGCAGATCCGTCGCCGCGAGGCCTTCGCGAGGACGCCGGGACCGACCACCGTCCCCTGCGTCCTTCCGCGCGCTCCGCGCGCGAGGCCGACATCCCCGCCCGCCGAGGAGCTACCTCCGCGTCACATCCCGCTCCAACGCCTCCAGCGTGCGCCCGCGCGACTCGGGCAGCCGCCACAGCACGAACGCGAGCGCGCACGCGCCGAGCACGGCGAAGCCGAAGAACGTGCCCGAGATGCCGACGGAGGCGACGAGCGTCGGGAAGGCGAGCGCGAGGGAGGCGTTGGTGATCCAGTTCGCGAACGCGCCGACGCCGACGCCGAGGCCGCGCATCCGCATGGGGAAGATCTCGGACAGCGTGACCCAGAACGCCACGTTGAGGAACGTCTGCATCGCGCCGACGAACGCGACGACGAGCACGAGGATCACGATCGGCCGCGCGGGGTCGCCCGGCTGCAGCACGAGCGATGCGATGCCGATGAGCACCTGGCAGATCGTGGTGAGGCCGAATCCGAGCACGAACGTCGTGCGGCGGTCGACGCGGTCCATCATCCACAGCGCCACGATGCCGCCGAGCACGGCGATGACGCCGGGGGCGACGTTGGCGACGAGCGCCGCCTGCCGCTCGAAGCCCGACTCCACGAGCACCGTCTGGCCGTAGTACATGATCGCGTTGATGCCGGTGACCTGCTGGCCGATGCCCAGTCCGATGCCCGTGAGCAGGATCGCGAGCAGGCGGCGATCGCGCAGCACGTCGGCCAGCCTGACACGGTCGTGCTGCCGCATCGCTGCGATGGCCTCGACGTCGGCGAGCTCGGCGGCGGCGCGCTCGGGCGTGCGGATGCGCTGCAGCACCGCGAGCGCCTCGTCGCGGCGGCCGTGGTCGACGAGCCAGCGGGGCGACTCGGGCATGCGCAGCATCCCGAGGAAGAGGGCGGCGGCGGGCAGGGCGCAGACGGCGAACATGATGCGCCACACGCCGTCGAGGTGGCCGAGCTGCGCGCCGAGGATGGCGTTGACGACGAACGCGGCGAGCTGGCCCGAGACGATCGCGAGCTCGTTGCGGCCCGAGAGCGAGCCGCGGATCTCGTGCGGTGCAAGCTCGGAGAGGTAGACGGGCACGACCGTGGATGCGCCGCCGACGGCGAGGCCCAGCAGCACGCGGCCGACGACGAGCGCCTCGAGGCTCGGCGCCGCGACGACGACGAGCGAGCCGACGAAGAACAGCACCGCGAGCGCGACGATCGTCGTGCGGCGGCCGCGCGCATCCGAGACTCGACCGCCGACGAGGGCGCCGATCGCGGCGGCGAAGACGAGCGACGACGTCGCGATGCCCTGGGTCAGCGGCGTGAGGCCGAGCTCCTGCGTCATCGGCAGCAGCGCGCCGTTGATGACACCGGTGTCGTAGCCGAACAGCAGGCCGCCGAGGCACGCGACGACCGCGACGAGGCCGAGCCTGCGCCGATGCGGTCCGTCGCCGAGCGGGGGCAGCGTGGCAGGGGCGATCGGCGCGGTCATGGGCCTCCTCGGTCCGACCCTCCATCCAAGCACCGGAAGGATGTTCGGGATGCGAGCCGCTCACCCAGCAGCTGGTCGAGGAGGCCCCGAGCGCAGCGAGGAGCCGTCACGAGGCCTCGCGGCGTGCCCGCTCGGCGCGACCATGCGCGTGGTTGGGCAGGAGCGGCGGTCGCGTGGTCTCGTGACGCGGGCTCGCCCAGGGGCTCGCGCGCTCCTCGACCAGCTGGTGGGGTGGTGCGCTCCGGAGAGGAGCCCCTACCGCTCCACCGGGTCGCCGCCGCCGTGCACGAGCTCGGCGACGTCGGCGGGGGTCGGCATGGCCTCCCAGTCGCCCTCGGCGCGGCACGCGCACGCGCCGGCGGCGGATGCGGTGCGCAGCCGGGTCGCGTGGTCGGCGCCGCGCACGAGCTCGGCGAGGTAGCCGCCGACGAACGCGTCGCCGGCGCCCACGGTGTCCGCGACGGGCACCCGGTACGCATCCACCCGCAGCACCTCATCCCCGTCGACGCCCAGGGCGCCGCGGTCGCCGAGCTTCACGACGGCGCGAGCGGGTCCGAGCGCCTGCAGCGCGAGCGCGAGCGCCTCGTCCGACTCCCCCGACACGAGGATGCGCGCCTCGTCGTCGCCCGCGAACACGACGTCGGCGAGCGCCGCCACCTCGCGGTACCGCGGCGCAGCATCCTCGGCCGACCACAGCTTCGACCGGTGGTTCACGTCGAACGACACGAGCGTGCCGACCGACCGCGCGTGGCGCACGGCGTGCAGCACGGCCTCCGCCGACGTCGCCGACAGCGCGAGGCCGATGCCCGTGACGTGCAGCACGTCGGCCGCCGCGATGGCGTCGAGGTCGACGTCGGCGGGCGACAGGCGCGAGCCGGCGTTGCCGTCGCGGTAGTAGGTGACGCGGCTGCGGCCGAGGTGCGGCCGGTCCTTGAGCATGATCGCGGTCGGCACCTCGGCGTCGACGGCGACGTGCGCCGCCACGTGCTCGGCGCGCAGCGTGCGCAGGATGCGGCGGCCCACGGCGTCGTCGCCGACGCGGCCGATCCACGCGGTGGGGATGCCGAGGCGTGCGGTCGCGATGGCGACGTTCGTCTCGGCGCCGCCGAACGACAGCTCGGCGTCGCCCACGACGTCGAAGCCGCCCGTGCGGCGCGCGAGCACGAGGCCGAGCGCCTCGCCGAGGGTCACGACGCTCATGCCGGCACCCCCTCGGCGATCGCGACGGCGCGTGCGGCGATGGCCGCGACGGCATCCGCGCCCTCGCGCATCGCGGGGCCGGCGGCGAGCCACGAGCCCGACACGGCGAAGACGGCGGGATGCGCGAGGTGCGTCGCGAGCGTCGACTCGCTGACGCCGCCGGAGGGCATGAACGTGACGTCGGCGAACACCGACGCGTAGGCGTCGAGCAGCGCGAGGCCGCCGGCGACGCCGGCGGGGAAGAGCTTCAGCTGCCGCAGGCCGAGGTCGCGGGCGACCATCACCTCGGTGGGCGTCATGACGCCGGGCAGCACGTCGACGCCTGCCGCCTGCGCGACGGCGACGACGTCGGCCGAGAGGCCGGGCGACACGAGGAACCGCGCGCCGGCGTCGAGCGCCGCGCGCGCCTGCTCGGCGTCGAGCACGGTGCCGGCGCCGACCACGAGGTCGCCGCGCGCCGCGATCGTGCGCAGCGCCTCCATGGCGTGCGGCGTGCGCAGCGCGACCTCGACGATGCCGATGCCGCCCGCGACGAGGCCGTTGGCGAGCGCCGCCGACTCCCCCGCGGTCGCGGGGGCGGCGAGCGGCACGAGGCGATGCCCGGCGACGGCGCTCATCGTGCCAGCCACCCGCCGTCGACGGGCAGGATCGCGCCCGTCACGTACGCGGCAGCGGGGCTCGCGAGGAAGACGGTCGCGCCCGCGAGGTCCTCCGCTCGGCCCCAGCGGCCGGCGGGGATGCGCTCGAGGATCGCCTGCGAGCGGTCGGGGTCGTCGCGCAGCGCCTCGGTGTTGTCGGTCGCGATGTAGCCGGGGGCGATGCCGTTCACGGTCACGCCGCGGCCGGCCCACTCGTTCGACAGCGCGTGCACGAGGCCCGCGACGCCCGACTTCGCGGCGGCGTAGCCGGGCACGTTGATGCCGCCCTGGAACGTCAGCAGGCTCGCGGTGAAGACGATGCGGCCGTGGCCGCGCTCGAGCATCCCGTTCGCGACAGCCTGCGAGAGCACGAACTGGCTCGACAGGTTCACCTGCAGCACCTCGTCCCACCATTCGAGCGGGTGCTCGGCGGCGGGCGCGCGGCGGATGGTGCCGGCGTTGTTCACGAGGATGTCGGCGCCGCTGACCGCGGCGCCGAACGCCTCGACGGCGGCGCGGTCGGAGAAGTCGACGGCGTGGCCCTCGAACGAGCGGCCGAGGTCGCGCACGCGGCGTCCGATCTCGCCGCCGTCGGCCTCCTGGCTCGACGAGGCGGCGACGATGTCGGCGCCCGCCTCGGCGAGCGCGAGCGCCATGGCGAAGCCGATGCCGCGGCGGGCGCCGGTGACGACGGCCGTCTGGCCGGTCAGGTCGAACGAGACGGTCATGCGCGGGCTCCCTGCACGTCGACGAGGATCTTCATGGCGTCGCCGACGGCGAGCGCCTCGAACGCGGCCTGCGTGTCGTCGAGCGGCACGACGCGCGTGATGAGCTCGTCGGCGGGCACCTGGCCCGAGGCGAGCAGGTCGACGGCGCGCTCGAAGTCGGCGCGCTCGTAGACGCGGGCGCCGATGAGCTCGAGCTCGCGCCAGAAGACGCGGTGCAGGTCGATCGGCACGGGCTGCGCGTGGATGGCGACCATGACGACGCGGCCGCGCACGCGGGCGAGGTGCGGGCTCGACAGGGCGGTGGCGGCGACGCCGGCGACCTCGAAGACGACGTCGGCACCGGCGCCGCCGGTGCGCTCGTCGACGATGGCGGGCACGTCGGCGCCGATGGGGTCGAGGGTGTCGGCGCCGAGACGCTCCGCGAGCGCGCGGCGCTCGGCGTTGGGCTCGACGACGAGCACGTGCGCGCCGGTCGCGCGGGCGACGAGGGCGATGAGCTGGCCGATGGGGCCGCCGCCCACGACGACGACGTGCTCGCCGGCGGCGACGCGCCCGCGGGCGACGTCGTGGCAGGCGACGGCGAGCGGCTCGACGAGCGCCGCGTGGCGCAGCGAGAGGGATGCGGGCAGCGGCACGATGAGCGACGCATCCACGTTCCACCGCTCCTGCAGCGAGCCGGGGCTGTCGATGCCGACGAAGTTGAGGCGCTGGCAGACGTGGCCGTTGCCGGCCTCGCACGCGGGGCACGAGCCGCACGCGTCGAGCGGCATGACGGTGACCTGGTCGCCGACGGCGATGCCGGTCACGCCCTCGCCGACCGCGGCGATCGTGCCGCTCATCTCGTGGCCGATCGACTGCGGCGTCGTGACGCGCGAGTCCATCGAGCCGTGCAGCACGTGGAGGTCGGTGCCGCAGATGCCGGTGTAGGCGACGGCGATCTGCACCTGGCCCGCTGCGGGCTCGGTCGCGGCGACCTCGTCGACGGTGATGCGGTGCTCGCCGCGGTACTGCGCTGCCCTCATGCGCGGATGCTCCCTCGGATCCGTGAAACTTGCTTCCATTCGAAGGTCCACGTTGCGGAACTTCGTTTCGTGACGCTACCGTACCCGAAGCGGTCGTCCCACGCACCGCGGAACTTCAACGAGGAGGATCCATGCGCAGCATGAGGGTCGGCGCCATCGCCGGCATCGCGACCGTCGGACTCGCCCTGGCGGCGTGCTCGGGCGGCACGGGCGGCGAGGGCGGCTCCGCCGACCAGACCGTCTTCCGCGTCGCGTTCAACCAGGACATCGACCACCCGCAGGCGCAGGCGCTGCTCGAGGTGTCGGATGCGCTCGAGGAGGCCACCGACGGTGCCTACCGCTTCGAGCTGTTCACCGACGAGACGCTGGGCGACCAGGCCGCCACGATCGAGCAGGTGCAGTCGGGCACCCTCGACTTCGCGATCGTCGCAGGCTCGCTGCTCGAGAACTTCGAGCCCGACTTCTCGGTCGTGAACCTGCCGTACCTCTACGAGTCGCCCGAGCACCAGATGTCGGTGCTCAACGACCCCGAGATCATGGGCGACCTCTACGAGACCGTCGTCGACGACAACATCCAGGTGCTCACGGCGTACCACGGTGGCGTGCGCAACGTGTACACGACCGAGGGCCCCATCGAGACGCCCGAGGACCTCGCGGGCCTCAAGATCCGCGTCATCGGCTCCGACACCAACGTGCTCATGATGGAGCTCATGGGCGGCGTCGGCACCCCGATGGCGCAGGGCGAGGTCTACACGGCCATCCAGTCGGGCGTGCTCGACGGCGCCGAGAACAACGAGCTCATCTACTCCACGCTGAGCCACGACGAGATCGCCGGGTACTACTCGTACACGCAGCACCTCATGATGCCCGACTACCTCATCGCGAGCCCCGCCATCTGGGACGGCCTCGACGACGAGACGCGCGGCATCCTCGAGGGCCTGCTCGCCGACAGCGTCGACACCGAGCTCGAGCTCTTCGCGACCGCCGTCGACGAGGCCGTCGCCGCCGCCGAGGAGGCCGGTGCGACCTTCTCGGAGGCCGACGTCGACGCCTTCCGCGAGGCCGTGCTGCCCATCCACGAGGAGCGCGTCACGAGCGACCTCACGCAGTCGATCTACGACGCGATCGACGCGGCGCGAGGCTGACGATGGCGAACGCCGTGACCACGTTCGAGACCTGGCTCACCAGGGTGCTCCGCGTCATCTGCGCCACGTTGTTCGCGGTGCTCGTGGCGCTCGTGACCTGGCAGGTCTTCACCCGGCTCGTGCTCGGGGCTCCGAGCCCGTGGACCGAGGAGGCTGCTCGCTACGCCTTCGTCTGGGTGAGCCTCATCGGCATCGCGATCGCGGTCGCCGAGAAGGCCGACGTGGTCATGGAGTTCGTCGTCGAGCGCCTGCCGAAGGCGCTGCAGCGCGTCGCCGACGTGCTCGCCTACCTCTCGACCCTGTCGTTCGTCGTGTACGCCATGATCATCGGCGGCTTCGAGCTCGTCGACCTCGCGTGGGGGCAGCGCAACCCGCTGCTGCCCCTCACGCAGGGCCAGCTCTATCTCGTCATCCCGATCTCGGGCATCCTGCTCGCGCTCTTCCTCGTCCTGCACCTGGGCCGCACGCTCGCGCCCGGATACGCGGGGCGCGAGGGCTTCCACGAGGACCCCGCGGCGGCCGGCGCATGATCGATCCCGGCCTCATCGGCGCCATCCTCATCGGTGGCCTCGTCATCCTGCTCGCGGTCGGCGCTCCCGTGTCGATCTCCATCGCGCTGCCGTCGGCGGTGTGCATGCTGCTCATCTCGGACTTCGACCGCGGCGCCATCACGAGCGCGCAGCAGATGGTGCGCGGCGCCAACTCGTTCGCGCTGCTCGCCATCCCGTTCTTCGTGCTCGCCGGCGTCATCATGAACAACGGCGGCATCGCCGAACGGCTCATCAACCTCGCCCGGGTGCTCGTGGGCAGGATGCCGGCGCCGCTCGTGCAGACGAACGTGATCGCGAACGCGATCTTCGGCACCGTCTCGGGCTCGGCCGTGGCCTCGGCGGCCGCCGTGGGCTCGACCATGGCGCCGGTGCAGCGGCGCGAGGGCTACGACCCCGCGTTCGCCGCCGCCGCGAACGTCGCCTCGGCGCCGTCGGGCATGCTCATCCCGCCGAGCAACACGCTCATCGTCTACTCGCTCGCCGCGGGCGGCACGTCGGTCGGCGCGCTCTTCCTCGCCGGCTACGTGCCCGGATTCCTGTGGGCGCTCGCGTGCGCGGTCGTCGTGTTCCTCTACGCCCGCAAGCACCCGGAGCTCAAGGGCAAGCCGTGGCCCGCGCCGTCGGTCTTCCTCACGACGTTCCTCAAGGCGCTGCCGTCGCTCGGCCTCATCGTCGTCGCCATCGGCGGCATCGTCGCCGGCTTCTTCACGCCCACCGAGGGCTCGGCCATCGCGGTGCTCTACGCGCTCGCGCTGTCGTTCGCGTACCGCACCATCTCGGTCCGCGACCTGCCGCGCATCCTGCTCGAGGCGTGCCGCACGTCGTCGATCGTGATCTTCCTCATCGCGGTGTCGACCATCATGGGCTTCGTCATGACGTACGCGCGGCTGCCGCAGCTCATGGCGGATGCGCTGTTCGGCTGGACGGACTCGAAGGTCGTCGTGCTGCTCATCATGATGCTGCTGCTGCTCATCATCGGCATCCCGCTCGACCCGACGCCGGCGATCCTCATCTTCACGCCGATCTTCCTGCCCATCGCGGTCTCGTACGGGATCGACCCCGTGCACTTCGGCATCATGATGGTCTTCAACCTGTCGATCGCGGTGATCTCGCCACCATCGGCGCCCGTGCTCTTCGTGGGCGCGCAGGTGGCGAAGGTGCGGCTCGAGCCCGTCATCAAGCACCTGCTGCCGTTCATGGCCGTGCTCATCGTGCTGCTGTTCGTCATCGTGTTCGTGCCCGAGATCTCGCTGTGGCTGCCGCAGCTCGCCGGCCTCCTGTGACCGAAGAAAGGACTCCCATGCCCTCCGCCTACCGTCCCGGCCGCCCCGAGGACATCCCCGGCCTCGACCAGGCTGCGCTGCGCGACCGCTACCTCGTGCAGGGGCTGCTGACGCCCGGCGAGGTGCGCACGGTCGTGACGCACTTCGACCGCGTCGTCGCGGTCGGCGCGGTGCCGACGGATGCGCCGCTCGCCCTCGAGGCGGTGCCCGAGATCCGCTCGGAGCGGTTCCTCGACCACCGCGAGATCGGCATCGCGAACGTGGGCGGCGCCGGCGCGATCGTCGCCGACGGCGAGCGGTTCGCGATGGCGCCGGAGGCGCTGCTGTACCTGGGGCGCGGCACGAAGGAGGTCGTGTTCGAGTCCGACGACGCGGCCTCGCCCGCCGCGTTCTACGGCTTCTCGGCACCGGCGCACGCCGCGTTCCCGAACGCGCTCGCGACGCCCGCCGACGGCACGATCCGCGAGCTGGGCGACCAGGCGACGTCGAACCGGCGCACGCTGCGCCAGGTGATCCACGAGGACGGCATCCGCTCGTGCCAGGTCGTCATGGGCATCACGCGTCTGCACGAGGGCAGCATGTGGAACACGATGCCGGCCCACACGCACGACCGCCGCACCGAGCTGTACCTCTACTTCGACCTCGCCGCCGACGCCCGCGTGGTGCACCTCATGGGCGAGCCCGACGAGACGCGCCACCTCATGGCGGCGTCGGGCGACCTCATCCTGTCGCCGTCGTGGTCGCTGCACTCGGGCGTAGGCTCGTCGAACTACGCGTTCGTGTGGGCCATGGCGGGCGAGAACCAGTCCTTCGACGACATGGACTCGGTGCCGATCGCCGCGATGCGGTGACGGGAGGGAGTCACGTGGTGCTGGAGCAGATCGACCGCTCGGCCGCCCCTGCGGCGGGCGCGAGCGAGAAGACCCTGCGCGTGCTGCAGGCCGCGCTCGAGCACCCGCGCTTCACCGACATCGTCGCGGAGGCTGGGCTGGCCAAGGCGACCGTGCACCGCATCCTCGCGACGCTCGTCGAGCAGGAGTTCATCGCCGGCGACGCCGACCACGGCTACCGCGCCGGCCCGAGCCTGCTCGCGCTCGCCGGCCGCGCGCTCGCATCCGTCGACATCTCGTCGATCGCCGACCCGATCGTCACCGAGCTCGTCGAGCGCGTCGACTGCACCGTGCACGTGGGCGTGCTGACGGAGTCCGAGATGGTCTACGTCATCCGCAAGGACGCGTCGAAGCCGTACCGCATGCGCTCGCGCGTCGGCCTCGGCATCCCGCTGCACTCGTCGGGCATGGGCAAGGCCGTGCTCGCCACATGGGCGCCGGAGCGGGTGGATGCGCTCGTCGCCCGCGAGGGGCTGCCCGCCCGCACGGCGGACACGATCACGACGGCCGAGGGCCTCCACGAGGAGCTCGCCCGCGTCGCGGCCCGCGGCTACGCCATGGACCTCGGTGAGAACGAGGTCGGCACCGTGTGCGTCTCGGCAGCGATCCGCGACCACACGGGCGAGGCCCGCTACGGCCTGTCGATCTCGTCGATCGCGCTCGAGCACCCCGGCACGACGATCGAGTCGCTCGCCCCCGCAGCCGTCGAGGCGGCGGAGGCGATCTCGCGGATGCTGGGCGCGCCGGGCGCCTGACGTCGCGCCCCGGGTCCGCCGCGGGCTATGCGGCCGCGCGTGCCACCGCGGCGACCGCGGCGGTGGCCTCGACGACGAGCCCCGCCGGGCGGTTCGCGTGACGCATCATGTCCTCGAGCCGATCGCGGTCGAGCCCGGTCTGCGCGCCGGCCGCGAACGAGTAGCGCAGCATCGCCGACGGGTGGATCCAGAGCGACTCGCGACCCTCGCCGGCGTCGACCGAGAGCATGAACGCCTCCTGCCGCCGCAGCTTCGCGACGACGATCGCCGACACGTGCAGCAGCGTCTCGTCGTCGATGGCGAAGGAGGCCTCGCCGCCCGTGCCGTAGTGCAGGGTGCCCATGGGTGCTCCTCGGTGTCGGTGGTCAGGCCGCGACGGATGACGCGGTGGCGAGCTCGAGGCGGCACGCCTGCGAGCCCTGGCGGTACGCGGCGTGGAGCCGGCGTGGCGCGCTGCGCTCGACGTCGCCGACGTCGGACGTGACGACGAGCGCCCAGAGCGCTGCGACGGACAGCGCGAGCGAGGGGTCGCCGCGCAGCCCCGCCCGCACGCCGAGCGTCCTGGCGGTGGCCAGATGCGCGGCGGTCGGCGTCTGCATGAGGTCGACTCAACCAGAACGCCCAACATTTAGCAAGTTTGTCAAGATGAATGATTGGCTTTCTGAGCGATCCTCGCTGCACTAGGGTCGAGACGTACCGGCCACGATGCGAAGGAGGGGCCATGACCGACGGCGGACCACAGGAGTCGACCGGGTTCACCTACGACGCCTCCGCATCGGACGACGGCCCCGAGGCCATGCTCAACCTGCTGCTCGACTACCGCGAGGAGGAGGCCGCGTTGCGGCGACGCGTCGCCGATCGGCTCGAGATCGGCGACCTCGACCTGCTCGGCCTGCGCTACATCGCGCGAGCGAGCGAGCGAGGCGCGATGCTGCGCCCCTCGGACCTCCGCGACCTGCTCCTCATCACGACCGGCTCCACCACGACGCTCCTCGACCGCCTCGAGGCGCGCGGCCTCGCGACCCGCGTGCCGCATCCCACCGACCGTCGCTCGTCGACGCTCGCGCTCGACGAGGCCGCGACCGCGATGGTCCGCGAGGCGCTCGACGGCATGCAGGCGAGCGTGCTCGAGGTCGCCGAGTCCCTCGACGACGACGACCGGGCGACGGCCATCCGCGTGCTGCGCGAGCTCATCGCGGCGACCCGCGCCTCGAACCGCTAGGCACGCGCCGCCTCGCGCGCCGATAGCCTGCGTGCATGAGCGCCGAGGCCCGCACCGCTGCCGCGCGCGCACGTGCCGGGATGCCCACGACCCCGTCCGTCGCATCGATGGGCACGGCATGAGGATCGTGCGGGGCCGGGTGCACCTCGCCGTCGGCGGGCCGATCGACCCGGCGCTCGCGTGGGAGCGCTACGCGCGCGTCGACCGGTGGACGTGGTGGTCGCGCCACCTCGACCGCGTCGACGTCGACGGCGACGAGCTGCGCATCCGCCCCGGCCTCACGGGTCGTGTCGCGTCGGGCCCGCTCGTCGCGCGCTTCCGCGTGGATGCGGTCGACGAGGCCGCGCGCACGTGGACGTGGACCGTGCGCGTCGGCCTGCTGCGGCTACGGCTCGAGCACGCGGTGCTGCCGGCGACGCAGATCGGCACGCAGCGCGAGGGCACGCTCGCGCGGCTCGTGCTGCGCGGCCCGCTGCCCGTGACGATGGCGTACGCGCCGATCGCCGCGGTGGCGCTGCAGCGCCTCGTGCGCCGCTGACGTTCGCGATCCTCCACGGTATACTTCGAGTATGACCACGACGATCAAGGTGAGCGACGAGCTGCGCGATCGCCTCAAGGCGCAAGCCGGGCGCGACGGCCTCACCCTGGGCGCGCACCTCTCGCGGCTCGCCGATGCCGAGGACCGACGTCTGCGCCTCGCCTCGCTGCGCGTGGCCGTCGCCGACACGAGATCCGCAGACCTCGACTCCCATGCCGCGGAGACCGCCGCGTGGGAGCGCACGGAGTGGTCGGACGCCCAGGCGTGACCGGCACCGACCTCGCGCCGGGCGACGTCGTCTGGCTCTCGCTCGACCCGGTGCGCGGACGCGAGCAAGGCGGCCATCGCCCCGCGCTCGTCGCCGCGTCGTCGGGCTACCTCGACGCCGTCACCACGCTCGCGATCGTGCTGCCGATCACGACCACCGATCGCGGTTGGCCCAACCACATCCCGGTCGACGGGCTCGGCGTCCTCGACCAGCCGTCGTGGATCATGACCGAGCAGCCGCGCACGGTGACGCGCGAACGGATCACGTCGGTCGCCGGGCGCGTCTCGCCGGAGACCCTCGCCTCGGTGCGGCTCTGGCTCGGGGACTTCCTCGACCTCTGACCCGGGTCAGGCGCGCGGGGCGTCGTCGCCGAGGTCGGCGAGCGCGACCGCGATGGCACCGGTCGCGGCGTCGATGTGCGCGTCGAACTGCAGCTGCGCGATGGGCCGCAGGATGGGTCGCCGTGCGTGGTTCGCGGCCGCCTCGCGCGCCTCGTCGGTCGCCTGCGTCGCGGCGAGCAGGCACATCGACACGGAGCGGTCGAGGTCGGTGTCGCCGAGGTGCCGGTTGGCGGATGCGGCGCACGCGCCGATGCGGTCGAGCTGCGCGGCGTCGCGGATGCCGATCGTCTCGTCGTCGAAGCGGCGCAGCAGGCTCTGCATCTCGAGGAGGTCGGTGGTGACGTCGTTCGGCACGGAGACGATCATGCCCCCATCCCCCGTCGCTGCGCGAAGCGGCGGCTGCGTGTCTGCTGGGATGCGGGGACGCGACGGCCTCCCCAACAGCTGGTCGAGGAGGCCCCGAGCCGGAGGCGAGGAGCCGTCACGAGACCTCGCGACGTGCCCGCCCGACGCGACCACGCGCGTGGGCAGGAGCAGCGCGCGTGGTCTCGTGACGCGTGCTCGCTGCGCTCGCGCGCTCCTCGACCAGCTGATGGGCGACCCCGCCCTATTGACCGGCCGTCGAGGTGCGAGCGCAGCGAGCCTCGAAGCGGCCCGTCAGGAGACGGCAGCCACCGCATCCGCCAGCACCCCGTCCGCCCACTCGCGGGCGACGTCGCCGACGTCGAGCGGGCCCGACGCGTCGTGCCTGCCGTACTCGCCGACGCGCGTCGCGCCGCGGGCGGCGAGCGCCTCGTCGACGAGCTCCGAGCCGCGCGAGTACGTCTTCACGTAGCTCTTGTCGCCCATCCCGAACACCGCGTACCGCAGACCGTCGAGCCCACCGACGCCGGCGACGAGCGCCTCGTGGAACGGCCGCGCCGCGGTCGGCACCTCGCCGTCGCCGTACGTCGAGCAGACGACGAGGTGGATGCGCGACGCGTCGAGCGCGTCGGGATCGGCGTCGGCGAGGTCGACGACGCGCACGTCCGCGCGTGCGGAGAGGTGCTGCGCGAGGTCCTCGGCGATGAGCTCGGCACCACCGGACTCCGTGCCGAACAGGATCGTCACCGGCACGCCGTCGCCCGCTCCCGCATCCGCGACCGCCGTGATCTCGGGCAACGCGATCGACGCATCCGCGGCGGCAGCGCGCAGGGCGTCGAGCGTGCGCAGCTTCGCGCGGCGACGCCCTGGTGCGGCGGCGAGCGTCTCGGCCGCGTCGATGCGCCGCCACCCGTCGAAGTCCGTCGCGCCCTCGAACGCGTCGATGCCGGGCCGCCCGATCGCGACGGCCCCCGATGACAGGTCGTCGAGCACGAGCGCGGCGAGGCCCTTGGCGTCGGCGCGCTGGTCGGGGATGGTGCCGCGGGGTCCGCGGCGCAGCCAGCCGGCGACGTAGAGGCCGGGCTCGACGCGGCCGTCGGCGTGTGCGCCGGGCTCGACGAGGCATCCGTCGCCGGCCGCGAAGCCGATCGCGGTGACCACCGACGAGGCGTCGAGCACCCGCTCGCCCGCGGGCGTCGCCACGCGCAGCCCCTCGACGGCGTCCGCACCGAGCACCTCGACGGGCGTCGCAGCGAACCACCAGTGGATGCGCACGCGCACGTCGCCGACGGCCGCGGCCGAGCGCGCGGCGAGCGCACGCACGGCGTCCATGCGCGCATCCTTGCCCTCGGGCACGGCGTCGAGGTCGACGTCGTGCACGACGTGCTCGACGCCCGCGAGCGTGGCGAGCTCGCGCACCATGACGGGGTCGAAGCGCGCGGCACCGGGTGCCGAGCGGCCGACGAGGTGCACCTCGCGCACGTCGCTCGCGAGGGCGTGGTGCACGGCGTCGTCGACGTCGGTGCCGTCGAAGTCGGCGGCGTCGCGGGCGACGAGGCGTGCGACGTCCATCGCGACGTTGCCGTGACCCACGATCGCGACCGCGCGACCGAGCGACGGCACGTCGGCCTCGTCGGGATGCCCGTTCAGCAGACGCGTCACCGCGCCCGCGCCGACCACCCCCGGCAGCGCGGCGCCCGGGATCGCGAGCGCCGCATCCGCCGACAGCCCCGTCGCCAGCACGACCGCGTCGTACGACGACCGCAGCCGCGCGAGCCCCGCGGCATCCACCTGCACCCCGCCGACGAACCGCACGCCCTCATGCAGGAAGAGCCGGTCGAACTGCCGCGACACGGCCTTCGTGCCCTGGTGGTCGGCGGCGACGCCGTGCCGCACGAGCCCGTACGGCACCGGCAGGCGGTCGATGACGTCGAGGGGCGCCGCGGGCAGCGCGCGCCGCAGCGCCTGCGCCGAGAAGCAGCCAGCCGGGCCCGATCCGACGATCGCGATGCGCGGCGCGAGGGCGGGTGCCGCGGCATCCCGTGCGGCGTCGACCGCGACCGATGCGCCCGCTGGGGCCACCGCATCCCACCCGATCGGCATCGACAGCATGCCGCGGAACACCCACCCGCCGACCTCGGCGGGCCGCTCGGGCACGAGGGACAGGCCGCGCAGCCGGTCGAACAGCATCGGCAGCGCCACGTCGGCGACGGCCGAGCGCGCGGCCCAGTTGCCGAGGCACACGTGCACGCCCTTCGAGAAGGCGAGGTGCGGCTTGACCTCGCGGCGCACGTCGAACGCCTCCGGCCGATCCCACACCGTCTCGTCGCGGTTCGCGGAGAGGATGCAGATGCCCAGCCTCGCGCCCTCGGGCAGCGTGACGCCGGCGAGCTCGACCTCGCGCGTCGTCTGCCGCGAGTACAGGCCGATGGGCGAGATCCAGCGGATCGTCTCCTCGAACACCGTCGGCCACAGGCTCGCATCCGCCTCGGCCATGCGCCGCTGCTCAGGGTGCAGCAGCACGGCCCACGCGGCGACGCCCAGCGCGTCGCGCGGCTCGTTGAGCCCGCCGCCGATCGTCATCTTGATGTTCGCCCTGATGCGCTCGATGGGCATCCGGTAGTCGGGGATGCGGATGAGCTGCGAGATGAGCGAGTGGTCGGGGTGCTTCGCGTGCCACGCGAGCATCTCGTCGAGCGCGGCGTCGACCTCGTCGAACGAGCGCTTGCCCTTCGCCCACACCTCGGGGTCGTCGGCGTAGTTGCCGGTCGCGTCGATGAGGGTCTGCGACCAGCGCTGCAGGTCGGTCTGGTGCACGTTGTGGAAGCCGAGCATCTCGCGCAGGTTCTCGGCGGCGAACGGGGCGGCGAAGTCCCAGATGAGGTCGGCCTCGCCGGGACCCTTCGCCACCATCTCGTCGAGGTAGCGGGCGGCGTTGCGCTCGAAGACGCTGCGCCACACGCGCTTCACGACGCCGGGCCGCAGCGTGGGCTGCCACGCCGTGCGCTCGAGGTAGTGCTCGGGGTCGTCGCGCCGCAGCATCGAGTGCCCCATGGCGCGGATCTGCAGCGACCCCTCCTCGTCGGCCGAGAACGTCTGCTGGTCGACCTCGGTCGCGTGCACGGCGTCGTAGGTGGTGATGAGGTAGCGGCCGACGGCGGGTACCCAGTGCACGCCGCCCTCGGCGCGCAGGCGCTCGTAGATGGGGAAGGGGTCGCGGTAGAGGTCGGCGATCTGCACCCAGTCGGCGACGGGAGGGGTCGGCATCGTTCGCTCCGCTTCCACGCGCGGCACCGTCGCTGCGCGTGCATCCAGCATGGGTTGCACGCTTCTTCGTGAAAAGCGGAGAGATGCGGGATGCTTCTGCGGTAGAACCGAGGAATGAACGCCAGCGAACCTGACTGGGCAGTAGATGCGCGCGAGCGGGCAGTAGATGCCGCGAATCAGCCCGAATCACGACATCAAGTGCCCAGTCTTATGGGACGAGGCCCCGCATGAGCCCCGACTCCCCCATCCCCGACTTCACGCTGCGCCAGCTCGCGTACCTCGTGGCGGCGGCCGACGACGGCACGATCGCGGCGGCGGCGGCGCGGCTGCACGTGTCGGC
Source organism: Agrococcus jejuensis (assembly GCF_900099705.1). Classification (NCBI taxonomy): domain Bacteria; kingdom Bacillati; phylum Actinomycetota; class Actinomycetes; order Micrococcales; family Microbacteriaceae; genus Agrococcus; species Agrococcus jejuensis. The sequence continues at coordinate 1,337,631 of NZ_LT629695.1, forward strand.
GTCGGCGATCTCGGATGCGATCAGCGAGCTCGAGCGCTCCCTCGGCGCGCACCTCGCGATCCGTCGCCGCGCGCACGGCCTCACCCTCACGAGCGCCGGCGCGCACGTGGTCGCGCAGGCGCGTCCGCTGCTCGCAGCCGCCCGGGAGCTCGCGACGAGCCTCGCCGCCGACGGCGCCCTCGTGGGCCCGATCACGATCGCGTGCTTCCCCACGCTCGCGCCCACGATCCTGCCGCCGCTGCTCGCGGGGTTCGCCGCCGAGCATCCTGGCGTCGACCTGCGCGTCGTCGAGACGACGCAGGACGGCCTCGCCGGACGCATCGAGTCGGGCGAGATCGACGTCGCGTTCGTGTACGAGACGCTCGTGCCGGGCAACCCGCGCCGCCGGCGTCTGTACGCGCTGCCCGCGCACGTGGTGCTCGCCGCCGACGACCCGCTCGCGGCGCAGCCGACGGTGCGGCTCGAGACGCTCGTCGACCGCGACCTCATCCTGCTCGACGCGCCGCCGTCGAGCGAGCACACGCTCTCGCTCTTCGCCGCGCGCGGCCTCACGCCGCGCATCCGCCAGCGCGTGCGCAGCTACGAGGCGGTGCGCACGCTCGTCGGCCGCGGGCTCGGCTACGGCATCCTCGTGCAGCGCCCGGCGAACGCGGCGAGCTACGAGGGCTTCCCCCTCGCGCTGCGCGAGATCGAGCCGGCGGTCGGCCCGGTGGGCGTCGACGTGCTCTGGTCTGCGGATGCGGATGCCCCGCCCCGCGTGCGCGCGCTCATCGACTTCGCGACGTCCTTGGAGTGGCCGGCGCCCCGCTGACGTCGGCTCGCAGCGAGACGCTCCCCCACCAGCTGGTCGAGGAGCGCAGGCGCGCAGCGCCTCCGCGTCACGAGACCACGCGACAGGCCCGCGCGACGCGACCAAGCACGCGGCTGGGCAGGAGACGCGGTCGCGTGGTCTCGTGACGCGTGCTCGCCTGGCGGCTCGCGCGCTCCTCGACCAGCTGCTGGGGCGCACCAAGCCATCCCCCACCCCACCCCGGCTACGCTGAGGCGATGCCCGACTCCGCGCCGACGCCGGCCCCCGACGCCGCTGCGACCGCATCCGCGAGCAGCGCATCCGCGGCCACCGCATCCATCGCGCCGGGCTCGCTCGTGTGGCGCATCAAGTCGTCGCTCATCGGGTACGTGCGCGGCATGTCCGACGGCGAGGTGCTGCTCGACGACGGCGTGCTCGACACCGCCGAGGGCTTCGCGTTCCCGGCGAAGGGCGTCGACGGCGACACGCTGCGCTTCGGTGGCGTCGTGACGTTCCAAGGCCACAACGGCATGATGCACGTCGAGCTGTCGGAGCCGTCGCTCACGCCGGTCGGCGACGGCTGGCGCGTGGAGTTCTCCGACCCCGACGCCCCGACCGTGCGGCTGCACTTCGCCGACGTCGCCTCGGTCGTGACCGGTCGCGACGGCACGCAGCACGGCACGGGCACGTTCCTCGCCGCCGACGGCGCCGACCTCTTCTTCGGGCCGTACGAGCAGGGCACGCCCCTCGACGACCCCTTCGTGCAGGGCTGAGGCAGCCGGCCGTGGTCGATCTCGCGTGGTGGGAGGTCGAGACGCCGTGGCCGGATCGGTTCCGCGAGTTCCACGGCGCGATGTGGGGCTGGACGTTCGATCCCGAGTTCGAGGACGCCGGGATCGGCCGCTACTGGATCGTGAAGGAGCACACGTCGGCGACGATCGGCGGGCTCTGGGAGTCGTCCGCCCTGCGTCCGCCGGCCGCAGGCGCGCGCATCTACCTCGTCGTCGAGGACCTGGAGGCGACGCTCGCCTACGCGGTCGGGCACGGCGCGAGCATCGAGCGCGAGCGCACCGGACTCGGCGGCGACGACAGGTGGTTCGCGACGTTCCGCGACCCGTCGGGCGTCTCGTGGGGCCTCTGGACGGAGCACGAGGCGGCGTCGTAGCGACACCTCGATCCGCTCCCCCAGGCCCGCTCCTCGAGGTGCGAGCGAAGCGAGCCTCGAACGGCGCCCCCGAATGACTCCCGCGTACGCTCGCCGCATGACCCGCACCGACCGCGCCAGCCTGCTCGTGCACGTCGACCGCGCGACGGCCTTCGCGGCGCTCACCGACCGCGTCGCGCTCGAGGCATGGCTGAGCCCCGAGGGCATGTCGGGCCGCTTCGAGCGCTTCGACATGCGCGCCGGCGGCTCCTACCGGCTCGTGCTGACGTACGACGACGCGTCGGATGCGCCTGGCAAGACGACGGCCGCCGAGGACGTGTCGGAGGTGCGCATCGCATCCCTCGATCCGGGCCGGTCGATCGTGCAGCTCGTCGACTTCGAGTCCGACGACCCGGCGTTCCAGGGCACGATGACGATGGAGTCGACGGTCGTCGACGACCCGCACGGCGCGGTCGTGACGATCGAGGCGCGCGACGTGCCACCGGGCGTCGGCGCCGCGGATCACGCGCTCGGCATCACGAGCTCGCTCGCGAACCTCGCGCGCTACCTCGAGGGCTGAGCGTCAGGCGACGACGACGCCCGCGCCAATCGCCATGACGAGCAGGAGGAAGCCGACGATCCCGGCGGCCGAGGCCACGATCGTGACGACCTTCGGGAAGGCCCGATCCCGCCGACGTGCCCGGAACCTCGCGACGAGCACCACGATCGCGAGCGCGACGGCGATGGCGCCGAGCACGCCGAGCGTCTGGAAGACGGGTGTGAGGTCGGCGGTGAGCGGATCGGAGGGTCCGGCGCCGTCGCCTGCGAGGAAGAGCATGGCGACAGGCTGCCCGCCGCCCTCGCCGCGGCGCGCTGCCTGGACAGCGCGCGGCGGCGGGCGCTATGCGACGGCGTCTCAGGCCGGCGGTGCGATGCGCACCGTCACCGCATCCCCCACGTCCTTGCCGAGCTGCTTCCGCACCTTCGCGCTGATCGACACCATGTGCCGGCCGGTGCCGGTGGGCACGGCGCCGACGTTCGCCAGCACGACGTCGTCGATCGTCGCGTCGACGCGCGTCGAGCGGCCGCTGCCGAACAGCTCGGCGGAGTCGGGGATGGCGACGCACGACCACACGTCGCCCTTCACGTCGACGCCGATCGTCGTCTCGAACTGCACCGCATCCCACGTCATGCGGTCACGGTAGCCCGGACCCCTCGACGCCGCGCCGCTCGTTGCGTTTTGCAGGCGATTCGGGTGGGCGGAGGGAAGATACCCCTCTGCCACCCCGAATCGCCTGCAGAACGCAACCGCCGCATCCGGGTCGGTGCGTATTGCAGGTGATTCCGGCTTTCGAGGGAACATTCCCCTCAGGAGGCGGAATCGCCTGCACAACGCAACCCGCGAGCAGCTACCCGGCGTCCTCCACGAGGTTCAGCTGCGTGCCGTCGAGGTCGACGAGGTAGCCGATGCGCAGGCCGCTCGCCTCGCGCCGCACGGGGTGGAGGCGCGGGCAGCCGACCGTCGCCTCGGGCACGCCGGCGGCGCGGATGTCGGCGACGAGCGCATCGACGTCGGCGACGCGCAGCACGCACATCGCGTCGCTCGTCGCGGGGTCGGCGTCGGGAGCATCGTAGAACTCGAGCTGCACGGTGCCGCGGCGCAGGATGAGCCAGCCGTCGTCGTGCACGGCCTCGAACCCGAGGCGCCCGTAGAACGCGATCGTCGCGTCGAACGACCGCGACGGCAGCACCGGGATGGCGCGGTCGGTCATCCGGGGTCGACCCCGAAGTCGCCGCCGTCCGCCGCCCGCTCGGCCTGGGGCACGTACTCGCGCGCATCCTCGTACGCGGCGGGCGTCGCCCCCTCGGCGGTGGGGCCGGGCGACGGCCGGTAGATCGTGCGCAGCATGCCGGTGGGCAGCGCCTCGGCCGAGACGAGCGCGAAGTGCTGGATGGCACCGTCGTCGAACAGCCGCTCGCCGGCGCGGGCGGCGACGGGGTGGATGAGCAGGCGCAGCTCGTCGAGCTGGCCCGCCTCCAGCAGCTGTCGCACGACCGAGATCGACCCGGCGACGAGCACCTTCGACAGCCCTTCGGCGCGCAGCGCTCGTGCTGCGGCCACGACGTCGTCGGTGCGCTCGACGGCACGCCAGCCGAGATCCTGGTCGCCGCGGGTGGCGACGACCTTGCGCAGGTCGCCGAGCTCCTTCGCGAAGCCCGCATCCTCGCCGCCCGCCGCTTCGCGATCGGGCCACGCGCCGGCGAACGAGTCATAGGTGACGCGGCCGAGGATGAGCGCGTCGACGCCCGCGTAGTCCTCGCCGACCGCGGCGCCGACGGCGGCGTCGAAGTAGGGGAAGTGCCAGTCGGGGTCGATCTCGGCGACGCCGTCGAGCGAGATGAACAGGGTCGAGACGATCGTCGTCACGCTGACCTCCGTGGTCGGATGCGCTCGACCCTACGCGCGGCGACCGACGGCATCCACCCCGACCGCGCCCTCCAATGCCCGCTCCTTGAGGTGCGAGCGGAGCGAGCCTCGAAAGGAGCCGCACCAAGGCCTCCTCGCAGGGAGCCCTTCGAGGCTCGCTGCGCTCGCACCTCAGGGAGCGTCTTCGCGTCAAAGCCGCCCCACAGCCCCGCCCCGTAGACTCCTCGCACCCATTCCCTGACCCACGAGAGAGAACCCCGTGAGCCATCGAAGCCCCGCCTCCGACTCGGAGTGCCACAGTCCCAGCCCCGACTCGGAGGGACATAGTCCCGACTCCGACTCGGAGGGTCACAGGCCGAGCCTGACCCGAACGCGACGCCCCCGAGGGGGTGAGGACCAGTGATGGAGGCAGTGCTCACGCTGCTGCTGGGCGTGCTGCTGACGTTGGCGATCATCGCCGCGTGCGGCTTCTTCGTGGCGCAGGAGTTCGCCTACATGTCGGTCGACCGCTCGCGGATCGCCGCGAAGGCATCCGCCGGCGATGCGCAGGCGAAGCGCGTGCAGGCGATCACGAAGCGCACGTCGTTCATGCTGTCGGGCGCGCAGCTCGGCATCACCGTCACGGGTCTGCTCATCGGCTACGTCGCGGAGCCGCTCATCGGCGAGTCCCTCGGCGTCCTCCTGGGCGGCGTCGGCATCCCCATGGGCGTCAGCGTGCTCATCGGCACGACCGGCGCCCTGGTGCTGGCGACGATCGTCACGATGATCTTCGGCGAGCTCTATCCGAAGAACTACGCGATCGCGAACCCCGAGCCGCTCGCTCGCGCCCTCGCGATCCCGACGCGCATCTACCTGCTGGCGTTCGGCTGGCTCATCACGGTCTTCGACCATGCGGCGAACGCGCTGCTGCGCCTCGTGCGCATCGAGCCGCTGGAGGACGTGGATGCGAGTGCCACCGCTCGCGACCTCGAGGCGATCGTCGAGGAGTCGCGCGTCAGCGGCCACCTGCCTGCCGACCTGTCGATGATGATCGACCGCATCCTCGACTTCCCGCAGCGCGACGTCGAGCACGCCATGGTGCCGCGGTCGCGCGTGGATGCGGTCGCCCCGGACGCGACGATCGGCGAGGTGCGGGCGCTCATGGCCGTCGGCCACACCCGCTACCCGGTCGTCGACGAGCACGACTCCCCCGTTGGCGTCGTCGCGCTGGTCGACGTGCTGCGCTCGACCGCGTCGCCCGACGCTCCGGTCACCGAGGTGATGCGGGATGCCGTGGTGCTGCCCGCGACGATGCTGCTGCCGCAGGCGCTCGACCGCATGCAGCGCACGCGCAACGAGCTCGTGTGCGTCGTCGACGAGCACGGCTCGTTCGACGGCATCCTCACGATCGAGGACCTCACCGAGGAGGTCGTGGGCGAGATCGTCGACGAGCACGACACCGACGAGATCGCCGTCGTCGCGAGCGGCGACCACGCGTGGGTGCTGCCGGGCGACGTGCACGTCGACGAGGTCGAGCGCCTCATCGGCCACGACCTGCCCGAGGGCGACGACGAGACCATCGCGGGCGTCGCCATCCGTCACCACGGCGACCTGCCGGTGATCGGCGACCTCGTGCGCGTCGACCTGCCCGAGGAGGCCGGCGAGATGGTCGAGGGCATCGAGATCGACCGATGGCTCGAGATCGAGGTCACCGAGGTCGAGCGGCACGTGCCGTCGCAGGTGGTGCTGCGGCTGCTGACGTTCGACCGGAACGCGGATGCTGGTTCGGCGGATGCGGATGCCGATGCGGTCGACGCCTCGGCCGCGAACGAGGAGGTGACCCGATGAGCTGGTGGCTCGTCGCGCTGATCACGACGGCGCTCATCGTCGCGAGCGCGTTCTTCGTCATCGTGGAGTTCGCGCTGCTCGCCGCGCGCCGCCACCGGCTCGAGGAGGAGGCGCCTCGCAGCGCATCCGCCCGTGCCGCGCTGCGCGGCGTCAACGAGCTCACGGTCATGCTGGCGTTCGCGCAGCTGGGCATCACGCTGTGCACCTTCCTGCTCGGCGCGATCACGAAGCCGGCGATCGACTACGCGCTGTCGCCGGTGTTCGAGGCGTGGGGGCTGCCGTTCTGGGCCGCCGACGTGCTCGCGTTCATGCTCGCGCTCATCGTCGTGACCTTCCTGCACCTCGTGATCGGCGAGATGGCGCCGAAGTCCTGGGCGATCGCGCACCCCGAGACGGCCGCGAAGGCGACCGGCATCCTCGCGCGGGCCATGACGTGGCCGCTGCGTCCGTTCCTGCTGTGGATCAACCACATCGCGAACCGGCTGGTGAAGGCGTCAGGCGTCGAGCCCGTCGAGAAGGCTGCGGCGGGCGGGCAGGACGTCGACACGATCCGCGAGCTCGTCGCCCACTCGAAGGCGGCCGGCGTGCTCGAGACGCAGTACTCGGAGCCGATCGCGAAGGCGATCTCGCTCACGACCCTGACGATCGCGGACGTGGTGCAGACGGATGCGGCGCCGACCGCGGTGCCCGCCTCGGCGTCGGCCGCCGACGTGCAGGCAGCCTCGGCCGCCTCGGGCCACCTGCGGGTGCTCGTCGGCTCGGGTGCGGGAGCGCGCGTCGTGCACGTGCGCGACACCCTCGCCGTGGCGGCGTCGACCCCGGTCGAGTCGCTGGCCCGGGATGCGTTCGCGGTCACGCCCGAGACGTCGGTGCACGACGCCCTCACGCGCATGCGCCGCGAGCGCGTGCAGCTGGCGACGGTCGTCTCGTCGTCGACGCTCGTCGGCGTCGTGACGCTCGACGACCTGCTGCGCGAGGTGCTCCCCGGCCCGGCCGACCCCGTCCTCCAGAGTTGAGGTTTTCGGCCCGAGGTGAGGTCACATCGGGCCGAAACCCTCGACTCTCCCCTGGCCCGCTCCCCAAGCCCGCTCCTTGAGGTGCGAGCGAAGCGAGCCTCGAAAGGTGCCCGCCCAGGGGCTCGAACTCCCTACGCGAACCGCCGCCGATTCGCCGAGCGCACCATCCTCTTCACCAGGAACAGGTCGACCACCCACCAGACGCCGAGCGCCGCGAGCCCCGCGACCGGCAGCATGCCGAAGCCCACGATGGTGACGGCGTTCGCGATCGCGGCCAGGAGCATGAGGATGCCGCTCGCCGTGCGCTCCACGTAGATGCGGTGGATGCCGAGCAGGCCGAGGAAGATGGCGAGCGCGAGCGCGACCGCGACCCCGACGCGCTTCCCGGTGGCCGCGACGGCTTGCGGCTGCGTCGGCGGGAAGTAGAACGCGGGCGCCGTCGGTCGCGCATAGGGCGATGGTGACTTGACGGCGGGCGGTCGCGTGAAGGATGCCGACGGCATGATCGGGCTCGACGGCGCGGACGAGACGCCTCGCGGTCGCGTCACGACGTCGCGCCCCTGGTCGCGTGCGTCATGCCACTTGGCACCGTCCCACCAGCGCTCGACCCCATAGGGGTCCTTGCGCCATCCGGCACGACTGTCGGTCGTCATGCTGGGATGCTACGAGCAAGTTCCTGAGCGGAAACCTTTCGCCCGGCGCGTCGTTGCGAGATCGTGACGCAATGTCGGGCAAGGCGTCGAGGTCCACTCGCTGAAGGGCGAGCGCAGCACACTTCGAGTGGTGTCTCGCCGAGGACGCACGTCGGCCGCTACGCGACCGCCGGCACCCCGACCAGCTCGAGGTACTCGCGGATCACCGCATCCACCGAGTCCGGCGCCGTGATGCCGAGCGCGAGCGCTCGCTCGGGCTCGAACGCGCCGGGCCACGAGGCGACGATCGCGACGATCGCCGGGTCGATCTGCTCGTCGACGAGGTCGGACAGCGGCTGCCCCGACACCCGATCCATCGCCTCGAGCATGAGCGCGGGCGTCGTCGAGAGCCCGGGCAGGATCACCGCGGTCGGGCTGCCCCACGCCTCGGCCGACGCCGACGCGGCGCGCACGAGCGCATCCACCGTCTTGACGGGCGACGAGAGGCAGATCGGGGTGTCCGCGGGCACGGGCAGCGGCGCGCGCACGCCGGCGACGGGCTCGCGCACGATGCCCGACACGAACGACGACGCGGCGGCGTTCGGAGCGCCGGGGCGCACGGCGACGGTCTGCAGGCGCACGGTGCGGGCGTGCACGAGGCCGCGGCGTCCGTAGTCGCCGACGAGCAGCTCGGCGATGTACTTCTGCGCGCCGTAGCTCGACTGCGGGCGCGGCAGGGTGTCGTCGCGGATGACGGCGGGCTGGCCGAGGAACGGGTCCTCGCCGAAGACGGCGAGCGAGCTCGTGAAGACGAACGTCGCGGGCGCGGCGCCCGCCTCGGTCGCGGCGCGGAGGTGGTCGAGCAGCGCACGCGTGTCGTCGACGTTGGTCTGCATGCCGAGGTCGAGGTCGGCCTCCGCCGCTCCCGAGACGACGCCGGCGAGGTGGAACACGAGGTCGAGCGGCCCGAGGTTCGCGACCTGGTCGCCGATGGGCCCGACGAGAGCGTCGACCCGCTCGTCGGCGAGCAGCTCGGCCCGCGGCTCGGCGATGTCGAGCAGCGTGAGCCGCTCGACCTGGCCGACCGGTGCCTCGTGCTCAAGGATGCGGTGAGCGAGCTGCGTGCCGACGAACCCGGCCCCGCCGGTGATGAGGATGCGCATGGGTCCATCCTCTCGGACCGCGCCCGAGCGCCGGCCGCGCGAACCCGCGCGAAGTGTCTCTGAGAGCACGAGCACGTGCGATGCGCGCATGCCATCGCTCTCAGAGACATTCCGCGCACGCGGGGCCCGACCGCCGATCCGTCAACGCGACACGGTCGGCTCGTCGGATGCTCGGTCGCGTGCCGCGAGCCACGAGGCCCGACTCGACGCGTCCGGCATCCACCCGCGACGCCCAGCCTGCGACGCGATGCCGCGTCTATGGTGCGAGCGTGAGCGCTGTCGCACCTGCACCCCATCCCGCCGTCGATGCTCCCGTCGAGCGCGCGCGCACCTCGCCGCTGGTGGCGCTCGGAATCGGCGCCGCCGCCGCGGTCGTCGCCCTGCTGCCGTGGATGCTCACGGGCATGCGACTGCCGCTGCAGAACCTGTGGGCCACGGCGACGCTGCCCGACGACATGCCGTTCTCGCTGTGGCCGTTCAACCAGTACCTGCTCGAGCTCGTCTTCGCGATCGCCGGGTTCGCCGGCGCCGTCGCAGCGGTCGTCGGCAGGATCCTGCGGTGGGGCGCGCGGGGCGCGTGGCTCGCAACGGCCGGGATGGCTGGCGTGCTGGTCGTGGCGCTCGCGCAGTCGGCGATCGTGACCGCGGGCGGACTCGACGGGTCGCGAGCCGCGACGCTGTACCTCGTCGCGTTCTCCGGCGCCTCGCTGCTGCTCATCGCGTGCGGGGCGACGCTCGCGGTCATCGGCGTCACTGGGCGCCGCATCGCAGTCGTCGCCGGCACGTTCGGCGCGATCGCCGTGGGCTCGTGGCTCGGGTCGGTCGTGCATCCGTGGGGCGTCGTCGTGCTCTCGCCGGTGCAGCAGGTGCTGCTGCTCGCCGTCACGTGGGTGCCGGCGGTGCTCGTGGGCGCGCTGCTCGCGTGGTGCGGACTGCGCGCGCGGGATGCGGCCGCATGGGTGGTGAGCCTCGTGGTGCTGGCCGTGCTGCCGGCGGCGATCGTCGCGGTCGGCACGGCCATCGGCTACCGCGTGTACTGGACGATGCCGGGCGAGCTGGTCGCGATCGCAGGCGAGACGTTCGTGCGTGGGCTCACGACGGATGCGGCCCTGCTGGCCGTGCCGAGCGTGGCCATCGCGCTCGTGATCGGCCTGCTCGGCGTGGGCGCGCGTGCGTGGGCTCGGCGGCGGAGCGCATCCGCTCCGTCTGCGCAGCAGTAGGGGTCAGCGTCCTCGCGCCGCCGGCATCCGCAGCGTGAGCCCGTGGTGCTTGACGCTGAGCGCCACGCCCACGACCTCGCCGACGGTGTCGCCGTCGAGCTGCAGCAGCTGCGGCTCGTCGAAGCGCGCCTCGAAGCGCTCGGCCTGCGCGTACCGCAGCGCCCGCAGGTCGGGGGTCCTGCGCAGCACCCAGCGGCCGGCGCGCGACGCCTGGAACATGCCGTTCGTGGTGAAGCGCGAGGCGATCTGCGTCCATCCCCATGCACCCTTGGGCTTGAAGACGACGACATCGAGCAGCCCGTCGTCGACGACGGCGTCGGGCAGCAGCAGGAGACCCGCGGTGAGCGTGCCGACGTTGCCGACGATGATCGTGTGCGCCCGGAGCGGCCGAGAGCGACCGCGATCGATGCGGTACCGCAGGTCGAACTTCGCGTTGCCGATGATGGAGCGGGCGATGGGATCCACGTAGGCGCCCCAGCCGAAGCGGCGCTTGAGCTCGGGAGTCGCGTCGGCCGCCATGCGCGCGTCGAGGCCGATGCCGGCCATGACGAGGTACGCCTTGCGGGTCACCGTGCCGTCGGGCGCGCGCATCGCGGCGAAGGCGATGTCGACCGCGCGGTCGGTGCCGGTGAACGCCGCCGCCACGGCTCGGGGGATGCCGGTGCGGGGCAGCCGCAGGTTGCGGGCGAGGAGGTTGGCGGTGCCGATGGGCAGCAGCGCGAGCGGGATGCCCGACTCGTGCATCGCCTCCGCCACGGCACGCACGGTGCCGTCGCCGCCCGCGACGAGGATGACGTCGGGGCGCTCTTTGGCAGCGTCTCGCGCGGCCTGCGCGCCCGAGTCGTCGGCCGCGGTCTCGAACCAGAGGGAGGGGGCCCAGCCGTGGTGGGCCTCCGCTTGCTCGACTGCGTGCCGCAGCTTCTCGACGGGGACCTTGACCGGGTTGTGGACGATGGCGGCGACGGGACGCTGCGGGGTCGTCTCATTGAGGTCGCCGGTCACGCCTTCGACGCTAGAGCGTGCATCTCTGCGTGGATGCCGATTCGCGCGTGAGCGGGCCATGTGCTGTGTACGGATGCGTGGGCCCTCGCGGACGGGGCACGCGCGAGGGAGCCGAGCGGACCGCCTCAGCATCGTCGGCTTGAGCCCCGTAGATCGGATCCCCTCGTGCGGAATCACCGCCCGCTGTCAAGGAGCGCCAGCGAGGGCGTCGGCGGATGTCGGTGGCAACGGCAAGAGTTGAGACGAGACGTTGCACCCAAGGAGCAGCAATGGAGATCACGGCCCACATTCCTTCCCTGACACATCTGCGCGAGCATGCGAACGCCCGCGCTCGTGGCCGAAGGGGCCACGTCCAAAGGGATCGCGCACAGGTTCTCGCTCCCAAGGAAGGGCGCATCTTCAGCTTCGTCTACGAGAAGTTCATCAGCGCCACCATCGCCTACGTCGAGGCAGGGTGTCGCGGAGGCGCATTCGCGCGCGCAATCGACGAGGCAAGCGACAGGATGCGCCCGAGCTACACCGCATGCGCGAAGGGCATGACTCAGATCTTCGCGATCATGCGCCCAGTTGCAGCGCGACGCCGGCAGCGGAACGTGGTCATCTCGTCCGGCGGTGTCGAACTCGTGAGCCTCCGTCTGCATCTCGTGATCACCGACGAGCATCACCGCGACTACGCCGCGTACGTCCACTTCCCGGGGGCCCCTCTCAGCGACGTCGAGTTCAACCTCGTCGAGACGTCGGTGGCGCTTGCATGCGCCGCGCACGAGCCAAAGGCGGCTCCTCTGCTCCTACTCCCCCGAACCGGCGCGATCCATACGATCGACGTCGCCGAGGCAACCCGCCCCGAACGGGTCGCGACGCTCAAGGACGCGTCGCTCGCGTACCGGGCCGAATGGCTCAATCCTTCAGAGTGAACCCGCCGGCTGCGCCGCGTCGCGTCATCCCGGGAGGACAGAGCCCGTAAGGAACTCCTCCAGCTCCCCCACCGCATCCAGCGGCAGCACGTGCGCCACGTACATGTCGGGGCGCACGAGCACGAGCGCACCGTCGCGCGACACTGAGCGCGCATCGAAGATGTCGGCATCCATGTCGGTGCCGACCGCCATCTTCGGCGCCGCCGGCTGGCAGTCGCGCGGGGCGATCGCGGCGTAGACCTTCTCGTAGTCGACGAGTCCGAGCGAGCCGGTGCGCGGCAGGAAGATCGGCGGCACGGCGCCGAGGTCCACGTCCTGCCACGCATCCTGCAGCACGACCTTCACGTCGAAGACCGCATCCTCATCGGAGTCCGCGGGAGTGAAGCGCGAGAGCACCACCGGCGCCGCCTCCGCGAACCGCGCGAGCGCCTCCCCCGACGCATCCGCGAACGCATACAGCCGCCATCGACCATCCGCCCGGTGGTGGTGCCCGAGCTGCACGAAGTTCGCATCCGCCACGCGCGCGACCGGGTACGACTTGAAGCGCTTGCCGATCGGGAAGCCGGCCGCGAGCGCCTGATGCGTCGCAGACCCGGTGATCATCGACGGCTCGTACTGCGTGCGGAAGCCGTAGAGGAACTCGGCCTGGTCGACGTAGAAGCGCGTCATCTCGTCGGGGTCGGTGAGCTCGGCGGTCTTCTTGGCCATGAGGCTCGACCACTGCTTGTCGTAGTCGATGAGGTTCTGCGCCACCACCTGCCGCTCGGCGGAGTAGGTGGCGAGCAGCGCGTCGGGGCTCTGGCCGGTGAGCACGGCGCCGAGCTTCCAGCCGAGGTTGAAGCCGTCCTGCATGGACACGTTCATGCCCTGGCCGGCCTTCGCGGAGTGGGTGTGGCACGCGTCGCCCGCGATGAACACGCGAGGCTCCCGCTCGCCGCCCGCCGCATCCACGCCGTCGTCGAACCGGTCGCACAGCCGGTGCCCGACCTCGTAGACCGAGTACCAGGCGACGTCCTTCACCTCGAGCGTGTACGGCGAGAGGATGGCGTTCGCGCGAGCGATCGTGTCGTGGATGTCGGTCGTGCGCACCTTGCCGGCGTCGTCGGTGGCGACCTCGCCGAGGTCCACGTAGAAGCGCGCCAGGTGGCCGCCCTCGCGCGGGATGAGCAGGATGCTGCCCGCCGCCGACTGGATGGCGCACTTCATGCGCACGTCGGGGAAGTCGGAGACGGTGAGCACGTCCATGACGCCCCACGCGTGGAACGCCTGGTCGCCCAGCAGCTGGCGCCCCATCGAGCGGCGCACGGCGCTGCGCGCGCCGTCGCAGCCGACGACGTACTTGGCGCGGATCTGCTGGGTGGGGGCTTCGCTTGCCTGCGTTGCGGGGGCTGCAGTCGCCTCGTTCACCGCGAGCCGCGCCGCCTCGGCCCCGAGCCCGGTGGCGGCGGCGAGCGCCGCATCCTCCTGCTCGCGCGTCGCACCGGAGTCGCGGATGGTGACGAGCACGGGATGCGTCGGGTGGTCATCCCGCTGCTGACTCACGAACTCGATGCCGAAGTCGGGCTCGATGCGCGCCGGCCCGTGCAGGGCTGCCTCGGCGAAGTAGTCGAGCACGCGCGCCTGGTTGACGATGAGGTGCTCGAACTCGCTGATGCCGTTGGGGTCGTCGTCGGTGCGCTTGGTGCGGTGGATCTGCGCGGGGTCGTCGTCGCGCGGCCCCCAGAAGCTCGTGGAGGTGATGCGGTACGCCTCCTGCGTGATGCGCTCCGCGAAGCCGAACGCCTGGAACGTCTCGACGCTGCGCGCCTGGATGCCGTCGGCCTGCCCCACCTTCAGCCGCCCCGCGCGCCGCTCGATGATGCGCGTCGTGACCGACGGGTACTGCGAGAGCTGCGCCGCGAGCAGCATGCCGGCGGGCCCGGAGCCGACGATGAGGACGTCGACCTCGTCGGGGAGGTCCTCGGGTCGATTGACGCCCGTGCCCTGGGCGGGCTGGATGCGGGGGTCGCCGGAGACATACCCGTCGTGATGGAACTGCATCGGTCCTCCGTCGACTGCGTTGTCGGTGGGCTTGGCGCGCCGTTCTCTATATGAGCACTGCGTTCTGCTTCTGAGTCGAGAGTAGCGAGCGGGATGCGCAGCGGCAAGAGCAAGCAGCTACGGCGCGAGCGCGTGCGACGCAGCTCGCCGAGAGAGCGCTCTCGTGCCAAACGCCGACGGCCTGAACCCGTCGGCGATTGCGTGATCGATCTGGTCGCGATACGCGTCGCGGAAGGCCGAGTGGATGCCGTACGCGGCGAGGCGACGCAGTTGTCGGTTCACTGCCCCGGATCGCCGCACGACCCCGGCGAACTCGAACGCTCGGAACCACGCAGCCAGATCGCTCGGGTCGCTCGCATCGCCGCAAGGAGGATTCGGCACGATCGCCGGCAGTCGGTGCGACAGGCAGAGATCGTGATCGAGCGCGGGCGTGAGCATCACCTCGCACCACTCGCCGAGCCGCGCCTGCACGCATCCCACGTCGCCGTTCACGATGTCGACCATCTGACCGTCGCGCACCACCATGCGTCGGTGCGCAACACGCGGCTTCGTTCGTCCGCTCACGGCAGAGCCCTTCGAGAGGCGACCGGAAGCCGCCGACTTGCCGCACGCGGGATGCACGCGACCGGCTCTTCCCCTGGGGCACCCCGCTCGGCGAGGAGGGTTGCCGCGCAGCCGGCCAGGTACCGAAGGCTGCGACTCGTGAGCCTGCCGTAACACTAGGACGCGCCACCGACAGCACGACCCGGCGTGTCTGCCACGGTCACAGGGAAGCGCCGCGACGCCCCATTACGCTGCAAGCGACCCCGTGTGCCGTGGGTCATCCCTCAGGAGGTCGCGTGGATTCCTACCAGTACATTCCCGTCGGCGATGTCGGCTTTCGGTGCACCGTCGTCTCGACGCACGAGGGATCGAGTCGCCACATCGAGCTGACCGTCGACGACGTGAACGTCGTTGCCGAGCCAGCACTCGTCGGCGACGCCGAGTTCATCGCGAGCGATGCGCTCCGCGAAAACCTCTTGAACTTCGGCGTCAACGAGTTCGGAGCACGTCACGCCGACGACGACGAGCAGCGCAAGGCGTTCTCGAAGGCGGCCGAGCGTAACGCGAAGGTCGCGCTGCAGCTGGCCGAGTTCATGCACTTCGGCTCGTACCAGACCCGGCGAGGCTGGTGCTCGTGCTGCTTCGTCGAGACGACTCATAACGAGGTCGACGGGCAGTTCTCGCCCGCGGTCTTTCTCTGCTCGGGATGCGGTGCGGCGACGACGCCGTGCTTCGCTGCCGGCTGTCGCTACATGGCCCGTCGTCATCACTTCTCGGTCGGCCTCGCGGCGTTTTGCGGCGAGCACCGCCACGAGATCCGCAGCTTCGAGCGGGCGAACGAGCGCTACGCCGGCCTTGATGCGATCGACGACCTGAGAACCTTCGACGCTCCGAACCTCGCTCGCCTGACGACGACCGTGATTGTCGCAGGGGCGGGGGTCGCTGTCGTCGCACCAATGGTGTTCTTCGCTGCACCTGCGATCGGTGGCGCGCTCGGAGCGAGCGGACTCATCGGGCCAGCACTCAGCGGAGCCGCTGCCTCGAGCCACGGCCTCGCATTCCTCGGCGGAGGCGCGATCGCGGCAGGTGGCCTTGGCATGGCTGGCGGCACTGCGGTGGTCACGGCCTCGGGGGCCGCGCTCGGTGGCGCGCTTGGCGCGGTGACCGCCACGGCGTATCTCGAGGACGACTCGTCCTTCGCCATCACGAAGCTCAAGGACGGGGTCGGCTCGCCGGTGCTCGTCGCGTCGGGCTTCATGACCGAGAAGCAGGGCGAGTGGCACGACTGGCAGCGGATCGTGCTGCAGCGCTATCCCGAGAACCCTGTCTACCGCGTGCACTGGGGCGCGAAGGAGCTCGCAGCCTTCGGCCTCATGGCGGGCGTCGCCGGCGCGAAGGCCGCAGCTGGCGGCGTCGTGCGCGCATTCGCGATGCAGGCATGGAAGAAGGGCGCAAACATCATCCCGCCGCTCGGCGCCGCGCTGATCGCTGCCGACGTCGCAAAGAACCCCTGGACCGTCGCGAAGAATCGCGCGGCCCAGACCGCGGCCGTCCTCGCCGACCTTCTCGCACGCGTCGACGACACCTCGTTCGTCCTCGTCGGGCACAGCCTCGGCGCTCGCGTGATGCTCGCCACGGCCGAGCTGCTCGCGACGAAGTCCGGCGGCCCCCGTATCGAGGACGTGCACCTTCTCGGCGCTGCAGTCGGCGTCGGCGGTGACTGGAAGCTGCTCAACGAGTCGGTCTCGGGCTCGGTGTACAACTACCACTCGTCGAAGGACCAGGTGCTGGCGAAGGTCTATCCGACCGCTGAGCTCGGCAAGAAGGCGATCGGCAAGGTCGGCTTCGGCACGTCGTTCCCGAAGATCGTCGACGTCGACGTCAGCGACGACGTCGCGACGCACTTCATGTACCACGACTTCGTCGACCTGCAGCGGCCTGCGTAGCGCTCGATCAGCGCAGCACCAGGCGCGCCTTCGGCACGGAGCGTCTCGGCGCACCCACCCTGTGCGGGGCCTAAGGCCGGAGATGGAGTGGCCGTGACGGCGCTCCTGACGAAGTGTCAGGTTTCTGTCGGAGCTTCGGACTACTGTGCAAGCAACGCGATGTTCCGTCGCTCAAGCGCAGAGGCCAAAGGCATGAGCACCGACAGTTTCACCTTCGAAACTCATCAGCTTTCGGCCGCAGTCTGTGCCGCAGCGCTCCCGGGCTTCGATCCGACGTCCGGGCGACAGTCGCGTGTCGAGAAGCGCGCGCGGAACTCCGCCAGGCCTCGGCGCGTCGACCCACAGGCGCCGGGTCGACGCTGAGAGTCAGCATTGCCAAACAAGACAGGAGTTAGCACGGTGTGGCCCGATCCCGACCCAAACCTCGTCGCGCACGTCGAGCGTCTCTACGCGAATGCGATGAACGCGTATCGCGCGAATCCGGTGCTCGTCGAGCAAGACAGCAACCATGAGGAGAACATCCGGGTCGGCGGCTACTCAGAGCGCACGCTCATGGAGCTAGTGCAGAACGCGGCGGACGCGCTGAAAGGCGCCAACTCACGCGGACGGGTCGAGATCGTGCTGACCGATGACGCTCTGTACTGCGCCAACGAGGGTCGCGAGTTCTCAGCGCGCGGTGTCGAGGCCGTGTCGCACGCATTCCTCAGCGTGAAGCAGGGCGATGAGATCGGGCGCTTCGGCCTAGGGTTCAAATCGGTGCTCGCTGTCACGGATGCGCCCCAGGTACTGAGCAAGTCGGTCGCTTTCGAGTTCAACACGGAGCGGTCGACGAACGAAATGCAGTCGATCATCGGATCGCAGCGATCGACTCCGAAGCTGCGCACGCCCGTGCCGATCGACGCTAACTCTGTCTTCGCGGCGGACCCGGTGGCTTCAGAACTGGCGACCTGGGCAACGACCATCATCAAGATGCCGGGAGTGAAGATCCCCGGTCAGCTGATCAAGGAGCTCCGCGAGTTCGGCTCCGAGTTCCTTCTCTTCGTTGGCGCCGTCAAGGAGATCCGGCTTCGCTCGACCCGAACAGATGAGCCCATCGACGTCAGTCACGTATCGCGCGATCTCGGTGGCGATCGCATTCGCATCGAGAGCCCGGATGGGACGGGTGAGGACTGGTACGTGCTGCACAAGTTGCACCGCCCGTCTTCGAGGGCGAAGGAGGACGTGGGCCAAGCCGTCTCCCGCAGCGAGATCCAGATCAGTGTGGCGGCGCCCGTGAACCGCAGCCAAGCCGTTCGCGGACGATTCTGGTCATACTTCCCGCTCCAGGATGAGACGACGGCATCGGCGCTCTTTAACGCGCCGTGGTCGGTGAACGACGATCGCACGACGCTGCTGCCGAAGGAGTACAACCGGGAGATCCTGCGATCCCTGGCGGATCTCTTCGTCGATCTGCTGCCACGGCTCAGCGGCGACCACGACCCCGCCCTGCACTTCGACTACATGCCAGCGCGTGGTCGGGAGGCTCTGGGATTCGGTGACGAACTGCTGAGTGATGCCATCCCACGCGCGGCAGCAAAGCGTCCTAGCATTCCAACTGCGGATGGGCGGCTCGAACTCGGCAGCGCCTTCGCACCGCTCGCCTTCGATGCCCTCGCACTTCCGGTCGACCTCGGGTCGATCATCGAGGTTCGCAACTTTGCCCTCGGTCCGGCATCGAAGGATCCCCACCACACCGCCTATCAAACGCCGCAGAGGCGCACGCGTTTGCAGGACCTGTTCATTTACGAGCTTGACGAGGCCTTCGCGATGAAGCGCGCCGACCGCGACAAGCTTCTCACGAGTGTTCCGGTGACCCAGTTCCCGAGTTGGCTCACGGCGTGGGCCTCAGTCTCCGACCACGAGGCTGCAAACGCGCTTCGTGCCGCAGACGAGTTCCGCAGCAAGGGCGCTCCTAGCGCCGCTGATGCCCGCGTCATCCCACTTGCCGACGGCCGGCGGGCGACCCTAAAGGATTCGGGTTCCGTTCACCTTCCCTCTGGCGCCCATGGAGTGACTTCAGAGTTCGTCGCGCAAGATTTCCTCAAGCACGATGGCGTCCTGCGAATCCTTCAGTCCGCAGGCTTTCGCGAGCTCACGCCAGCCGTTCGACTCGAGCAGCTCGTCGCCAATGCTGGTGAAGACGGCGACAGCTGGAGCCAGATCTGGGACCTTGCCCTGGATCTGCGACCCGGCGAAGCAGTTCACGCGATCAATTCGGCTCAGAGCCGCGTGCTCGTACCCACACTCGATGGCGGCTGGGCTCCTGCGGAGACCACCTGGGATGTCCCCGACCTCGCGAACGTGCGGCCCGATCGCACGCTGGACCGCACACGTTGCGTTCCGCAGATCGCCGCCCGCCTCGGCGTTGCTGATCGCGTCCAAGACGAGTACCCCGTCGCATCCGAGTCCCAGTGGGACGCGTACGTCAGCCACGTTCTACAGATGGTGAATCTTGGCCTAGGCCCAGGCGAGCGCTCCGTCACCAGCCTCGAGATCAACGACGGGTTCGGGCCTGGCCCGTTCTCGGTCCTCGCAGACCTCGCGCCCGACTCGGACGCGTCGATCCTCTGGACAAGGAACCTTCTTGCCGCTCGCGGCAGCGAAACCTGGGACGCCGAAGATGCGGCGTCCAACCGCGTGTTCGAGGTCGAAGCGCCGCACCTCTGGGCGGTGCGCGTGTGGGGACGTCTCGACACGAAGGTCGGCGCCGTCCCAGTCGATGCAGCAGTGTCGCCGTTGTTGACGAACTTCGATGACGCCCTGCCCGTCGGACGGGTCGACCTGCAGCGTTCGAAGTCGCTTGGCCTTCCGGAGACCCTCGCGGAGGTCGACACCAGGAGGTGGCGCGACTTCCTCGACCGCAAAATGCTTCCGACCGTGTCGGACGACAATCTGGCCGAATTGACGTGCCATGCCGTTCGCGCGCTCGGCCCCGATGCTCCGCGTCAGCTCCACGCGCGCGTTGGTCTCGCGATCGAGAAGGTGACAGCGTCCACGATCATCGTCGCCCGCGATGCGGAGCAGACGGAATTCCTCCGCCGACGCCAGAAGCCGTACATCGCCGTCGCGGACGACGACGCAGCGTCGACGCTCGTGGAGGTGGCAGGTCTCAAGCCATTCGAGCAGTCGTTTAACTTCTCGTGGATCTTTGAGGGCGAGTCCGAGGCGCAGCCTGCCCTCGACCTCTTCTCAGGTCTGCGAGAGCACATGTTCGCGCCGTCGCTCTCCGACGTCGAGATCGCGAGGGCAGACGCGATCACGAAGCGCGTTGCGAGCCAGGGCGGCGGCTTCGAGGATCAGCCGCTCAGCAGCGCACTGCAGGGCCGTCGCCTGTACGTGCTCTCGAGCGCGACTCCACTGGAGGCAATGGCGGCGCTTCGCGACGAGTTCAGCCTGCCGCTGGAGGACTCCCAGCTCGACGGACTCCGCCAGGCTCAGGTACGCCAGCAAGCCGAGATGCTAAGGGCAGAGGCACGTGCCGCCGGGTCCGACGCGGAGCGACTCGAGATCCTCTTCGGCGAAGACGACCTGCGGGAGAAGCTTGGTGACCTCTGGGACGCGGTCGTGAGCATGGGCGGCGACCGCGAGCCGAGTCTGGGCCAGTTGCTCCTCGACGCTCACGGGCAGCGCACGCTGTCCGAGATCCGGGACCTGTTCGAGCAGGAAGGCTTCAGCGACTTCCCCCAAAGGATGGCTGGGAACGCGGCTGCCGTGACGTGGGTGGAGTCCTTCGGATTCTCACCCTCCCTGGCTGGCTCCAGGCCTATTCCCTCCGCACCCCCGGTGGTGGTGGTGCCCGGGCGTCCTGACCTGCCTCCCCTCCACGACTACCAACAGGAGGCGTTGCGCGGGATCCAGTCAGTCATCCTCGGCGCGGGTGTGAACGAGCCAGCGCAGAAGGCAATGGTCCAGCTGCCAACCGGTGCAGGCAAGACTCGAACAGCGGCGGAGAGCGTGCTGCGGATGTTCGACGATGGCCGGCTAGTTGGTCCGGTGCTGTGGATCGCGCAGACCAAGGAACTGTGCGAGCAAGCAGTGCAGACGTGGAGCGAGGTCTGGCGGTGGATCGCCTCCTCCGAGCCCCTCACGATTGGGCGCCTCTGGGGCGATCGAACGGTCGAGGCGCCCGACACCAAGCTGAGTGTGATCGTGGCGACGGATGCGAAGCTTGCCCAGGCCTTCGACGGCGACGAGTACGAGTGGCTGAAGCAGGCGACGGCAGTCTTCGTCGACGAGGCTCACGTCGCTGGCGCCTCAGCCGAGTACCGACGACTCTTTTCTGAGCTCGGCATCGACGGCCGCAGCTTCGAACGCCCACTTCTCGGGTTGAGCGCGACTCCGTTCAAGGGGTACTCGCCGACGGCGAACGAGAGTCTCGCTGTGCGGTTCGGTGGCCGCAAGATCGACCCTCTGGGCGTCGACGCCCATGCGTCCTTGGTCCATCGCGGCGTCCTGGCTCGCGTGACCCACGAGGTGCTCGGGGGTGTCGACATCGTGCTCGACAATCGGGAGCGCCAGCGGGCGGAGGACCTCGGACGAATCGACGGCGACGTGCTGCAACGCCTCGGTCAGGACAAGCAGAGGATGAAGATTCTCGTCGAGCACGTTCTCAGCCTGGATGAGACGTGGCCGATCCTGATCTTCACCCCTTCCGTGCTCTCGGCGCAGACAACGGCGGCCATCCTGAAGAACCAGGGGGTGAGCGCCGCAGCGCTCAGCGGACAGACGCCGGACTCCGAACGCCGGGAGCAGATCGAACGATTCAAGGCTGGCGACCTTCGCGTTCTCGTGAACTGCGACCTGCTCACCCAAGGGTTCGATGCGCCGAGCATCCGCGCCCTCTACGTTGCGCGACCCACTCTGAGCCCGAACAGGTACATCCAGATGGTCGGTCGAGGTCTCCGCGGCCCGAGGAACGGCGGCAAGGAAGAGTGCCTCATCGTGGACCTGAAGGACAACTTCGGCGACCTCAACCGCGACCTCGCATTCCACGACTTCGACTATCTCTGGGAGGGGTAGTGCTGGTCTTTGGCTCTGGGGAGGCAGCACCACGCGCTCAGGATCTCACCGGGAGTGAGCGCCTGCTGGCCGACCTTCTGCGAAAGATGGACCGGCCCAACGGCCTGGCCATCTACTCGACCTCGCTGCGCAAGGCGAGGGGCAAGCGCGAGGCAGAGGCGGACTTCATCGTCTTGTGGGATGGCGCCGTGCTGGTCCTGGAGGTCAAGGGCGGAACGGTTGGTCGCGATGCGAGCGGAGACTGGTGGCTGGATTCGCCGCCGCGGCCTCGACGCGCCATCCAGCCGCCGATGGATCAAGCCCGCGTCGAGATGTACGCGTTGCGCGATCTCATTCGTGACCTCGATGGCATCGACCTTCGCGATGCGATGACCTATGCCGTCGTCACGCCCTACACCCAGGCGCCGCCGGAGGACGTCGGATGGCATCCCGTCCAGTGGATTGGGTCCGACACTTTGCGGTCCACGAGCCTGGCCGAAGCGCTCGACGCGCTCGCTGGCAGCGTCCGGCAGCGATACCCGACGGATGCCCCCGAGCTGCAATGGCTCCGGGAGCGCCTCACGAGAGAGTTCATCGGCGTGGCTAACCACCGCGTTGCGTACGACGCCGTTCGCGACGAGCAGGATCGCATGACCGGCGACCAGGCCCGTTTCTTCCTTGCTATGCGAGGGGTGCGTC